>JAVERP010000020.1:0-65714 GCA_034007055.1 Sphaerochaeta sp.
AAAAGATAGGTAAACTGTAACATGACTCATTCAGATATTTCTATCAGTTTATGATATGACTCATTCAAAACAGCGAAAGGTCAAGCAATAAAAAAACATTGCTTTAAGTGTAATAACATATAAATTTATTGCTAAAAATCATATGATGGTATACTCTTTGTCATAGGTGGAGAGCCGATGAAAGAAAATAGTACCTATACTGCCCTCATTTTTGACGTGATACAATCACGAAAATTCAAAGATCGCCTTGTAGTGCAGTCATATCTGAAGGATGCCGTTGAGATGTGCAACAAGCTGTTCGCGAGCCTTCTTTGCACTCCTGTCATGTTCAGTGCCGGTGATGAAATGCAGGGACTTTTTCATACTGTCCAGGGTGCATATCAGTATTTTGCTTTCTTTTCCCGACTTGCATACCCTGTACAGTTTCGCTGTGGTATTGGCGTTGGTACATTGGATGTCTTTTCTCCTGATTGGATGACGACCGAACTTGATGGCCCTGCGTACCACAGGGCAAGAGCGGCTATAGCCCTCTGTCATGAAGGGCAAGGACAACTGATCATCTTTAATTCTGCAAGAGAGAGCGATCGTTTTGTCAATGGACTTCTTGGATCCTACTTGCTGCTGACCCAAGCCATGAAACCCAAGACAACCATGCTGTATGCCTATGCAGAGTACCTTGATTCCCATCTTGTCCCCAGATGGCAGGATTTGATAACCGGTTTAGCTATGATTGAAGCGCATCTGAAACAACAGCAACTCATATGCAAAAACACTATACCATCCTACAAGCCTCCATTTTCCATAACACTCGATGAGGCCTGCTTTGAAGAACCTGATAGCTCTGAAGAAGATATCCTTTCACACCAATCATGGAAACGTGGTCTGAATGGGCGTATAGCACAGGCTCTTGGCATCAGGCGCCAGTATGTCGATGCTGTGGTTCGGACAAACAACTTTGCACAATTGCGTTCCATTGAGGCCTTGATAGTTCAGATGGTGCAGGAGGTACACTGATATTTTACAATACTATATTTTTTTGCTTTGCTGCCATCTGGTAGGGGATTTCTATCTGCAGGTGGACGCTCTTGCAAAGCGTAAACAAAAGCAAGTGAGAGGGGTGCTGATACACTCCCTTTTGTATGTGTTTCCCTTTGTGCCATGCATGGTTCTTCTAGGAGTCTCACCCCTTCAAACTGGTTCGCTGCTTTTTTCCCTTGGCTTCTCACACTTCCTTGTAGATCTGGTCAGTAGAAAATATTGCACCTTCACCTCTTTTCTAGTTGATCAGGTGATCCATCTGGCTGTTCTGTTGGTTATGGCAATACTCTTCCCCTTCCACATACAACTACCAGCATCAGTAGTAGGTATTGGCTTCGCCTTGTTGCTCATATTCAAACCAAGCAGTGTCATTGTCTCAAGGGTTCTCTCTTCGCTGGCCTTGCCTGAACCATCAGAAAAGCAAGATACCGTGCATGCCGGCCACAAGATTGGATACCTTGAACGGTTGATCATCTTGCTGGTGTGCTTGTTTGGCGCCATATCCACGTGTGCTCTGGTGATAGCTGCCAAAACCCTGGTTCGGTATGCAGGGTTCAGCGATGACAGTGCTTTTCGGGAGGTGTTTCTGGTAGGAACACTCACTGCTGTGGAACAGGAAAAGAAGGGTATGAAAAGAGTTTTCCACTGCACATCAATTCTCTATACCTGTACTTGATCGTCCCTTGGAATCCAAGTCTTTGGCTTTCTCCACAAGACTCCCTTTCCAAACAGAGTAGCAACATGCTAGAAATTGGGCTTACCTGTATGCATGAAAAAACCCACACTCTTTCGTATGGGTTTCATTACTCTCTATGATAAAAGGTTTTGTTCTGTAAGCGCCTTGCGGGAATCGAACCCGCTTCTTCAGCTTGGAAGGCTGAGGTAATACCAGTATACGAAAGGCGCGGCACCTGTATGTTTTAAAACATTATCAAAGGTTCGTCAAGTACCCTCAGAAAAGAAGAATCAATCTTCCCTGCATTCATCAGAGTAAGCAGTGGGGATGCTCACCCCACCGTGCCTTTTTTCTAGGACTGTGCAAGCTCAGCATAGCGGTGATGAACGGAGGTATATCACGGATGTGGGCATGCCTCTCCTGGCGCCTACCTTGTTGACATGCAAGCCTTTTCACTGATTAAATGGGGTATCAGTAGAGCGTAGTGAATTGAACGTTTTGCAATAGCGAGGAGAGCAGTATGGGACAGCGTGGAGAAGTATATTCATCGAGGCTTGTCAAGAATGACAGGACCTATTTCTTTAATGTGAAGGAAAACATCTATGGGGACATGTTCCTCAATATGGTGGAGAGCAAGGGGACGCCTGAAAGCGAGCGATTTATCCGACAGTCGATCATCGTCTATCAGGAGGACCTAGGGGAGTTCCTGAAGGAATTGCAGAAATCCTTGGATTTCATCAAGCAAAACGAAAAGTCCAAATAGCATAGTGAGCAGCCTTGTGGCTGCTTTTTTGTTGTCTAGAACAATTCCCCCAGAACGGAGTCACCCTTTGCTTTGGCCCCTGCAATATGAAAGGATCTTCTGTGGATGGGGGAGAGCCCGTACAGAAGGCAGGCGTCGCGGTGCTCCTTAGTAGGGTAGCCCTTGTGCTTGGCAAAGTTGTACAGAGGCCACTTCTTGTCCGCAAGGACCATGTACCGGTCCCTGGCGCACTTGGCCAGGATGGAGGCCGCCATGATCGCAGGCTCTGTCGCATCACCCTTTACGATTGTGATGGTAGCGCAGTCCAGGTCGGGTTTCTGGTTCCCATCGACCTTTGCCAGATCGATCGGAAAATCCTTGCTGAGTTTCTCATACGAGCGCTTCATGGCCAGTAGAGAGGCCTGTAGGATATTTATGGAGTCTATCTTCCGGGCAGTGGCCAAAGCCACAGCCCAGGCTTTCGCTTTCTCCTTGATTATTGTTTCCGCATTCTGTAGCTGTAGTTCATTGAGCTTCTTTGAGTCGTTCAGAATCTCCAGGGGAAAATCATCACCGAGGATAACAGTTGCAGCACACACAGGTCCAGCCAATGGGCCCCTGCCTGCCTCATCGATGCCGCATACCAACTTTGGCTCCTCAAACAGGAACAATGAATCCATCATCAGCAAATCCTCCTACTTCTAACCCTTCCCATCATATGGTATAATCACGAAGAAATCAGCTTCAAGCAGATAAGAGGGTACAGTTTGTTTCTCAAAAGCTTAAAAATATTCGGCTTCAAGTCCTTTCCGGACGCAGTGACCTTGGAGTTCTCCAGTGGTATAACCAGCTTGCTTGGTCCGAACGGTTGCGGGAAAAGCAATATCGTCGACGCCATCAAGTGGGTCCTGGGAGAGCAGTCGACCAAAACCCTGCGCGCCGGGCGTATGGAGGATGTGATCTTCAACGGCACTGACACGCGCAAGCCCCTGCAGGTTGCAGAGGTGAGCCTTGTCGTATCCAACGAAGATGGCCTGCTTCCCAGTGACGAGAGCGAAATAGAGATCAAGCGCAGGATCTACCGCAGCGGAGAGAGCGAATACTTCATCAACAACACCCGCGTCCTGCTGAAGAACATCAAGGAGCTCTTCTTTGATACAGGGGTGGGAAAGAGTGCCTACTCCATCCTGGAGCAGGGCAAGATCGACCAGATACTCTCATCCAGACCTGAAGACAGAAGATATATCTTTGAAGAGGCCGCAGGCATCTCCCGCTTCAAGAGCCAGAGCCAGGACGCCGAGCGCAAGCTCGCTCGTACCGATGAGAACATCATGCAGGTTGAGACCATCCTGCGTGAGGTTCGGCGGAGCTACGAGACCAAGAAGAACCAGGCTGCAAAGGCCATCAGCTACAGGGAGTTGAAGAAAGAGCAGTTCACCTTGGAAGTTGATGTGCAGCTCTCCACCCTCAAGTCCTACATCATGCTTCAGAACAGCAAGGAAGAGCAGAAGGTCCGCGGAGAAAAGGAGCTCGAGCAGCAAAAGGGATCGCTCTCCTCCTATGATGAGGAGATAACCGGGCTGCAGGAGACCATGAGGGGGATGGGTTCCAGACGCATAGGGATGCAGACCGAGCTGCAGCGCCTCGATGAGGCCATCAAGGGGAGGGGGGACAAGCTTGACCTCCTTACCCAACGCTTCCGTGACTTCCTCCAGCAAAAGGATAGGGCCGGGGAGCGCTCCCATACCATCCTTGAGCACATGGAACGTGACAAGCACGCCATAGACGAGAAGTTCTCCCTCATGGCTGATATCGATGACGCCATCGAGCAGCTCAAGGCTGAGATTGAGAGGAACCAGAAGGGCATCGACAAGACACGGGCCCTCATCCTCAGCCAGAACCAGGAAATCAGTGAAACAGAGTTGGAGGACATCGGCCTCGATGAGGAGATGGATCTCCTCACCGAGAGGCTCAAGGAGCTAACAGACATCATCGTCATCGAGCTTGAGGAGAAGCTCAAGGCATCAGGGTACAGTCTTGAGGATAAAAAGATCGCCCTCACTGCCTTTGAGTCACGATTGGACCATATCGCCTCATCTGTGCTGGCACACGAGCAGTTTTTGGAAAAGCTGGAGAGCACCGGCTTCTCCTCGGACGAACTGCTCGCCCAGGAGCTCAAGTTCCAACGCACCCTTGGCTCGGGCCTGGGTGCCTTGCGCACCCTCTTTGAGCAGTATCTCTCCCATGAGGCATCCTTCATCGATGACCTGATCTCCCCTGAAGGCATCATCACCGAAAAGCATGGGGTCGACCGGTCCCTTGCAGAAAAACGCAGGGCCCTGCTCTCAAACCGTGAGCGCATCAGCTATCTTCGTGAGGAGAATGCCAAGCTCTCTTCCTCCCTGGAGGCCTACCAGGAGGCAGTCTCCGACCAGAGGGTCGCCCTTAACCAGCTTGAGGGGCAGAAGGGCAGTGCCAAGGAGTGGATAGCCAACCTGCAGCGTTCTGTCACGGAAAAGGAATACGAGTACCGTGATGCGGTGAACCTGAGCGAAACTGCGCAGGAACGCATCTATGAGACGCAGGAGGACATCCGTTCGGTCGAGGCGGAAGTGCTGGAGATGAAGGGCAGCATAGCCACCCTGAACGAAGATCTGAAGGACCTGATAGTCGAGATAGAGGATTTGGGTGCGGCCATCAGAGGCAAGCAGGAGATGAAGAGCACCTCGTATGAGAGGCTGCAGACCCTACGAAGCGATACCGACAAGCTCGGCTACCAGATCGAGCAGCTTGCCATCAACATCACCTCCATCTACACCAACTTCTTCGACAACTACGGCAAGAGCCTGAAGGAGTATGAGAGCCGGCTCTCCGAGGACATTGTGGACATCCCGGTCCTGAAGGCGGAATTGGATGAGGTGAAGAAAAAGATTGCCTCGATGGGGTACATCAACCAGATGGCCGAGGAGGAGTTCACCGAGGTCAAGGAGCAGTACGACTTCCTCACCAAGCAGATGGATGACCTTGCCAAGGCAAAAGAGGATTTGGCCACAGTGGTCCTGGAGATCAAGACAAGGAGCGAGGAGCTCTTCCTGGATACCTACAAGAAGATCTCCACAAACTTTCAGGAGATGTTCCGCCGGCTGTTCGGAGGGGGTAGGGCGGAGCTCAAGCTCATCGACCCTGAAAATGTCCTGGCCAGTGGCATCGACATCCTGGCCCAGCCACCGGGCAAGAAGCTTACCCACCTGGCCCTGCTGTCAGGCGGGGAGCGGTCCATGACTGCTGTGGCGCTGTTGTTTGCAACCTACCATGTGAAACCTTCTCCCTTTTGCGTCCTTGACGAGATCGATGCAGCCCTGGACGACAGGAACATCGGGTTTTTCCTTTCAGTATTGCAGGAATTTGCTAAGAAAAGCCAATTCATCATCATTACCCATAACAAACATACGGTTATGGGAAGCGATACCTTGTTGGGTGTGACGCAGATGGAAGCGGGAGTCTCAACGATGGTAAGCTACCGCATAGATAAGGTCGAAGGCGAGCCTGTCATCCTCAATGATGATGCCAGGGAGGTCACCTTTGATGAGTCCGGTTCGGCGCAAACGATGCCTTGACACCACCTCCCTCCTTGCGGTATAAGATGTAACTTGTATGAGCATTACAACAGAGAAGAATAGTGTTTGATTCAATAAGTGATACATTTTCCGGCATTATGCGCACGCTGGCCGGGAAATCCAAATTAACCGAGAAGAATATTCAGGACGCCGTTGAGGAGATCAAGGTCGCCCTGCTTGATGCTGACGTCAACTTGCGCGTTGTCAGACGGTTCATAAACGGCACCATGGAAGAGGCGATGGGGGAGAAGGTCCTCGCTTCCATCGACCCTGGCCAGCAGTTTGTGAAGATCGTCTATGACCGCATGGTCGCCCTTCTTGGGGATGAAGAGAATCAGAAGCTCCTTTTGAAGGGGCCTGATACCACCACCGTCATCCTGATGATGGGCCTGCAGGGCTCGGGTAAGACCACCACCAGTGCAAAGCTTGCCCAGAGGCTGAAGAAAGAGGGCCGAAGGCCGATGCTGGTAGCAGCGGACCTTGTACGCCCTGCTGCCATTTTGCAGCTTCAGGTCCTCGGTGAATCGGTCGGGGTCCCTGTCTTTACCATCGAAGGGGAGAAGAACCCGGTAAAGGTCGCCTCTGCAGCCCTGAAGCTTGCAAAGAAAGAGCAGCGCGACGTCCTGATCGTCGATACCAGCGGACGCATGCACCTTGATGAGACGCTCATGGCTGAGATCATGCGCATCAAGGATGTGCTCAAGCCCGATGAGACGCTCTTTGTCGCTGACGCGATGACCGGTCAGAATGCTGTTGCAATCGCCCAGGAGTTTGAACAGAAGGTGGGCATAACCGGTGTTGTGCTCTCCAAGTTCGACAGTGATACCCGGGGAGGGGCCGCCCTCTCCTTGCGCTCTGTCGTGGGGAAGCCTATCAAGTTCATCGGTGTCGGCGAAAAGATTGAAGACCTCGAGCCGTTCTACCCCGATCGCATCGCAAGCCGAATCCTGGGGATGGGGGACGTCGTCTCCCTCGTGGAGAAGGCTCAGGAGACCATCAGCGAGGCTGATGCCCTGAAGATGCAGGAGAAGATGGCGAAGAACACCTTCGACCTGCAGGACTATCTGGACCAGCTAAACCGTATGGACAAGATGGGTTCGATGGAGCAGATCCTGGACATGATTCCCGGAGCCAAAGGCCAGATCAGCGAAGATGATTTTGATAAGAAAGAAATTGTCAGAGAAAAGGCAATCATCCTCTCAATGACCTATGCGGAACGATCGAATTACCGTATAATGGGCCCTACTCGAAGGAAGCGAATCGCCTTTGGTAGCGGAACCTCTGTCTCTGATGTGAATAGGATGATAAAAAAGTTCGAGAAAATGCGACTTACCATGAGAAAGTTAGCAAAAAATAAAAAATACCAAGCTGCAATGCTTAAACAGATGGGTATGTAGAGTTGAATTCGTAGGAGGAATTGAAGTGAGTACAAGCATGAGACTGAAGCGGTTTGGATCCAAGAAAAGACCCGATTATAGAATAGTCGTAATGGATTCCAGAGCTGCAACAAAAAGCAGGACCCTTGAAGAGGTCGGACAGTATCACCCCCTTGCCAGCAAGGATAAACAGGTGGTTCTCGAAGTAGAGAAGATCAACAGTTGGATTGCCAAAGGGGCACAGCCAAGCGATACAGTCAGACAGTTGCTCAACCGCAATGGGATAACCATTACCAGAACTGTCCAGGAATAAGTTCCAGGAGAACGTTGTGGAAAAGGATCTTGTTGAATACATTGTAAAATCCCTCGTTGATTCCCCTGACGATGTCAGCATCAATGTGGTTGAGGGCGAAAAGTCCACAATCCTTGAGCTGAAGGTTGCCACTGAAGATATCGGCAAGGTAATTGGCAAGCAAGGGCGTATTGCAAAGGCCATCAGGACCATCCTGAGTGCCTCTGCCACCAAAAGTGGCAAGCGTGCCGTGCTGGAAATCTTGGATTGATTATGGAAGAGTTGCTCTATACTGCTACCGTGCAAAGTACCTTTGGTATCCTCGGTGAAGTAAAAATCCTCCCCAATAATGAAGACTGCACCAACTTGAAGAAACTCAAGAGTGTTGTCTTGCGCTTTAAGGATGGGACTGAGCGTACTGTAGTCATCGAGAAATTCAGGATGCAAGGCTCGCAGGCCTTGATGAAGTTCGAGGGGTTTGATAATCCTGAGGATGCCAGGGCCCTTGCAGGCTGTCGCCTGATGGTTGAACGAAGCAAAGCTGCTCCCCTGAAGAAGGGCCAGTACTACGTTACCGATCTCATCGGATGTGCTTTGGTACATGAAGGTGAGACCTTGGCGACTGTAGAGAATGGCTTGGATGGGGCACAGACGGTGCTCTTGGAAGTGCTTGCCACTGATGGAAAACGATATATGGTCCCATATTTGGAACAATATATCGGAGCCGTTGACATTGAAGGACGCACCATTGAACTGAAGACTCCGTGGATCTTGGCGTGAAGATTCACATAGTCACCCTCTTTCCTGAGATGGTGGAGGGGTTTTTCAAGAATTCAATCATGAAGCGGGCTGTAGAGAGCGGCTTGGTGCAGTACAACATTATTGACTTCCGTGATTTCGCCAATGACCGCCATCGTACATGTGACGATGCACCCTTTGGTGGTGGGGCAGGGATGGTTATCCGGTGTGCTCCCCTGTGTGACGCCCTTGATTCCATAGGAGCCAAGGAGAAGCGAGTGGTCTACCCCTCGCCTTCAGGAAAGAAGTTCACCCAAGGGTATGCTGAAATCCTCAGCTTGGAAGACGAGTTGGTCTTTATCTGTGGCCATTACGAAGGTATTGACCAACGGGTGATAGACCTATATGTTGATGACGAGATTAGTATTGGAGATTATGTGATCAGCAGTGGGGAGGTTTCCACACTGGTGATTGTTGATGCCGTATATCGGCTCATTAGAGGGGTCATCAGGGCCGACTCACTTGTTGAAGAGAGTTTTTCTGACGGATTGCTTGAATATCCCCACTATACTAGGCCTGAGACCTATTGCTCTAAAAGTGTCCCTGCTGTACTATTGAGCGGACATCATGCCAATATTGGTCAATGGCGACTTAAGAAGCGGTTGGAGAAGACTTTGTTGAACCGACCGGATCTTTTGGAGACGGCATCCTTGGATGTGAACTCCAGGAAGATGTTATTAGAATTGAAAGAACATAGGGCGAAGGGGACCGTAGACGATGGATGTAATTAAGGCTATTGAGTCGGAACAGATGAAGGAAAACGCTGAAAACTTCAGTGTTGGTGATACCGTAAAGGTATATTTCAAGATTATCGAAGGTACTAACGAACGTGTTCAGATCTTCGAAGGAATCGTACTTGCTAAGAATAATGGTGGTATCCGCCGCACGTTTGTTGTAAGAAAAATTTCTTATGGTGTCGGCGTAGAAAGGATTTTCCCCCTGCATTCACCTCGTGTCGAGCGAGTTGAGGTTATCAGAAGAGGCCGCGTGAGAAGGGCCAAGCTGTACTACCTCCGCGACAAGGTGGGCAAGAAGGCAAAGGTCAAGGAACTCATTCGCAAAAAGAACGCTTAGTTCCCAAACCAGTGCTATACCAAAAGGACGACATCTCCAAGATGCCGTCCTTTTTTAGTTTTGACCATCTTGCCCATCAGGTGAAAACAGGATAGGGTAGGTCTAGAGGATCATATGGAACCAGAGAGCAATAAGCAAAATCCTGCCAATCAGGGCAAGCGTGATGGTAGTAACCGCAAGAGGGACCGCAAACGAAAGAAGCGTGGCCCCAAAGCCAAAGGTACGGCTGAGGCAGCAAAAAAGCCCAAGAATACCCTATTGCCTACCCAGACAAAGACACCCTATCACAGCAACCTTCCTTCCCTGCCGGTAAAGAGAGTGGAGGAGCCTCTGCTCGACTGCCCTTTATGTGGGAAAGTCATAGAGAATATCGCCAGTGCCCTTACCCATCCCCAAGGGGGCTATTGCCACTTTGACTGTGTCTTGGAAAAGATAGGACAGGATGAACGTCTCCTTGATGGTCAGAAGGTGAGCTACATCGGACGGGGGACCTTCGCCATTGTTGAAGCGAATGCAGAAAATGGGTTCACCTTTGCCAAGAAGATCATCTGGGAGACACCGGAGAACTTCGACACCATGAAAAAATATGTGGAGGCAAACAAGAAATGACCGCTTCAAAAAATATTGCCATGCTGCCCGGGTCGTTCGACCCCCCAACCAATGGGCATATCGACATCATCGAACGAAGTGCCGCCCTCTATGACAAGCTGTATGTGGTCGTAGCCGACAATGTGCAGAAGAGCTGTCTCTTCACCGCCCTTGAACGCATGGAGATGCTCAGGGAGATCCTCAAGCGGTATGACAACATCGAGGTGGTCACCTATCCCGGTCTTGTGGTGCAGTTTGCCCAGGAACATGGGGTAGGGGTCATGATCAGGGGCGTGCGTGCCCTGGTGGACTTCGGCTATGAATTTGAGCTGGCCATGACCAACAAGCAATTGAACAGCGCCCTTGAGGTGCTCTTCATGCCCACCAGTCCCAAATACTTCCAGCTTCGCTCAAGTGCCATCAAGGAGATGGCCGCCTATGGAGCCGATATATCCCCGATGGTTCCTCCCCTGGTAGTTGAGATGATGCGCACTAGGATCAAGGTGCTGAACTGACAACCGAGTAGAGAAGGCCATCAACAGATGGCTTTCTCTCTCCTTACGTCCACTTACAGTTGTATCTTAATGGCGCTGGAATGCGCCTTTTTTACTCTCTCCCAATACATTTTGTCCCTCTCACCTTCGAGCCGGGGTATCCCTTCATCGTCAGGTTTTGAAAGCTCGTCATCAGGTGTTGAAAGCTTTTCCGCTTCGTTATCAGTGGACTCATGCTCAAAGACATGCTTAATTTCTACCGTATCAGGCTCAGCTACCGTATCAGGCTCAGCTACCGTATCAGGCTCAGCTACCGTATCAGGCTCAGCTACCGTATCAGGCTCAGCTACCGTATCAGGCTCAACTACCGTATCAGGCTCAACTACCGTATCAGGCTCAGCTACATGAGTGGGAACCGGTTCAGAAGAAACAGATGCTGCTTGGGTAGGAAGTAAGGTGTTAATGTGAAAGGCCTTGAGTATTTCTAGCTGCTTATCTGCTGTATCATGCACCTTGAGCAGGATTTGAGCTATTTCATGGAGTGACTGATGTGTGCTGGAAGCCAGATCACGTATCTCTCTGCGTATTTCCTTTGTTGTGCCGTCCATAAGATCAAGGTTTTCATTGATCAGGTTGATTTTCCAGTACCAGCATACCAATTCACGTAATAGTAGGAAAAGAAGGAAAAGCAAAATAATAACTAATGCAAAGATTTTCCAAAAGTCAAAATACATACCATACATAGCATACCCCTTTTTTTTTGTTGTAGTCCTTTAGCATGCCCTTAATCAATAAGAGAACAAGAAGACCCCCAGTAGTATGATTGATGAAAGAATCAAGAAAACTAAAACCCCTATTCCTTTAAAGGATTGCTTGTCCTTTGCTGTCTTTACAAGAAAAAAGACAATGGCCAAAACGAGTAGGGAAATTAGCCACATACTTTCATACTCCTTATACTGTAAGGTAAGAGATGTAACGAGACAATTAGCTATAATAATACAGCCATAAGAGCAAATAGCAAGGAAAAGATTGTATTGCATGCGAGCATGCCCTCATACTGTGATGAAAATACTCTTTTGCCTTGTATATATTTCCCATGTTCTTAAATGTAGTGCGTAGCCACTCCTAGACTTTTGGCTTCGGGCCCCTCTTCTTCTTGATTTTTGCTGTCACTTTCTCCGGCTCCACAGGCAGGGGGACGTCCAGACACTTTAGAATCAGAGCCTGCCTGTCAGAGACTTCACACCATGTGGTCTTTCCTTTTATTTCGAAGGTGTACATGCAAGAGAGTTCCTTGAGCAGCTTATTGTATGTCATCTTTCTGGTGAGCTCCTTCCTGTGTTCGCGCATCCTGTTGCGGATGACAGTGGATATCATGCCCGCCAGCATGATGATGAAGACTTTTCCCTGAAGGGTGGCATCAGTCTTCACCGCAGGGCGGTCGAAGCCTATGTCGTTCTTAACGTTGTTGAAGACCCGCTCCACCCCATCCTTCGCCCTGTAGATGTCAAGGACCTTGCCTGCAGACAGGTCTTCTGTACTTATGAGCATGAAATAGCCGAGCTTGCCCCTTGCCTCATCCACAGCCTTCACATCCATCTCGAACACACAGGTACTGTTCCCTGTCTTGCGTACGGTGATGAGCGACTTGTGCTTGCACGTGAAAAGCCTCTTCTGGGCGTCTTTTACCGAAAGCTCCTTGTTCGCAACCTTTTCGGTAAGGGAGGCGATGGAGTCCTCAAGTTCCCCATAGAGTTTGGGTTCCTGGTCTGCGGCCTTCATCCTGTTGTAGTAGACATGCACATGGACGGAGGTGGGATACTCCTTTTTCTTGTCATCGGTGAGGACGATCTCCTGGCGTACGGTCTTTGCATATACCCCATGCTCGGAAAGGTACAGGGTGCAGTCCTCCTCAAAGGTTCCCTTCACAGATTTCAGGGAATCCTTATATACCGTCATGTTGGACTTGATGCACATGATGACATTGTAACGGCACTCATGATGGAGCCTTAAGAGATTATTCCAGCTGCAGTACCCCCTGTCCAGGGCGACCCTGCTGAAATTGTATCCCATGGCCTTGGCAACATCTACGAAGTTGTCGATGGTCTTGCTGTCGGGGATGTTGCCCCTATATATCCTGTAATAGGCACACCGACGCTCCAGGCTGCTGTATACTGCGGCCATGGCGAAATGCTTGAGGTCGGGGTCTTGTTTGCCCCGGGAGACCTCGACTTCGGACAAGTCGTTGGAATACGAGCTGAACGCGGTGCCGTCGAAAGCGCAAAAGTGCTCTTCCTTGCTCCTGGTGGGGTTTGCCTTCCGAAGTATCTTGAAGAACTCGTTGACATGCTCCTCTGTTATCGAAGCAAGGATGGCACTGCTTTCGCTGCTGCTGATGTCCCTTCCACAGGGGTGCTCATGCGATGTGTCAAAATATGAGAAGTCGTCGAGGGCCTCGTTCTTGGTGACAAGCACATAATAGGAGAGGGAGAGTATCTGGTCGGCTTTCTTATCACCAAAAAGGGCATAGAGGGCAGCGACGAACCCCTCGGTGGTGGATATGTGCTGAAGGGCGTGGGTGAGTCCCGCCTTTTTCTTGCCTGAAACGGAAGTTATGACTTTGGTAAGGGCCTTCACCTCCTTATTCTGCTTCTTTTCACCCTTTACCTTGTCATCTAGTTCTTCCTGGAGCCTGGAGACCTCAGCCTGGAGCTCCTCTTTCTTGGAACGCTCGATGAAGAGCTTGTTTGGTACGAACACGCCATCGGCGTTCATCTTGCCGATATAGACCTTGCTCTGTCTCGGTTGTTTTTCGCCAGGAACCCTGTAAGACGTGATTTCCATGACAGCCCCGTTACGTTTGTCTATGCTCCTGAACATGGCGTACCTCTCGCTTTTGTGATAAGTAATACTTATCACAAAAGCGCAAAGAAAGCAATCCCTTAGGGAAGGTATTTATACTATTTATAGAGTTTTATTAGGTTGTATATGGCTTGGGAAGAAACTACATTTACGAACATGGGTGATATAATCCCGCTGGATCAATAAAACAAACCATGCCTGTTGCTGAAGCAAGTGCGAGTAGCTTTTGATAACTTTTTAGTAATTGATTGTCATTATGGAATCGGATTAACCATTGGGTTTCTTCTTTTTCCAAGAATACAGAAAGCAAATCACGTACAGTATGAATGCCAAAACCATCATCTCTTGATATCCACACTTCTGAATATATGCTAAGAAAGAGCGGTCTCCTGTAATCTTCAATAAAGTCTCTGTGAAAATCATCAATAATGCTGTCTGCTAAATCTGATAATTTGCTGGAATATTTGGACCTTAGTAATGTTCCTATATCAGAAGACAAATACGCATCTAAATAGTACATCACGTAGCTTGTCTCATCACTTATGCTCATAGGAGAGAACATCAGCGGCACAAGCATGGTTTTATCGGTTCGCTGATATGAATACCCAGAAAAAACCATTCTGACTTCTGGGTCAAGCTGTTTTACAACATTATCTAGCCAGTTGTCTTTTATTTCTAAGTAATCCCTTTCTAAAAAGAGAATACGGAGCTTGTAAGCACTATCATCAAAAACCGAGTGCAATTCATTAATGATTTGAGCACACTTGCCTGCATTACCATTAACATAATCAAATACTATAGCAGTGTTACTAAACGGTAAAAATTGCCCATAAGCTTCACTTCTATTTGATGTATTGCCGATGAAGCCAAACCAATCTGTCGGTAGCTTTTTTAACCATTCAAGAATCAGACGACTCTTACCAATTCCACCGGCGCCTGTAACCGCCCACCACGAAAAATGACGATCGTCTCCAAGAAAACTATTTAGCTTTGATAGTTCTAAATCCCTTCCGACAAATTTCATAAAACTGCTTGAATAATGGAACCGACTATATGCAGAATTATCAGAATTAATAGGTATATATGGATTTACACTAATGAGATCTCTGTTCCGAAATCGATACTTTAATCTATACTGGGCAATATCGGTAACTGCTCCTGGAAGAGTGTCATATTGCTCTCCATAACAAACTGGTATCATGTAGCCACTCAAGTCTGCCGGGGGCATATCTCCACAATGCAGATAGTAATACGATACATCGAGTCTTAGTTTTTCTACTGCGAAAGCCAAAAAGCCTTTGAGATTTGGATCGTCTATTGTAGCACCACAACCAATAATAACTATTGGATAAGTACTTAATAGATTCTGTATGAATTGGGCTCCCTGATTCTTAATTATTTCATTGTATTGCGCATCGTCAGCAATTATATCGTCTGTATTTGATAATTTATCATAAACCCCGTGTATATGGATAACCCTTGTTTGTTCTTCTCTATTCAATATTCCAAGAATGCTTGCAGGACTATTATACGTTACCGACTTCTGACCAGTTGCCTTTTCTATGAGCATGTCATAGTTTGTTGTGGCAAAAATATCACCAGAACGAGCTATTGAGGTAAGAGCGGAAGATAGAATCCTGCTTTGAGGTTTCAAGCCACCAACCGTTGAATCCATGAAATCGGTATATGTGCCAGCTGATTTGAGTGATGAAAAGCAAAAACTGGCCGCTTTTATAAGCCCTGTTGATGTAGTATCCGTTAACATATCAGAGAGCTGAATCGCCATGATATCATCTAAATAATTACATCCTTGAGACAACCATCTCGACCAGCTCAATCCATGACATCCCAGAGACATGGAAAAGCCGGCTCCACACAAGAACACTATACGTTTATTACTACGAAGCAGTTCTGCAAACTGAGGATAATCTGAAATAACCACTTACGAGTAACCTCCTTTCATTCATCATTTATTTGTCGTCGATCCTAAAAAAGTACTTGATTATGAACTCTGCTGATTTGTTACACACAAACCTCTGGAATATTCAATTCTGTTTGAATAAAGCTCGGTTTAATAATGAATTATGGAAGTGGCCTAAGAATAAAGCCAGATTGACAGCACTTTGCCATAAAAATTAGCAAGGGGAGTATGGAGGGAATCTTGTTTTCAAGGAGGCTTTCTACTTTCATAGATCTTATGTTTTAATTGCCTTCAACTGCACGGATCAAAAATTTGATAATTTCTGCCGATGTGAGTTTCTGTGAAAATTCTCCCAAGGTCCCCGGTACCCGTACCGGAGCATTCTTATTCAGCCCAAATCGCCCAGCCATCTAAGAAAATGCCATGATTGAGAATGAATCCTGAGGATCTAACTCAGGAATGAATGATCCTGAAGATTCCTGCGGATGTGGAAAATATGGATTTTCTTACTGGTACCTTGAATCGTCGAATCACGCTCTTAATGCTCTATTTCAACGGTATTTGTGGAAATTGTGGAAGTTCTTCCCGGTACCGATAGTGAAATCTATAGCTTGATAAATCACCTACTACCAGCTATTATTTAAATAAATTTATAAAGGAAAATTACTTATGAAAATTGATTCGGTCATTTCAGCCACAAATACAATCATTTGCAAAAATATTGATAAATTTGATGCCTCTGAGAGAGGCTTGTTATCTCAAAACATCTTGGCACAGACTAGAACTTTTGTGGAATCAATTGCAGTAAAAATATTTAGTCAAGGAACCGATATTGATTATAATCAAGACAATATTAGGAATTCTCTGGCTTTTTTGAAATCATCAAACGGAAACTATAGATTCTTATGTAAGTTCCACAACTTATTACAGAAATCAGTTTCACACTATACTTTAGATGAAAATAATTCAGAAAGACTTATGTTAAAGTATTATGAGTACTTGCTAAAAATTAAGGTGTTTCTAAAAAGTTCATATGACATGGAAGTTCTGGGAAATATTAATAATTTTCCACTTAACACTGATCCGAAGCTTATGGAGTATTATGGAAAAATTGTGGCTAAATTAAAAACATCAAAACTGGATAGCAGCAGAAGTTCATATAGTGATCGTTACTATATCCAGAAGGTTAAGCCCTTTTTTGTCAATCAAGAGATTTTCTATGAGGTAACTTTTACTGTAGCTAATGATAATGCAAGTAAATTTGACAGGGTTATTGCATTCACACAGCTAGATATTGCATATAATTATGCTGTTAAACTATCAGTTAGATATGATTATATTGAAATTATGGGTAAGAATATGCCTATTCAAATTATTGATGGATGGTTTGCATCAATACGCCCTTGCGAATTTAATAACTTTACTAAAATTTTCGGTAAGCATCAGCGAACTAATACAAACTCTGTTGAATATACTGAATTGATGACATTTCTTACAGATACTGGATTGAATTTAGTTGAATTTATAGATTCTCCTGACGAATATTTCCTTGCAATAAAATCTCAAATTATGCAAAAAACAACAGTATTGCATTTTTTTAATATCTTAGAAAAATGTCGTATAATGAGCAAGGATGATAGGCAGGGAGCCAATGTAATCAAATACCTACTTTACAGACTCAACAATAAGATAATTAAAAAGCAATATGAAAATGAAGAGTGTAAAATGCTATCGAGTTTATTTTTAAGTTATGGCTGTATTCCATTTGATCAGATGCCGTTCAATACATCCTTAAAAAATCATAACCCTCGATTCCTAGATTTACTGGACTGTATCAACCCCGAGGGACGAGAACATGAAATCCTAGCACGATTAATCAAAAATAATACAGAAACAAAGGGAATGTTATTCACTCCTAGAGATGAAACCAGCGAATTCGATAATATTGAAGAACTTATACAAAGGTATAATGCTGCCCTATATTATAAGCATGCACATCGAAAATTAAATATTTATAAAAACCATATTTATATCCAAGGGTATGCTGAAGATAGTGCTGGAATAATCAAAAAACTTAAGGATTTGTCCAACTCTGGTATTGATAATTACTCAAATTCTGTAGACTTCTGGTTAAAATCCACTACTCATATTATTGATTGTGTGGACAAAAAATCCGCTTTAAAATTGATGTTCGAATATTCCCACGTTGCTTTAATTTATGGTTCTGCAGGAACAGGCAAATCTACATTAATCAATCACATATCGAATTTCTTCAATGATAAGACGAAAATCTATTTGGCAAACACTAATCCAGCTGTTGACAATCTAAGACGAAAAGTAAAAGCCGCAGATTGTACTTTTAAAACTATTACTAAATTCTTATCAACAAAAAACAATGATACTGTTTGTGATTTATTATTTATCGATGAATGCAGTACAGTCAGTAATATGGATATGAAAAATATTTTTGAAAAGGCTAACTTCAGGTTATTGGTGTTAGTGGGTGATGTTTTTCAAATCGAATCAATTATATTTGGAAATTGGTTTAATATAGCACGTTCTTTCATATCTGACGAATCTGTTTTTGAACTTGAGAAACCTTACCGCACCACTAACCCTACCTTGATTAATATTTGGAGTAAAGTCAGAAACTTGGATTATGCAATTTTAGAACCTTTACTGAAAGAAGGAATCTCTCATACCTTGGATCAAACAATATTTGATCAATCTGAAGAAGACCAGATAATTCTATGCCTGAACTACGATGGCCTCTATGGAATTAACAATATCAATAGGTTCTTACAAAGTAGTAATGCTAATCGCCCAGTTCGGTGGGGAATAAATATATATAAAATCAACGATCCAATTCTATTCAATGAATCAGAACGTTTTGCTCCATTGATTTATAACAATCTTAAGGGAAAAATTGACGCCATTGAATCATCAAAAGATCAAATACAATTTGATATTGAAATTGATAAGGTAATTAACGAATTGGATGCTGAATACTATGATTTTAACCTTATAGGAACTTCAAAAAGCGGTAATTCAATTATCAGGTTTTCTGTTAACAAGTATAAAAGTACTGATGATGACGATGATTTATCTTCAAACACAATTATTCCATTTCAAATTGCTTATGCCGTGTCAATTCATAAAGCGCAAGGATTGGAATACGATTCTGTAAAAGTCATTATTACAAATGAAGTTGAAGAACTTATCACTCACAATATTTTCTATACGGCAATTACAAGAGCGAAAGAAAAGTTAAAAATCTATTGGACACCTGAAACAGAGCATAAAATTTTAGATAGCTTTGAATTAAAGAATAATGGAAAGGATGTTGCTTTGTTGTCGAAAATGTTTAAACTTAAATAGTATCACTGTTTGCGAAGTATAAAAGCTCAACACACTCCTACTAAAAAGAAAAAAGAAAGGGCATAGCTAATAAATACTAAATGCAAGAGGGGAAGGTCTTCCCCTAAACCCTGTTGGATTTTCAGATCTCCTGATCCTGCTGCCCTACGGTACGCAGGGGGAGGGGCCCAATGTGAGGCTACCCTTTCGGGGGAGAGCCTGTGTCTGTAGGTTTATTGGATTTCCTTCCTGGTACCTGTTTTCTTGAAATCACTGTAGAAAAAACCTAATCTGGCATTCTTATGGGAAACATGGAAGTTGTACCTGGTACCGCTACTGCAATCAACTCATCTGTTGGTGTGTAGTCCTTGCCACTTTTTGTTTTGTGCCCTTTCTCACTAAAAAGATAGATGTTTCGTTTCGATCTTGAACACAAAACATATAATAGCTTTTGGGTTTCGTTAAATCGCTTAGGTTTCATGATGTCATCCCATATATAAGACCAATTTGGTAGGTAACCATTAAGTAATGAAAATGCTATTACAGTTGTATATTCTTCACCCTTTATTCCATGAATGGTTGAAAGAACTACGCCACTTCTTTCTTTGAAATACTTCGATATAGATATATAGTCGGTTTCCATACTGTATTTCTTTACGCGGCTTTGTATCTTTTCAAAGAATCGAAGGAACATATTTCTGAGATCTTTCTCGGATTTAAATTGAATCTTAAGCAATTGAAAAACAGCTTCAATAGAATTTTGTAATATGACCAACCCATCATTATTCTGGTTGAGTGAAAGATTGATTGTACGAAGAATATCATAACTGTCAATACCATTGGGTATTTGTAATTGGAAATCATCATGCAAGGTAGTCAATAACTCGGTTGCTACTCGCTTTCGAATAGAAACATTTTTCCCCGATTCGGTGAAGACAAGCCTTGCAATTAAATAGAAAGGGTTTAGTCTGTCATACTTAATTGGTGAGATGTCAGGTGCATCAAAAGGTACGTTAGGGAGTAACTCTTTCAGATTCGAGGATAAATGGAATAATTGTTGCCATTGCGGAGCTACAACACAGATTTCTTCAGCTGATACACCAGAAGACAATTCAGAAAGAATAATCTTAGCAATACGTCTTGGCAGCTCACCAGACGTTACTGAAGAAGTAAAAGATAGATTGCCTCGGATCTTCTTGATTTCTGAAACCGAAATCACTCCCGTCGGGGAGACTTCGAAATTTGTGTAGAAATCAATTACTTGTTGAGTAGAACGGTAACAGCCTGTCAATGACCGCTCTACAAAGTTTGTATCAAACATAGCATTTAATTCTGCTTTGCTCTTTGCGATGCCGCCGAGTGTTCCAAAAATTGCTTGATTTACATCTCCCACAAAAAGCAGATTCAACTTCTTATTAAGTCGACAGATTTGGGATAATATATTGTATTGCAATGCATTTGTATCCTGAAATTCATCAACCAATACACTATTAAGGATCAATGAAATATTGTCACAAATAAAAGGGTTCCTACGAACCAGTTCGTCAGAGAATTGTAGAATCTGGTCAAAATCTATCTCTTTGTTTGTTTTCAATCGTGCAAGGTAAGCAATTTTAATTTCAGGGTATTCAAAAATATTAAAATAGTTGAAAGGTAGCCCCAAGTCTTTGGAAATTTCAAAGCAATATTCACGTTGAACATATTCATCAATAATTGTGAAGCCCTTGCTCAATCTCGATAAGTACATTGAGTATGGACGAATAATAAACTGCATACAGAATTGATGAATTGTTCCAGTCCAAATATTAGACAAGTCAATTTCGAGCATTTCAAGCCTTTTGGTTATTTCGTCGGCAGCTCTATTCGTGTATGTTATTGCAATATTCCATTTACGGGACAGAGGATTCTGGGATGTCAGATAAGCTAATCTACGGGTCAAGGTAAGAGTTTTACCGCTACCAGGACAAGCAGTTAAATATATATTATCCTGCGAAGTGCAGACAAATTCTTGCTCCTTTGACAAATTTAGAAGTATTTCTGGTTGTAAGGTCATTTCCATCCAACCGCATCAAGAAAGATACTTAGTGTTTCATCAGAAAAGTTATCTCGGAAACCTTTTATAACTATAGCTCTTTCTTCTAATGAATTAGCTTTTATCATTTGCGTTTTCAAACCCAAAAATGGTGCTCCCTCGTGTTTGATACAAAAATACCGAACCATTTTCCAAATAATTTGTTCATCTATTATTTCACGAGAAGCGAAAGCAATAGCCTCTATAATGTACTTGGGTATCTGAACTGTATAATCCACTGAGGTTGCTAATAAAGTTGCATACCATCCTTTCTTAACATGATTTACTGAAATAAAGACTACATCATATCTTTCTGCCTCCGTTCCTGAGTCTAGTATTTCAGAATAATTAGTAATAGTCTCTTGTGATTTATAAACTGTTAAAAGAATTTTTTTTATAAATTCCCTATTGCTTTTTTCATTTGCAAAATCTATTTCGAGTGTATGTGGAGCAACAAAGGTTTTGATATAAGGATTGTTGGTAAAGAGCTTATCAAGTTTCTGTTTGCGTGATTCTCCGAGTTCTGCGGCCCTTGGTTTACCTTTCGTAGCGCCTTCAACTACTGCATCGGAGTCCGTTATGATTGCACAGTTTCTTTGGATCCTTGTTTTATCGAATATGCAAGCGATATTCTCAAACGCTACACTCCCAATATTGATAAGCCCAACACCAAGTTCATCTAAGGAAACTCCTAGGGCCGCTTTTATCAGTGCGGGTATTAAAATCTCCTCACCATCGCCTTCAACAAGCAGAACACCTTTTGAAAACAGCAAGACACTGCGTTTTGCATCCAGATATCTTGTCAAACTGGTGATGAAGTTCTTGTTATTAAACTCTGTTGCACCAAATTCACTTAGCCCTGTTGTTGGCTTCATCACAATGGTTCTTTGCCCTGAATTTTTCATTACGTTGACTTTTTCAATATCTGCCACTTCTGATAGATGGGTTGAGTGCGTTGACATGATTACTTGTGTATAATCACGTGTAACTTGAAGGCTGTTAAACAAGGTTTTTTGAATATGAGTATGTATATGCGCCTCCGGCTCCTCAATTACCATGATGTTAAGAATCTCGTGGTTACGGTTGGCTTCGAACTCAACAAGTTTCAAAGCCATATACAGGATATTCAAATGCCCCAATCCGAGTAGTTCGATGCCCTGTTGGTCAGAAGGTGATATAGTTAAGTATTTTGCTAATGTTGCAAAATCCTCTTTCAGCCTAGATTCCAGTTTAATATTTGGAGAATATACCATCCCTATCATTTCTATCAGTTTAGCATTAATAAGCTGTCCGATATCAGAAATTTGAGGAATGCTGGACAGTTTTTTATTCAGTCCTTTGATTCTCTGTTTGATTTCATCCAAATCACTCTCGCTAATATCACCTTCGATGGTATCGACAATTCTTCTAATAGGATTTTTAGGTTTTCGTAATTCTGTCTCAACATCTCTTAGGGCATCAATAAAAACAAGTGAAACATGCTCCCATACATGAAGGATATTGAAGCTCGAACCTAGAACTGCACAGTCTTCATCTTCTGGATTGGTATACTTGCTATTGGAAATATCTCCAACAATAGCTTCGTAATTATTTTCATCGGTAAAATCGGTTTGTGAACGAGCAGAGTAAAAGAATTCATAGTCATTAAGCTTTATTTTCGAGCGCAAATCCTCAAAATCTTCCATGTCGGTGGCGTTAAATAACTTTGTGCGAGTAGCCTTGTTCGGTCGAATAAACAATGAGACTGTTCCGTATCTCATATCCTTGCATCTAATATATGATTTTAAAAAATTAACGTCTTCTTCCTCTGGTGACAATTCTGCACATATTTCATTAACTCTATCCTTCTCTGTAATATCATCAAAAAAAGCTGATATGATAATCCAATGACCTTTCCAGTCATCTAATTCATACGAGAAATCTGACTCTTTCAGTCTCTTTGTGTTATAAAAATAACTGTCATCTAATAAGATTCTCATCGCTGTCAGAGCATTCGATTTTCCAGAATCATTTTCACCAATTATCGTGTTAGCACCTTTTGCAAACTCAAAGCGAGCAGATTTTAGATTTTTATAGTTGACAATTTGTAGATATTTTAAATACATCGATTACCTCTACTCTCATTAATTTCAGAACACGTTGCTATTATTTTTTTCAAAGAATGTCCATACTATTCCATAGTACAGCCCATGTTAGTCTTGGTTTGACAATAAAAAGAACAAAAGCATCTTCAACGAAATTCCAAGAAACAAAATTTTATAATCGGCCTTAAATTTTATTCCTACCCGTCTCATTCACTATCTTCGCATAGCTCTGTATCAGCTTGACGACCTTCACTGATACATTGGTGTCATGGTAGTCATCAGGCATCTCTGTCTTTTCGTTGTTGTCTCTCATGGTCACTGCTATCTCTAGGGCCTGCTCGATGTCCTTGGTGGTAACTCCACCAATTACTACAGTTCCCTTGTCCAGGACTTCAGGCCGTTCCGTGCTGGTTCGTATCAGCATTGCTGACTCTTCACTGAGGGTACCACTGTCTGATAAGACACAGTAGGCATTCACCTGCTGCTTGTTGTAATCAAGGAACCCGAAGGGCTTGAGGCTCTGTACTAACGGATGGAACTTGAAGTTTCTCAGCTCGATGAACTTCTTGCTTCTGGGATGGGTACTGTATATGACAGGCATCTTATACTTCTCTGCTATGTCGTTGATGGCAGTCATCAACGACATGAAGTGCTCTTCATTGTCGATGTTCTCTTCCCTGTGGGCAGAGACTAGGATGTAGTTGTCTTTCTTAAGCTTCAGTGTATCAAGTACATCACTTGCCAGGATCCCTTCCATGTTGTCATCCAACACTTCCCTCATAGGAGATCCTGTGACAAACAGGGTATTGCCATCAAGACCCTCTGACAGCAGGTATCTTCTGGAGTGTTCTGTATAGGGCATGTTGATGTCACTGATGTGGTCCACTATCTTACGGTTTATCATCTCACTGACATTCCAGTCCCAGCAGCGATTCCCTGCTTCCATGTGGAAGATGGGAATCTTCAGCCTCTTTGCGCTGATGGCTGACAAGGCACTGTTGGTGTCACCCAATATCAACAAGGCATCAGGAGCCTCCTGCTGGAGCACCTGATAGCTCTTGGCAATGATGTTGCCTGTAGTCTCTCCCAAGTCCTTGCCTACGCTCTCAAGATAGTGATCGGGGGCCCTAAGGCCCAGATAGTCAAAGAATACCTGGTTGAGGGTATAGTCCCAGTTCTGTCCTGTATACCTAAATATGCTCTAGCCGTTATCCTTTAATCAGGTTTTAACCAGTGTTACACGATCCTACGAAATATTCATTGCAACAATGAAAGCCTCAATACCCTCAAGAGATCTTGAGCCGTTCCACCTGAAATACCATCGGGGATTATCCGTGTTTCTCTAATTTCTTCAAAGTAAGGATGATCGACATCTGACAATGAATGCCCTATCACCACGATTTGCTCTATATCCACCAAGGCTTCAAACATCGAACGATACTTCTCTAGTACATCAGTAGTCTTCTTAGCAGAATTCGAGTAATAGTTCTCGATCAATCGCCGAGTGTTGTTGATCGCATCATAGCGCATCTGATTTTTCCAATTGCCTTGAGAAAGTAAGCCAAGTAAACAGGATTATTGTTACGGTATGTTCTCCCTGTACGACCATATCGTATAGGTTGATACTCTGGCCTACCTTTGTTGGCTTGATATCACTCGTCAAAGACCTGGTCTTCATCTCGACCATGACCCAATACCAGCTGTTGTTTTGTATCTCTTCGGTCACCGTGTATGTAGCTGATCTTCTGATTTGGAATATCGTAGAGGGTCTGTAGGAACTCTGTATAGGTGAAATTGATATACCATGCTGTTTTCCTTACCAAACCAGCAAGAGGTTGCAAGGAAGCACCAAAGCTGAGCGTGTGTACCCATTGCCTGAATCGCTTTGGCATTTCATAGAGCTGAACCGATACTGCCTGTATCGCTCTCTCCTGGGCTGCAAAGAGATCTGCAGCTGAAAAATCATCGTCATCCTCTTCAAGAACACTGTAATCCTGCAACCCATCATCAATTCACGGTCGAGGTAGGCAAGAGTGTTTTCAAACTCCCCCCATACATCCGCTGTATGTATATATCCTTCCATTGTAGATCTGATGGTGTGCCTGGACCTGATGGAATCACGATAATGATACTAGCTTGATGGAACCCCGTGCATACGGTCAAATCCATTTCCGATGACAAACAGCCTATCATCAGTACGATCTAAAGAAATCTCTTCAATGCTTGCCTGCTTACAAGAGAAATTGCCTAGTAGCTCAGTTATGCCCTTTTCTTCGTTTGTTTCACACAGTTCACGTGCACGTTGTGCTTGGGCACGTTGCTTCGCTTCTTTCTTTTGCTTCCTACATGCTTTGCACCTTTTTGGGAGCTCGTACCCATGGCTATGAGAGAAAACAATGCTACCTTCTGGTATTTGAAATGTTGAACCACAGACGATACAGATGTGTTTTTCTGGTAAGCTATGTATCACTGTTTTTTATTTGTCTTGTAGATTCTACCAATACCCAAAACAGCTGTTTCGCCTCTTGCAATCACCATACTGGGGGGGTGGTATAGAACACGTACAAGGTGTCCCTTTTCCTTTAGGAGAAAGCCCTCTCAAGTACATCGATCCTACCAAACAATGATTGTGATCATTCATAGGAGGGCAAAGCTATCCCAACCCGGCTTATCACACAAGAATCATATAGCAGACTTCCCTCTGACCAGGACGAACCTACAGTACAAGATCAGTATTGCATATGTAGACTAGGGGCGAGCAGGCATATTTCACCATAATCCTCACCCACAGCTAATATACCCTACCACTCTTTTATACCGTTGTACATGTTTTTCAGGAAGATCACAGTGACAACAATCAAGGTGACCAAAAACAGGGTAAATGAGAGTCTTAGATATAGCCTATGCGTACGAGTATTCTGTCACCAACTACAGGGAGTAGAAGCCTTGAAAGAAAGAGAGGAGTAGCAAGGAGCCTTGCTCGCTATACAAACCCCAATGTTTCAATACACAGAAAAAAGGACAAAACAAAAAGCAGCTCACACCCCCCCAGTGCCAGAGCCTGAATCTTTCCACCACCCTATCGGGAGCATGATTATGGATAGTTTCATCAGATTACCTACAACACAGGAGGACAGCGCCTCTACAAGCGAGTACACACCCAATAGGACAAAGAGGGGCTACGTACATGAAGACGCTTTACAGGAACCAGTACAAAGGGTGTATGTACAACACCAAGTATAGCAGTCCAAAACAGACAAGCAGGTTCATTCTGATGGAATGCAGGCTCAGGCAAGTGAGTAGTACCGCACCAGTTTTCGATCAAAACCTGTTTGATCGTCCATGTACTTGATACACCTATGCTGTATCCTCTCTCTTCTCTTGCTAGCCAAGCCTTGAGTTGGAATAGGCATAGAGACCTACACGGCATGCATGGGTTTGGAGGCAAGCTTGGTTTTCTGTACGGGTAAAACTACTCTAAGGAAAGGGTACCTCCTCGGATACGGTGGTTGAAAAGGATCCACAGAAGGAGAAAAAGGTACTCCTGATAGCCTGTATTGCTTTAAGGGGGAGATCAGGCTTGAGGGTATGTAGGATTACTGTTTTAGTTGAGGGGAGGGTCTTCCCCTTCGCCTCTATTGGCCGTTCACCTCCCCTGTTCTGCTGCCCTACGGTACAGAGGGGGAGGTGGCCAATGGGAGGCTACCCTTTCAGAGAGGGTCATCTGGGTATTGGGAGGAGGGGAGCATGAGAAAAGGGTGTGAAGAGGAGATCGATATGTGTTTTCTTGGCAACTCACCATATGGTTGCAAAGGAAGAGACAGGTGAAAACCCCGTATCAAGTTCTGATCATGTACTGCCCTATCATTTCAGGGGTATCCCTGATCACCATCAGGAGCCTGCGCGTAGGGCCTTCAGGGGTATTTCTCCCACACTCCCAAGCCTCGACTGTTTTTTTGGATACTCCAAGGGAAGAGGCAAAAATAACCTGACTCAAGCCAAGGTGGTTACGGATTTGCTTGATCTCTTCGCTGGTGGACGACTCCACCGGTTTAATAGAGATCTTTGTCTTCCGTGCACCAACCTCTCCTTGCTGATATTTAACAGCCTCATCGAGACCCTGCATGATACTTGTATATACACTCATTACCTTATCTCCTGTTTTTCAGACCTTTTTCCAAACAAGCAATCACTTTCGCGATTTCCTTCCTTTCCTCGGCCGAAAGAGTATCCTTCTCGGATTTTGGATATGCTGTGATGGAATAGATTGTCTCATAGACGGTGAAATCCACATATGCAACCCGACCACTGCCACTCTTGCCACGTCCAGGAAAGGCGATCCGACAGTTGCGTAATCCTCCAGTGCCTTTCAGCACATCACCTGCCTTGGGATTCTCTAGTAATTCTTGCTGTAGCACCAGAAGCTCTTCATCACCAAGCCCAAGACGTTTCCATTGGCATCAAGCTCCATCATCATGACAAATTCACGGCTTATATTCATAATCTGCCCTTCCATTACCCTACCAGATAGGGTAAATAAAGATGATCGATCAGCAACCTGATGACAGGTTACACCGTATACATCAAAGGGTAGAGGGCCCAAAATGATGATACAGCCGTTACGTCTTCTTATACATCTGCTGCCCTGATGCTCCCTTGTTGATCACAGAGATGTGATAATCTTTACTGCTACCCACATAGCTCAGGAACATGGAGCCAAGCAGGAGTCTGTCCCCTCTGGGGATCCTGTTCCATAGGTAGCCTTTGAAGAGGTCCTTGACGAGGAAGGTCTCCCCTTCCTTCAGGTTCTCTGTCTCGTTGAGTGCTGTTTCCAATAAAGTCTTCAAGTCTTGCATAGTATACTCCTACGAAAACTATGGTGACATCTACTATATCCCCTGTAAAAAGAATTTCGAGGTTTTGAGGGGAAGATCTTCCCCTACGCCTCTATTGGCCGTTCACCTCCCCTGTTCTGCTGCCCTACGGTACAGTGGGGGAGGTGGCCAATGCGGGGCTACCCCTTCAGAGAGGCTCATCTGGATATTGGAGGCGGAGAACATGAGAAAAGGGAGTGAAGAGGAGGTCGATAGGTGTTTTCTTGGCAACTCTGCATATGGTTGCAAAGGAAGAGACAGGTAAAAACCCCGTATCAAGTCCTGTACTACTCGCGATACCAATTCACAAATTTCTGCAACCCAACTTCAATAGGCGTTGATGGCTTGAAGTCAAAGTCCCTAATCAAGTCATCCACATCGGCATAGGTCTGATAGACATCGCCTGGTTGCATGGGAAGGAATTCCTTCTTGGCAGTCATGCCAAGGGCTTTCTCCAAGGCTGAGAAGTAGTCCATGATCTTCTCCGGCTTGTTATTGCCTATGTTGTAGACCTTGTACTTGTCGCCATTCTCGTTCGGTACTGGTGGGTTTGGTAGGATATTGAGGATGCCTTCAACAATATCGTCTATGTAGGTGAAATCACGCCACATATCGCCGTGGTTGAATATCTTGATCGGTTCACCTTTGACAATCTTGTTGGTAAAGGAGAAGTATGCCATGTCAGATCTACCACAGGGACCATAGACGGTGAAGAATCGCAGTCCTGTAGTAGGGAATCCATACAGATGGGTGTAGCAATGAGCCATCAGTTCATTGCTCTTCTTAGTGGCAGCATACAAAGAAACCGGACTGTCGACATTGTCAGTGGTGCTGAACGGCACCTTCTTGTTCGTACCATAGAGTGATTAAGAGGAAGCATAGACCAGATGCTCCACGTTAAAGTTTCTGCATGCCTCAAGCACAGTGAGAAAGCCCAACAGGTTTGACTGCATACAGGCATAGGGGTTGTCGATGGAGTAACGTACCCCTGCCTGGGCAGCAAGGTTGAGGACTATCTCTGGTTTGTACATGGTGAAAACTCCATCAAGGGGCACCTTATCAGCCAGGTCAACTTTGATGAAGGTGAAATCAAGATACTCTGCCAATACTTCAAGCCTGCCCTCTTTCAATGATACGTCGTACTAGTCGTTGCAGTTGTCATACCCGATGACAATGCAACCATGTTCCAAAAGAGCCTTTGAGGTATGGAAGCCTATGAAGCCTGCAGCTCCTGTGACCAGTATTACAGATTTGCTTTCAATGTGATTCTTGTTGTTCAGCCCCATGATCAATCCCTCTTGTAGAGGTCTCTGGTGTACACCTTATCCCATACGTCTTTGAGTTCTTCTGCATACCTGTTGGTTACGATAACACTGCAGAGTTTTTTGAACTCTCCCAGCTCCCTGATGAGCTTACTCCCAAAGAACTCGTCTTCTACAAGGGCAGGTTCATAGACAACAACCTGTATACCCTTTGCCTTGATACGCTTCATCACACCCTGGATAGAGGTTTGGCGGAAGGTATCAGAACCTGCCTTCATGGTAAGGCGGTAGACTCCTACTACAATACCAGAGGCATTGTCTGACGTAAAACCCGCCTTTAGCAGAATCCTATCTGCAATGAAGTCCTTGCGTGTCCTGTTAGCATCAACAATCGAGGTCATGATGTTCTGTGGGACATCCTTGTAATAGATTGATAGGAGTTTTTGAGGGATCTTAGAGAGGGGTTGAGGGGAAGGTCTTTCCCTACGCGCCTATTAGCTGATCAGCTCTTCTCTTCTTGCTTTCATACTCATGCAAGGAAGAGCTGGCCAATGTGGCACTACCCTTTCAAATTGTCCTCTCCAGATAAACCCTATTTTAGGGTTTCGTGGAGAAGGAGTGGGAATGCTTCCTGGTACCGATACATCTGTTGTCCTGATGCTCCCTTGTTGATCACAGCTATGTGACACTCTTTACTGCTACCCACATAGCTCAGGAACATGGAGCCAAGCAGGAGTCTGTCCCCTCTGGGGATCCTGTTCCATAGGTAGCCTTTGAACAGGTCCTTGACGAGGAAGGTCTCCCCTTCCTTCAGGTTCCCTGTCTCGCTGAGTGCTGTTTCCAATAAGGTCTTCACATCTTGCATAGTATATTTCCTTTAAGTTCCAATCAATGTTTGATCACACTGTCCATTCTAAAAAACAACCCAAAAAAGCAAACCAAATAAGGCATCAACTGCCCTCTGTCTCCATCATCCACTACCAGGACAAAACCATGAAGGAGTCCCTAGGCAAGCCATCATGCTCTATCTGCCCAACCACATAGAGATAGAGCTGGCCAGAAACAGAACAGAGAACAGAGAACAGAGAACAGAAGATAGAACAGAACACGCAATACCCCCAGTGCTGGCTTAAGCCAGCACTGACCTTCTTGCGTGGTGATAGCAGAGTGTTTAGATGAAGATGCTCTGCCTGATAGCTCTTCAATCCTCTGTACTGTCTTGTGGCTACGATAGGGGAATAGAGCGATATCCTGTATGGAGAGCCCATCTCTACTGGCAAGATGGCTACGAAGATTTCTTAATTCATGAGAGAGAGCAAAAAAAGAGCAAGAGAGATACAACTCTGATACGATCATCTTCTGATGTGGTGATAGATACCTTTCTGAGAGAGATCTATCAAAAGAAGAAGAGAGACGTTCAGCTTGCCCGGTCTTCACTTCGATCATCAGAGCAAAACCAATGTGTGCTGACCACCCTTCAAATTCAATACATGCTGTATAGCGTTTCAAGGCCAAGCTGGCATTGAAGGAGAGTATGCATACGGGGATCTTTATTTGATCATAAATCTGATGATAGAGGTGATCATAAATTAGATGATAGGTTTGATGATGGAATTGATGATGAAGGTCTCGTAGTTGAGAACTGATGCATGTCCACTCCAGCAGGAGACTGCTGGAGTGGAGGACAGTCCTGTTTTCATGGGGTTACTGACCCTATAGTGGATCGTGCTGAAAAGTATCCGGATGTCAGTGAGGAGAGTGGGTATATACCTGTCTTGATAGATGGTTCCGCTATGATCGTATTCATTGGTTGGGATATAGGCTGTACCTAGATCTAAGAGCAGCTCAAGCGTGACACTGGTCCATTTCCCAATCTGATACGCTCGTGATGGTGGGTATCCATGAGCAGATACTGAAGAAGGATTGCATCATAGGTGGTGATCGCAGTTGAGCAGATCGAGAAAGGCTATTGCTTATCACAGGTATCTTCATAGATGTTGGTGTGATCGTCTCTCCTTTGGATACCATGGTGGATGGTCTGGGGGGATATCTTCCCTTTTACATCTTGGTATTAAAGCAAAGGTCTTCGACAGCAAGTGCCACGTGCTGTCGGAGCGGAATATACTCTTGTCCTTAAGAGCCACATCAGAGAGGCACTCCATAACAGAATGATCTCAGTCCTGTACCAACAGATTAATTTCAGCTGTGGTGATCCTACCAGTAGGGAGGGTCTTGATGATGGCCTCTTCACGTTACTGAGAGAGAGAATCCAAGAGAGGGTTTTTCCTCTGTACGATGATGCAAGAGCAGTCGGTCATTGAAGTAGGCTTGGGCTCCTTCAGATACCTTCTGATCAGGCCCTGTTCTATGTGGTTCCAGATGGCTAGGCAGGACAGTAAGAGCTCGTTCTCCCTTCTATAGGGTCCTTCGGGTAGTGTCTATGGTCCCACGCTTGTTCTGTGCCTCAATGACAGGTGGCTATCGCTTTAGGAGGCGAGGTAGTTGTTCTTCCTATGAAGGCCTAGGAAGAGAGGGAGCAAGGGCTTTGTATTTCTTGTTCCCGTATTCCTTTGTTTTTTTATTCTCTTTCTTTTTTGTTTTTTTATTTCTTTTTCTTGTTTTTCTTTCTTTGCCAAAGGCATACGGGGTGATGGCGGCTTTGGTATCTGCTATCTGTTCTATACGTGCTGTATGGGATGTTGGTTAGGCTGTATGTAAGGCACAGGAGACACATGCGTAGGTCACTTCCTGGTAGTTCCCTACTATTTCACTATGGTCGCATGAGCAAGGGCATCAATGCCGAAGGATAGTCCTGAGGCAATGATGGTACCTTTTCCTATAGGCTCTAGCATGAAAGCTTTGCTCTTCACCTCTGCAGAGGAGGTGTATGAGTGTGATCTGATGATTCCAACTACAGGAGTGTCTGGATGGGATAGCTTTCCATAAGAGTAGAGGATCAGGGGAGTATTGATGGGAGGATAGAGGTGACGAGGGTGATCGTCATTTGAGCTCAGAATATGAGTTGTTTGTTTGGTGTGGTTGGTGAGGGGTGATCTGCTACTTCCAAGAGAGGTTCTGTCCATAGAGGTGCGTAGGTTGGTTTCTTGGAGCCTTTGGCAATAAGAGAAGGAGCTTAGAGTGTCTTATGCTTTCTGTCTGCAAAATGGATTTCTTATGTAAGTATGCAAGAGCTGTTTTTGCTTTGATACTGTCTTACAAAACCCTATAAGGAGCTCCGTGATGCAAGAAGAAGAGAAAGCGGCTGAAAAAGAGAAAGATGAGAAAAAAGGATCAGAGAAGGTTGTACCAAGCAAGAAGAAGCTGATACTGAGCAAGGCGCATGTCGCCATGCTCAGTGTGAGCTCTACGGTATTGGTGTTCATCCTGGCTTTCAGTTGTTATGGATGTAGCTACCAGCCTATCACTCCCCCTACACCAGAGGAGGCAGGGGTCACCTTTGACCGGTTATACAACTCGACGTGGGAACTTGATACGGCTATGGGTGTAACAGCTCTCACTGAGATGCAGGGCCTGCCGGTGCTGAAGTTTGTGATAGAGGGGAAAGATGGGGATCATGAGTCTGCCGCTACGGCGATGTATCTTCAGGGTTACCCTCCGACGTATGTTGAACTTGTGTATAGGGAGGGGTATGGATTTGTCATCCAGTCAGGTAATACGGTGTTTGCTGTGAAGATTCTCTACTCAGCTAGTAAGGATGGGAAGAGTGAGACGCTTACTATGATAGGTAATGAGAGCAATACACACTGCTACTACTTGAGAAAATAAGGGTGTAGAAAGGTATTAGTGTATATAGAGGAGGTTTGAGGGGAAAGTCTTCCCCTTCGCCTCTGTTGGCTAGTCACCTCCCTTAGTCCTGCTGCCCTACAGTACGTAGAGGGAGGTGGCCGATGTGGAGCTACCCTTTCAGAGAGTGAAGATAATAAAAATGCACAGATTTCAGGCTATCAACCTAACACCTTGAGGATTTCCTACCCGAGCCCCCGGTTCATATCGGGGCATCAAACACACAGCTCTGATAGACCACACCACTATCGGTCAGCAATACGTTATCTTGAGACTTGTTTGCCAATCCGCCGTACTGTCTCGTGGCTAAGATGTAGAAATGCAGCAATTTCCTTCAATCCATGGCCATCGGCAATGGCTTGATGGGTGAAGGAATTCCTTAGTTCACGAGAGAGAGGTGATTTTGCTCCTGATACTATCATGTTCCGATGAGTTGCAAGGTCTCGGTCTGATAGGAGCCGATCAAGGAGGAAACTAAGGCGTTCAGAGGTCTCCTTCTTATGATCGATGATGGTGGCAAAGCCGACTTGTGCTGTCCATGTCTCGTGCTCAGTGCATTCCTTGTAGCGCTTCAGTGCCAGGTCGACATCAGGTGAGAAGTACGCAAGCAAGGCTGCTTTGTCTATGATGCAGGGTTGATGGGTAAAAACAGAAGCATGACCACTCCAGAGATACTCTGCTGGAGTGGAGGACAGTCCTGCCTTTACTGGATTTCTGACGATATAGCGGACGGTGCTGAAGAACTTTTGGCTCTCTGTCACGATATAGCTCTTGTATCTGTCTCCATAGATCGTACCTGTACGGTTGTACCGCTTGTTGTAGTACACGCTGTAGTTCCGGTTCAAAAACCAGATGATGGTTGACAATGGTTGGTCTCCCAACCTGATAAGCAGGTGGTAGTGGTTATCCATGAGGACATACTGCAAAAGGAGTGCATCATAGGTGGCTATTGCAGTCGAAAGAATTGATAGGAACTCCCGTTTGTCCTGGGTAGTTTCATAGATGTAGTTTCGGTTGTTACCCCTTTGGATAACGTGGTGGATGGTATTGGGCTCATCGTTCCTTTTTCGTCTTGGCATAGTATCTAAAGCCCTCCAACCAGGTGCCATCTGCCATCAGAACGAAAAACAATCTTGTCGGCTAATTCCATATTGGTAAGGCACTCCATGACAGAGAGACTGCTGTCAGGAACAGATACCTTAATTTCAGCTGTGGTGAGGCCCTGACTACGCAGGAGCTTGATGATTATCTCTTCATCATGATGAGAAAAAGAAAAAGAAGACGAAGATTCAATGACCGGCTGCAAGGGTGTATGGTCACACCCCTGCAGTCGGTCGTTGAGATATACGTGGGCACCTTCAGCCAATAACTGGTTGGTTCCTGAGCTGCTTGGTATCATAAGGCTGTTTGGAACAGCAAGCACTCGTTTTCCCTTTTTCAGTGCACTTCGTGCGGTATTCATGCTTCCACTCTTGGTGCGTGCTTCTATGACAAGAAGGGTATCACACCAGGAGGCGAGTACGCTGTTTCTTCCTATGAAGCGGAAGGGTAAGGCCTCTTTCCCAAAAGGATACGGGGTGATCACAGCCCCTGTGTCTGCTATCTGCTCCATAAGCACTGTATGTGATGCTGGTTGGGCTTTGTGTAGTCCAGAAGGGACAAAGGCGTAGGTGACCCCTTGTGATTGCAGTGTGGTCTTGTGAGCAAGGGCATCAATGCCGAAGGATAGTCCTGAGGCTATGATGTTCCCCTGCCCTACCAGGTCTGCAACTGCAGTTTTGGTCACCAGCTCGCCATAGGAGGTACATGAGCGTGATCCTACTACTCCGACTATAGGAGTATCAGGGTGGGACAGCTTTCCACGATAGTACAAAACGAGGGGAGTCTTTTGATCGGAGGTATAGATATGCCTATAGTGCTCATCATGAGGAGTCAAAAGATGAATGGCATGTTTGTTGTGGTTGGCGAGTATCGATTCGGCTACTTCCAAACTTCGTTCAGACCAAACAGAAGCGTATGCTGATTCCTTAGAGCCCTCGGCAACAGAAGAAGCGTGAAGTGAGCCTGTTGCCAATATGTTTGTGATGGTATCCAAGCTTGCGTGATATATATCCCTAGGGTTGCCGAGGGTTTCCAGGAGCTTCCGTTTTGCTTTTAGGGGGAGGCCCCGAAGCTCGTTCAGCCAGACCCAATAGACCTCATGCTCCATGATGCATCTCCCTTTCAAGGTCACGGGAGAAGAGCGCCTGTAGGAGATGAGGACGCTGAATGTCATCACTGCCATCTATATCGGCAAAGGTCCTGGCAAGCTTGATGGTCTTGTACCGTGCCCGTACTGAGAGTTGGTCACGTTCATAGGTCCTTTGTAGGAGGGATGCACAATCATCATCGAGGACGCAATATCGGCGAAGGTGGGAACTGTTCATCTCCGAGTTGGTAGAAATGGCCTCCCCGCCTTTACGAAATCGGTAAAGCTGGCGCTTACGCGCAAGCATTACGGTGTTTCTGAGTGTCTCTGAACTGATCGATCCACTCATGAGGTGACCGTCAGTGAACTCTACCCTTCCCACATACTTCTGCATGTCGATGCGGTCTAGGATGGGACCGGATATTCGTTGCCGATAGGTACGGATTGTGTAGGGAGTGCACTCACAACGACTTGTCCCTGCGTACCCGCAGGGACAGGGGTTCATGGCTGCAAGTAGCATGAAGTCTGCCGGGTATTTGTTAGCTGTTTTAGGTGGTCTGGTTTACACGGCTGATGGTCACCTTTCGGTCCTCAAGGGGTAACCGTAGTGATTCGAGGGTCTTCCTGCCAAACTCGGGCAGTTCATCAAGAAATAGGACTCCACGATGGGCAAGAGTCACTTCCCCAGGCTTCGCATGGGGACCTCCTCCAATGAGAGCATGAGAGGACATATTGTAATGGGGAGAACGAAAAGGACGGGTATTCTTGAGCTCATGGCCGTCCAGTTCCCCGGCAATGCTGTATATCGAGGAGACTTCCAATATTTCATGCTCGCTCATAGGGGGGAGGATGGTAGGCAGCAATCGGGCCATTAGGGATTTGCCACAACCAGGGATTCCTACCAGAAGGAGGTTGTGGTTCCCTGCAACCGCAGCTGCAAGGTATGGAAGAATTTCCTCATGCCCTACTACATCAGAGTAATCACCGTCCTTACTGTGCTTCTCGCCTTGCTTAGGGTCTTGTTCGCGTTGGTGGCTTGTGAGGTGAAGCCGCTCTTCGAGGTATGCAATGACTTGTGTGACTGTTTGACAGGCAATGACATCGAGACCAGTAACCAAGGAGGCTTCATCGGCACAAGAGAGGGGAACAACCATACGATGCCAGCCTAGCTTACGGGCCTGTATTGCCATGGGCAGTATTCCATCGAACTCGACGAGAGAGCCGGTGGTGCTGATTCCTCCAACGAAGGCAATATCCTGCCATGTCTCAATCCTCGGCCTTACTTGCCCCGATTCAATCAGCAGGCCTACAAGCATGGGCAGATCAAGATAGGCTCCCCTTTTACGGATGTCACTAGGGCTGAGATTGACTACGACCTTCTTTGAAGGATAGGCATATCCGAGTTCCTCGGTACACGCCTCCATTCGATCCTTTGCCTCTTTGACTGCAATATCTCCAAGGCCGACAATGTTGGTCACTTGCAGTCCGGCTATAATCGCTACCTCTACTCCAAGGGGATATCCACTGATGCCATTGATACCCAGACTTCTGATCACTGTTGCCATTGCTTTGAGCTCCTCTTTATACAAAGCAAGAGCTAAAGGGAGGTGTTTTGCTTCAAAGAAGCATCATGGTATTTAATCATTCACGTTCAATCTTATATTGTTATCAATATTGATATCATAGATACAAATAAAAAGAAGGGGGTGTCCCCTTTAAAAAGAGTTTCATGGGAACGACTGTGTGTGTTATTTGGATTTCCTAGTCGGTACCTGTTAGGGAGGGGGGAAACTAAAAGCTCTTTTTGATAGAGGGAGAGATTGAGGAGGATGTAGAGAGGGGAAAGTCTTCCCCTACGCCTCTGTTGGCTAGTCACCTCCCCTAGTCCTGCTACTCTACGGTACGCAGGGGGAGGTGGCCAATGCGTGGCTACCCTTTCAGAGAGTGAAGGTAATAAAAATGCGCAGATTTCAGGCTATCAACCTAACATCTTGAGGATTTCCTACCCGAGCTCCCGGTTCATACCGGGGCATCTACTTCTTCAGCAATCACTATTGTCGAAGTCACAAGCTGCTAACATGTGTGGTTTTTGTGGAGTTCCTACCCGGTACCTGTAATCGTAAAATCACGCTCTCAGTGCCCTAAAAGACGATTTTAGAGGAAAATGTGGAAGTTCTTCCCGGTACCGATAATACGCAGGAGGATAGCCAGGCTCGATGACGATGATATTGTAGCCATAGACTCCACCAGCAAGAGCTCATACGGCGACTGCCTTGCCTATATCAAGTGGGGTAAGAACAAGGAGGGGGTGAAGCTACGCCAGACCAACGAGGTCGTTGTCTACAGCCTCAGGACCCATATGCCTGTCTACTATAGGTCTTTCCCCGGCAACATGACCGATGCACGCACCCTTGCCATGATATACAGGGACCTTGAGGATGCAGGATTCAAAGACATCCCTGTGATAACGGACAGGGGATATGAGACGATAGAGACGCTGGAGACATATATCCTCAAGGGCAGGCCCCTGATCATGTGCACCAAGACATCACAGAAGTTCGTCTCTTCTGTGATCGATTCCCTCGGTGTGATGGAGACGGGCCTGAGGCCCGACTGCATGGAGCTCGACCTTGAGACGGAGCTCTACTACTACCAGTGTGACGTGCAATACGACATGGTCTCCATACATGGTACCGTCAAGCCCACCAAGGGCCTGAAGCTGAACCTGTACCTGGACCCGGTGAGAAGAAGCCGCGAATGCATCCAGGTCGAGTCTGATGTTATAGTGCAACGTCTGGACCTGGCACAAGCCCTTGGTGATGCCCTCATCGTCAAGGATGAGAAGGCGTTCAAATCTGAGGTCCCCTACTATGATGTAATCATAGATAAGGATACCAAGATGCTGACCGGATATGCACTGAACAGTGCCAAGGTGAGCAAGGCGATACGCTTTTCAGGTTACTTCGCCATCGTCACCTTCAAGGTAGCCGGTGATGCCCAGGCCATATTGCGGCTCTACAAGCTCCGTGATGAGCAAGAGAAGTATTTCAACCAGATGAAGACCCAGATGCTGAGCGACCGCAACCGTACCTGGTCGGAGGAAGGCTATGAAGGCAGGCAGCTCATTGCCTTTGTCGGTCTTATCCTGAGTTCATACACAAAGCACATCTGGAAAAGCACAGGCTTGTGCGAGAAGGTCACTACCACCCTCGAAATCCTTGATGAGATGCGCTCGATACGTTGCATCGAGCACAACCACAAGGCGAAGTTCATCACCCCATTTGTAGGGAACCAGCTTGTCATTTGTGAGGCGTTTGGGTTTGCTGTCCCGAAGGGATGCGACACTGGTTACAAGTCTAAGAAACATGTCGAAAAGAAGAAGAGGGGCAGGCCTCCCAAGGCTCAAAATAAGAAGGTGATGAGTTCTTAGTAGAAACAATTAAAAATTCACGTTCTATAGTAATCGAGACAATTGAAGGATCGAGAAGTAAGAGACCTAAGGGAAGGTGGAAGGTTTTATGCTGATGTGGTTTTTGTGGATTTCCAACCTGGTACCTCGAATCGTCAAATCACGCTCTCAGTACTCTGTTTTGGTGGTATTTGTGGAAAATGTGGAAGTTCTTCCCGGTACCGATAATAATTCAGGAAGAGGAGAGGTTCACATCTTTCCTCTTCCGTTTTGTAGTTTTGGTAGGAAATACCTATGCATTTTTCATAGGATTTGCCTATGTAGTTTTAGTGGTGCAATCAAACCAGGATTCTTTTTTAGCAAATCATATACATCCGCTTTCAATTTCCGTTCGGAAGTATATCCATTACTACTTAGTATCTTGATTTTCGTGTCTGTGGAATATGTGGAAGTTCTTCCTGAGTCCCCGGTTCATACCGGGGCATCAGCTTCTTCAGCAATCACTATTATCGAAGTCACAAACTACTCATGGGTGTGGATTATGTGGAAATCCTTCCTGGTACCTTAAATCGTCAAATCACGCTCTCAATACCCTAAAAGTCCTCTTTTTGGGGAAAATGTGGAAGTTCCTCCTGGTACCGATATACCGATATACGAAAATGGGATGGGAGCTATAGTTTATTATTACGGCGAAGAAAATGATTCTTACAATTTCTAATTATTGATAACCAAGTTTTGTTCCTTACGAATGACAATAATATTATATAAATAAAAATACCCAAAGTAATTTTGTATACAATTGATAATAATCCTATACCCAATGAATTTCTAATCAATTGAATAACAAATACCATACCAAGAGAGGAAAGAACGTATTGCATTAGTTCAGAGAGATATCCTTTGAAAAAGATTTCACTACGGACACAATACAGCTGATAGCCAGTTACAAATGCTTCAGCAACAACAGTACCAAAAGCTGCACCTAGTGCTCCATATTTAGGGATGAGTATCAAATTTATGGTGAAGTTAATAATCGCCCCCAAAACGATTGAACTGGTAAATTCCTTTGTTCTATTCGATGGCAACAAATATTGAGTTCCTGTAACATTGCTCACAGAAATAATAAATATAATGCTGGAGAGAATCAGTAATACAGGTTCTGCTCGGCCATATCCAGGACCTAAGAAAAGAGGTAAGAACTCTCTGCCAATAGAAGCAATTCCAAAACTCATGGGAATCGTAATAAAAGCTGATCGGATCAAAGTTCTATTGAGATACCCCTTCATCTTCTCGTAATCACCTTTCATAAAGAGATTACTCATTCGAGGCAACATGACAATACTAATAGAAGTAACCAGTGCCAATATGGTTTTTATTAATTTTTCAGGTTGGTGATAGAAAGCAACTTCATCAATATCAGAAAACAACCCGATCATTGTCTTATCAAGAATTAGATATACTTGTGAAGCAATCTGGGGAGCAAATAATTTTAGAGAGGAAATTGTATGGGAGAGAATTTCTTTGAAACTAAGGGTTGCCTTATGGATAATTTTTGGCAAGCCAATAAACAAGATAAGATTCCCAAATAGGACAATTCCAGCATTAAGTGAGACATAAAGAAGCAAGTCTTCTGGCCCTTTGATCAAAAGGAAAACCCCAACTACCCCCAAAGCCTTAAAAAAGAGATTGCGCACAAGAACCAAGCAAATTGACTCAAGCCCAAAATACAGCCATGAAATATCAAACATAGTTGCTATAATCATAACACTCTGTACAAGAAAAATTACTCTATTCTCTTCTATCCTCATAACAAGCAAAAAATATAAAGCAAAAGAAATAGCCAAACATATAAATCTGATTAGAAGAATTGACCAGAAAGTCTCAGACATCCTACTTTGAGAATCTCTCGTGTAAGCAATTTGTCTTGTACCGTACAATGACAGACCTAGTGAACCAAAGATTATAAAATATTGGGTGATGGATAAAGTAAACGCATTTACTCCTATACCACTCACCCCTAAAATTCGAGAAATATAGGGAACAGTTATTAACGGAAAACCCAGGTTTACAATCTGGTAAAAAAGATTAAATATAATATTCTTTTTTATGCTAGTTTTCAATCAGATTAATCCTTGATATGTAAGCAATCATGAATTATTAATAATCCAAACCCTTGACTTTTCTATAGCTTGGGCAATGACTTGGTCCATATTGTAATAGGTATATTCAGCAAGCCTACCTATAAAGAGATGGGAACCAGAATCTTCCAAGTGCTTTACCTTCTTCATGTATTTTTCGCGAAGCTCAAGGTTCTGTTTGTTGGAAACAATATAATAAGGCTCTCCTTCTTTGCAAGGGTACTCGAAACAAACAGTAGTTTTTACAGAATGCTCCCCTAAGAAATGCTTAAACTCTGTAATTCGTGTCCAGTCATAATCATTTGGATAATTTACCGTAGCCACTTGTTGGTAAAATTCTTGATCAAAATTTTTAAAGACTAGTTTCAATGATCTATATTGCAGGTTCCCTTCTGAATAATCAAAAAACTGATCAAGCTCTCCAGTATATACGATAAGACGATATTTTTCTTGTTCCTTAAGTGAAAAGTAATCTATACCAAGGTCTATAACTATGTTGGGGTGATCAAGCATAGAAGCTATTAGCTTTGAATAACCATGGGTAGGAATACCTTGATACTGGTCTGAAAAATATCTGTCATCGCGATTCTCTCTGACAGGAATTCTCTTTGCAACTTCTACAGATAGTTCTGCAGGGTCACATTCCCATTGCTTCATCGTATATTTTTCAAAAAACATTTCATAGAGAGTAATCCCAACCTGAGAAACCACAGCATCTCTAAAATTTTTAGGATCAGCAACAAAGTCCTTTTTCACCAAGTCTTGTAAAAACTCAGAAACCTTATACGTTGGAATATCGACACCAAATACTCTGCATAAGGTATCCCTGTTTATAGGAAATGGGAGAAGTTGTCCCTCTGCATAACTTAGGACCCTATGTTGATAATAGATGAATTCTGAAAATCTATTAACATACTCCCAGATATCATGCCTCTTTGTATGGAAAATATGCGGTCCATAGGTATGAATATTGATACCCAATTCATTTACTTCATCATAACAATGTCCGCCTACATGTTGGTGCTTCTCAATTACTCTCACATGAAATCCGGATTCTGCAAATATTTGAGCGCAAGTAGCTCCAGCAAATCCAGCTCCTACAATTAAAATTTCTTTATTTTTCATTGTTTACCTCTCTAACAGTTTTGTATGCATCAATGAGTTCATGAGAAAAATCTAGGAACGAATTATTATTCAGTGGGACCTTTTTCTTGTCTGGGTCATTAATTTCCATAATTAATTTCTCATAAAGGTCCTGATAAGAATCATAAATAATACCAAATTCATTATCTTGTATTAATTTTTCAGCAGCAGGAGTCGAATTCCTTTCACTCAAAGGTAATACCCCAGCTAAGAAATATTCATAAATTCTGTTAGGGATATTAATCTTTTGAAATTCTGCTAATTTAATATCATCTATTGGAGTAGAAGGATGTAATATTCCTGCATCATACGCTTTCAAACATAAATAATCCTCTGAACCAGGCTGTAAGTTGAGAGCTTTTTCAACATGCAACATGCCAGTTCCTTTTTGTATCTCTAGGTACGCATTTTCACTATTGCTTGGATGTATATGCTTTGCGTGGAGGTGGACTACGATACCATGCTTTATAAGCTCGTTTATCAAGGGTATAAAATAATAGCGATGACCAGACCTCTCTTCTGAAGGATCACTTAATGCTCTCCCAGTAAGAATGCATACATGTGGCTGCTTATCAGATTCTGACAGCTTCTCCACATTCTGAGACTGAACCCATTCAATAAGCTTGGAATAGCGCCAATCCAAATCAGCAATAACATAGGATTGTAACTCCATATTATATAATTTTTGAAAAAAAGGAATATATCTATCATGGGGAAATATCAGAACACTACTTTCTTTCAACATTATACCTTCATCCCACTTTTGGATAAATCTGGTTTCTTTATAGCTTCTAATAATAATTGATTTTTTAAAAAAATACTTTACTGCAATAAAGATGTGATTCGACCCATCGAAATCGTTATCCCCAAGCCAGATAAAATCATAATCAATACATTTAAGGGGTAAGAAATCAATATAATTTAGTGCAATGAGTATCCTACTATGGAGCATCCTCCCGACCCGCACCATAAATTTCTGAATTTTAGACTGATGAATTGGAATGATATTGATCTTTTTTAAAAGGTGTTCTTTATTGTAGTATTTAGCGACAAATTTTAAATCTTCAAAATATGGTAACTCTTGCTCAAGAATGGCAAAATCTATATTTGTAATATGCTCATTTTCAAGTAAATCCAAAAACCTAGAAGTGTTTGGATTCACGCCACCAGTTCTGAGAATTTTCATGCACATACCTCCACAATCTTGATTAAATATGTTATATCATTACTAAAGCAGTTCAGATTTCCATAAGATAAAGAGTCCTGAACCCATTAGCTTCTTTCACGAAATACTCTAAACAATAAATGTATCCCGTTTACCCGGATTCCGCCCCAAGTTGTAACATGGTCAGCTTAGACAGGCCAATCAAACTCGAATTCAGTGATTGTTTCTCTCTGAAGTGTTGATGGTGTGCTGTAGATCAGCTTATATTTTCCTTTGAAAGCATGCTCATCCCCATCAAGAGCTGAGAATAGGTCTTCAGCCTTGAGAGGGTCTTATTACCCTTTCTTTTTTCTGCCAGCTTATTTTTTCAACCTGGTCAAGATAGTCAGAGCAATGAAGATAACAAATGATTTTCCTTCAAAACCCATATCCGGTATGGTTTTATTCGAAAAATATGGGTTTAGTACTAAAAATCGTTGCAAAACTCAGATTGAATTTAGCCTTAGAATAGCTATTTAGGGTAATTATATGTAAACATGTTACAACTTGGGGCGGAATCCAGGTCGTTTAGTCCTACCCTCTAAGCAAGGGTAGGAATTGCTCATTGTCTATATATGACTATACTACGGAATTGCTCGGGACTATAGCTTACCATTAATACCCAATACCTAAATACTCAGTTGTGAAACAGTCCCAACATCTTCTCGTGTCTTATAGGGATCAAGCGGCAATGCCAGCACTGTCTTACAGAGCTTTTCTGTTACCGGACACTCTACATACCTATGTAGACCCTTGAAAGCTGTCTGCTCATGCATTGGCTTGGGATAATAGACCATTGTGGGGATATTTTTTTCCTTGAGTGAAGCTTGAATCTGGTTTCTTTGTTCTTCGGATTCCAACTGGATAGTGTACTGAGCCCAACTTGAATAATATCCTTCAGGAACTACTGGAGTCTTACATACATCCTTCAAAGCTTCGGTATACCAGAAAGCTACCCTGTTGATGTCTTCCAACTCATATTCCTTCATTGCGTCAAATTTGACTAGGAGAACTGCTGCCTGGATGGTATCAAGGCGGGAGTTCCATCCAATCCTTATGTTGTCATACTTGAAGGAACCCTTGCCGTGTACGGCAATGGATCGCAAGTAGTCTGCTGTCTTATCATCGTTGGTGAAGATTGCTCCCCCATCACCATAACAGCCTAGGGGCTTAGCAGGAAAGAAAGAGGTGGTAGCAGCATCACCAAAAGAACAGGCTCTCTTGCCCTTGTACAGACCACCAAAACCTTGGGCTCCATCTTCCAGCACCTTCACCCCATATTTATGGGCAATCCCTGTAATAGCGTCATAGTCGGCACAAAGACCGAAGAGATCCACAGGGATAACAACCCTGGGAACAAGCTTTCCTTCTTTTTTGACTGCCAGTATAGCCTTCTCCAGGCTCTTGAAATCCATATTGAATGTATCAGGGTCAACATCAACAAAGACAGGGGTGGCACCTTCAAAGGAAACCACTTCTCCAGATGCAAAGAAGGTGAAATCAGGGACAAAAACGGCATCGCCAGGGCCTATACCCCAAGCCATCAGCATCATGGTGAGAGCATCAGTGCCATTTGCACAGGTGACACAATGCTTAATACCAACATACTCTGCAAGCTGTTTCTCGAGTTCTTTTACCTGTCTGCCACTGATAAAGTTACAGTCAGTCATGACTTCCAGAACTGCCTTGTCCATCTTATCTTTCAGTACCTGGTACTGTTGCTTCAAATCCCTGAATTCCATAGTAATAATCCTTATATGTTTTCCTGAATACATGAATCACTTCTTTCATACGTGCGATCACAAGCCTTACACTTGAGGCTCTCATCAAGCACTGAGCCACACTCACACGCCCATCCCTTCTGAATTGCAGGCACGCCCACCATCAGGGCATGGTCGGATACATCCTTGGTGACCACAGCACCACTGCCGATGAGGGCCCATCTTCCAATGGACACACCACAGACTATAGTTGCATTGGCTCCAATTGAGGCGCCTTCTTTTACAAGAGTCTTTCTATACCCTGCAGGCCCTTTAGGATACTTAGCCCGGGGAGTCAGGTCATTGGTGAATACACAGGAAGGACCACAGAATACGTGGTCTTCCAATACAACACCTTCATACAAGGAGACATTGTTCTGTATCTTACAGCCATCACCAACTATGACATTGTTGCTGATGTTCACGTTCTGCCCGAGGGAACAGTTCTTTCCTATGCTGGCACCTTTCTGTATATGGCAAAAGTGCCAGACCTTGGTACCTTCACCTATGATGACATTGTCATCAACAAAAGATGACGGGTGTACATAGAAGGAGGAATTGTTCTTTTCCATTCTAGAATTCTCCTTTCATGTCAGTACTGGAAAAATCTTCTAGAGGCAACTTTACAGGCAATCCTGTCTTCTGGCTCTTGTAGATTGCCAGGACCAGTTCCAATGCCTGTCTTCCTGCATGAGCATCCACATAAGGGGCCCTGTCTGTCTTGATGGCATCAACGACATCAGCAAAAAGGCTGGTGTGGCCATTCCCATAGACGTTGCTGGTAGCTTCCACCAACCCCTTGTTCTTTAGGTCTTCCTCACTCTCATCAGAAAAATCCCAGACATCAATGTTGTTGGTGCTTGTGCCGCCAAGCTTGACAGTCCCATGCTGGCCGAACACATACAGCGTTTCCTCAAGGTTCTTCGGGTACACGTTTGTGGTCCCCTCAATGGTACCAAGAGCACCATTTTTGAACTTCACCACAGCCATCCCTATATCCTCCGCCTCAAGGTAGTCATGAAACTGCTGTCGAGTCTGACCGTATACTTCCTCGACTTCATCACCAAGCATCCACCTAAGCAGATCAATTCCATGAAGGCATTGGTTCATTAAGGCACCCCCGTCCTGGGCCCAGGTACCTCTCCAAGGAGCTTGTGTATAATATCCTTCGTTCCTGTTCCATCTCACATGAATGGACCCATGGCTAAGCTTTCCAAACCTGTCCTGCTCAATAGCCCTTCGCAATTCTTGTACTGCAACATTGAATCGGTTCTGATGACAAGCCGAGACCTTTACCCCTTTGGCTTCAGAGCGACGGATAATCTCATCGGCATCATCCATGCACATGGCCATGGGCTTCTCGATGATTACATGGATACCCGCATCAATGCAGGTAAGGGCTATCTTTGCATGTGACCCACTTTCAGTCGCTATGCTGACCAGTTCAGGCTTTGTCTCAGCAAGCATCAGGCGGTAGTCCATAAAATGCTTGATAGAACCATCATTCTCCAAGCTGTGCTTAGCTAAAAGGGATTGCATGTGGCTTTCTTCTAGATCACAGACGGCTACTATCTCAAGCCTGTTGTTCAAGGCAGCCTTAATATGATTTGTTGCAATTCTTCCGCAACCAATTAGTGCGTATTTCACCATGTCTTATAAAACCTCAATATTATCACGCGGCACAATGTGCTTCATGACATTCTTTGCATCAAAGATAGCCTTGGCATGCTTCTGTACAAAGGCATAGTCCACATTGCTGTGTGCTGTGGTAATGATGACCAAGTCAGTCTCCTCTAGCTTCTCTGCTGTCAGTTCCATCAAACCTTTCCTTGTTTCGCCTTTAAACTTATACTGGGCAACCCAAGGGTCGTAGTATTCAACAACAGCATCTAACTTATCAAGCTCTTCAATAACCTTCAAAGCAGGACTTTCACGATAGTCCTCAATGTCCTGTTTGTAGGCTACTCCTAGGACAAGGACCTTGGAGCCATTGAGAGCTTTCTTTGCTCTGTTAAGAATCTTCGATGCACGTTCTACCGTATACACAGGCATGGTGTCGTTAATCATCATGGAGCTTTCAATCATGGAGGTGTGAAAGCTATACTCACGAGCCTTCCAGGAGAGATAATAAGGATCCAAGGGAATACAATGGCCTCCTAAGCCTGGGCCTGGATAGAAAGCTTGGAATCCATAGGGCTTGGTCTTAGCAGCATCAATGACTTCCCAGATGCTGATACCCATTTCATGACAAAGCTTTGCTAGTTCATTGACTAAACCTATATTCACATTCCTATAGGTGTTCTCAAGGATTTTCTCCATCTCCGCAACAGCTGGGCTTGAGACTTCGGTTACATCACTGGAAAGAACAGCTCGATACATTGCAGCTATGACCTCAGTTGCATCCTTTCCAATCCCACCAACAACCTTGGGGGTGTTCTTAGTCTTGTAGATGAGATTACCTGGATCCACTCGCTCAGGAGAGAACCCTAGATAGAAGTCTTCACCGCAAACCAGACCTGATCCTTGCTCAAGCAAAGGCTTTACCAACTCTTCTGTAGTACCTGGGTATGTGGTTGACTCTAGGACTACAATGGATCCTTTCTGCAAGTATTTTGCAATTTTCATAACAGAAGACCGTACATAGGAGATATCTGGTTGCTGGTATATATCAAGGGGAGTAGGAACACAGATTGCAATGAAGCCACAATCCTTGACAAAAGAAAAGTCAGAGGTAGCACGGAGCATCCCTGAGGAAACCAAGGAAGCAAGGTCTTCCTGCACCACATCACCGATGTAGTTGTGCCCGGCATTGACCATATCGACCTTCTCAGCCTGGATATCAAAACCGGTGGTTCTGAAGCCTGCCTTGGCTTTTTCAACAGCCAAAGGCAGGCCGACATAGCCCAGACCGATGACGCCTACCTTAAGCGCTTTGTTTCTAATCATATCCAAAAAAATACATTTTTCCATTATATACCAAGACTCCTATTTATCTATATTTCACAACGATAAACTCTAACGACAACTTTATTCTCTAGTAGAGACTGGTAGTAATTTTTTTTAAAAATAAAGAAATACTGCCAGTTTTATATTGCATTAACAGCAAAAATACCTCATGTGCTTATATATCGTTAATTTTTAATTGTTTCTACTAAGAACTCTTTGGCTTCCCACTTTGAGCCTTTGGAAGTCTGCCTCTTTTCTTCTTTACAACATGTTTTTTTGACTTGTAACCAATATTGCAATCCTCCGGAACATCTAATCCAAACGCCTCACAGATGACAACACATCTTTCTTCTTCCGTTTTGTAGTTTTGGTAGGAAACACCTATGCATTTTTTATAGGATTTGCCTATGTAGTTTTGCTGGAGCAATCACCAATTGATACAAAGAGTACAAAGGCTAAGGTTACAGTTGTTAGGGTTAAGAAACGATACGATTCGGCATTGGCTGTCCTTGAGAATCTCATGGCCAAGAAGGATGAGCTATTGAGAAAAGAAATGCTGGAGGCTTTCACCAAAAGCGGCAAGTCTTATACTGAAACCATGAAGTTTCTAAAAGGATAATTATGGGTGTTTCAGCTATAAATCAAGTTTGAGTGGTACTTTTTGAGGAAGTTGACATTTAATAGCCATGCCCACCATTAGCACATGGTTACATCTATCTAAGACAAGTGGTCTTGCAATCAGCAGTCTATAATAAGGCCAAGTTGGCTTCTCTTGAAGTCAAGAGAGTCTAAGACAACGAGCGCCGTTTCACTGCCGTAATAGTCTCTTACGTTAAATTGAGCTAAAAGTATTATTAATAAATACTGAAAGCTTTTCTATTTTTATTTTCCAGTCCAAATTTTCTAGAGCATATTTCCTTAGAGTCGAAGATGAGTAAGTATCTGCTTTTAAGTTTGCATAGAAATCTATTATACGGTTTATATCGATAGGATCCTCATTTGATTGAAATTTTAAAATGTAACTGAAATCTCTTGGAAAATCAGCATCTGGAGAACTTGTAATAAAGGGAATTCCTCTAGCACAATATTCTCTAGCTTTCAGTTCTGAAGTTTCTAACAAACCCTTTCTGTGAATTCCTAAACTGCAAATAGCTAGGTCAAATCTATCAAATATTTCATCAATCTCTTGAGAATTTTTATATCCATAAATTTTTATTGAACAATTATCTTGGTTAATATTTGCTTGAATATCAGCAATACCATCTCCTCCACCTATTAAATGCAAAACAATTTTTTTTCTTCCATTATATTCATGAATTCCATTAATCAATCGATCAATACCATGCCAATAAGCAAACGAAGCTATGCAAACAATATCAATTTGATTCTTCTCAACAAAAATATTTTTTTTAAGCTTTACACTTTCTACATTAATTCCATTACCATTAACAAGTGAATTTTTATGAACTAGTGCTCTATTCAGCTCATACTCAAGAATTTCATTTGTACATGCTACGATGCCGCTTACTTTGCTTAATAAAACACTTCCAAAAAATAATTCAATAATTGCATATATGTAATGGCCATTTTTAAATAGTTCATGAACTTCTTTTGTTTGATGCTCTGTAATCATTTTGTTCCCATATTTTTTGTATATTTGTAAAAAAAAGGGATCAGCAAGGGAATACCTCATATAAATAAAATCAAACTTTTGCATCTCTAAATATTTCAAAAGTTTAGTGGCTTTCCTATATCTTTCTCTAATTTTTTTTAGAGAATCTGCTTCGCGTTTTACATAAATAAAGTCAATTTTAATATTCTCCTGAGCTTTTATAAACATATGGTTATTACACAAAACCGGAGGGTTGTCACCAATAAGCAAAAGTGTAACGGCATAATATCTGCTCAGTTGATTACATTGAGCCAATAATTTTGTTATAATTCCAATTTGGTTATTATCAATTATAGAGTAAGATGATATATATATAATTCTTTTCATTTATTTAAACTCCAAGGTTTCTGGCAAAAATAGTGATATTAATGAGGTAAGTACAAACAACGTAATTCCAAGCTCAAGGAAAAAAAAGCAAAATCGATATGATTCCAACAAATAGATCATTACAATTGGATATGTCATAAGACCAAAGACTCTAAGCTTTAATATACTATTCCAACTCAAAGTTATAATTAAAGAGAATATTATAATAAAAAATGGATAAAACAATCCAACAGCACTATTTATATGTCCAAAAAAACCTAAATTATTATAAGCAACAACTCCGCCTGAGTCTGTTGTTCTATACCTGAATAACAATCGTATATTTAACAAAGTTGTTCCACTCATGGAAAAATTACCAACGCCAAAATAAAAAGGTGTTTCTGCAATTTTTAGAGAATAATTAAATGAACTTAAAAAATACTCAAATATAGTATGCAAACCCCATGAAAATTGTGATTCAGTAAAGAAATATCCAAAAGAATCATAATCTCTATTACCAGCAGAATATATCAAAAATAATAAAACTAAAATGATAAATAACACAACAATTATGAAATATTTATTCTTAAAAAATTGTTTTGTCTTGAACAAAGATACTACAATAATCATTAAACAATGATAGATTAAAAAAACCCTTGCATTGAGAAAAAGGGCGAACAACCCACTTCCAATAATACCTATTGATAAATATATCCACTTAAAAGAAGATTTGTAATCATATATTATAATAATTTCAGATCCTACAACAGATAAAATCCAAAATATAGTAGTATAAGAATTAACATTATAATTTTCCACTAATTGGAATCTTCTTCCAAAGTAAATTATATTCTGCAGCCTTAATTCAATAATATTAACAATGCCAATTTTATAAATTAAGCTAGCATAAAATGCTACTAGGAAAAGTATTGAAATAAAAGTTATAAAAGTTCTATTGTGTATTTTATATTTAAAGTAAAAACTCTTTTTAAAAAAGGACATAAGTGAAAATATTAACATACAAGAAAATAGAAATATATAAAAACTCAGTAAATGAAAATAGGAGAATAAATTAAAACCTATATTTTTTAATGTATAACTTTTATATATTCCTAATCTACTAAGAACAAACAGAAAAAATTGAAAAAGTATTATGGATACTTGTATTATAATAGGGTTAAAAAATAACTTACTCTTTTTCATTATTTAACCATTTTACTTAAGAGATCCTTGATATTCTTTGAATAGTTCAAAACACTATATTTTTCTCGAGAAATCATACAAATTTGACTAGTTTTAATCTCATATTCCTCATTATCAATATGAATAGCTAAATCAATTGCTTTCCTAATACTATTTTCAGAAATAGTATCTAAAACAATTCCATTTTCGATTATAAAAGGTTCTGCAGCCACAGAGGAAACAATTGGAAGAAGTCCTAACTTCATAGTGTTAACAACACTACCAGGATAACCCTCACTAAAAGAGGGAAAAATGGAATAGCTACAACACTCATAAATATGTTTAAATTTTTTTCCCCAAATATCTAAGAACCCATGGAATTCAATATTTTTAGAGTTCATTATTATTTTTTTTGCATACAACTCATAAAAATCAGAATCTATTGTTCCAACTATATCTAAACATACATCAGCCCTAGAAGAAAATACTTCAAGTAAAATATCAAGACCTTTAAGCAAACTTCCAGAACTCCCAAGCCATAAGAACCTATTCCTGTCTTTTTTTTCATTTTGTAAAGGACCTTCGAAATTGTGGCAAGCTTGTTTAATCAAATGGATTTTACTTTGAACCTCTTTTGGATATGTCTTCATTGTATGATGATTACCAACCTGTAAAATATAATCAGCTAATTCACTCGAAAGGTGTTCAGAAACTTTTCTATTTTCAGAAATTGAAAAACCATATTTTTTATTAAAGCTATTTGTACGGGATTCTATCATTATATTTTGAAATGAGTAATAGCTACCTGTTGCATAATATATTTTTATTGCTTTTGGAAAAGTGTGACATAATAATTCGAAATTAGGCTCGAGGCCTATTACTAAATCAATTTTCTCAGAAATATTATTGATTGCTTTATTAAAACGAATTATTCGAACGTTATATCCCAAACTAACCAATGTTGAGACAATTATCAAGTTCTCTTCTCTATTTTGGTGGCTGAAATAATATCTTTTTGATTTAATTCTAAACACTTCAGGCAAATAAGAAACAACTGCATTTTTTGAAAAACCTTTGTTTATAATAAAATCACGTGAAAAAATAATTCTAAAGAAAAACCTCATTATTTTTTTTAGCATTTTTTGTCAACAACCTCATTTAGTATACATTCAGCAATACTTTTTTTATCATATACGTTTAATACATTACTATAATCATTCTCAAAGTCGAATGAATTCTCTAGTAAACAAATCCATTCATTCTCATCATAGGGATCATCTACATAAAGCGCTTTCCCCTGTGTGACTTCAAAAAGGCTAGCTTTCTTAGTAGTGATGACCCTTGTATTGAAACACATTGCCTCTACGGGAGGAAAACCAAACCCTTCAAAAACACTAGGGAATAAAAAAGTGTGGCAATATTTATATAGCGAATTTCTTTCAGAAACACTTATGAATCCAGTTAATGTAACATTGTCTTCAATTTGAAGATCAGATATTAACGATTGAATATTTTTCTTTTCTTTTCCTCCTATTCCAGATATCAATAGTCTATTCGGTAAATTTAATTTTTTCTCTTTAATTATTTTGATAATTTTTAATAAAGTTTTTAGATTTTTATGAGGCAACATAGAACTAACTGTATAATAAAAACATCCAATCTGAATATTATATTTATTAATTATTTCTTGTGGATCTACAAAATCATTACAATCAATATTTACTGCATTATATATAGTAACAACATTCTCTGGAAGTATATGATATTTTTCTAAGATATCGTCCCTAACAAAATTTGATATTGCAATAATTTTCCATGAAGTATTCACAGTATTCCACCAGTTTATTTTAAACCAAAACACTTTGAAAAAGTCATGATATTCTGGATAGTGTAGTGCTTGTAAATCATGAATTGTCGTAATAAAATTTATTTTTCGACTGCGGATAAAAGGTTTGCTATATACAGGTTCAAAGCAGGTTTTTATATTATTCTTCTTAAGTAGTTTATTTAAATAAATATTTTGCCAAAGAATTCTAAGCTTAACATTTGAAGAAGATATTTGACAAGTAATAGAAGAAAATCTTGTATCAAGTAAATATTTACTAAAAGAAGACTTATTATCTCGGGATATAATTAATACACACTTAAATATAGAATCAACTTGTAATAGTCCGTCTAATATATTTCGTATATAAAACTCTGTACCTCCAACTTGGTTAATTCTAACCCATAGGAGATCAATTGCAAACTTTTCCATTAGTATCCTCGATTTAATGTTAACTTTCTAAAATTTGGCCAATCACTTTCATTCTGGGATTCATAAATGAGCTAATTATGAAAAGAAGATTAAATTCTGAGTTTAATCTGAAGGTTTTCTATGACCCTAAATAACGGTTGGATTTAGTTCAAGCTGAACGAACCATCGCCATAAGACGGTTGGGCAGTTTAGGGTCTTTGGTCAATTTTTGATTCTAGGATTTACTCTTTGCACAGATTCTGTCTCTGCAGAAAACATCTTCTGTGAGGTAAAACACTTTCACTCGGCATTTACGATTCCGGCTGAACTTAACCAGCTGGTACTGCAGAATCCACCCCAAATGTTTGGGCTGCTCTTCTCTTGTGCTGCCGCCACAGTGAAGGAGCTTACAGAGGCCCCCAACTATCTTGGGGCCACCATAAGCTTCACCTCCATCCTCCACACCTGGGGCAGCAACATGAGCTTCCACCCGTACATCCACATGGTCGTCACTGCAGGGGGCATTACCCTCGGCGGCAAGTGGAAAGATACACGTGGGAAGTTTTTCCTTCCTGTGCATGTCCTTTCAGCCCTGTTCAAGGGCAAGTTCCTTGCCGGGTGCAGGGCTTTGTATGACAAGGGAGAGCTCACTTACAAGGGAAGTAACAAAAACGCCCTGTCGCACAGGGCCTTTGCTGACTTCCTCAATCATTGTTACAAGAAGGATTGGGTGGTCTACGCCAAGGTGCCGTTCAATGTGGCAGAGGGTGCGTTCGAGTACTTGGGCAGGGACACCCATAGCATTACGATTACCCCTCATCCCAAAGGAATCAGGCACTAGGGGAACTATATTTCCCCCATAGCAATATCATCTCGGTTTAGTACAACGAAATTATCCACAACCAGTCACAGTTAGCGACAATCCAGGAGCTGAAGAATAACTCTGATGCAAGAGCTATGCGGTGACTGCTCGCGATAATTTATTCTTGAAATGGTTGCCAGATTGCTAAGGCATAAAAATTCCATCATTATCAAAGCTAATTGTACTAACATATCACCACAGGCCATTCGTAAATAGGGCAATGGAATCTACAGCACTTAAACTGGTTACAAAGAAAAACTACTTTGGGCCACAGCTGGATATGTATTAAAACACTTGTTTGGAATAAAGTGGTTTTTATCTATCATTTAGGCGCAAATATCGAAAGGAAAACGGTTTACAGGGAGTTACATAGTATTGAAGGCAATGCTTGAAGACACTCCTCTGGTCATGAACCTACGGAACAAAGACTATATGGATATACTGCTTGATGGCAGACAAACCCCGGGGGAACGGTTCGCTGATATTGATGCGGAAACCGTTAGTTCACACCTGAATACAATAAATACTACTACATATCCGGTTTCTCACAAACTGAAGAAACTCATCAATGCTCCAACGTTTATTGAGTCTCTCAGGATAGTTATAGATGGAAAAGCCTCATAAGCAACTGGCCCCTAAAGTTCGCCTTCTCCTACTTCCTTCTCAGGTTTCAGGTTGAAATCCAACCGTTTGTTGTTTCCATGGGGATTACCACTGAGCTTTTCTAATATGCCAAGGAGCTGCTTACCTATGGGTTTACGAATAAAGCTGTCACATACCTTACGAAGCTCGACAAGAATACTGTCAAAGCTATTGACCTGCAAAAACTTAAGGAAAAGTCCACCATAGACGGCGAGCGGCTCATCCAACCAGAAAGGCAGGCCAAGTACCTTGGGATAGACGAGTTAAGTCTCCATAAAGGACACAAGTATGCCGTTGTCATCATAGACATGGAGACCGGACACATCCTGTGGATTTTTCGTAGCAAGAAGAAAGCTACCGTATATGATTTCATCAAGCATGTCGGTATTGAGTGGATGGATGAGGTCGAGGCCATTGCCTGTGACATTAACAATGACTTTGAGAAGGCATTCGAGCACGTATCATGAAAATGGTCAAATTCTGGAAAACTGATTCGGCCAGTTTATGGATCTCTTACATTTGACATCAAAATAAAGGCGGAGAAAAAATGAAGAAGTAACAGAATTTTACGAAAGTCCCTACTTGACAGGAGTCACATTATATAAAGTTGTGAACATTGAAAAATTATCATACCTAACGATATTGCAACCCCATAAATACTCACGATCTCGACACTTGCATCCCTTCATTCGACAATACCATCTCTACTATCCGAGCATTTGGTCTTGCCTGGACTTTCTTGAGAATTGACCTGATGGTATTTGCTGCTTCTAGATCCTTACCAACAATGAACAAATACCCACCACCACCAGCACCTGGAAGCACATAACCAAGAGAATAATCATCTATCAACTCAATAATATGTTGGATTTCTTGATTATTGGTATCCCTATCAAGCCTGTTCTTAAGGCGCCAAGTCTTATCTATAGCTTTACCAAAACCTTGGAAATCATTCTTCTGTATTATTTCAGCTGTATGCAGTGCATGGTGCTTCATCTCACTTAGCGTCAAGGAGTCTTTGACATCGTTAAGAAACATTCCCTTTACGATTTCTCCTAATAGACTCTTTGCAATACGAGTTATCCCTGTGTAGTACAAAACCATACAGTCTTTGTATTCAGGCTTGGTAAATAATGAGTCAGGCAACCATTTTACACTAGGTTTTTGGACAAAGCCTCTTTCTGTTTGCAGCAGTTTAACCCCAGGAAAAATTCCCCCATATTGATCTTGCCATCCTCCCCCACTAGTAAGCATCTGCTCAAGAGCAAGGGTGCGATCACCAATCTCATATAAGTCCCATCCTAAACCACAAAAATCCGATAAGGCACCCAGTATAGTTGCCGACAAGACTGAGCTTGTACCCATTCCAGAACCTCGTGGTACTGCAGAAAAAAAAGTGAGTTCAAATCCTGAACCTATATCATCCAACTGATTTTTTAAAGCAGTATAGGGCACTCTACAGAAATCGGGATGAAAACCAGCTAAACAAAGGGCTGCTTTAGGTATTGAAAACCCCGACCGTAAATCATTACGGACATTCAAATCCTTATAATCAGTTATGGTTACTTCTGCACCTTGATCGATAGACCGCAATGTGATTCGTTTTTCTAATATCGGACGGATATACGCTTGGAGTGGAGGCTGACCATTCAGCTCCAGAGCAACGGTTACCACATCGCCACCATTGAGTAGACTGTAGGGAGGAGTATCAGTCCATCCCCCAGCCAAATCAATTCTCACAGGGCTGCGGGACCATACTATCTGGTCCTGATATACAGAACAGGAAGGTAATACCTTCCGTTGTTTCACAGGATTCAGAATTCCTTCTCGCAAAATAGAGAAAGCCTCTTTCTCAAGAGGCTCATCATGGAGTACCACAGAACGTAACATTCTGTCATGCATCGCCAACATGGGAACTTCCAGCACACTCGGTTTGGAAATATCTTGAAGCAAGGAAGCATCAAGCTCTTTTGCTGCATGCCTAAGGTCAATTTGATAGAACACACTCTTAAGATGGTTTTTTCCTAGATGTACATAATTAAGTTTTCTGAATTCTTTTCGTTGAAGTGACAAACTTTTTAGGTCTGCTATAGACAACAACTCAGAAGCTGAAACCTTCAGATAGTTTTTATAAACCTTACTGGCTTCTGCATCTTCCAAAGGGGTCATCAGCCATTGAATAAATTTGGAAGAAATCTCATGTAATGGTAGTATTAGAAATAAAGGGAAATCGTTTATATCCGTATTGTCCCTAGGTAACTCCAAACCCCTCTCTTGAAACCATTGAGCTATCGGTACACCCATCCATATGGTTTCTGCACTATTGACGTTTCCACGGAAAAAATCCCACATACCGTATGGACGTATAGCCCAAGAATCTTCACCTACTAGGATCATATCTAGACAAACCCCATTGGGGATATCGAGTGACCACGAATTTTGCGGTATACCGGTCAGTACATGATCACCATGCAGATGCCATGTTGATGGGATATGGGCATTTTCTATCCATATATTCTGCAAAGACTCATTGAATGAACATTCAACCAAGGCGTTTTGTGTAAATATTGAAGGGTGTGGCTTGATATTCCTAGACCAAATCAGCCGTTGGTCGGTGATCTTGTTTTGGAGTTCCAATGAACTGGAGATTATTTCACTACTCGTACCGAAATGGTAGAATTTTCCCTGGGGAATCGGAACAACCGCTACAGTCAGTTCATTCAGATCAGAATCGACAACAGATGGTGTACTACCCAAACATTTCCCAAAAGCACCGTAGAGGTCATAGAAATCAGGAACAGCATGAGAAAAAGACTGAGAGTTTTGATCCCACCCTGTTTTACTCATAAGGACTTGTATAGCCCTGTCGCTCAACAACCACAACCCGGTATCAATAAAAAACAGATGGTCTAATGCCACTTGTTGCAACTCTTTGCGCTCAGGCTTCTGTAACATAAACAGAAGATGTTTGGGATTGCTTGGGTCACAAACGAATACACCATGATTCATGGCTATCGAAGGATCGGCTGAGACGGCTATCAAAATAACATCGGCATCAGGTATGGACAATTCATAGCTAGGTGAAGTCACCAATGCGTCACCACTGACAACGAGCGTGTGTATTGCCTTAGGAGCATTTTGCAATAGTTTTTCACACAGAGGAAGTTGCAAATCAATGAGAGTCTGATCCAGCCGTTGACCCCTCTCCCATCTGAAGACAGGAATAGGAATCATAGACTTACCAACTGGGCCATATGCTGGGAGACGTCTACTCAAACCTCCTGCATGTACCAATATCTTCTTCTTTTGTTCCAACCACGATTCGAAAGTTTCTTCAGAACTTTCAGATATATAACTTTGATAGAGCAACCATGCAGTCCCTCCTCCCGAGCCCAACTGACTTTCTGGAGGATCAAAGTATGCTTGCCAATCTGCATTATCTTCTTTCAAGAAGGGCAATGCAGAGGCGGCTTGATTGGGAAGAGAAAGGAGGCATTTCATATCTTATCGATACCTCGAGCTCTACCAACAAGAAAATCTTTGTACGTACTGGCAATGCCGTCTTCTAGGCTTATGGAGTGCTTCCACCCCATGTTGTGTAGCTTTGCCATGTCCAACAGCTTTCGGGGAGTACCGTCAGGCTTGTTGGAATCAAAGACGATCTTCCCTGAATAACCCACAATCGTTCCTACGAGTTTTGCAAGTTCAGCAATTGATATTTCCTCACCCGTCCCCACATTGACAGTATCTTCTCCTGTATATTGATGCATAAGGAACAAACAGGCGGTAGCCAAATCGTCGACATGGAGAAATTCACGTTTAGGCTTTCCTGATCCCCAGACTACAACTTCAGGGGACTGGTTAGTTTTAGCTTCGTGGAACTTCCGAATAAGGGCAGGTAGCACATGGCTATTTCCAAGATGGTAATTGTCATTCGGCCCGTACAGGTTAGTGGGCATAGCGCTAATGAAATTAACCCCATGTTGTCGTCTGAGGTAAGAGCAATACCGGAGGCCTGCTATCTTGGCAATGGCATAAGCTTCGTTGGTAGGTTCCAATGGCCCTGTAAGTAGACTTTCTTCTCGTATGGGTTGTTCTGCGAGTTTTGGATAGATGCATGAAGAACCCAAAAATAGCAATTTGCTTGTTCTATGTTCGAAAGCGCTATGGATGACATTCATTTCTATCATCATGTTATCATAGAGGAAATCAGCCGGATAGGTATTATTTGCGTTGATTCCCCCTACCTTGGCAGCAGCAAGAATAACGTATTCCGGTTTTTCTCTCTGGAAGAATGAATCAACTTCCACTTGGTTTTTCAAATTCAATTCTCGTGATATGGGTGAAATGATATTTTTATACCCTTCACTCTCCAACAATCTTAGGATTGATGATCCAACCATGCCAGTACGTCCAGCAACAAAAACCTTCGCGTTTTTCTCCATCCTAGTCAAACTCCCGACGGATGTGTTCTTCCCGTCCAACCCTTTTGACATCATAACTAACCATCAAGGAAACCAGCTCTTCAAATGATGTCCTTCGTGGGTTCCAGCCTAGTATAGTCTTGGCTTTTGTCGGGTCCCCCATTAGTTGCTCGACTTCAGTCGGACGAAAATACCGCGGGTCAACTTCTACCAAGATGTTTCCTGTTTTGCTACAGATACCTTTCTCGCCAACACCTGAACCTTCCCAATGGAGTTCGATTCCAGCTTCACGGAAGGCCAAAGTGACGAATTCTCGAACACTATGCATTTCCCCTGTTGCTATAACAAAGTCTTCAGGAACATCATGCTGAAGCATCAGCCACATACATTCCACATAATCCTTTGCATAACCCCAGTCTCGTCTTGCATCAAGGTTTCCCAGATACAGTTTCTCCTGGGTTCCCTTTTTAATACGGGCGGCTGCAAGAGTAATCTTTCTAGTTACAAACGTCTCGCCACGTCGTTCCGATTCATGGTTAAACAGAATTCCATTCACCGCGAACATGCCATATGCCTCTCGGTAGTTGCGGGTTATCCAATAGCCGTAAAGCTTGGCTACTCCATAGGGACTCCGTGGATAAAAAGGAGTTGTTTCAGTCTGCGGGATCTCTTGGACCTTACCAAATAATTCCGAGGTAGAGGCTTGATATATACGGGTTCTCTTCTCATATCCAAGGAACCGCACCGCTTCAAGCAACCGAAGAGTTCCTATACCATCCGTGTCTGCAGTATACTCAGGCACTTCAAAAGAAACTTTTACATGCGACATCGCTGCTAGGTTGTATATCTCATTGGGTTTTATTTCACGGATAAGCCTGATCAAATTAGTAGAATCGGTCATGTCACCATAATGAAGATGTATGTTTCGATCTAGGTGCATATCCTTCAACACTTCATCAATATAGAGATGCTCTATACGGGATGTATTGAATGATGAACTTCTACGGATGATACCATGAACTTCATATCCTTTTTCAAGAAGGAATTCAGCTAGGAAGGAACCGTCTTGTCCTGTTATCCCCGTAATGAGAGCTGTTTTCATAACTATTCCTTATGCTGCAAAATACTTTGCAAATTCTACCAATAAACAGTCAAATATATAGAGTCTTGAGAAACCGTTGTTTATATATATTGAGTATCTTAGTTTTATTCGATTGATAGTATGTTTCATACTTTTCTTACTACTGATTCCACCAAATTCAAAGTTGGCTAGAACCTTATTAAGAACTACGATTTTCTTTCCATTTTTTCTAAGCTTTAAAATAAAATCCCAGTCCGCATATATTCCTCGATCAAGGGAATACTTGAATTTCCTATAGATTTCTTTAGTTACAAAAGTTGTTGGATGATTCCAATGTCTTGTGGAAGCAATTTTTTTGATTTTTGCATGTTTTACAAATAAACCAGAAGGCTTATGAATTCGCAAGTCAGCATAAAACACATCAAACTTATTCTTATTATAGACTGCAACCATTTGGCTCACTGCATCAGTCTCATACCAGTCATCACTATTAATCATACCAATGATATCACCGCTAGAATGGTTGATACCTTTATTCATTGCATCATAGATACCAGCATCAGGCTCTGAAATTATTGTAAATATGAACCCTTTTTTCTGAAAATCATCTTCATATTTCTTCACTACTTCAAGAGTATTATCTGAAGATTTCCCATCTACAATAATATACTCAATAGTACCATAAGTCTGATTTAGAACTGATTCTAATGTTTTAGCGATTGTTTTCTCACTATTAAAGCAAACTGTTATGATACTGACCAATGGATTCATTCAAGCTCCAAATATTTCATATTTCTACTACTCTTTTCAAGGATTCCGCTTGTGAGACTATTGCATACTCACTCTTATCTGATAACTGGGTATCATATACTAGTGATCCAAACAGCTTATTAATTGAATTAATGAAAGGAGAAAAAACGTGTACAAAAGGAACTAGCCATTTAACAAGATGAATCTTCTTTCCTTGTAATGTTGCAAGTTGTTTCACTAACTCGGAAGTATCTGAATATTCAGAGTTTTGAGGAAAAAAGACACCTTTTTCTTCCTGAAGAATAACTAGCCGAACAAACTCACATAAGTTATCAATATACAACATACTTCTTTTATTATGAAATGCTGGAAACACAGGAAGAACTCTAGCTAGCTTAATCAGTCTAGGAAAGTTTCCTTTAGATTCCGGCCCATATATCATAGGAGGTCGAAGTATAACTACTTTAAATGAATCATCATTGAGTTCCTGAAGCCCTTTTTCAGCTTGAAGCTTGCTATCACCATAAAAGCCATTAGGAGAAGGTAGAGTATCTTTAGTAATAATTACAGGTTTAAGTGACTTGCTTTCTCCATAAACAATGACACTACTCATAAAAATGAATTGTTTCACACCACTCGTCTTAGCAGTTTTAGCAACGTCAATGGTCAAATCTCTATTTACTGTGTAGTAAAGTTCCTCTTGGCTTTTCTTAGCCTTAACATGGGCAATACCTGCTACATGATATACAACATCATATTGTGAAAAATCAACTTGTTTCCAAGCATCATTGATAGTATCGACTGTATCAACATGAAACTGGTCAGAATACTTATTAAGCCAAGTTTCAACAGAGGTTCCTATATAGCTATTTGCACCAGTAATAAGAACTCTCTTCACGACAATTGTTCCTTTCCCTTACTTTCAGTACTACCTTCTAAAACACCTTTATGTTTCAATACACAAACTATGGTTCCAAAGATACACTTGATATCAAAGAAGAAACTCATTCTTTGCATATATTCAGCATCAAAGCTTACCTTCACAGGTATTGGAAGCTCATCCCTACCGTTAATCTGTGCCCAACCAGTAAGGCCAGGTCTAATTGTATTGATTCTTTTCTTTTCTCTTTCTTCAATAAGATCTGTCTGATTCCATAATGCAGGCCTAGGGCCAATCACTGCCATCTTTCCTGAAATGATATTAAATAATTGAGGAAGTTCATCCAAACTAGTTTTTCTCAAGAACTTACCCACTCGGGTAATATACTGTTCTGGATTTTCTAATAGATGCGTTGGCATATCATGAGGAGTATCAATCTTCATGGTTCGAAACTTCAATATATTAAAATGAATACAATGCTTTCCAACACGTTTTTGCCTGAACAATACAGGACCTTTAGAATCAAGCTTAATTGCTAAAACAAATATGAGAAAAAGAGGGGACAATACAACAAGCCCAAGAAATGAGAGAAGAATATCAATAAGCCTTTTAAAAAAATGGTTATACATATATTAATCTCATTATTTTCCCAAATCCCTGAAGCAATACCCCAACCTCCCCATCTTAGTAGCTAAACACTACTTATTGGAGGTCACCCATTGCACTATCAAGCAGCTCTTTCACTTCTTATGAAAAAACAGAACATCTCAATTCAAACACTTGCATGTCAAACCAACTTCTCTGAGCGTTGGCTATATTTCATTCTACACAATTCAGATTGGAACCCTTGGTTGGATACAGTGCTTAGATTATCAAAAGGCCTCAAAGTCAATGCAATAACATTTATTGAGTATGCGGAGACATGTAAACAACAAGAAATTCTCAGAACCTCAGCATGCAATATTACACCTGAGCAGGTCTCTTATGCCCTTAAGGCTGTTCGTTTGGATCTTGGTCTTTCCCAAACAACCCTAGCTAAGCTCACCCATTTTCAAGTGCCTGCTATAAGTTTAAGAGAACAAACACGCTATCAAAGCTATCCAGCGTTAAGTACGTTGGAGATCTACTGCAAAGCCTTTGGCATTACAGTATCTTCCTTCTTGCGCTATGCCTCTTCTCTTACTGTTATGTCTGAGGAGGCCATATCATGAACTTCCTCTCAAGAAGTGAAATCAATACAGCCTATGCCTGTTATCAGAAGCCTTATATGCAAAGCGGTGACCTGCCCTATCTTTCTGTGACAGATCATAACCGTCTGCTCAGCCTAGAAGAAATAGCTCTTCTGTTTGGTTTTGAACCAGCAGACTTAGCAGGCTTCATTCTTGCTCATCCAAGCTCAATACCTTTCCAGCAATTGGGTCTGGATATATTCTTTGAACGAGAAGTAATACTCACTTGGTATCTACAAACAGCACTACCCTTGTTGAAAGAGGCAAGCAACTGAATGCTTTCAAGCCTAAAAGAATCCATTGCACTAAGAAGAGGCTTTGCTAACAAAGCCACTTCTTGCTTCAATGGATACCATTCTTTTCTTTCTCTCTCTCTATTTTTTTTTCTCTCTCTGTCTCTTCTCTCTCTTTTTTTGCTTTTTCTCTTTCTTGGTACCTTAAAAACTTACTAATCCTGCTGTACTTTCATTGTTCAGCATTAGCATTTATAGCTTATTTCTATCCCTATTCATACCAATCTGCTCCTGATTAACAAACAGAATAACTCATGGCCTTAGTTTTTCTTTTCTTTTTGGCAACTGCTTTCCTACACCCCCATCCCCTCAAACTCCGGAACCAGTCCATGTAGGATCGTTACCAGTTCTTCTGGGCTCTTCTCTGTTAGGGAATCTATCAGGAGTCTTAGCTCTTCTTTTTCTAGTGTTGCCTTGTCAACTTTTGCCTTAAAGACCAGCTTGTCCTCTGTTGGGATGGTAGTGTCTTTATTGGCTAGGAGCTCTTCATACAGCTTCTCACCAGGTCTTAACCCTGTGATGATCACCTGACTTCTTCCATCCCCATAGTACTTCACTAGCTTCTGGGCAAAGTCATATATCTTTACAGGCTGTCCCATATCCAAGACCATCACTTCCCCGCCCTTCGCCATCGAAGCTGCCTTGAAGACCAGTCCTACTGCTTCGGGTATAGCCATGAAGTATCGGATGATCTCCCTATGCGTTACTGTGATAGGGACTCCCGCCTTGATCTGGTCCATGAAGAGTGGGAGCATGCTCCCACGGCTTCCCAGGACGTTGCCAAAGCGCACAGCGACCATCTCAGTCTCATCACTGTTCAGCATGCTTGCCATCAGCTCTACGACACGCTTGGTGGCTCCCATCACGTTGGTGGGGTTCACAGCCTTGTCGGTGGAAATGATAACCACCTTCTTAGTCTTATGGGCCTTCGCACTCTGCAGGACATTGTAGGAACCACCGATGTTGGTGGTGATGGCCTCTTCAGGAAACAGCTCCTGCAGGGGCACATGCTTGTACGCTGCAGCATGGAAAACAAGCTCAGGCTTATACTGATTAAATATTCTGTTGATCTTCTTTCTGTTCTTGATGTCGCAGACAACAGGAACAACAAGGTTGCTCCACTCCTTCTGGAAGTTGTGAAGCCTTAGGGAAAGGTCATGCAGTTCTGTCTCATCAACATCAAGCAGGACCAACTGCTTGGGATCATAGCTAAGAAGCTGCTTGCAGATCTCACTACCTATGCTACCACCAGCTCCGGTAATAAGGACTCTCTTGTCCCGTACCATAGCCTTGATAGGCTCCCTATCGATCTTGATAAGGGGACGTCCTAGAAGGTCTGCATAGTCAAGGCTTCTGAGGTCCAGTTCCTTAGCACCACCTTGCTGCATCTCAAACAGGGAGGGGATGACCATCACCTCACAGTTGTTCTCTTTCGCAGCATCGACAGCCTTGAGCATTTTCTCCTGGGTTATCTCAGTAATAGCGATGATAAGAACCTTTGCATTGGTTTGCTCAAGGGCCCTACCAAGGTGATCGACAGTACCAAACACCTTAAGACCCAGAAGGAAGGTTCCTTGCAGGTCGGGATTGTCATCGACAAACCCTGTAATATGGAAAGGAAGCCTTCCCTTCTGATACTGCCTAACCAACGTGTTTCCCAACTCCCCAGCACCATAGACTATGGTCCTGGGATTTCCGTTGTTGGTATGCCTGAGATGTATGGTAAGGATGTTACGGTACAGATACCGCAGTCCCATCATAAACAGGAAGGCAAAGCCATCAGAGACACAAAGGAAGGGGATCCAAAGGGAGGAAATGCCATCAAAGCGTACAAATATCAGGATACCTATTACAAAAGGGAGGGCAAAGCCCGGTAACCCACGGTTAAGCAGGTCGAGGGAACTTTCACTGACACGGATCCGATAGAACTTTATTGCCAGGAGGGTAAGGGTCAAAGCAAGGGTGTTCAAGGCAACTACCGAGTAAAACATGGGGGGAATTGTACGGAACACTACCCAAGCGGCAAAGAAGCCGCTGGCTATCAACCACACCGCATCAAAGCACAAAAGTATGACTATCCGTCGTATGCGTTTTGCTGCAATACTTACCACTGAAACCTCGATGTTTTGATTATTTACCAATTTTAGACAAAACTTCCCCAACCCAGAAGGGTCTGGGTATGCAAGAAGTTTACAAGCCCCTTTACCAGGACGAACCTACAGTAAGAAGGGTAGGAACTCATGAAGGCCCTATATGATATAAGAATCATATGGAATCAGTTCCATTGAAGCAAAACCTAGCATATCATCCTTCCCCTGACGTGTAAACTGATTGTAAGCGTAAATTAACTTCATATTTCAATAAAAACTGAATAACCATATCCTTCTTACAAACGTAGGAGGAGTATATGAACAACAAATATACCAAGGATTTTAAGAT
>JAVERP010000074.1:0-14521 GCA_034007055.1 Sphaerochaeta sp.
AAACGAAAGGCAAGAGGGTTCAAGAATATGGACAATTTCATGGCAATGATCTATTTCGTTTGTGGGGAGTTGGAGATTCCAAAAGCTACCATCATGTAGCCTTACCCACACGATTCAGCGAAAAGCCTTAAAATTCTATTTATGATATTTTTGAAGGTAGATGGTCGCTTCAATACTAATTCCAAAAGCTCCCCAAGCTTGATTACTCCCCAATTATCTTAATCAAGGCCCTCTTATCCCTCTTCCCATCCATTTCATAATAGAAGATCTGCTCCCAAGGGCCGAAGTCAAGCTTACCATTTGTAATGGCACACACAACTTCCCGCCCCATGATGGTCCTCTTCAGGTGTGCATCAGCATTGTCCTCATACCCATTGTGCTTGTATTGGGAGTAGGGTTTCTCAGGGGCCAGTTTCTCAAGCCAGACCTCATAGTCCTGATGCAACCCATCTTCATCATCATTGATGAAAACGCTGGCGGTAATGTGCATCGCGTTCACCAGGACCAGGCCCTCCTGTACGTTGCTCTCTGAGACTGCCTTCTGCACTTCGTCTGTAATGTTGACCAGACCCCTGCGTTTGGGGATATTGAAGAAAAGTTCTTTCCTATAGGTTTTCATATGTGCTCCTTCTCCCCTAAGGATAGGAAATCTTAGGCATCTGGTCAAACCAATGAGTTTGGAGCAGGTATGCATGACAGGTGCTTGGGAAGTGTCGGCACGCTTTGGGTTTGCTGTTTGGCTCCGTTGTCTTGGTTCTTTTGTTTTTTCCCTGATACCCTTTTTCTCTAGTGGCATACTAAAAGAGTCGAGTTGTTGGTAATTAATATGCCATCATTCATATTATTTGTGAGTTGCCACTCCCGTTGATCGGAAACAAAGAAAAAAATATTTGCAATATTAGACAAACCCCCTTACTATGTAGTAGACCAGCTTTGAAGACGAACAACAACCCCCTTTTTAGGAGTATCTATATATTGGGTTCTAGTCCATCGGTTTTTTCAAGGAGGTCCCTTGTGAATGAGCTCTATGACACCATCATAGCGGCCTACAAAGGTAAGCCCGGCGCACTTCTCTCAGTTTTGGAAGAGGTGCAGCGCAACACAGAACACACCTACCTCAACGAGCAAGCGCTGCTGTACATAGCGGAGAAGATGCAGGTTCCTCTCTCCAAGGTCTACTCTGTAGCGACGTTCTATTCGTTCTTCAACCTCAAGCCCCAAGGGGAGCACACCATCACGGTATGCCGGGGGACAGCATGCCATACAAGGGGGTCCAAGCCCCTGCTTGACGATGTCATGGCGATGCTTGGCCTGCATACAAGTGAGGAGGGCGAGGATGAGGCTTCCTATACAACTGAGGATATGCGCTTTACCGTGCGCACTGTAGCCTGCTTCGGCCAGTGTGCCCTCGCCCCTGTGATCGCAGTCGATGAGGTCATCTACAGCAGGATGACAGGTGACAAGCTGGCCACGCTTCTGAAACAGCTTATGGAAAAGAAGGTGCAAGCATGAAGCAACTACTACAACAACTCAAGGAACAAGGCGAGCGCCAGCTCAGAGCCGGAATCGTGGACATAGCGGTGGGAGTGGGGACCTGTGGCCTGGGAAACGGGGCAGGGGAGCTGCTGGAGGCCATCAAGGCCCATGTCGCATCCAACAAGCTGGACATACAGGTGCGTTCTGTGGGGTGCTTTGGCTTCTGTGCCAACGAGCCCTTGGTAAACATATACATCCCTGACAAGCCCCTGCTCATACTGGACAAGGTGACGCTTAAGGACATCCCTTGGATCTTCTCCTCCATCGAGGGGGAATCCTTCCCCCCCGAACGTGTCCTGTGCAAGGTCACCGAGTGGGACCACCTGGGCTCGACCTTCCTCTATGGCCACGGCTTTGAGCAGATTCCCGAATGGAATGAGATCTCCTACTTCAAGGCTCAGAAAAAGATAGTCCTGCGCCATGCGGGCCTCATAGACCCCACCTCCTTGGAGGAGTACCTGGCCGTCGGTGGGTATTCCGCCTTTTTCAAGGCGGTTTGGGAGATGAGCCGGACCGAAGTGCTTGCAGAGGTGAAGAACTCCAAGCTTCGCGGCCGCGGCGGGGCAGGCTTCCCCACAGGGCTCAAGTGGGAGCTGATGAACAAGAACGAGGCTGAGAGGAAGTTCCTCATCTGCAACGCTGACGAAGGGGACCCCGGTGCCTACATGAACCGCAACGAGCTCGAAAGTGATCCCCACATGCTCATAGAGGGGATGCTCATCGGAGCCTATGCGATGCACACATCGACTGGGATCGTCTATGTGCGCGCTGAGTACCCCTTGGCTGTGGAGAGGCTCAAGCTTGCTGTCCAGCAGGCCAGGGAGGTGGGGTTGCTCGGAAAGGAGATACCCAACACCCTGTTCACCTTTGACATCGATATAGTGGAGGGGGCGGGGGCCTTTGTCTGCGGGGAGGAGACGGCTCTCATAGCATCTGTGGAAGGCAAGGCGGGCAGGCCCACCATGAAGCCCCCGTTCCCTGCACAGAAAGGGTACTTGGGCTACCCGACAACCATCAACAATCTGGAGACCTGGTGCAACATCCCGGTCATCATAGGCATGGGAAGCTCCTGGTTCAGAAAGACCGGCACCTCCGACAGCCCGGGGACCAAGGTCTTCTCGCTGGTGGGGAAGGTGAAGAATACCGGCCTGGTGGAGCTGCCCTTAGGTGAGAAGCTCACCACCCTCATCTATGAGATAGGAGGGGGGTCCTCCTCTGCAAACAAGAAGATCAAGGCCGTACAGTCGGGAGGACCGTCTGGGGGGTGCATCCCTGCATCCAAGTTCGATACCCCCATCGACTACGAGACGCTCAACACCCTCGGGGCCATCATGGGCTCGGGGGGAATGGTCGTCATGGACCAGGACAACTGCATGGTCGATGTGGCGAGGTACTTCATCGAGTTCACCCACAAGGAGTCCTGCGGCAAGTGCGTCCCCTGTAGGGAAGGCCTGGCCCAGGAGCTTGCCCTGCTCAACGGCATTGTGGAGGGACGGGGCCAGGAGAGGGACCTGCTCCTGATGAAGGAGCTCGGGCTGAACATCTGCGACACTGCAGTGTGCGGCCTCGGGCAGAGTGCACCCAACCCTGTGCTGACAACCCTCACCTACTTCAAGGAGGAGTACGAGGATCATATCCTACGCCACCACTGCCCAAGCGGGACGTGTGAGGAGCTCATCACCGCCTTGTGCTCCAACTCCTGTCCCATGCATATGGATATTCCTGCCTACATCCAGCTGCTGAAGGAGAACCGCCTTGAGGAGGCCTTCGCATCCACGCTGCAGGACAACCCGCTGCCCGGAACCATAGGAAGGATCTGTCACTTCCACTGCCAGATGAGGTGCAGACGCGAAACCTTGGACGAGGCTGTGCACCAGGGGGAGATCCACCGCTATCTTGCAGACACGATGTACAAGATGGGACGCGAGAGGGCCATCTACCAGAAGCTTGTCGAAGGCAAGCATCCCCCGACAGGAAAATCCATAGCCATAGTGGGGGCCGGCCCTGCAGGCCTTGCAGCCGCCTTCTATCTGGTCAGGCTCGGTCACGAGGTTACCATCTATGACTCCCAAGAGAAGGCAGGGGGGGTGTTGCGCTTCGGCATCCCCTCCTACCGTCTTCCCAAGGAGGTGCTGGACAAGGAGCTGGAGATCTTCGGGATGCTGGGCATCACCTTTGTCTTCAAGACGGAGTTGGGCGTCCACATCAGCATGAAGGCCCTGCAGGAAAGGTATTCAGTGGTAATCCTTGCTGTTGGGGCATACAGCCATATGGAGCTGCAGATCCCAGGCATCGAGCTGAAAGGCGTGCTGCAGGGGACTGTCCTGCTTGAGCAGCTGGAGAAAGAGGAGCCCGTAACGATCGGCGAGCGCATTGTCATCGTAGGGGGAGGCAACGTGGCAATCGATGCCGCCCGCACGCTCTGGCGGCGGGGGTGCTCGGTCACCGTCGCCTACCGCCGTGCCAAGGAGGACCTTCCTGCAAACAAGAGCGAGATTGAGCAAGCAATGGCGGAGGGCATCAAGTTCTCCTTCATGAGTGCCCCTGTCCAGGTCATCGGAAACACAGCCGGGCAGGTTGAGGCCTTTGAGGTCATGGAGATGGAGGGAGGTCCGTACGACCTGTCGGGCAGGAGAAAGAGCCTTGCCACAGGCAAGACACGGCGCATTCCCTGTGACACGGTTATCGTTGCCATAGGCGAGCAGGTCGATGATGGCCTATTGATGCGTGAAGGCCTAATGACCACCGAAAGGGGGAATGCCTCCATTGGAAGGTACTCCTTCAAGACCAACCTGCAAGGGGTCTATGCCATCGGTGATGTCGTTACCGGACCCTCCACCGCCGCTGAGGCGATGGGGTATGCCAAGGATGCCGCCGCTGTCATCGACTATGACCTGATGGGGAAGAATCGGTTCGCCACCCTCTTTGAGGAGTTCTCCTATACCAGCGAGGTACCCACCGAGATAGAGGCGATCAGGCCCATAGCCCCCCGGCATCTGAAGGTTTCCGAGCGCCGCGGCAACTTTGCCGAGGTGAACAGGGGGTATCTGGGAGAACAGGCACGCCAGGAGGCCTCCAGGTGCCTGCGCTGTGATATTCGCAACACTGAGCGAGAGGAGGTTGCACATGCCTAAGGATATGATAACGCTACGCATAGACTCCCAAGAGGTGAGCGTCGAGAGGGGAACCACCATCCTGGATGCCTGCCTTAAGGTGGGCATCAGGATACCGACACTCTGTCACCTTGAGGATGTCTCTTCGCACGGCTCGTGTGGGGTCTGTGTCGTTGAGGTGAAAAACTCCAGGAGGTTGGTGAGGTCCTGTGTCTCCCCTGCATTGCCAGGTATGGAGGTCACCACCAACAGTGAGCGGATCCGCGCATCCAGGAAGCTCAATTTGGAGCTGGTGCTTGCCAACCACCCCCTTGAGTGCCTCACGTGCGAGCGGAACCTCAACTGCGAGCTGCAGAGCCTTGCCCATCAGCTAGGGGTGCGCGAGAGCCGGTTTTACCAGACGAAGAAGAAACGCCTTCCCTTGGACTACAGCTCCTCCTCGCTGGTGCGAGACCCCAACAAGTGCATCCTGTGCAACCGTTGTGTGGAGGTTTGTGCCCAGCTGCAAGGGGTGCATGCCATCGACATCGTAGGGAGGGGGCTGCGCAGCAAGGTCTCCACCTTCCTTGATAGGGGCCTTGGCAGCTCGGTGTGCACCAACTGCGGCCAGTGTGCCCTGGTCTGCCCAACCGGGGCGATCACCGAGCGCAGCCATATCGATGAGGTCTTTGCCGACATTGCAAATCCCAACCTCACCACCATCGTGCAGACAGCCCCGGCCATCCGTGTCGGCATAGGGGAGGCGATGGGGATGCCTTGGGGGGCACTGGTTACCGGCCAGATGGTCGCAGGCCTGCGCAGGCTGGGTTTTTCCAAGGTGTTTGACACCCAGTTCGCCGCTGACCTCACCATCATGGAGGAGGGCCATGAACTGATCAGGCGCATCCGGAACGGGGGGGTCCTGCCGATGATAACCTCCTGCTCGCCGGGGTGGATCAAGTACATCGAGCACTTCTATCCCGAGCAGCTGGACAACCTTTCCACCTGCAAGTCCCCTCAGCAGATGTTCGGCGCCATCGCCAAGACCTACTATGCCCAACAAGCCGGCCTCGATCCCAGGAATATCCGTGTCGTCTCCATCATGCCGTGCACCGCAAAGAAGTATGAGGCGGGAAGGAGCGAGATGGATGGCGCCTTTGACTTCTGGAAGGAGGAGCTGGACCTCAAGGAGGAGCATCGCTTCGCGGATGTCGACTATGCCCTGACCACACGCGAGCTTGCCCAGATGTTCAAGCGTGTGGGCATCCAGTTCGCCTCCCTCCCTGATGAGGCATTCGACAACCCCCTGGGCGTCTCAACAGGGGCTGCCGTCATCTTCGGGGCTACCGGAGGCGTGATGGAGGCGGCCCTTCGTACTGCGTATGAGGTGCTGACCAGCAAGAGCCTCCCCTCTATCGACTTTATGGATGTCAGGGGTATGGAGGGCATCAAGGAGGCCGCAGTCGATATCAACGGGACTGAGGTGCGGGTGGCGGTTGCGCACACCTTGGGCAAGGCCCGCATCCTGATGGAGCAGATAGAGAAAGGGGAGTCCCCCTATGCCTTCATCGAGGTCATGGCCTGTCCCGGAGGGTGCCTGGGTGGGGGAGGACAGCCCATTCCCACCACTGAGGCGATCCGCCGGAAGCGGGCAGCCTCCATCTATGAGGAGGACAGGAACTTTGCCGTGCGCAAGTCCCATGAGAATCCTGAAATCATGGATCTCTATGAGAAGTTCCTCATCAAGCCCCTAGGGGAGAGGAGTCACCACCTGTTGCACACCTCCTATACGAAGAGGGGGCAGTACGCTCTGTTTGAGGTGTAGGATTATGCAGAGGCGCAGGGTGGAGCCTGAACTGCTGCAGGGCATATTTTCCTAAGGAAGAAACCCCCTGCTCCATAGGGAACATGATATGTTTTCCCTATGGAGCAGGGGGTTTCCCGTACCTGTCATATTCCATGCATCTGGCTCCAGGTTTGTGGTATAGCATCGTGGCTTGGTGCTTTGCCCTGCTGATACAGCATCGTCTGGTGTGGCCTCACTTGCTTTTTACTCCATTTCAGTACATTCTTTAGGGGATGAACAACCAAGAGAGGCTGAAAGCCAATGGGTATTAAGGATATTGCCAGGGACGCAGGTGTTTCTGTCGCCACCGTCTCACGGGTGCTCAACGGGACCAAGTTTGTGAGCAAGGATTTGGAGGAGAAGGTCCTCGCCTCCATACAGAGGCAGGGGTATGTTGCCGACCATATAGCCCGAAGCATGGTCCTGAAAAAGACCTTCACCATTGGCCTGATCATTCCAAGCGTCTCGGAGATGTACCACCAGATGGTCTTTGCCGGAGTGGAGAGCACCCTTGAAGCAGCAGGCTTCAAGGTGCTTGTATGCCGGGTGCAGGACACCCTGAGCAACGAGCGCATCTACCTGGACCTGCTCCTGCAAAACCGTGTCGACGGCATCATCCTCATGCACGAAAGCAGCAACCCTGAGGTCTACGCCCAGCTGAAAAAAACCCAGGTGCCCATAGTGCTTGCAGGCATCGACATCCCGGGGGTCCAGTTCCCCCAGGTAAGGATCGATGACAGGGCAGCTGCTGCCGATGGGGCAAGACACCTGTTGGGCTTGGGCCATCGTACGATCGGTCTCATCGCAGGAAGTGGCTACTCGGTGGGGGACAAGCGCCTGCAGGGGTATAAAGAGGCTCTGGGCGAATATGATATTTCCTTTGACGAATCCCTGATCCAAGGGGGAGGGTACACCATCGAAAGTGGGTATGAGGCAATGAAAGCTCTCCTTGGGCGCCACCCCACCCTTGATGCGGTCTTCGCCCTGAGTGACGAGATGGCGGTAGGGGCCCTCAGCTGTGCCTTTGAAATGGGCATGAACATTCCCAAAGACATCTCTGTTCTGGGTTTCGATGGGATCACGCTCGCCGCCTTCACCACCCCAAAGCTCACCACAGTGAGCCAGCCCATGCAGGAGATAGGAGAGAAGGCCGCCACCATCCTGATCACCATGCTCCAGCATAGTGAAGTTGTGCCTGCCCTGACGGTGCTGCCCCATACGCTGCTGGAAGGCTCTACTTGCGCTGCTCGTCGCCGGTAGCATACAAAACACCTATACATCGTATACTGTGATTATTATTTTTGATTAGAGAGCAAAGAAGAAAGTTTTTCTTGACGGGAAAACGTTTACCCCGTACTATAAGCCATACATCCCATAGGGAGGAATCTGATGAAACTGACAATCCTAGGGGCGGCAAGTCCCCGGTTTCCCTTGTTGCTGCACTCCTTGCTCAAGCGCGGGGACATACATGTCGATGAGCTCTATCTCTATGATATCGACCAGGAGAAACTCTCTCTCATCAACAAGACCATCATAGCGGCCCTGGTGGAGCATACGACCCCTTCCTTTTCAATCCATGTAGCACAGAGCCTCAAGGAGGCTGTCCAGGACGCCCACTGTATCTTCTCCTCCATTCGTGTCGGTGGTCAGCAGGGGCGTATCATTGATGAGCGAGAACCCTTGGCCCTGGAGCAGATAGGGCAGGAGACCGTAGGGGTCGGAGGGTTCTTCCTAGCTTTGCGCACCATCCCGGTGGTGTTGGAACAGATAGAGGTGATACGAAGGTATGCACCCGAGGCATGGGTGATCAACTTCACCAACCCCTCAGGGCTGGTCACCCAGGCGGTAAGGACCCTTTCAGGCTTTGACAGGATCATCGGCATCTGCGATGCCCCTGAGCTTATCGCCACCCATGTCGCAACCATATACGGCTGTGATGCATCATCTGTACAGCTCAGGTATTTTGGCCTGAACCATTATGGGTGGGTCTATTCGGTAGAGGTGGACGGAGAGGAGCGCCTCTCGGACCTGGTGGAGAACCATCTTGACCAGTTCATCGCCTTGGAGCCCTTCTATGAGGGGATGCGCACCCATATGGTAAGGACAGGGCTCATCCCCAATGAGTACCTCTACTACTACCTGCACACCGACCAGGTGATGGCCAACCAGAAGAGTGCGGCCGAAGGGAGGGCAGAGAGCATCAAGGCCCTGGATGACTGGCTGTACAGGACCCTGGAGGAGCATGACGCTTCTCCCATCGAGCTCTACAATACCTACATGGACAAGCGCAACGGCTCCTATATGCAGATGGAGTCCGGCTATGACCGAAACATCAGCGAGAGGTTCTCCCTGCTGGATATGGATGCCTCCAAGGGATACGATGCCATAGCGCTCAATGTGCTCGCCGCGCTGCACAAGGGCGAGGGGGAGACCCTCATCCTGAACATACCCAATGAAACGTTCTGCCCTGATCTGGATGCTTCGGATGTCATTGAGGTCTGTGCCTCCATCAGGGAGGGGCGTTTCTCCACCCGATGGCCATGCCCCCCTTTGGATGGGGAGATCTGGTCGTTGCTGAAGGCGATGAAACGGTATGAGAGGCAGGTGGTCAGGGCGATCGGCATGCGTAGCGAAGCTGAAGCCATCAAGGCTCTAGCCATGCACCCTTTGGTAGGCGAGGAGCAGGCCCGTCTGGTATTCGAGCGGGTTCGTGATGCACATGCGAGGGGCAACTCCCCCTCCATCCTGGTATAGGCTATGGATACGAACAAACCGATCCTGACCATAGGTCCGGTCTTTTGCGACCTGTTGCTCCAAGGCTACCAGCAGATGCCGGCAAAGGGAGAGGAGCTCTACCTCAAGGGGTACACCGTCTCCCTAGGGGGCAATGCAATCGTAGCCAGCGCCCTCGCCCAGCTGAACGTCCCTGCCTCCCTTCTCTGTACTGTGGGGGACGATATCTTGGGAGAGTACCTCATCAGCCTTATGAAGGGAAAAAACATTGGCCAGGAGCATGTCATCAGGTTGGATCAGACCCAGACCAATGTCAGCTTTATCTTTACCCAGGACGGAGACCGCTCCTTCCTTACCTGGCTTCAGGAGAATGAGAGGTATCTCAGGGAGGTGCAGAACCACCTAACCTCCATAGAGGCATCCCAATTTAGCCATATCCATATCTGTTTTGAGCTGCTTGGCCTTCCCTTTGTCCAGGAGTTCCTCAAGGCGGGGAGGGCGGCGGGGGTTCCCACCTCCACCGACCTTGGCTTTCAGGATGCCCAGAGCTGGGACGAGGGGAGCTTTGCTCAGCTCGCCCTTGTCGACTATTTTTTCCCAAATATCGATGAGGCCAAACTGATCACCGGCTCAACTGAATTGGTTCAGATGCTGCAGAAGCTTGCACAGTATGTCCAGGAGCCTGTCATAACGCTTGGGGAGAAGGGGGTGGCAGCCCTCTCCAAGGAGCATGGCGTTGTGTTTGTCCCTGCACCCTCTGTTGTGGTGTGCAACACCACAGGAGCCGGGGACTCGTTTGTAGCGGGCTTTCTCTATGGTCGCTACCACAGCATGGGCCTGCTCGAATCCTTGCAGGCCGGTGTGGTGACCGGGTCGCTGACTGCCGCTTCCTTCCACTCTGTCTCACCTGAGATTTCTGAGGGAGTCCTGCAGAGCAAGGGGGTCATCCATGGCTAGGAGGAACTACTCACTTATGCGACGAAACGAGACGATGCTATGTGGACAAATAAGAGAGACCGTCCAAACACATGGTCGGTCTCTCTGTTGTTATTATCTATCTTCGTGAGAGAACAGCTTAGGCCTTGTACGCGCCCGGCTTGATCTCGTTACCGAACTTGGCCTTTGCCTTTTCGATCTTTGCAATCTCAGCATCCCATTTCTCAAAGATGAATGCAGGGGCATGGGCGTCCATCTTCTTGAAGTAGAGCTTCGACCTCTCGAGCTTTTCGACCCACTTGGTACAGCGGAAGGTAAACTGGTAGGTGTACTCAGCCTCTGTGTAGTCGTAGTCGAGATGCTTCTTGAACAGCTCCTTCAGATCCTTGTAGAGGGGGATTTTTCCAGTTGGCGTATCAAAAGCCTCATACTCGTTGTGGATACGGCCCTCTGCCCAGTGCAGCCACACCTTCTTGGCAAGCTTGTCGTTACAGAACTTGCCATTCTCATCTCTGAGGAAGTAGTTGGTGGAGAATACCTTGGGGATCTGCTTCATGCCCTTTACGAAGTCGATGTTGTTCTTGGTGTACTCGCCGAGGGGGTAGGAGACAAAGTCCATGTTTGCCATGGGGCTTGGGTTACGCACGCCCTCTTTACCGAGGGTTGCACTGGTGGTCTCACTTTCCAAGGTACAAGCCTTGATGAGGATACCATCTTCCCAGGTTGCGGACTCCTCAACAGGTACACAGGTGTCGCTGTCACGCCCACCATAGAGGATACCTTCGACGGTGACGCCCTGCTTGGCATCAAAACCGGCTTTGTCGAAGTTCTGCAGATAGTCAAGGCGCATGGTGTAGCGGGCATTGCCGTGTGCTACAGGAATTTCATTGCCCTTTGCATCCTTCTTGCCCTCATACCAGTCGTTTCCGCTGTGGTTGTCACCCTTCTTGGGGGTATCAAGCCCGGAACCAAGCCAGTAGGGTTTGTTGTCCGGACCCCTCAAGACGTTGGAGTAGATTATCTCCTGCTCGATCATCAGGTTCTCGAAGATGACAGGATCGTCTTCAGCATTGACATCCTTGATGATGCCGAAAATTCCCTGCTCAACGTTGACACCTCTGAACTCACCGTCGATATTGCGGAAGTATACGATATCGTCCCCTACAATCTCTTCACCGGGGATCATGGCAGTGGAGGTCTTGCCGCAAGCTGAAGGGTAGGCCCCTGCAAAGTAGGTCCTTCGCTTCTTGTCCTTGTCGATGGCTGCCATGAGGAACATGTGTTCGCACAACCAGCCTTCCTTGCCGCTCTTGTTGATGGCCAGGCGCATGGAGTGCTTCTTCAGTCCTATTGAGTTGCCGGCATACTGGGCATTCATCGAATAGACGATGTTGTTCTGTGTATCCATGTAGATACGGCGCTTGTCGATGTTCTTGGAGGTGTTCCTCTCATCGAGGGCTCCGGCTGAGTGGATGAACCTGAAGAAGTCATCCTTCTTTTCCATCTTCCTGAAGTGCTCGTAGCCGGGGCGGTAGAGGATGGCCTCAGAGTGGGCGACGTACCAGGAGTCTGTGAACTGCACGCAGGGGATGGTGAACTCTGAGAAGGCAGGACCTTCACAGAAGAACTTCACTACGGTGTCCTTGCCTTCCATGATGTCCTGTGCAATGCCCATGATCTCGGCATGTCCCTGCTCATACTCAACAGAGTTGAGGCTCTTCATGTTCTCAAGGTTTTCCTTGTAGACCATGTAGCGGGTGTTCACCTTGTCACGGGCCTGGTCTCCGTAGCCGTCCCAGTGAATGGTCTGGCCTTCTTTGGCAAGCTTGAACTCTTCGCCGATTTCGAGGGCCTTTGCTTTGATGTACTCTTCATCTTCCTTGCTGTCATCACAGACATAGATGGATTTGGGGTTGCAATGCTTCGCGAAAACACCAACAAAATCAGTGACTTTTTCATTCTTAAGATTCATGAGCTTTGCATAGCTCTCCTCATTCATCTTCTCTTGTAATAACGATGCATACTGTGAACTCATATGATAGCTCCTTTGGATAGTTTCTTATCGAGTCATGGATAATACTACTACTCATAAAGCGATTAATCAAGGGAAGGGAAAAATTAACTCTTTATACAATATTGTAATGCTAGGTTATTAAATCAAAAACAACCCTGCATCAAACAAAGCAATATGACCGAGGGTAAGCATTCAACCCCTCTCGGTCTTGATATGGAAAGAATATTGGCAAGCGTTTCACTCATATACAAATTTTTCATATACCCCGATAAAACCGAGTGTTTTCTCGGTGGTATCCTGCATATAACTCGTCTTGGGAGGATATATATCCCCCTGCTACAAAAAAAACGCAAAGCAACACAGCTAGCACCAGATAAGGGATTGCAGCCTCCAAGGTTTCTATCAACCATGGGAAAGTTCACATGAACAAGCCCCTGTGATCATAAGGAGGTAACGGTGAAGCCATACATGATGAAGCAAAGGTATTCATCTGATAGACGGTGGCCCAAGGTAGGGTTGCCCTTTACTGACACAGCTCCTGATTAGGAAGTCATGAAGGGCAACTCTTACTTAAACCTATGACCAACATAGACCATTATGCCTTGAGATGTGTCAATTGTTCCAAAGGAAATGACAATATATCAGTTTATTAAGAATTAAAAAACAGAAGGTTTTATGAAAAAGTAATACATATGACACCTACGTAATAAGTAAAAAATAGATAAAACTATACTATGTATTCAAATAAAAATTTTATAAGAATAATAAAAAATTTAATTCAAAAAATACGATTAGACATTGACATAAGTCTCAAACAAGGTTATGATTCAGCATATAAGAGAGAAACAACGGACAACTCTCACAATTAAGGAGAATTTTATGAACAAAAGAATTTTGGCAATAGCAATGATCATGGTTTTGGTAACAGCAGGTCTGTTTGCAGCTCCCCCAACTGCAAAAGTTGAGCTTGTCGCATCAGTAGGCGAGGTTCCTGCCAACAGTGGAATCAGACTGGTAGAAGGCAACGGTCTTCCCGGTGGAGTTGATCCCGTAACTTTCGACCCATTGTTCTTCTCAGCACCAAGCGAAATTCAGATGGCTACCGGTGTTGACACCGCACTTACTACTGCATCTGGGTATTTCACCGTATTGGTGAGAAGGCCTACCGTATCCGGGTTTACCGTAAGTGTATCTGCCACCCCTTTGAAACTGACAGGTCAGGAGAAATACTTGGCATATACGATTACAGGCACTGGTTTTTCAATAGCTTTGCCCGCTATTGCAGGTCCCAATGGTGCTGCTTCATATTCTGGAACTGCCTCTGCCCTCTCAATACTGAGGCATGAAAAGCCCCTGAGGTATATTATCCCTCGAGACGCAACCGCTACACAGGGTGTCTATACTGCAGACATAACGATGACTCTCACCACAACGTAATAATTCTTAGACTGTAAAACGGCTGTCTCGCAAGAACAAACTTGTGAGACAGTTTTTTTATGGGGTAAGGACAAGCAGGAAATTGATACATATCTGTTCAACAAGCCAGAGCACCTAGGGGAAATCCCATAGGTGCTCTGGCTTGTTACATCTATATCTGCCTTTGTCTATTTCAGGTTCTGTGCACTCTCTTCAGGGTTTGGCTCACCCTCATCAAGGACCATCCTGTCAGGGAACCTCAGCATCATGGCCTTCATGAACAGGCCCATGAGGACAAGTGCTCCGGTTGTCAGGGCAAAGCGTGCCAGAGCAAAGCTCCAGCCGAGGAACTTGACCTCAACCATCAGCTGCGGGATCTTCAGTGCACCCCAGGAGCCAAGGAAGATGACCACGTTCGTCACGCTGGCCCCCTTGTGCAACAAGGATGAGGCGAGGGGGAAGGCCATGTACAGAGGCCCTGTGGGGAGAGTCCCCAAGGCCAGGGATAAGATGCCGCCCCGCAGGCCTGAATCATTTCCCAGCCACGCCTGAATCTTCTCCTTCGGCAGCCAGACCTCCATCAGGCCCATCATGATGAAAACCGGGGGGAGGATGAAGGCCATCTCCAGAAAATACTCCCACGTTACCTGCGAAGAACGTGCACCTGTCTCAGGGGAGAAGATGAACAGGGCGATGTAGGCCAGGGCCACACCCAGGGGAAGCTTGAACTTCTGTAGGAACTTCTTCATAGGATCACCCCCATCAGCAGCGCTATCACCAAGGCAGCCACGACCCCCAGGCCATTGCGAAGCAAGGTGAAGTTCTTGCCCAGTATCTTCATCTCCATCGGGGCTGTGACCACCCCCACCATCACCAGCGTGGTGATGAACGCCGAGATGGTCATCACCGTTGCCCCTGAGCGCAGCAGGGATCCTGCCAAGGGAAAGG
>JAVERP010000046.1:0-32675 GCA_034007055.1 Sphaerochaeta sp.
CGTCAGCGAGCCGATGACTGCGGCTGTGATGGTTGCCAGGAACCCAGCCTCAGATCCTATCAGGGACGAAATCTTCTCAGGTGTCAGCACTCCTAGGATAAGGCCCACGATCCCGAGCATTGCCAACAGGGCGGGGGCTGTCTTGAGCAGGGACTTGCCTGCAACCTTGAACGCCTTCTTGGTCTTCTCCTTGCTTTTTGCAAGGGAGAAGACCAGGCCCACTGCCAACAAGGCATATATGATGATAATTGTTGCCATCTACTTCCTCTCTATCTTTGGTATTTTGTCATATGTTTCGATCAGGTGCTCAATACGTGTCTTGCGTTGCTTGAGGATGGGGATCCAATTGTGCAGCTCCTCCTTGCCCCGTTCTGTAATCGTATAGACACGGCGCTTGGGCCCTGTGCTTGCTTCCTCCCACAGTGAAGAGACCAGGGTCTGCTCCTCCAGCTTTCTCAAGCTCCGGTACAGCGAGCCTATGTTCAGCTCCTCAGCCTTGAAGCCGAACTGCTCGAGCTGTTCGATCAGGCCATAGCCATACCCCTCCTTCTCAAACAGGAGCAACAACAGGCATATCTCCAGGAATCGCTCCATCTTCTGGTACTTTATCTCACAACATGGTGAGCCGTTGTTCTGCATACGCACCTCTCCTATGGTTGTATCATTTGCTTTGCAAGCTATTCTCTAACTGACTATATTCAGTATGCATATAGTAAGTACCCCATTCGCACCTGTCAAGTGCATATGGGTATGTGCGAACGAGCATCTTTAGTCCAAAGCCCTTGTACATCTGTGATATAGTAGTGAATGTCGGCGACCAGCGACAAAGATTGCGTCCAAGGAGTGGAGGAGCCATGAAGATTCTCTGTTGTTCTGATATCCATATGGGAAGGATCCCCACAGTGCCCTACATCGATGACCTTTCCAGCCATACAGCCTGGTATGCCCTTGTGGAGAAGGCCCTGGAACTAGATGTCGACGTCCTTGTCCTTGCAGGTGATGTGGTGGAGCAGGAGGAGCACTGGTTCGAGGCCTACGGGCCCCTTCTTTCAGGGCTTGAGAAGCTTGGCAAGGCTAGGATCAAGGTCATCGCAGTAGGGGGGAACCACGACTATTCGGTCTTTCCCAGCCTTGCCAGGGAGAGCGGGCATATGACGCTGCTGGGCCTGGGGGGTAAGTGGGAGAGCCTTGACTACAAGGGGGTGCGCTTCATCGGGTGGTCCTTTGCCGAACGTCGGGTGCAGTACAACCCCATGGATAGCTTTGACACCTCTTTGGCCGATACAGAGCTCCCCATGCTAGGAGTACTGCACTGTGATGTGGGGGCTTCGCCCTTGAGCACCTATGCCCCTGTCCCCCTCAAGGACTTCTCCCAATCGCCGGTACCGCTGTGGGTGCTGGGCCATATCCATAAGGGAGCGCTCCTCAAGGGGGGCAATGCCTTCTACTGTGGCTCCCCCTACGCCCTGGACCGCAACGAGGAGGGCCCTCATGGGCCCTGGCTGCTGGAAAAAGAGGAGAAGGGCCCTTGGAAGGAACCTGTGATGATAGCCCTCTCCCCCTACCGCTTTGAGACTGTCCCCGTCTGCCTTGAAACGGCCACCGATGAAGAGGATGTCAGGGCAATCCTCACCCAGAGCTTGCGCAGGTTTGCCGCCTCCATAGCGTTTTCCGGAACGCTGCTGTGCTCGCTTGTCCTTACCGGAGTGATCAGGCGCACGCTGGACATACGCACAATCCTTACCCCTGAGGGGCTTGGGAATCTTTTCATCAGGGAAGGGGAGACGGTGGTACGCCCCCTTGGCGCGTACACCGACGAGACGGAGCCTGATGTCGACCTCTCCAAGCTTGCCCAGGGCAGCAGTGCAACTGCCTTGCTGGCAAGAAAGCTGCTGGACAGCTCTGCCATGAAGGCGATGGGGGATCTGTATAGGAGGATCGAGGGCGAGAGCTTTGGCTCCCCTGCCTTCCAGCAGCTTGGCGGCAGCCAGATAAGTCGCACTGAAGAGCAGTACGTGAGCCTTGCCACACAAGCAGCCAGACGACTGCTTTTTTCCATGGTCAATGATGAACAAGGGGGCAGAGGATGAAAAAGAAATTCTGGCTCAAGCGCATCCAGCTCCATAAGAGTCCCGGTTTCGAAGCAGGCACCTTCCCACCCGTTGATGATCTTGGTGAGCACCTGAATGTTATCTGGGGACCCAACGCAGTGGGCAAATCGACGCTGACGCGCGCTATGCGCTCGCTCATCTGGGGAGGAAGGAGCAACTCCGAGGTGGAGGTGACCGGTCTGCTCAAAGCCGATGAATCCCCATGGAACCTCACCCTGTCCAACGGAAGGCTTCACCAGAAGAGGCTGTCGGACGATCAGGAGCTCTTGCTGCCGGGGCGCAATGACGAGCTCAGCGAAAGTTACTGGTTCACCCTGCATGAGCTGTTGCAAGAGGATGCGCCTCATGCATCAACCTTCCTGCGGGAGGTGCAGACCCGTATGCAAGGCGGTGTCGACCTAGAGCGGGCCTCTGCCCATGCCGGGGGTATCACCTCATTCTCCACCGGTGCCATCAGGCAGGCAACAGGTGCCAGACAGGCAAGCGAGCACTACCGACAGGTACTGCGAAGTCAGGATGAGCACCGTGATATCCAAGACAGGATAGCGATCCTTGAACAGGAGGTCGCCCAGAACAAGGAACTCTCCTTGCAGAAGGTCCTGCTCCAGGATGCCATGTTTTTGTTGGAGACCTCCACAAGCATCGAAGAGAAGGAGCAAGCCCTCTGCCTATACCATCCATCCATTGACCGCATTGACAAAAGCTCCCCCCAACGACTGCAGGACCTCCTCCTGGCCCAGACCAAGGCCGGCGAAGAGGTGCGCTCGGCAATCCAGACGGCCAATCGGCTGGGCCGGGAATTCTCGGCATGTGCCATAGCGGAGGATGAGCTGAAGGACCTGGACAGGCCTGATAGAATAGCAAACCAGTATGAGGCATACAAGGAAGCTTGCGTTCTCCTGGAGGGGTGTGAGCATGAGTTTGCCCTTGCAAGGCAGGCCCTGCTTGAGTGGGAGGAGGAGCACTCCTGGCTAGTGGGTGAACCCCCTCAGGACCAGACGCTACAAGCGTATATTGGAACCCTGAAAACCCTCTCTCAGGAGTGCGAACCGCTCAGGTGTGCTGTGGATGCCAACAAGCGCCTCCTTGATGAGCTGGGTCTCCCTGAGACCATCCCACACCCTCTCTCCTCCCTTACGGAACTCACCCTCCGCCTCTCTGACTGGATGGGTGCGTTCTGGAGCCTGAAAGGGACACCAAGGAGCAGCTCCGCTCGCCCCATGTCCAAGCTCCTGCTCCTTGTACTGGTCCTGGCCATGGCAGGGGTCAGTTCAGCCCTGGGGCTGGGCCTGCACCCCCTGTTCTTTATGCTTGGCTTTGCCCTGGTCATTGGCTCTGTAGCACTTTTTGTCCCGTCGCCTAAGGAGGGCAAGGAGTACAGGCAGGCGCAGGCCCTTCTTGAGCAGGCGCAGGGCAGAGCAGAACAGCTGCTCACCCGCTTGGGAAAGGAGGGCCCTGAGAGGTGGGATGCAGAGCCTTGCCAAAGGCTCCAGATCGCAACCCTCTCAGAGATAGCCACTGTCCAAAGACTTGAACAGCTCAATGCACAGAGGCAGAGGGCACAAGAACAGCTTGATGCATCCGTAGCAAAGCTCAAGGGGTGGGCGACTGATTGGCAGGAGGCGGCAAAGGCCCTGGGTCTCAAAGATGATGAATCTCAGTTGCAAGGCAAGCAGTTCTTCTATTTTGCTGAGAGGCTGAACAGCTGGAGCTCCCTTCGCCTTGCCCTGGTGAAGGCCGGGCAAGCTTTGGCCTCTGCCCAGGAGCAGGAACGCCAGGCCCTTTCACGGCTTCAGGCAGAGCTTGGGACTGCTGAGGATGAGATCGGTGCATTGAAGGCGAGAAGCTCGGGTATGATCGGGCGCATCGCCCAGGCCAAAGCCTTGCAAGTGGCTATCGCTGAAAATGAGAGAGCCCTTGCCCATGCGCAGGAGGAACTGGAAAAAGTACAGGAAAAGATACAGGTGTTCTGGCAGCATGTTGGCCTGGAGTTTGGCGATGAGCGTGCCCTCTCTGACCTTGTCTCTGACCTGGAGGCATACCAGGGTCTGAAGCTCTCCTTGCAGTATACGCACACTCTCTTCGATGAGAAGTGCCTGGATGCTCCTGAGGCGTATGCCATGATGCGCACCCACACCCTTGAAGACCTGAGCGCCCTTTTGGAGAAGGTCATCAAAGACCAGGGTGCGCTTGAGCACAAGTGGGAGGAGCTGGGGAAGCTGCGATCGATCTTTGAAGCTTTGAAGAGAGGATCGGACCTCTCAAGGGCCCTGCAGGAGAAGGAGCTTGCCCTTGATGAGCTTGAACTCTACCGTCAGCAGCAGGTTGCCTCCCGACTGATCGCATCCCTTGCCTCCGAACTCAAGGAGGAGAGCAAGAGCCTCTACCAGCCGCAGGTGCTCAAGCATGCCAGCTCATGGCTGGGGAGCATCACCGACAGCAGGTACACCCTCTCAGCAGGGGATGGGGGATTTTTTGCAACAGATACCATCATGGCAAGGAACTACTCCTTGGATGAGCTTTCCAGCGGAACGCGCATCCACCTATTGTTCTCCATCAGGATGGCATTCATAACCATGCAGGAGGAGACCAGCGGTGTCGCCCTGCCCATCTTTATGGATGAGCTGCTTGCCAACAGTGATGACCGGAGGGCCTTTGCCATAGTGAAGGCGATAGGGGTCATTGCTGCCGAGCGTCAGGTCTTCTATGTCACCGCCCAGCGCGATGAGGTGGAAAAGCTGATGACCATCGGATCCTCCTCTGTCAAGGTTATCGCCCTTGAGGACCTGAGCCGGGAGTTCAGGCTCTCCAAGACCCCCTTGAAGCCCTACATCTATGCAAGGGAGGGCCTTGCCGACCCGGTTGGGGATTATCATGAGTATGGAACACTGTTGCGCGTTGCAGGACCCTCGTTGTGGCAGAATATTGCATCGCTGCACTCCTGGCACCTCTGCCTCGATAGCGCCGAGCTGTATGGCTACCTGAAAAAGGGGCTGAGGCGGGTCGGACAGCTTGCTCAGGCCCTTGGACCGGACCATGCCCTCAGTTTCCGCATGAAGATGCTTGCCTCGGCACAGAGCCTTGCCCAGGAGGGGCGGTGCAGGATCCTGGATGCCTCTGCCTTGGAGGAGGCACCGCCCACCCTCAATCGGGGAAACAACTACTGGACGCAGATGCTCGAGCGGGTTCAGGAGGCCCCCCTTACAGGCAATGAACTGCTCACCCTCATCGCCGACAAGAGGATCAAGAACTTCACAGGGTCCAAGCTTGAGATCTTCACCACCTGGCTGATGGAGCAGGGGTATGCCACTGAGAGGAGCCCAAAGGGAGTTCAGGAGATACTCGACACCTTGTTTGTGCTGTATGACAAGCTTGAAACCGATACGAATGATGAGAAGGTCATCCACAGGTGGCTTGACAGTGTTGTGGGGTAGGTAGGGGGATCTGGGAGGTATCTTTTCCCGCTTGTGTTTGTTTGCGTTGTTTTGTAGGAACGAATATGGCGAATACATAGGAGGCTGACTAATGGGCCCGAACAAATAGGAGAGACATTTCTTTACATGGGCACCTTTCCCCCGTATAATCGCCTGTATGTACAAATCCACCATACGCGCCTGCTATCTGGGCAACTTTGTCGGGGCCCTGATCTGCAACCTTGCGCCCTTGCTCTATATCACGTTCATGAGTGAGTTCTCCCTCTCCTTCGAGCAGGTGGGCAGGCTTACCCTGTTGAACTTCTTTACCCAGATAGTGGCCGACCTGCTCTTCAGCCGCCCTGTGGACAGGTACGGCATCAGGCCGTTCATCACACTAGGGCATGCACTTGCCTTCATCGGGCTGTTGATGTTCGCCTTCAGCCCCAGGCTTTTTCCTGCCAACCCCTATGTCGGACTGATGGTGGCCACTGTTGTCTACAGCAGTGGGGGGGGGTTGTTCGAGCTGCTGCTCAGTGCGATCGTGCAGGGTATTCCCAACGACTCCAAGGAGAGGGCGATGAGCCTCTTGCACTCCTTCTACGCCTGGGGCTTCATCGTTGTGGTGGTGGGCACCACAGCGATGCTCTACCTGTTCGGCAGGGAGAACTGGCCCTTTGTGGTGTTGGTATGGAGCATCCTGCCCCTGGTCAACTTCTTCAACTTCATGCGCGTCCCCATAGCCCCTGCAGTGGAGGAGGAGCATAGGACCAAGATCAAGACGCTGCTCGGCTCCAGGCAGTTCCTGCTGGTGGTCTTCGGCATAGCTGTCGGAGGGGCGACTGAGGTCTCCATGTCCCAGTGGACCAGTGCCTTTGTGGAGAGCGCCCTGCTCTTGCCCAAGGCGGTGGGGGACCTGGTGGGGTTGTGCATGTTCGCCCTGTTCCTGGGCATAGGGCGAGCCCTCTATGGAAAGTATGGTGACAGGCTGCCTGTATGGAAGGCGATGTTCTACGGTTCGCTGCTATGCATCCTGTGCTACCTTGTTGCGGCGACTTCCCCCTGGCCGCTGCTCTCCCTGCTTGCCTGCACCCTTACAGGGCTGGGCAGCAGCCTGCTGTGGCCGGGCTCGGTGGTGATAGGGGCGAAGCACTTCCCCCTTGCCGGGGCATCGTTGTTTGCCATGCTGGCGGCAGCAGGGGATGGGGGGGCCTCGGTCGGGCCCTGGCTCATAGGCCTCACTGCAGACATCAAGCCCACACTGGTGAGGATCCTGCCTTGGATGCGCAGTCTAGGGGAGGGGGAGGCAGCCCTCAGAAGCGGGATGCTCATTGGGGTGATCTTCCCGACCTTGATGGCCCTGACCTTGCTGGTGTTGAAGGCTGAGGATGCCCGACAGGAAATGAGGAGAACAGAGAGCGAAGAGAAAAGAGCGCGAGCAACACCAGGGGAATTGGTGTCTAGGGACTCTTCTTTGAGATGAGTGCAAGCAGGTTGTCGGTGGAGCGCAGCCTCCGGCTGATATCCCTGGCAAGGTTCAGGATAAGCATGGTGTAGGTCTTCAGGTGGGTGGTCGAAAGCTTGTAGAGATCCTTGTTGGAGAGCGTGATGATCGTGGCATCGGTAAGGCAGATCGCCGAAGCGGCACAGCTTTGGATGTCGATGAGCTCCATCTCCCCAAACGAGTCCCCTGCATGCAAGGTGGTGATGACCCTTTCCTGGTCCTCCGCCTCAAGGGGGTGCTTCTGGATGGACACATCCCCCTTCACTATAAAGTAGACAGAGTTGTTGGGCTCGCCCTGCTTGAGGATGCACGTCCCTTTGGGATAGCTCTTCTCATCCAGATAGTCGTGGATAAGCAGGAGCTCCTCGTCGGTGAGACCTCCGAACATGCTGTGCTTGCACAAAAAAGCATTGTCTATGGTACATTCACTCATGCCTCATCGTAGCGCACCCATGGGTGGAAAGCAAGAATTGCACCAACCCCAAGAGGGAGCAAACATTTTGTCTCTTCCTGCAATACGCTGGTTATCGGGTTTTTTCTCTGCTATCATGGCGCTGACCCCTCTTTGCAATAAGGTTTGAACACATACCAAATCGTGCCCAAACCTCTTGCCAAACTTCGTACATATGTATGGGTTTGCTTTGTACGTCACCCTCTCTTTTGAAGATTCTTGATGAGCGCATGTACCAGGACAAGGCGGAACACCGCCCGCTAGGGCAAGGGTCGGTTGGGATACAGAAGATCAGGTGACCGGTTTGTCACCAGAGAATCATGTTTGAAAGCCAAAATACAGTGCAAAACCATGAGCATGGTGGTCTCCCCTACAAAGATTCAATTATGTAGCAGGTTGGCTAAAAACATTCCTCTCAGCGCACAATACTTGGTACATTCATGCAATTAACCTTGAAAAGACTCTATTTACTTGTATACTAGTTCTAATAAACCCGTTGGGAGGCCCTTTTGCCGCTCCTTTACTATGTACAGAATACAGCCATAGGCATACTCCTGGTCCTCATCATGCTCTACTACGTGCTTGGGCAGGGGGGGAAGAGACAGCCACAGGACTCCTTGTTTGTCTATCTGCTCATTGCCGTTATGGGGATCCTCTCCCTTGAACTCTGTATCGATCTGTTTACGGGCAGGTCCTTTGCCCTTGCCCGACCGATACTTACCCTATCAGCGTTCCTGTTCTATCTGCTCAATCCCCTTCCGGGGGTTTTTTATTTTCTGTACATTGACCAGGTGCACCTCCAATGGGAGAAGATTCCCAAAAAGAAAGGTTTTTTGATCCTGATCCCCATGGCCATCAACGGCATATTTGTGGTCATGAGCCTGTTCAACGGGATGGTATTCTCCATAGATGCAACCAATACCTATAGGCGTGGCGAGCAGTTCTTCCTGGTCACCATCTGTGGCCTGATCTATGTCTTCGGCAGCTATGTGCATATGTATATGTATAGCAGGCCCTTCAAGGGAGAGAGGCGAAAACAATTCCCCCTTGTCCTATTCTTCCCCTTTCCTGTGGTCGTCGCTTCGCTTTTGCAGGTGCATCTTGAGGGTGTGGAGATCATAGGAGTCTCCATGGCGCTGACACTGCTGTTGATATTCCTGCATACCCAGAACACCCACGCCAGCAGGGACTACCTGACAGGGCTGTATAACCGAAGTCTTGGCGAGCACTACCTGCAGCATCTGTTCCAGCACAAGAGCGAGGGTCGGCTCATTGGGGGGATGATGATGGATATCAACGATTTCAAGGCGATCAACGATATCTATGGACATGATACCGGTGATACGGCCCTGCGGTTGTTCGCCAAGGTGGTGCGTGATACCTTCTCCCGCGATTGGCTCATCTGCCGCTATGGCGGGGATGAGTTTCTCCTTTTCGGGGAATTGGATGACCCAACCTGCTTGGAAGAGGTGCTGCTCAACCTCACCATGGCCCTGGGAGTGTTCAATGCCAGTGAACTCCTGCCCGTTCCCCTCACTGCCAGTGTTGGCCATGCTGTGGTGCAGGATACCCGGTCAACAACACCCCTGGCGTTCATCACGCTCCTTGATGGCCTGATGTATGAGCACAAGCGTGAGTACCGCGCCTTGCACAGCCCTGCCCTGCAGGAGGGACAGCCTGATAGGTGAAGACGATCAGAGCTTGATTCTGCCTTGCTGCTCTCTTGTGTTTCATCAGACCCGTTCCTTGCTGTTTTCAGTGTCGTTGGGAGGCCACTATGCCGAGTATGTACTATGTGCAAAATTCAATCATAGGCATGATCCTGGTAGGAATCATGCTCTACTATGTCCTGGGGCAGGGGGGGAAGCGACAACCGCTTGACTCCTTGTTTGTGCTGTTGCTGCTCTCCACCATGGCTCTGCTCTCCCTGGAGATGTTCAGGCACCTATTCCAAGGGATGACCTTTGGTGGTGCCAAGGCACTCCATACCGCTTCTGTACTGCTATTCTTCTTGTGCAATCCTCTTCTGGGGTACTTCTATTTCCTCTATATCGACCAGATGCAGAACAGATGGTGGAGCATTCCCCTGCGCATGGGAGTCCTGGGTACCTTGCCATTGGTGCTCAGTTCCCTGTTCTCTATCGCAAGCCTTTTCAATGGCATGGTCTTCTTCATTGATGCGGCGAACCTCTACTTTCGGGGCCCCTATTTCTTCCTGGTGCCCTTCACCAACTTCATCTACCTGCTCGGCGGACAGGCACACAATCTGATGCATATGAAGAGGCAGGGCATACGCAAGGTGCAGCTGTACAACATCCTCTTCCCCATCCCCCTGATCACCGCCTCCATCCTACAGGCACACAATGAGCAGCTGGTAGTGCTCTACATCTCCGTCGCCTTCACCCTCTTGATGACCTTCCTGCATATTCAGAATACCCATGCCAGCAGGGATTACCTGACTGCCCTGTACAACAGGAGTGTGGGCGAACAGTCCCTTGCCTTTCTGTTCCAGCGCAAGGAAGAGCACTCCTATATAGGGGGTATCCTTATGGACATCGACGGGTTCAAGGAGGTCAACGACCGGTATGGCCATGATTTTGGGGATAGGGTCCTGCGCTATGTCTCCCAAATCCTTTCTGAAGGCTTCTCGCGAGACTGGCTCATCTGCCGGTACGGGGGCGATGAGTTCTTCCTGTTCAGGAAGATGGATGATCCGGATCTTCTGGAGGATGCAATTGTCAGGTTCAAGAAAAAACTCGACCAATTCAACTCTTCAGGAAAGCTTCCTTTTGCACTCAGTGTCAGTATGGGACGCGGCCTTGATGAGCCGGGGTCGGAGTGCGGCCACGCTCGGTTCCTGAAGCTTCTCGATGAGGGCATGTACCTCATAAAGAAGGTTCATTACCAGGAAGTAGGCCAAAGTCCCGTGACGTTGGACCATTGCTGAAATACCCTATGCATGAATATGGTACAAAGGTAGTGCACTGCATACCACTTTCTCTCCGGTTTGCAGAGCGCTTGCTCTTGCAAACAGGGCCCTCTCCCTTATACTGAGCTAAAGTGCGTCAGAGGAGGTTTACCATTGCCCTTACTCTACTATGTGCAGAACTCACTTGTCTCCATCCTGGTGCTGGTCATCATCCTCTTCTATGTATTGGGGCAGGGTGGAAAACGGCAGGCCCATGAATCCCTGTTTGTGGCCTTGCTGGTGTGCGCCCTCTCCATAGTCATCCTCGAGCTCTGCATTGACCTTCTGACAGGTAGGGTTTTCTGGCTCTCACGCCCGATACTCCTCTTCGCCTCCTTCTTTCTCTATATGGGAAATCCTCTGCTCAGTGCACTTTACCTGCTCTACCTTGACCAGCTGCGCAGAAGGTGGGAAAGGATCCCCTTGGGCTTGGGCATCATCGCCTTTGTTCCCTGTTTGGCAGCTGGCATCCTCTGTCTGGCCAGCCTGTTCAATGGCATGGTCTTTTTCGTCGATGCAAACAGTACCTACCATCGGGGTCCGCTCTTCCATGTGATAACCCTCATAGCCTATGGTGGGTTTGCCTCAGGTCTGGCATACCTGTTCAGGTTCAGAAACAGTTTCAAGGATAGGGCGTTCTCCCTGTTCCTGTTCCTCCCTTTGCCTCTGCTCGTAGGATCAATTCTGCAGCTGCTGTTCTACGGTGTGGAGGTAGCCGGCATCGGCCTGACACTGACGCTGTTGGTAATCTATTTGCAGATGCAGAGCGTGCAGGCCAACAAGGATTATCTGACCCGCCTGTATAACCGCAGCCTCGGTGAGCAGTACCTGCACTACCTGTTCAGCCATCAGAAGAAGAGCGGCTCCATCGGTGGCATCCTGATGGACATCAACGGGTTCAAGCTGATCAATGACCTCTATGGCCACGACCATGGGGACAATATGTTGCGCCTTGTCTCCCTGTTGCTGGTCGAAAGCTTTGGAAGCTCCTGGTTTATCAGCCGCTACGGAGGCGATGAGTTCCTGCTTGCCAAAGAGGGGGTCACCCGAGAGGAGCTTGAGAGGGACCTGGCCTTCTTTCATGAGCAGCTTGATCTCTTCAATGCAAAACATACCCTTCCCATCCCCCTGAGCATCAGCGTGGGAGCCGCTTTGTCAGGGGAGAGTGCCCCCGCTGAGGCGCCTCTCTTCATCAAGACCCTTGATACCCTGATGTATGAGGCAAAGCGTTCCTACCATGCCCAACAGCTGGAAACCCAAAGCCTTGCTAGGGAATAGGCTTTCTTTTTTCAACGATATATTTACCAATGGTACAGGTAATTGCCATTTTTCTTCTATTCTTGATGAAACCCTTTCTCAATCCAACGCTTCCTCCTATACTGAGCTCGAGCTGCAATGAGGAGGATGCCTTGCCCATACTCTACTATGTCCAGAACTCATTTGTGGGTCTCTTTTTGATCATCATCCTGCTGTTCTACGTCATAGGTCAGGGTGGGAGGCGCCAGGCTCAGGACTCTCTCTATGTTGCCCTGTTGCTCTCAACCTTTGCCATCATACTCTTTGAACTTGCGGTGGACCTCCTCTCTGGAAGGGTATTCTATGGCTCGAGGACCCTGCTCATAGTCGTCACCACCATTTTCTATATGCTCAATCCCATACCAGGGGCCCTGTACCTGCTCTATCTTGACCAGCTGCGCAGGCGCTGGGCCAGGACTCCCCGCGGGGTGGGTCTTGTGGTGCTCACCCCTGTTGTCGGTGCCTTCATCCTGATTGTGATAAGCCTGTTCAACGGCATCATCTTCACCATCGACAGCAACAATGTCTATATGCGCGGGCCGTTTTTCTTCCTCATCATCCTTTCCAGCACCAGCTGTATGGTCCTGGGCTTTGTCTACCTGTTCATCTATCGCGTTAGTTTCAGGAAGAGGGACTTCTCCCTGTTCATGTTCTTCCCCCTTCCCATCATGATCGGTTCATTTCTGCAGGTAAGGTTCTATGGGATGGAGATAGCGGGGACAAGCCTGGCCATCACGCTGCTGATAGTCTATCTGCACATGCAGAACTCCCAGGCGAACAAGGACTACCTTACCAAGCTGTATAACCGCAGCCTCGCTGAGCAGTACCTGCAGAATCTTGTTAGCCACCAGAAGAAGAGCCAAGGCATTGGGGGCATCCTTATGGATATCAACCGGTTCAAGCAGGTCAATGATCTCTATGGGCACGACCTGGGGGACAAGACGTTGCGGTTGTTTTCCCACCTGCTGCTCGATAGCTTCAGCTCCTCCTGGATCATAGCCCGCTACGGAGGGGATGAGTTCCTCCTGTTCAAAGAGGATATTTCAGAGCAGGATCTGCAGGGCGAACTTGATCATTTCGCCAAGCAGTTGGATCGCTTCAATGCTCGGCTCTCCCTGCCGTTCTCCCTCTCTGTCAGCATTGGCTGCTCCTTGTACAGCGCTACGGGGGCCACCGATGCCCCCTCCTTCATCAAGGCCCTTGACATGCGCATGTATGAGCACAAACGCACTTGCCATGCACAGGAAATGGAAAACCCAGATACCCAGTAAACCAGCTTGGTACTACACAAGACCAGCATCCCCTGCCTCCAGGCAGAAAACCCAAAGCAGTGCTTTCCATTCAAAACAGTTTTGACACTCTGCTCATTATTTTCTCCAAGCTAGAACAAATGGGTCAAAAGTACTATATTGGTCGGAGAAGCATAGTCTTCGCCCTTGAGACAAGACTGACGATCGCACCTATCCCCAGACGGTCGGTTTCTATCACTTTGGAGTAACACGTATCATGCATAAACACAATCTGCCGCTTTTCCTGGTCTTCCTCCTGTGTCTGCTGGGCTTTCCTGCCCTGCATGCCCGGCCCCTTACCCTGGACGAGGCCCTCACCCTTGCCTACAGGAACAACCTCTCCCTACAGTCGACCATGGTCGACCTCAGGGGTGCCAAGCGAGATGCCGATACCGCTTGGAACATCTTTCTTCCCAGGATCAATGCATCCCTGTCCCATACCGGCAGTACCGGACCTTTCATAAGCGCTTCGGACCTAACTACAAGAACCAACCTGGGTCTCTCTGCATCGCTGACGGTCAACCCTTCGGTAAAAGAGCAGATGGAGGCTAAAAGCCTTGCCTACAGCATCCAAAGCGTAACCCTTGAGCAGGGGAGGGCCACCCTCAAAAGGGATGTGACCAAGGCATTCTATTATCTTCTCATGGAGGAGCAGAACCTGCTGTTGCAACAGGCCAATATGGATCTTGCCAAGAAGCAGTATGACGAGGTCCGCTCCAAGTACGAGCATGCCTTTGCCTCAGAACTCGAGCTGCTCTCATCCCAGCTCTCCTATGAGGCCCTCAAGCCCTCCCTTACGCAGGCTAAAAACTCCTATGAATCCGGCTTGCTCTCCCTTAAGATACTCCTGGGCCTCGACTTGGAGGAGCCCCTCCTCCTGGATGGGGAGATTCCCTCCACTGACTTCATGCTGGACCTCTCAATGCTCAAGGCCTATCTTGGACAGAACCACTCCCTTGCCCTGCTGGACCTCAACCTCGCTTCGCTTGAGAACAGCTTAGAGCTGCAGAGCAAGGCTGCCCTGATGCCCACCCTCAGCCTGAACGGTTCCTATGGCATCAGCTACAGTAATCCGGCAATGCCTGTTGCTCCTCCTTCGACACCAAACAAGTGGGGTGATTACACCCAGTACTCCGTCACTGTGGCAATCCCCCTCGATGGCTATGTCAAAGGCTCGCAGACCCAGGTCTCCCTGCTCTCCATGCAGGATGCCATCGACAAGCTGCTGCTTACACGGTTGCAGACAAGCCGCCAGATGGAGCAGGCCCTTGCTGTTCGCGTCGCCTCACTCAAGGCTGTTGTCGGGCAGCTTGAGCTCTCTGAGGCTAATCTCCACCTTACCGAGAAGGTCTTTGGCATGACCATGGCCCAATTTTCAGCTGGGTATGTCGGGTACCTTGAGGTGGAGAGGATCCAAGCTGACCTGCTCAAGGCAAAGCAGAACATGCTGGCACTGCACTACCAATATGTAAGCGCTCTGGTCGACCTTATGTACGACCTGAATATCGATACGAATACACTTGCGAAGGAGCTGTAACAGCCATGGGTGACGATACAAACAAGAAGAAAAAGGTCGGCCTCGTCGTCCTTCTCACAATCATAGTGGTCGCGGTGGCCATCATAATCCTCAATCCCTTTGCCAACATACGTTCAGCGAACAAGGATGTAAGCGGAGACCTCCAGGCAGAGAAGAAAGTGGCCATAGCAGTCAATGCCTCACCTGTTGAGCGCACCACACTGCAAAACTACATCCGCGGCAATGGCAATGTCGTGGACCCCAAGGCCCTCGATGTCTACCCGGAAGTAATGGGCACCCTCTCCTTTCTTGACGCTAAGGTAGGGGACAAGGTTGATAAGGAGAAGCTGTTGGCCAGGATCGACCCCTCAAGGGCGGGGGTCGTCTATAAGGAGAGCGAGGTCAGGGCCCCGGTCTCCGGGACCATCCTCGCAGTCAATTTTGCCAAAGGCTCCTCTGTCTCCGCACAGGGCCCCCTGTTTCGCATAGGGCTCCTCGATGCCCTCGAGGTGGAGATGGACATTGCTGAGCGGTTTGTGGGGAGCGTCAGGGTGGGAACCCGTGCTGTGGCAACCTTCAAGGCGTATCCCGGTCGTGAGTTCGCAGGCGAGGTCACCCGCCTCAGCCCGGTGCTGAACCCGACAAGCAGGACCCTTGAGATAGGGATCAGGCTGGAGGACCCCGACCTCCTGATAAAGAGCGGGATGTTCCCCACCGTCACCATCCTCACCGACAGGCTCACCGACAGGCTTGTCATCCAGCGCTCCAGCGTGCTGTATGAGGGCAACCAGGCCTATGTCTATGCTGTCGGCAAGGATAATCTTGCCAAGAAAGAGTATATTCAACTTGGTCTGGTCGTTGATGACAAGGCAGAGGTGCTTTCAGGCCTTGCCGAAGGGCAGGTGATCGTCACCCAGGGCCAGACACTCCTTACCGATGGAACCAGTGTCCGGATAGTGGAGTAGGGGCAAAGCATATGAGTGTAACAGATACTGTAGTACGAAGACCCACCACCATAATCGTCATCTATACCCTGCTGACGATCCTGGCCATAGTGGTCTTTCCCAACCTTGCTGTGGAATTGTTCCCCGAGATGGACCTGCCGATGGTGGTCATATACTCCTCCTATACCGGGGCTAGCCCTGAGACGATGGAGGAGCGCGTGACCAAGAACCTTGAATCGGCTGTCTCCAATGTAGGGGGCATCCAATCGATAAACTCCACCTCCTCGGAGGGGTTCAGCATGGTGATGCTCCAATTCAAGTATGGCACGGACCTGGACAAGGCGAGCCAGTCCATCAACGACAACCTCAATCTCTATGCGGATTTCTTTCCCGCCGATGCGACAAGCCCGACCATATTCAAGATCAACACCAACATGATGCCCATCATGAATATCGCGGTCATCGGATCCGATGGCCAGGATGCCAACGAGCTGCGTGCCATCGCCAAGGAGAAGATCCAGGCAAACCTTGAGCGGGTGGGAGGGGTCTCCACCACCACCATCAACGGCGGGCAGGACACCTTCATCCAGGTCGCAGTGGACCAGAACAGGCTGGAAGCCTACTCGGTGACCCTCAGCCAGGTGGCCAGGGCCCTGAGCCCCCAGAACTACCAGATAGGGTCGGGCTCCATCACCGAAGGTGGATTTTCCTACCTCTTGCGCACCGACGCCCAGTTCACCTCCCTTGGGGATATTGAGGATGTCCTGGTAACATCTTTTCCCAAATACAATGCGATGGGGGCGGTAAGCTCCACCGTCTCGGTAAAGCTCAAGGATATTGCAGATATCTCCTATGCCTACAAGGACGCCTCGTCCAAGGTGTATATCAATGGGGAGAGCGGAGTCTATCTCTCTGTCTCCAAGGAATCCGATGCCAACAGCGTGCAGGTTGCCAAGGAGATCTACAAGGTCATCGATGAACTGAACACACAGCTGCCCAAGGGGGTGAGCCTGTACGTCACCATCGACACCACCGAGATGATCGAAGCGACCATCTCCACTGTCTATGAGTCCCTGGCATACGGGGTGCTGTTGGTCATGGTGGTCCTGTTCATATTCCTGCGCAGCATCAAATCCACCCTCATCATCGGGCTGGCCATCCCCGTCTCCATGCTGGTGACCATCCTGGTGATGTTCTTCATGGGGTACTCGCTGAACCTGATGACCCTCTCCGGCCTGATCCTGGGCCTTGGCATGACGGTGGACTCCTCCATCGTTGTGCTTGAGAACATCTTCCGCTACCGCGAAAGAGGTTCCAAGCTGCAGACAGCAGCCCTTTTGGGTACTAAGGAGATGATCGTTGCGATCTCGGCCTCCACCTTGACAACCGTGTGTGTCTTCATTCCCATTGTGCTGTTGCGCAGCAACCTGGAGATGCTCGGTGAGATGCTCACCCCTATGGCGGCTACCATCATCATATCCCTGGTTGCCTCCTTAGTTGTCTCCATCACCCTGATCCCGGTGCTTACCTCATCGTATGTGAAGGTCTACACCCGCAAGCAGAAGCCCCTGAGAGTACCCTTTCTCAGAGTGGTGGATGACAAGATGGAAGGGGCTTTCGAAGCCCTGGACAGGGGGTACAAGCGTGTGCTGGCCATCCTTATCGACTACAAGTGGCTCTCCTTGCTGCTCGTTGTCCTGATCATGGTCATAACGGTGCAAGCGTTCACAGCGATGCATACCACCTTGTATCCCACAATGGCTGAGAGTTCTGTCTCCCTGACGGTGAGCCTTCCTGAAGGGGCGACCCTCCAGTCGACTGAAGCCATCCTCAGGGATATCGAAAAGAAGGCAAAACTGGATATCCAGGGGTATAAGGATATCATAGTGACAATAGGCGGAGGCGGTCTCTTTGGTGGGGGAGGCGGAAACAGCGGTACGCTGCAGATCTCCCTTCCTGAAGGGGACTTGCAAATCGATGGTATGTTTGTGGTCCAGGAGAAGCTTCGTGCCTATTTTGATGAGTATCCTGCAGCCTCATTTGCCTTTTCCACTGTCTCCATGGGCTTGGGAAATGCCAACCCCGTTGATGTCATCGTCAAAAGTGACAACCTCGACCTTGCCTACTCCACAGCCGAAGCCATTCGGGACCTCATTGCAAAGAACCTGCCGGGAGTCACAGAGCCCAGGACCGACTTCAGCAAGGGCCTTCCCCAGCTTGAGATCGAGATAGACCGCGAACGGGCGTACTCCTACGGCCTTACGATGCAGGGCATAGCGTCTGAGATAAGCAACAGCTTCAACGGCATCACCGCCACCCAGCTGAAGACCAACGGAACAGATACCAACGTCATGGTCATGCTCTCCAAGGAGGATCGCTCAAGTGAGACCGACCTTGATAGGATCTTTGTCCAGAACGCCTTCGGACAGAGGATATCCCTAGCCAACCTTGCAACGGTGAAGCGTTCGACAGGACCTGTCTCCATCAACCGTGAGGATGAGATCCGGGCGGTGCATGTGGTGGGGGGCCTTGCCGATGGCTACGCCTCCTCTGCAGTCGAGAAGGAGATAAAGGCCCTCATCGATGAGAACATGGTCCTAAGCGATGAGGTCTTTATCGAGTTTGGTGGTGACTTTGCAGATATGAGTGCGATGTTCCGCCATGTGACCATCATCATGCTGCTGGCCATCATACTGGTTTTCGGGGTCATGGCAAGCCTGTTCGAGTCCTTCAAGAACCCGTTCATCATCCTGCTGTCCATCCCCCTGATGGCAGTCGGGGTTGTAGGCATCTATTTGATAACTGGGGAGACCTTCAGCCTCATATCCGCCATTGGAGTTGTCGTGCTTGCCGGTATTGTCGTCAACAACGGTATTGTCCTGGTTGACTATATCAACCTCCTGCGCAAGCGTGGCATGGACCTCAGAAGTGCCTGTCTCGAAGCTGGAGGCAACCGCCTCAAGCCCATCCTGATGACCAGCCTCACCACCATCTTCGGCATGATCCCCTTGGCCTTCTTCGGAGGCGTTGGAGCTGAGCAGATACAGCCATTGGGCCAGACCATTGTAGGGGGCATGGCCATCAGCACGCTTATGACCATCTTCTTTACCCCGGTGCTCTATGCCCTGTTCAACAGGGACAGTCATAAGCGGGACGTTGAGAGCATCGAAGCATTCGTCGAAGGAGAAACAGTATGAAGCGGGTAGAGATTATCGCAGCCCAAGCCATCCAGGACGACCTTCTGGATGCGCTTGCCCACTATGAGGTTCCCATGAAGTACACCATCATCCCCACAGTCCACGGCAGGGGGAGCACCAACCCCAAGCTAGGAGACGATGTCTGGCCTGAAGAGAACTTCCTCCTGCTCATCTACTGCCAGGAGGAGATGCTCTCTAGGATAGAGCAGGCCATAGCCCTGGTTGAGAAGAAGTATGACCATGAGGGGATAGGGTTTTTTGTGCTGTAATGAATTCATTGTAATTTCTGTCTTTGGATCTACAAAAAGAATTATATCTTCTTGTATCAATGGTTGGATTGTAGTTCCCAAATAGTATAGGATGCCCTTTCTACTCAGAGATGATTGAAGAACTCAATGATGAAGAGAGAGGTGGTTTTGTTGATTCACCTAATTGTAATCACCCTTTTCTTACTCCTTGCTTCAGAGCATATAAAATGGTACTTTCCAATACGAACGATAGGAGAAATTGCCCACAGGAGGTTTTTTTGAAAAATCTAACGGCAAGCGAATTAGTGGCAAAAGCACTCAGACAGAACATTCTCAGTGGGGCGATTCCAGATGGTGCTGAACTCACCCAGGAGATGATAGCATCACAGTTGGGGGTTTCGAGGATGCCCATAAGGGAAGCCCTCTACACTTTGGAGTTTGAGGGATATATTGAAAGGCTAGGCAACCGCCGGATTCGGGTGATAGGGATTGGAAGCGGCATGCTCGTGTCACGACTGAGTATGTATTCTTTGATTGAAGGTGGCCTAGCATTAAAGTTGTCGGAACTTGATTCACGGACATCTACAGCATTGGCATTATCTGAAACCATCCAAAACAAGGAATCCATAGAAAATGAGCTCCTGTTCCACTCAACATTGTTCTTCGTTACAAATGATAGCTTCTACAATCAAATGTATCAGGTTATCATAAAGCCAACACTTATCGAAATTTTAGAGAATACTATACATGGAGTTACTGAACGAATATCTGTCTTGCAACAATTGGTCACTTCAATCAAGAAACAAGAAAGCTCTTGCATACAAGGCCATATTGAGTACTATTATAAGACCTTTATTCTTTCGAGAAAAAATTTATGATGCAATTAAAACCAATAAAACTACTGCCTGCTCGTGAGCGAGTAGCTTCAGCACTGAGGAAAACAATCATATCTCAGGACGTAAATGAAGGGGATCAGCTTACTTTGGAATCAGTGGCCGAGCAGCTGGGGGTTTCCATCACTCCTGTCAGAGAAGCATTCCAAATGCTAGAGAGTGAAGGCCTCATCAAGCTTACTCCGAATAAGGGCGCTATTGTAAAAGGGATTACTCCTCGCAGTGTCAGGGAACATTTTCAAATACGTGCAGCTCTTGAAAGTGAAGCTGCTCTCTTAGTATGCCAAAATGAAGCTGATTTGAAAAAAATACGAGATATCGTCGAACAATCTGAAATAGCAGTTAGTGAAAAACAATATGATATATACAATAATCTCAATCAAGCATTTCATGTGGCCCTGTGGACTGCCTCAAACAATTCTCGTTTGAAAGATATGCTTTCGGTGATGTGGAATGGTCTTTCTATGCGATATATGGAATCTCTTGAGGATTATGCTATCAAGTCTCTCTCAGAACATAAGGAACTACTGAGATTGCTTGAAGATCGTAATGCTGATGGTGCTAGAGCATTGATGCATAAACATATCGAACGTAGCATGCAGGATATGCTTACTAATTTTGATTTTAAAAAAGAACGATAAGTATAGATTCCCCCTCTTTTCTCTAGTGTAGGAATAGTCCCTTTGGTCATCTTAATTCCTCGACTCTCTTAATTGATTGACGGTATCTACCTATATACCGTCAAAATACTTGGAAACGATACTCTATAAAAAGTTCTTTTTCCGATCAGTATCTGGTACTTACATACAAGAATACAGCAATTTATCGTCCGTTCTCATAATTCAAACACATCCGATAACTCAACAAAGCTCTCTCTGTAAATAAAACTTTATTTTCTTGACAAGCATATTTTCACGTTTTATTATGGATCCATAATAAAATATAAAATATAAAATATGTTTTATGGTAAATATGAGGAGGCACTGATGGGCAGAAATGAGAAAAAAAACGAAATGACTGAGATTATTGCTAAATTTATCAAGTACTTTGGTAAGATTCTTCCCGATGACATTCAAACGAAATTACAGGAATTATCAGAGCAAGAGGTAAGCCCGATTGCTAAACTAACGTATGAAACGATGTTTAAGAACCAGGACTTGGCTAAAGAGCTAGATCGTCCCTCATGTCAGGATACGGGGGTGATTCAGTTTTTTGCTAAGGTAGGGACAGGATTTCCTCTTATCGATGACTTAGAGGAAATATTTACTGATGCGGTACTCAAGGCAACAAAAGAAGCACCGCTACGACATAATTCAGTACAAACCTTTGATGAGTACAATACAGGTACAAATGTTGGGTTTAGGACACCCTCCATTGACTGGGAGATTGTTCCCAATAGTGATGAAATTACCATTGATATTTATATGGCTGGTGGAGGTTGTACGTTACCTGGTAAAGCAATGGTCTTGATGCCTGGAGAAGGATATGAAGGTGCTACAAAATTTATCCTTGACCAGATGACCTCTTACGGCCTGAATGCTTGTCCTCCATTACTTGTCGGGGTTGGAATAGCAACTTCAATTGATACTGCATCCATACTCTCCAAGAAAGCACTGATGCGCCCAATAGGCAGCAGGAATCCCAATCCTAATGCAGCGATGATGGAGTTGGAGCTAGAGAAAAGCATCAATGCTATCGGGCTGGGTCCCCAAGGTTTTTCTGGAGTTAATTCAGTAATGGGCGTTCATATTGAAAACGCTGCTCGCCATCCTTCGACCATTGGTGTTGCAGTGAATACAGGTTGTTGGTCTCACCGGCGGGGCAATATACTATTCCATTCTGATCTGAGTTATGAAATTAATTCTCACAAGGAGGCAGTGCTATGAAAAAAATACTAACAACACCTGTTTCTGACAACGATTTGAAGGAATTGCGTATTGGTGATGTAATTTATCTTAGCGGTCACATTGTTACTTGTAGGGATGTTGCCCATAGGCGTCTCATCGAATACGGCAGAGAACTACCAATTGACATCTCAGGTGGAGCAATTTTTCATGCAGGACCTATTGTAAGGAAAATTGATGAGGAAAAATATGAGATGGTTTCAATTGGCCCGACAACAAGTATGAGAATGGAAAAATTTGAAAAAGAATTTATCAAACAAACTGGAGTCAAGGTTATTGTTGGCAAGGGAGGGATGGGACAAGATACTGTTGAGAGTTGTTCAGAGTTTACTGCTATACATTGTGTATTCCCTGCAGGGTGTGCTGTAATTGCAGCGACACAAGTAGAAGAAATTGAAAGATCTGAATGGATGGACCTAGGGATGCCTGAAACTCTTTGGCTCTGCAGAATCAGAGAATTTGGACCTTTAATTGTCTCAATTGATACCCATGGTGGCAACCTTTTTGAAAAAAACAAAATACTATTCAATGAAAAAAAAGACCAACAGCTTGTTGAAATTTCTAAAAAACTGAAGTTTATCAAATAACTAATAATCGGAGAAAAAAATGAAAAAATTATTCCTTTCACTAGTCTTAATTACGCTCATGCTTACAGCAGTTTTCGCACAAGGAGACAAAGGATCTACAAAATCTGTGAAGCTTGCATTGAACCATGTGGGAGCCACTGACCACCCTTATCACAATGGTGCCTTAAAGCTCGCTGAGCTTGCTTCAAAGTACAGTGATGGTTCTTTGACTATTGATGTTTTCCCAGCATCCCAGATTGCTTCTGGAGCAAAATCCATCGAATTTGTTCAGGCTGGGACTCTAGATCTTGCTCTTGAGTCAACAATGGCTTTCTCAAATTTTGTTCCAGAAATTGGGGTTCTCGATCTACCATTCCTGTTCTCAAGCAAACAAGAGGCATTTAGAATTATTGATGGTGAGCTGGGTACAAAGCTTGAAACATTAGCTGAGCAAAAGGGTTTTAAGGTAATTGGATGGTGGGATAATGGTTATCGTAGTATAACCAGCACCAAAGGTTCTATAGCTTCACCAGCTGATTTGGCAGGGTTGAAAATCAGAACCCCTGAAAGTAAGGTGTTTTTGGTGACATTCCAAACTCTTGGGGCTATTCCAACCCCAATGGCTGTTTCTGAAGTTTTTTCAGCACTGCAGTTAGGCACAGTGGATGCAGCAGAAAACTCTGATTCCAATAATATCAAAAACAAGTATACTGAGGTCTGTAAGTATTATTCAGTCACCAAACATATCTACACTTTTGAGCCGCTTATAATGAGTATGGATAAATTCAATAGCCTAACATCTGAGCAACAAACGGCTCTTCTTAAGGCTGCTAAAGAAGCGGAAGCACATCAGCGGATGGTATCTCTTGAGCTAGATAAGAAGAATATGGATACCCTCAGAGCTTCGGAAGGCGTGGTACTGAATATAGTCGAAGATCTTTCAGAATTCCAATCAGCCAGCAAACCTGTATATGATGCTTTCCCCAAGTTTGTTGACCTTTTACAAATAATAAATAAAAACCGATAAACTCTACAAGATATAGTAAGCTGAAATGATGAAAAGGTAAGGTTTTACCTTTTCATCATAATAAAAACAGGAGGCAATATGTTTGAAAAAATCGACTCATTTCTCAATAAGGTTGATAAGATAATAAAATGGATGACAGTTATCTCGCTTGGGGGTATGACTATAGCCATTTTTTTGCAGGTAATCTTTCGGTATATACTTAATGCTCCTTTGGCTTGGACAGAAGAACTTTCAATTTTCATGTTTATTTGGATGACGTTTCTTGCTGGATATTTAGGTGTGAGGAGTAATAAACATATAGGAGTCGAAGGAATTAAGAATATGCTTCCTGAAATCGGTGGGAATATTCTTGGCTTTATTGCACATGCTACTTCTGCAATTTTCTTTTTTATCATTGTGGTATCTACCGCAATGTTTCTTCCTAAACTTATGATGCAGACCTCCCCGGCTCTTGGTTTGCCCATGGCATATGTGTATTCAATCATGATTATCAGTTCATTCTTAATGGGATTTTGGTATTTGGTGTTGGCTATTGCGAGCCTTGTAAAAAAATCTGTCTAAGTACGAACCCTGGATTTATTAAAAGTATATTTTCATTTATATGATTCCTTATTTAGGAGGTTATTAACACATGAGCACTACAGCAATTTTATTTATTAGTTTCTTTTCACTCATAGCATTAAGTGTCCCGATAGGGGTGAGTCTTGGATTCTCTGCTGTTTTGGCAATGGTATTTGGGATGAATACACCATTGGTCGTAGTGGCACAGACAATGTTCGGAGGAATAAACTCATTTCCTTTAATGGCGATTCCATTCTTTATTCTTGCAGGTGACCTGATGACCGCTGGAGGACTATCAAAGAGGCTTGTAGATTTTGTTAACCTGTTTTTTTCACGTATTACCGGAGGGTTGGCTCTTGTAGCTGTCGGTTCCTCAATGATATTTGCTGCAATATCAGGATCCTGTCCCGCAACAACAGCTGCTATTGGTGGAATAATGGTTCCAGAGATGGAAAAAAATGGGTATAAAAAAGCTTTTTCTGCAGCTACTGTTGCAGCAGCTGGTACGGTAGGGCAGGTAATACCTCCAAGTATCCCCATGGTCACTTACAGTGTTCTTGCCGGTACCTCTGTAAGTACACTTTTTCTTGCAGGACTTGGTCCTGGTCTGCTCATGGGTTTCTCAATGATGCTTGTAGCGTATGTCTATTCTAAGAAAAATAATGTGCCAAAGGTTAAAATTGAGATAACAGGAAAACTATTGGCTCGCACTCTTTTGAATAGTCTTTGGGCACTCATAATGCCTTTCATAATCCTTGGTGGTATTTATTCTGGGATTTTTACTCCTACTGAAGCTGGTGCAGTAGCAGCAGTATACGGTCTCATCGTTGGTCTTTACATCTATCGAGAGTTAACTTGGAAAGATGTGCCTACAATTATCACAAAAGCAGCTATTTCTTCTGCTGTTATTATGATAATTATGGCAACAGTGAAAACATTCAGTTATGTCCTAACAAGGGAGCAAATACCTCAACAAATTGCTGATGTCTTACTATCTATTACTACTAATAAGTATATAATTTTGGCACTCTTTAATGTGATTGTCATCATTGCTGGGTTCTTCATGCAGTCTTCAGCAGCTATCGCTCTCCTGACTCCTATTCTTTTACCTATACTTATGGAAGTTGGTGTTAACCCCTATCATGTTGGTATTATTTTTATCGTTAACCTTGGAATCGGTATGATCACCCCACCTGTTGGATCAAACCTGTATGTTGCTTGTAATATAGCAAATATCAAATTTGAAAAACTGGTTCAAGCAGTAACACCCTATGTAATTGCTCTGGTGATTGTTCTTCTGATGGTCACATACATTGAACCCATCAGTATGTTTTTAATACCAGCCAAAGCTCTTGCATCATTTGGATTTTGATCTTTAGAAATACTTATGACAAACCTGTTCTTCACGCTGAAGAGCAGGTTTTCCTATCTTTCTAGAATCTTTTGGTTTGGACCATGGCAATATTTTCTCAATATTTTTTCCGTATGCTAAGAGTTTTAATGTAAAAGAAATGGAAAAGCATGTATACATAAACAGTCGCTATTAGATGATGTTTCTAAAAGTGATGCAGAACAGTTTTTGAGTATTCCTTGGACTGTATCTTTCTTGATATCAGTAGGGGAAGGTTAATTCTACAACTCAGAGAACCAAAAGAAAATTAGAGTATTCTCATTGCATAGGGTAAAAATGCATTTCTGAGTTTTTAGGGGTATACCCTTAAAAACTTTATCTGCAGAGTGCGTTCTGCGCTGGCATACCCGAGTCGCTCATATGGTTTGTCAAACTTATTTCAGGAGAGGGGGCTTGCATGACCCTCTTCATGTTGTCAGATACGGGCCTCGATTGTACACTGCTTGTGTTCTCTGAGCCTTGGTGGTGTATGTGCTTCCTCTAACACGTATAGGAACACGCCGCCTTTGGTACCGCTCGTATGTATGTTGTAGGGAGGACTCTATGATTCAACGCCCTGTACGGTACCTCATACCGATATTCGCTCTTTTGATACTCGTCTCGCTGGCCATCACCTGCTCTGACCCGACAGACGCCCTCTATACCATAACCTTTGATGCCCAAGGGGGGGCAAAGCCCGATCCATCGGCAATGACGGTGGCCTACGCCAAGAAATACGGACAGTTTCCCACAACCACACGGCCTGGGCATACCTTCAAAGGGTGGTGGACCGCTGTTGACGGAGAAGGGTTTCAGTTCATCACAGGAGACCCGGTTGAGATAACAGGGGACCAGACCATCTATGCCTATTGGATAGAGGAGAGCCCCTAGGGCTTGTCTTGTGTGCAAGTAGGTGAAGTGACCGGACAGGGAGAAGGCATGATGCCCTCTGCTTCATGCTTTCCCCCTTTGGTTGCTTACTTTTACCTCTGCTTTGTTTGTATTATGTATCTGCTTTTCAGGATTTTGTTCTCTGGGTTTCCTGCTTTAATATCTTGCGAAATCTCTATGTAGACTCAAGTTCTCTTCGGTTTTGTCAAGTCCACCCCTTACGTGATCTTCCTTTGCTTTCCTCTTTTTTTGAAATCCCCCTCGATCTCGTCTTTCCAATTCTCCTCCACAACGCTACTGCTTCGCAACTGGCTCATGGCAATGCTCAAAGCCTCAAAGTTGACACCCACCCCTGTCGGATCGGCATGGAAGGTGGCGCTGCGTGCCCTGCTGATCCCGATCTCCTCAGCAGCTGCAAAGGCATCAATATTGGCACCAAGGAAGAGGAACTCCCACCCCTGGCTCTCTTTGCAGAACTCGATGCGCTTGCGGATCCTCTGGAGCGAGTAATCCTTGCTTGCATTCTCCTCTCCGTCTGTAATGATGACAACCAGCACGGAGGGGTACGACTCCTTGGGAGTACCGCTCAAGTTTTCCAAAATGGAGTCGATCGTCCTGCCTACAGCATCAAGCAGGGCTGTTGTCCCTTCGGGCTCATACTCCTGTGCTGTCAGGAGCTCGACCTCATTGAGGGGAAGCCTGTCATGAAGCAGGGTGTAGCGGTGGTCGAACAGGACTGTCGTGACCCTTGCCACTCCCTCTTCACTGTTTTGTTTTTTCAACAGCGAGTTGAAACCTCCGATGGTGTCATTTTCAAGACCCGTCATGGACCCACTCTTATCAAGGATGAATACCAGTTCACTCTCTTTGTTTGCCATATCGTCCTCCTGCATATGCAGTATAGGAGGGGCTAGGGGAGAAGAGGTCACCTAGGAGGCGACATGTTCAAGCGCCGAGGAGACTTTGGCCGTAGGAGAACAGCACCTCGTTTATCACATGTATATCGTACTCCTTGTTCTCTATGAAATACTCGATGATGATATCAGAGAGATAGCTGTGACTCAGGCAGAAGCCGGCACTTTCGAGAAGGTCGCTTGTCTGGCTTCTATTGAGCTTCAGCGACAGGGCAAAGGCGATGACCGTCCTCTTGTTCGGCTGGTAGGAGTCATTGCTGCGTATCTTTGAAAAGTGCTTGCGGTCGATGTTCGCCCCCTTGTAGACCTCTACCTCATCAAGGCCCTTCTCCCTGATGAGATGCATCAGGCTCTGGGAAAAGGATAGTTCTACCTCGGGGATGATATCCTCAAGGGGGTAGGCCATTGCCTGGGTGCACTCACTTCTCATGATCATGGCATCAAGGTGAGGCCCCTCTTTGATGAGATTGCTTTTCACGTACTCTGCAAGCACAGCATGTCTTCGCTCGTCATCCTTGAAGAAAACCTCTTCAAATAGAACTAGGTATACCGTCATTTCTTGCTTTTCAAGGAAGGCGAGGATGGTAGAGACCGCCACGTGATATGCCCCGTCCTTTGGATATCCGTAGATACCTGCAGATATGAGGGGGAATGCGATGGAGTGCAACCCTTTCTTCTGTGCCAGAACAAGGGCATTCTGATAACAGGATGTAAGCAGCTGTTCCTCGTTTTCCTTGCCCCCATACCAGACGGGCCCCACAGCGTGGATGATATACCTGCTCTTCAGCTTGAAGGCGGAGGTCATGACAACCTCGCCTGTGTTTATAGGTGCAAGGTCATCACATGCGCTTTGCAGCTCTTGTGATCCTGCCTTGGCGAATATGGCGCCGCAGACGCCTCCGCCTCGCTTCAAGTCCCTATTTGCCGCATTGACGAGGGCATCGACGTGTAGGGAGGTTATATCCCCTTGGTAGAGAAAAAATGGCATGGCTCTGCTCCTTCCTGCATATTCTACCACAGAAAACTGCAAGGTCTGGATTAAGGGCTGAAATATCTGTATTGTTGCCAGTGAAAGAGGGAATTTTCAGATGAACAAGTTTATGCTCAGGTTGCTCCGGCTATTTTTCGGATTGTTTCTCTATGCAGTGGGGATCGTGCTCACCATGAAGGCCAACATAGGCTACGCCTCCTGGGAGGTCTTCCATGCAGGGCTCTCCTCAGTGTTTGGCATCCAGATAGGAACCATATCCATCCTGGTGGGACTGGTGCTCTGCCTGATCTCCCTCTTGGCAGGTGAAAAGCTTGGATTGGGTACCTTGTGCAACATGGTATTCATCGGCCTGTTCATGAATATCCTTCTGGATATGGATGTATTTCCCAAACTCAATAACTTCTACTTTGGCTTGTTGCAGATGGTGGGCGGTCTCTTCGTCATTGCCATTGCAACCGTCTACTACATATCATCTGGCTTTGGGGCAGGACCGAGGGACAGCCTGATGGTGGTGCTGACCAGGAAGACCAAGCTCTCGGTAGGGACATGCCGAAGCGGCCTTGAGATCCTGGTGGTCGTCATAGGCGCGCTGTTGGGAGGGGCCTTTGGCATAGGCACCATCCTGGCGGCGGTCATCATAGGCTTGTGCGTACAGCTGACCTTCAAGCTGTTCCGGTTCGACCCCACCACGGTCGTGCATGAGAACTTTTTCGATACCTTCAGGAACCTCTCCAAGGTCAGGACGGCAGAACAGCCTCCTAAGCTCTAGAAGGCTGTTCTGACTCTACTTGAAGGTTTGTAGTGATGTGAAGAAAGAATCTTTTCTGCATCCTGCCTTCCCTGTTTTCTGAACATCCATGCTGTGTTGGGTTTCCCCACAGAGCATGGATGTACACCTAATGGTCAGGCACCAACGACCAAACATTAACAAACAAGCATCAATAATCGGGCACCCTTAGCGTTGCTAACCCTAGTGTGCGTCAGCCTCCCTGCCCAAGTGCTCGATCAGGAGCAACAGCTCATCAAGCTTTTTGTGGTCCAGCAAAGGATTGAGCAGGGTAAACTTGAGGAAGGTCTTCTGCGCATAGACGGTCTGCCCTATCACCACACCCTTCTTATGCAACAACAGGCGGCGTACCCTCTTGTTGACCTCGTCGCTGCTGTGCAGCCTGAACACCACCGAACTAATCTCAGGCTCTATTGCAACCTCAAACGAGGGGTTGCCTGCCAGCCTTTCATACAAGTACGTAGCATTCTCAATGCAGGTATCAATGATCGCGCCATACTCATCCCTTCCGCGGGTGAGGAAGGCCATCCAGACCTTCAGGGCGTCAAAGCGCCTGGTGGTCTGCATGGACTTGCCCACCAGGTTGGTGTAGCCGTCCTCCTCATCCTCTTCGCGGTTGAGGTAGTCGGCATGGAGGGAAAAAGCCTCCAGGCCCTTTCCATCCTTTACCAGGAAGGCCCCACAGCTGATGGGAAGCAGGAACATCTTATGGAAATCGACGGTGATGGAGTCGCACTGTTCTATAGGGCCCAGGCGGTGGGAGTACCGCTTGGAGAGCCGTACCCCACTGCCGTAGGCTGCATCTGCGTGGAGCCAGAGGTTGTATTTTGTACAGATACTGCCCAACTCGTTCAAGGGATCGATGCTGCCATAGTCGGTGGTTCCCAGGGTGGCGACTACGCAAAAGGGAATGAGGCCCGCCGCCTTGTCCAGGAGGATGAGGTCCTCCAAGGCTTGGCTTTCCATCCTGCACAGCTTGTCGGTGGGAACCTTGCGCACCGCATCGTAGCCGAGGCCCAAAAGGTGTGCGCTCTTCTCCATGGAGAAGTGCGACACCTCCGAGGTGTAGATGCGCAGCTTCGCATAGGAAGGGGGAAGGCCCAGCTTCTTGACATCATGCTTGAGCTCTGTGGAGCAGAACCAGTCGCGGGCAAGCATCAGGGCACTGAGGTTGGACTGGCTTCCACCGGAGGTGAAGATGCCGTCACTGCCCTTGTCATAGCCATACAGCTCGCACAGGGCCCTGGTCACCTGCAGCTCGATCTCGGTGGCGATGGGAGCCTGGTCCCAGGAGTCCATCGACTGGTTGAAGGTGGCCAGGATCAGCTCGCTTGCGATGCTCTCCAGAAGCGGGGGGCTGTGCAGATGTGCCAGATAATCCGTTGAGGAGGTCCTCAGGAAGTTGGGAAGGATGGTCCTCTCAACCTCCTTGAGCAGTTGGGAAAACCCAAGGCCTTGGGCGGGAAGCAGGGTGGGGCGCTCGATGAGCTGCTGCAGCTGTTGGGGCGTCTTTCCCGAATAGGCAGTGCTTTCTGTAAAGGAGGCGAGTATCGCCTCCACCGTCTCAGCGATCATCGCCCTATAGGCATCCTTGCTGCTCTGTTCGTTGGTGAGCAGGTGCAAAGCATCTTCTCTCTTAGGATTCATCGCTGTCCACCTTGCGTATGGCATCTTCGAGGATTTTCAGCATCAGGCCTATTTCCTCATAGGAGACGTTCAAGGCGCACAGGCAGCGCATCACCGAGCCGTACCGTCCGCCCTTCTCCATGATCAGGCGGCGCTCGAAGCATTCCTTCTGGATCTTGGCTGCGATGGTGCCGCTAGGGGGGGGCGAGGAGAGCGAATCAATCCTTCCGTTGGGATCGACAAACTCGATGCCGATCATCAGGCCCTTGGAGCGGATGTCCCCGATGATGGGGTATGTGCTCTTCATCGTGAGCAGCCGCTCAACGATGAAAGCGCCTTTCTCTGTCACGCTCTTCAGGAACGAGGGCTCGCTGACACGCTCGATAACCACAGAGCCGGCTGCCATGGCAAGCTGGTTGCCGCGGAAGGTGCCGGCATGGGCCCCTGTCTCCCACTGGTCCAGGTCCTTGTGGTAGATGACCACGCTCATGGGCTGGCTGCCGCCGATAGCCTTGGAGGCGAGGATGACATCGGGGGTTATCCCGGCATGCTCGAAGGCAAAGAACTTTCCCGAACGCCCGATGCCGCACTGGATCTCATCGACTATCATCGGGATGCCCAGCTCCTGGGTGACGCGCCTGACTGTCTGCAGGAATTTGGCAGGGGCGGGGATGACCCCGCCTTCGCCCTGTATGGGCTCGAGGATGACCGCTGCGGGCCTGGTGATGCCGCTCTCAGGGTCCTTGAGGGTCTTTTCAAAGTAGGCGCAGGCTGCATCAGTGCCAGCTTCACCCCCTAGGCCGAAGGGACAGCGGTAGGAGTAGGGGTAGGGCATGAAGTGCACGTCCCCCATGAGGCCGTTGATGCGGTTTTTGGCATGGAGGTTTCCGGTAAGGGCCAAAGCCCCGTGGCCCATGCCATGGTAGCCGCCGCCGAAGGCGATGACCGACGACCTGCCGGTGGCTGTCTTGCACAGCTTGATCGCTGCGTCAACCGCGTCGGTTCCTGAGGGGCTGCAGAACTGAATCTTCCCGTTTTCCTGCAGTTCCTGGGGCAGTAAGGAGAATATGAGTTCGACGAACCTGTCTTTTATGGGGGTGGTAAGGTCCAGCGTATGAAGGGGTGCGCCGGAATTGATGAGGTCGACCATTGCCTGGTTCACCTCGTCGTCGTTGTGCCCGAGGGCAAGCGTCCCTGCTCCACAGAGGAAGTCCAGATAGGTGTTCCCCTCAACATCCTCTATCCAGGAGCCTTTGGCCTTCTTGATGGCTATGGGGAATTTCCTCGGATAGCTTCGTGCGTTTGATTCCGTCTTGTTCTGGCGGTCTAGGTAGGTCTTGTTCTTGTGTAGCTGCAGGTTTTCGTTCATTACCTTGTGCCCTTTCTAGTCCATGGTGAATTTTTTGTACCAAACATGGTGGCGTTTGGCCCTTTAGTATTAAGTTTTCCCACCAGCCGAGGCCACTGGGATGTGCTGTTGCTCATGGACGAACCGTCTATGCGCGAGAAAAGATACTACCAGCTAACAGGGCCCTTGTACTAGCCGAAAGCCTCTTCAATTGAGAAAAAAAGATGCGTGCACTTTTTTTTCTCAATTATGGGCAAGAAGGGTGGACAAACCTTTTGTTATAGTGTATTAGTTAGCTAGTTCACTAGTGTGACCAAGGAGGCGCGTATGGCCAATGAGATAGAGAGCACAAAGTCCGAGCTCAAAGAGGTTGTCGTATCGGACGGACAGGTGATCCGGATGCAGGACATCGGATTCTCCTATGGGAAGAAACCCTTGTTCTCCCATTTGAGTCTGAAGATCAAACGAGGGAATATCTACGGATTGCTAGGGAAGAATGGATCGGGCAAGACAACGCTGCTGAAGTTGCTCTGTGGCCAGCTGTTCCCGCAGGAGGGGTATACCTCGGTGTTGGGCTTCGACCCCATAGGGCGCAAGCCTGAGATGCTCAGCGAGGTATTCTACCTTCCTGAGGAGTTCCCCCTGCCCAGGATGAAGGCATCTGAGTACCTGAAGATGAATTCAGTCTTCTACCCCCGCTTCGACCACTCGATGTTCGCCAAGTTCTGCAAGGACTTCGACCTGGATATGAGCCAGAACCTCAACGAGATGTCCCTTGGACAGAAGAAAAAGCTCTTGCTTGCCTTTGGTCTGGCATCCAACACCTCCCTGCTCATCCTT
>JAVERP010000065.1:0-18204 GCA_034007055.1 Sphaerochaeta sp.
TTGACGAACCGACCAACGGCCTGGACATCCCCTCCAAGAGGGAGTTCAGACAGACTGTCGCTTCGGCGATGACTGAGAACAGGACCTTCATCATCTCCACCCACCAGGTCAGGGACATGGAGAACCTGATCGACCCTCTGATAATCCTCCATGACGGCTCCATCATATTCAACGATGCCGTTGACTCGATCACCGACAAGTATGTCATGAACCTGGTCACCACCGACCCTTCCGGTGATGCGGGTGTGGTCTACAAGGAGAAGGTCCTTGGAGGCTGGATGGTCCTCACCGAGCGTGAAGAGACGGATGAGAGCCAAGGCCAGCCTTTGGACCTTGAGACCCTTTTCAATGTTGTGGTTGAGAATCCCACCCTTATGCAAGGAGGTGTGCTATGAATCGATTTGGCCTATTGATAAACCGTGAGTTGCAGACAAGCAAGAGAGACCTGAGCATCTATGCGGCAACGCTGTTCCTGGTCCTGCTGGCAAGTGAGACCATGCGCTCCTTCGCCACCCAATATTCACTGTCGGGAAGCTCTGCAACCACCTACGCTTCACTATTCCCCAATTTCCTGTTCCTAGGGGGCCTGATCATAACAAGCCTCTCCTTTGCCGAAGACATGTTCAGCAAGAATGGACAGCAGCAGTGGCTGATGCTTCCGGCAACATCCTTGGAGAAATTCCTTTCCAAAGGGGTGCTGACGGCCTTTGCCTATCCGCTGGCCCTCATAGTGGTGTTTTTTCTCTCCTCGGTGATCATCGAGCCGATACAGCTGCTCTTCTTTGGTGATCCTGTCACCTTGTTCAACCCCTTCTTCAGCGACATGGGTTCGATTCTAGGCTTGTATTTGGTCTGGCATGCGATCTTCCTGCTGGGCTCCACCTACTTCCACAAGGGACACTTCTTCAAGACCGTCCTTGCCCTGGGTGTCATCGGCCTCGCCCTTGGGGCTCTGGGCCTGCTGTTTGTGAAGCTTATCTTTTCCATCAAGTACGGCTCGTCGCTACGGACGTTCGACGTGGTGTTCTCGTTTGACTCACTGCTGTTCCAACCTGCCACCGGTGTTGTAGGGGCGTTCAGGGTGTTCGGAAAGCTACTCTATTTTGTAGTGCTTCCCCTGTTCTGTTGGGTCACGGCGTTCTTCAGGGTTGAGGAGGTCCAAGCTACAGATGCAGTTTAACAACAGTTCCCCAATATATGTGCAGATAGCCCAGTATATCCATGACCTGGTCATCAGCTCGGCATGGGTGGAGGAGCAGCGCATCCCCTCTGTCCGTGATATGGCGATGCACCTGGAGGTGAACCCCAATACGGTCACCAGGACATACGCTCTGCTGCAGGAAGAGGGTATCCTGGAAAACCAACGGGGCATAGGATACTTTACCGCCAAGGGTGCCAAAGCTCTGGTCCTCAAGAAAAAGCGAGATCATTTCATCAAAAGTGAACTGCCGAACCTTTTCGATTCCATGAGGAAGCTGGATGTCACCCTCGAGGAGATAGAGACCTATTTCCTCCTATTCAAAAAGGAGCATACCTATCATGAAGTCCAATCATAAGAAAAGTAATCGCATGCTTGTCGCGGGGGGGATATTCCTTGTGGTGTATCTCTTGGCAACCATCATATTCGGTTCGTTCATGCTGGAGCAGCATGTTGTGGAAAACCCTAGGAACCGCAATGGCTCCTATTCGACCCTTACAGTAAGGCATGGAACTATCCCAGGGGTGTTTTTCTTGGAATAGAGCCTGATCTGGGGATGGCCCAACCTTCATGACGGGGTTGGCCGTCCTACTCATCTACTTCTGTATTTTCTTTTTTCATCTCGTTCTCCTGTATTGTTGCTTTCGGCGCACTTCCTCGTTGAGGAGGTGCGCCGATTCTTGTTTTAGCCTTTGTGCTTGTTCTCGTTTGTTTGTTGCATCTGGTTTTCATACTTTCACAAAGGGTTACTGCTATCCTGACAAAGGTGAGCCGTCTGGAAACCGGCATGCACACTCAGAGCGATCATCATCGATGGCATCCTAGGGAATTGGGCTACCAATGCTAAACAAAAAGGTGGTATCCTTTGTAGGAGCGTTAACCTGCTTCAGAAGGTATCTGCTCTTTAGCCTCAACTTGTACACACGGCTAGTGGATACACAACTGAAGGGAGAAGAGGGTCCCATTGGCAGAACTTACAGAACAGACAAAAGTCCCGCACTTGGAACTCAGATCGGTGTCCAAGGCATTTTCTTGCGGGGGGAACAAGGTGATAACCGCAGTCGATGATCTCTCCCTTGCTGTATACAAAGGCGAGGCGATTACCATCATTGGCCCTTCAGGATGTGGGAAAAGCACCACCTTGAGGATGATCGGGGGCTTTATCCCCCCCGATAGCGGGGAGATTCTCCTTGATGGAGTCTCTTTGGCCTATAAGGGGGCAGAAGAGAGAACCATCCCCATGGTCTTTCAGAACTATGCCCTGTTTCCCCATATGAATGTGCATGAGAATATAGCCTACGGCTTGAAAGCACGGAAAAAGCATAAGGACAGTATCCATCACGATGTGGCGATGATGTGCCAGATGCTCAACCTGGTCGGCACAGAAGATCGCTTTCCCCATCAGCTCTCTGATGGGCAACAGCAGCGAGTCGCCTTGGCAAGGGCATTGGTCCTGAAGCCTGAGCTCTTGTTGTTTGACGAGCCGCTCTCCAATCTGGACGCGAGGCTGAGGCTGCAGACAAGGCATGAGATCAAGAAGATGCAGAAGCTGCTTGGCATCACCACCATCTACGTCACCCACGATCAAAGTGAGGCCCTCAGCATGCCCGACAGGGTAGTGGTGATGAACAGGGGGGCCATCATACAGGTAGGAACACCGCGCGAGGTGTACAACAACCCCCGAACCCCCTTTGTTGCAGACTTTATCGGCAATGCAAACTTCTATGATGGTAAAGTGCTTTCCTCTTGTGCCGAGACGGTGCTCGTCTCGTTCAACCAAATCCAATTCACCTTGGACGCAAGGCAGTGTGATGGGCCTTGCGAAGCCGGTGATGATCTCTTTGTCGCAATCTTGCCACAAAGTGTGGCCTTGAGTGCGTATCGTCAGCCAGAGAGTGCCTATCAAGTGCCGGGGGAGATAGTCGCACTCTCCTTCAACGGCTACTCCATCGAGTATGAAGTGGCGTTTGGGAAGACTTTTATCCGGGTAATAGCTCCGTACAACCTCACATTCGTCGATGAGTACAAAGTCGGTGAGCAGGTGTTGATGCATTTCCATCCATCCTCGTTTCACCTTTTCAACACAAAGGAGAGCCGATGAACGTAGCTGTACTCCTCCTCTTTTTCCTCCTGCCCTCGGTGGCAACCCTACAGCAGGACTCCTCTGCTCGACTCTCCTGGATCCTCACCATTGTCCTTGGCCTTCTCTCTTTGCTCGCACTCCTTGGGGCTTTCTTACAAACAAAGGGAAAAAAGAACCCCTGTACCTCTACATTCCTGTTGCTTGGTTTTACGGCTATTGCTCTCTTTTCCACCAGTAGCACAAGCGCAAGCCTCTCCTTCTCCCCTTGGATTATCCTGTACAACACCCTTGTCCTCTTGCTATGGGGATATGTGTTGTCCCTCCACCTCCCGTTTTCCGCCAAGAACCTCTGGCTCATCGGCAGCTTATCCTGCCTCTCCTGCATGGCAAGCCTGCTTTTCTCTCCTTTTTCATCTATCTCCCTACTCCTTGGCCTTCTTCCCCTGGGGACTTTTATCTGGGAGCACCACAAGAAGGAGAGATCAAGCTCTGCCTCCCGTATCTCCTTGCAATCCATGCTTGCCCATGAGATACGGACCCCCTTGACCGTCATGCAAACCAGCACCTCCCTGTTGTTGGAAGAGATTCCCGGTCCCTTGAATGCGCAGCAACAACAATTTGTCAGATCCAACTATGAGTACACGCAAAGGCTTATCACCTTTAGTGAGAACATGCTTATGCTCCTGAAGTTTGGAAAGGAGTTTGAGCCCAAGATGGATGAGAAGATCAACATCCGTCTTGTCACCCGCGATATTGTTGCTTTTTTTGGACCCCTGCTCCAAATAAAGCAACAGAGCATCCGCTACTCCTTTCCCGCCCTGCTCAGCACCCCCTACGGTGATGAGAACCTGATCCGGCAGGTCTTTATCAATCTCATCCACAACGCCACCAAGCACAGCAGGGAAGGTGGTGAAATTTTCATCTCCGTGACCCAGGATGATGAGCAGGTGGTGGTGAGCATCAGCGACCATGGCAAGGGGGTTGTGGGGGAAGGCAGGGAGAACCTGTTCAGGGAGTTTTATCAGGAAAAAACCTTGCCCGAAGAGTTTCACGATGGATTTGGCCTGGGACTCTCCATAGCGAGGCAGATAGTCGAGAAACATGGGGGCAAGGTGTATATTACCAGTGTGAAGGATAAGGGGACGGTAGTCTCCTTTACGCTACCGGCAAAGGCAGTACGATGAAAAAGAAAATATTATTAGTCGATGATGAGAAGGATATCCTCACCCTCCTTACCTATATCTTTGAACAACAGGGGTACTTGGTCAACTCGGTCTTACGCGGGGACGATGCAGTAGAGGTTGCATCTTCCTGGTCGCCTGACATTGTCATCCTTGATATAGGGCTTCCGGGCCTGCATGGGCTGGAGGTCTGTACCCATCTTGTTGCTATGCATATCCCGGTGATTTTCTTGAGTTCACACGACCAGGATGACCAGATTGTCGAGGGCCTTGAGGTGGGAGGGGAGGACTATGTCTCCAAGCCCTTCAACTATAAGGAGCTGCTCCTGCGTGTGGAGAAAGTCCTCAAGAGGACACGCTCGTTTGAGGGGAAAAGTCTTGTTGTAGGTGATCTTGCGATCAATGTGGAGCAGCATAGCCTCACCATAGAGGGGGAGCCGGTCAGCCTGACTCCCACGGAGTTCAAGATACTGGAAGTTATGGCCTCTTACCTGCATACCCCCGTCTCTGTGCAAAAGATCTTGCAGACAGTATGGAAAAACGAGGATTGGATACAAGGTGATGATCTGGTGAAGGTCAATATGAGCCGGCTAAGGAAGAAGATAGAGAAAGATCCTGCATCCCCTAGGTACATCATCAACAAATGGGGTGTCGGGTATATGCTTACTGACGCAAAAAATACGTGATTGTTACGGTATTGTAACTTGTATAACAGCCACGAGATGGCACAATAGGGGTAGTGACTATGGTTTGTTTGGTAGGAGAGATGATTTAGCTCTCTTACAATCCTAAAGGAGGATTCAGATGAAGAAGAAAAACATGCTACTCTCTGTTCTGTTGCTGCTGGTGTTCCTGACACCAATGTTTGCTGCAGGTGTAAAGGAAGCGGATGACCCTGACAAAGTGGGCAAGAACGTAAACGTCTACTCTATCATGCCGGAAAAATATGCCACCAAGATTTTTGCCGAGTTTACCAAAGATACCGGCATCACCGTCAACTTTGTACGACTCTCATCCGGTGAAGCCTTGGCCCGCCTGATCGCAGAGAAGGCAAATCCCCAGGTAGACGCCATTTGGGGCGGACCTGCAGATACCTATGAAGCTGGGATTCCTGAGGGTGTCTTTGCCCAGTACTCCCCCAAGGAAGCTGACAAGATCCCTGCAAAGTTCCGTTCCACGGAAAATTACTGGACGGGCATTGGGATTATCCCCCTCTGTTTCCTGAGTAACAACGAATATCTGAAGAAGAAGGGCCTTGAGGTTCCTACCAGCTGGATGGATCTCACCGATCCCAAGTATGGACAGTCCCTGCAGATGGCCGACGTGAGGACTTCGGGTACTGCCACCGAAAGAATCTATTCCCTGGTAAAGATCTATGGTGAACAGGGTGCATACGAGTACCAGAAGAACCTGCATAAGAATATCCAGCTCTACACCAAAGGCGGTGCAGGTGGAGCAATGCCCATTGCTACAGGACAGGCATCAGCTGGTGTCTTCTACATAGTAGATGCCCTGGATATCCAGCAGCAGGGGTATGACCTCTCTGTCTCCTATCCCAAGGAAGGCGTCACCTATGGTATCGAGGGAAGTGGTATCGTACAGGGTGCCAAGAACCTCGGTGCAGCCAAGGCCTTGATGGACTGGGCTTCTTCAAAGCGCCTCGGTGAGGTGATGGTTGCCAATAAGATCAACTACATCCCCACCCGCACTGACGTCGTGGTGACAAACCCCGCCCTTGATATGTCGAACGTGAACTTGATCGAGGCTCAGGCCGAGTGGAAGGGTGACAACAGGGCACGATTTGTTGAAAAATGGATCGAAGAGGTCATTCAGCAATAGTGTAGGAGAAGTGCCTACAGCGAGTGTGAAGAGGTACTCTGCCCAAGTAGCAGTGTACCTCTTCCAATAGTGTGATCATGCTAGGAGGACGTATCGTGTCAACAACAAAGGTACCGCGTACAAGAAGTTCAATGGCGAAAAGGGAGCCGGTCCTATTCGGCACCCTTGTCGCCATTTGGCTTATCTTTGCCATATTCATATTCTTGCCGATTATCAGGCTGCTGTTGACCACCTTCGTCGTCGATGGTTCGATCAGTTTTGCCAACCTCATAAAGATCATGGGCAAGAGCTACAATATGAGGGCCCTGTACAACTCCCTTATCCTTGCAACCGCCGTTGCAGTCGCCGGGACTGTGCTTGGGTATATTTTTGCCCTGGCTGTGACAAGGACCTCCCTGCCTCCTTTTTATAAGGGGTTGCTGGGCGCCGTTACAATCCTGCCCCTTATCTCCCCACCTTTTACCAGCAGCATCTCCCTGACACTCGCCCTGGGGCCGAATGGTATGCTGCTCAATGCCCTGGGCATATCGGACTTCTCCATCTACGGGTTTCTCGGAACATGGATCAGTGAAACGCTCACTTATTTCCCTGTCGCCTTCATGGTCATCACCGCTGTTCTCAATACGATGAGTGCAAACCTTGATGATGCCGCGCTCTCGCTAGGATCTTCACGATGGAGGATGTTCAGGACAATAACGATTCCCCTCTCCCTGCCGGGCATTGGAAACTCACTGCTTTTGTTGTTCGGAGCCTCCCTTGCGGACTTTGCAACACCCCTTATTCTGGGAGGGCATACCTTTCCTGTCCTTCCCACAGAAGCGTATCTTATGATTACAGGGATGTTCGACCTGAAGGGGGGTGCATCGCTCTCCTTCCTCCTGCTCCTGCCGGCCCTGCTGGTCTTTATCCTGCAACGGGTGCTCATAGGGAAGAAAAGCTATGTCTCGGTCACAGGGAAGAACGGGGCAAAGTCCGGTTTTGGAAAACTTCCCCTCTCGCTCAATATCATTATCACCGCTGTTTGCACATTCACCGTCGCTTTCATCCTCTACCTCTATGCCATTATCCTCTGGGGCTCCCTGGTGAAGGTGTGGGGTGTAAACAACACCGTCACGTTCGAGCACTTTGGCTACGTCTTCGCCCACGGGAAAAAGGCCATCACCGATACACTGCTCATTGCCACCCTTTCGACGGTCATAGGATCTGTCCTTGGGGTCCTGATAGGGTACATAGCACAGAGGAAGAACTTTTTCGCCAAGAGGATCTTTGAGTTCGGCAGTATGCTCAACTACGCCCTCCCCGGTACTGTCGTCGGTATTGCCTATATCATCGCCTTCAACCAAAAGCCGATCCTGCTCACAGGGACGCTCTCCATTCTCGTCGCTGCGTATGTGTTTCGGTACTATGCAACAGGGATACGCTCTGTCATAGCATCGCTTGCACAGATAGACCCGGCCCTTGAGGAGGCGTCCTTCTCCCTAGGTGCCAGTACGGTGAGGACCTTTACCCACGTTACCATCCCCCTTATCATTCCAGCCGTACTGGCAGGGATGCGCTATCTGTTTATCCACTCCATGACTGCAATCAGTGCAACCATCTTCCTCGTCTCTGTCAGGTGGACTCTGCTGACAACCAGAATTCTAGAAAGTATGACTGAGTTACAATTTTCACAGGCATCAGCATTTTCAATAGTCCTGATCGTCATTGTTTTTATTGTAGATGCAATAATGCTCGCCCTCATGAAGTGGAGCACAAGAAAATTTACCCAGCAGGAGGCTATCAGCTATGAAAAAATTGGCGCTTAATCTTACCGATGTAACAAAGACATTCCAAAAGGATGACGGATATATAACAGCTGTCGACAAGGTGAACCTTCAGGTGGAGGAGGGGGAGATGGTTACCTTCCTCGGACCCTCAGGGTGTGGCAAGACTACTACCTTGCGAATGGTTGCGGGCTTTGAGCTGCCCACAAGCGGCTCCATTACCATCCGCGACCAAGATATGACAAACACCCCGGTCAATAAACGGAAGATAGGGTTCGTGTTTCAGAACTATGCCCTGTTCCCCCACATGAGTGTCTACAACAATGTGGCCTATGGTCTGAAGGCTCGGGGGGAAAAAGACAAGGATATCAAGGATAAGGTAAAGAACGCCCTCTTGTTGGTCGGCCTCAAGGACACAGAGAACCGCTACCCCAGCCAACTCTCCGGCGGGGAGCAGCAGCGCGTTGCCCTTGCCCGGGTGATAGTCATGGAGCCGAACCTCCTGTTGATGGACGAGCCGCTTTCCAACCTGGATGCCAAGCTGCGAATCCACATGCGCACCGAGATACGAAAACTCCAGAAGACCCTTGGCATTACCTGCCTCTATGTCACCCATGACCAGAGCGAAGCTCTATCCATGGCTGATAGGATAGTCGTGATGAACAAGGGTAAGGTGGAGCAGGTAGGCACGGCCTTTGAGATATACAGCAACCCCCAGTCCCTCTTTGTTGCTGATTTCATTGGACAAGCGAATATCATGCATCTTGAAGTGACCTCCCTCAAGGATGAGATGATCGAGGTGAATACGCATAACGGAGGCGTTTTCACCGCCAGGTGCATCGTCCCCGATCATATCGACAGCAGTGTGGAGAACTACAAGACAGGAAAGGAAGCGGCCCTTGTCATACGCCCCGAGTCCATAACGGTGATACCGTACAAAGGGGGCGAGGACTCTTTCAACGCAGTGGTCTCCTCCTCCATCTTTGTCGGCAGCCATGTTGAGTATGAACTTACGCTTGCTAACAACGAGGTGATAAAAGCCTTTATCCCCTACACCAACAAGATGCGGATTTTCTCCGAAGGGGAAGAGGTCTCCTTTGTCATAGACCCGGTAAATGCCTTGTTCCTCCCCAGGAAGAAGAAAAAGAGCTGACTGCCTAAGAAGCAGCCTATCCTCACCAAGAAGGCTTGGTGAGGATGGCTGTGATCAGGATGATGAGTAATCATTAGGGATATGCTAGTTGTACGGTAAAAAACTGATTGGAAAATGCATTTTGCACAAGAAAGAAAAATAAAGCCAATAGAGAGAAATTGAAGATAGAACCCAGCACGAGAAAACAGAGAATAGAAAACTAAAAACATAAGATAGAAAGCAAGAGTAACGGCGTACCCCCGCAAAGGGGATACGCCGTTACTCGTCTCAATCCTAAGCTTCTCTACCCAATGGAAGTCTCCTTGGAATGTATGCAGCCAGGGCTGGGAAGTTAGTAAACTTGAACATTCTTCGAAATCGGGCTATACTACTACATATAAAGGAGTTATATTTTGATAATAGGCCTTGATATGGGGGGGACCCACATAGATGGAGTTGTTATACAGGATGGACAGGTTATAAAGACACATAAGAAGCCTGTTGACAAGGATGATCTGTTCACTACCATGTGGACAGCTTTGGAAGAGCTGGTAGAGGACTCTGATCTCGCAGCGATAGAGAGGATCAACCTCAGCACTACGATCTCCACCAATGCCATTGTAGAAGGGACCACTGCCCCTGTGGGTATGGTTGTGCAACCGGGTCCTGGCTTGATCCACGACTTCTCCTCATGCAAGGGGAGGGTAGTGACCATCGGCGGGTATGTCGACCACCGGGGTGTAGTGGTGGATGACCTGGATCCTAAGGAACTTGAGAAGGCCCTGCTTCTTTTCAAAAAGGATGGGATGCCCAGCAGTGCGGTGATAAGCAAGTTTTCCACAAGGAATCCCGAGCACGAGATCATCATAGGAAAGAAGCTGCTTGAGCAGATCGGCCAGGTTACTTTGGGTCATAGGATTTCCGGGATCCTGAACTTCCCCCGAAGGGTATACACCTCCTATCTGAACTCAGCTGTCTCAGACCAATTCAGTACCTTTTTAACCTATATGAGATCATCGCTGGAGAAGAAGGGCATTGCTGCCCCCTTGTACATCCTCAAAGCTGATGGAGGCACCATGGACAGCGAAGGAGCCTTGGAGAAACCTGTGGAGACAGTTCTCTCGGGGCCGGGAGCAAGCTTTCTTGGGATGAGTGCCCTCATTCCCGGAGGGGAGGATGCGATCCTCCTGGATGTGGGAGGAACTACAACAGATATATTCTTCCTTGCCGATGGTGTTCCTCTGTTTGAACCCCTGGGAGCAACCATATCCGATTACAAGACCCTGGTCAGGGCTATCTACAGCGTCTCCATTGGTCTTGGCGGGGACAGCAGCATCACCGTTAGGGACAAGAATCTGGTGATAGGACCCCAAAGGCGGGGCATGGCCTACGCCTTTGGGGGCGAAGGCCCCACTCCCACCGATGCCATGATCTGCCTTGGGAGGATGGAGGCACCCCAAGGGGCGAAAGCGAAGGCCCGGGAGGGTATGGAGGCCCTTGGTGCGAAGGTGTCCCTCCAGGCTACTGAGGTTGCAACGCTTGTCCTTGCCACCATGGTCACCCAGATCAAGGAAAAGAGTGAAGCCCTGCTGCTTGGGATAAACAGCAAGCCCATCTACACCATCAAGGAGTTGCTCCATGGTAAAAAGGTCACACCTAAGGCCGTGCATATCATTGGAGGGCCTGCAGAGGCCCTAGCGCCTCTTTTGCAAGAGGCGTATGGCCTTCCCTGTCACTTCCCCGAGAACTCAAGGGTGGCCAATGCGATAGGGGCTGCCCTGGCCAAGCCTACTATTGAGGTCACGCTGTTGGCTGACACTGCCTTGGGCAGGCTTTCGGTTCCCGAGCTTGGCATATATGAAAAAGTTCCTCGAACATACTCCTTGGAACAAGCTAAGGAGCGTGCAGTCTTGCTGGTTAGGCAAGAAGCGATCGCCATGGGCTCTGATGAGGCAACCCTAGAGATAGAGATTACCGAACAGAGCAGTTTCAACATGATAAAGAACTCTTGCCTGGCAGGGAAGAATATACGAGTCAAAGCCCAGGTAAAGCCGGGCATCATCCATGGCCTGAGGAGTACCATTACCCATGAAAGCTAACAAGACAGTAGGATTGGTCTTTTTTCCTGCCTTCGACTGGGCTATCAGTCCAACACATCCCGAGAGGGAGGAGAGGCTGTTGTATACGCAGGACCAGATCTTTGAAGAGGGCATCCAAGATATTGAGGGCATAGAGATGTTCAATCCCTTGGTGGCCACAGAAAAGGATATCCAACGGGTGCACTTCGCTATTCCTGATGTTCCAACAAGGGTTACAGAGAGCCACCTTGTCTCATCCGGAGGTGCCATCAGGGCGGCTCTTGCGGTGATGAACAAGGAAGTTGCCTCAGCCTTTGCCCTTGTGCGTCCACCAGGGCACCATGCCCACCGCGTGGTCTATGGGGACCGGGGATTTTGTGTGACGAACAATGAGGCGATAATGGTTGAAAGGCTCAGGGCCGAGTTCGGTCCCCTGAGGGTAGCCATCATCGACACTGATTGTCACCATGGTGATGGAACTGAGGATATCTATTGGAATGATCCTGAGACGCTGGTCATCTCCTTCCACCAGGATGGAAGGACCTTGTATCCTGGAACCGGCTTCATGGATGCATTTGGAGGGCCTTCTGCCTATGGGTACAATGTGAATATACCCCTGCCTCCCCATACAGGCGACGAAGGGTTCCTCCATGCGCTCAACCATGTGGTGATGCCGATCCTGGATGAATACAAGCCTGACTTGATCGTCAACTCGGCAGGTCAGGACAACCACTACTCAGACCCCCTTACCAATATGAACTTCAGTGCCCAAGGGTATGCCAAGCTCAACTCTATCCTCAAGCCGGATATTGCCGTCCTCGAAGGGGGGTACTCCATCGATGGGGCTCTTCCCTATATCAATGTGGGCATTATCCTTGCAATGGCAGGGATGGACTATTCAGGGGTGAAGGAGCCTGATTACAATCCAGCGCTCCTACGGCAACCCAAGGATATTACAGAGTATATAAAAAAGATTTCGGATGCTGTCCTTGGCAACTGGAAAAACAGGGATACCCTTTGGAGGAAGGAGTATGGGGGTCTGGATAGCTATGAAAGGCCTATGCAGATCTACTATGACACCGATGGTATCCTGGAGCAGCAAGTCCAGCATTTCAACAAGTGTAGCAGCTGCTCAGGACACAACTGGATAGACTCCTCCTCTGATAGTGGGCGTAAGGTCTTAGCCATCACTATCCCCCTTGATGGGTGTAAGAGCTGTATTGATAAGGCGTACAAGATGTACAAGCACGCCTCTTCTTCCTACACCAACGTCTATCTGCAGGATAGGGTACATGACGAGTATCTAGGTAAAGGTTAGACAGACCGGCTCCTTGACCTCTATAGTGCAGACTGCAGCACCGGGGACCCCTGTATAGGGGTCGATGGGGAAGCTGACCACCGTGTCCGAGGAGCCGTTTGCAACCAACAGCCACTTGCCGTCTGGGGAGAGGGCAAAGTTCCTGGGTTCCTGTCCCAAGGTGGGGGTGTAGGAGACAAAGGTCAGCATCCCGGTCTCGGCATTGACAGCATAGGTGACTATGCTGTCATGGCCTCTGTTGGAACAGTAGAGGTATCTGTTATCGGAAGAGAGATGCAAGTCTGCAACAGTGTTTGCAAGAAGGAAGGCAGAGGGTAGGGTTGCTATGGACTGCAGGTGGGTGAAGCAGCTGTCAAACTTGTCTATGCGATAGACCTCTACGTGGTTAGAGAGTTCTCCAGCCACATAGAGGTAGTGGTTGTCCTTTGTAATCGCCATATGGCGCGGCCCTGTGCCCAGAGGTACCTTCTTGAAGGAAGGGAAGCTCCATTCGGGTCTGCTGTAGTGGACGATGCGGTCCAGTCCCAGGTCCGCTACAAAGAGGTTTTTTGCATCAGATGTCCAAAGCGCTGAGTGAATATGGGAACCCTCTTGGCGTGCTGGGTTGTGTCCTACACCGACAAAGCGTTTGTAGGAGGCGACAGAGGCAATGGTACCGGTACTATGCAAGGCATAGAGGGTGAATACCCCGTCGCCGTAGTTGGAGAGGGCAAGGAAATCACCCTTGGGAGAGAGTGCCAGGTGACAAGGTGAGTTCCCTCCTGATAGGATGGTACCGACCGGGGTAAAGGGAGACTCTGATTCTGGATTAAAGCGGAAGGTCTGCACCGATCCTTCCTTCTCCCGGATTTCACTGACTGAGTACAGCAGAGAAGCCTTCTTGTTGTAGGCCTGGAAGGTAGGCATGTCGATGCCTGCATAGGAACCGACTACAGCAAGGTGTCCGCTCCTTTCATCGAAGGAGTAAAGGGAGAGTCCGGCTTCAGACGAAGGGACACGCGATCCAACAATCAGATACTGTGTTGACATGGGGTACCTCTCTTAAGTGGTATTGTAGCATATGATTGAGAGCATGACGGTGAATTTATTTCTGATCTGCAAATGAGGACTTACCCACACTACAGACGTGTGGGTAGGTTTGAATGGTAAGGCAAGGAAGCAGGATACTGATAGAGAAGGGAGCACCCCAAATTCTATTTTGAAGTTGTTTGTTTTAGTAATGAAGCCTCTTATAAGGAGTTACTACACTTATTTGGGCTATTGAGTAAAATTCACCAAAATCAGTACTGGACAAGAGCCTTTCTTTTCCTTATTATGGTTTGAGTAGTCGGGCGCGTAACTCAGCGGGAGAGTGCTACCTTCACACGGTAGAAGTCGTTGGTTCAAACCCAATCGCGCCCATCAGGCAACTGGTTCTAATATATAGAATTAGTTGCCTATTTAATTTCACCTTGAACAATAGATCTGATTTGGCCATTCAATTCTGTTCACTCCTGCACAAAAAACCTGAAGACTTAGCTTCAGGTTTCTTAAATAAAGTATGATTCTTTCAGTCGGCACCACCGCCTCCAAAGCCAAGGTAAACCCTTTACACCTCATACAGCGCTGCGTCTTGGCTCAACCCTGCAATCATCGGAATGCCCATACATCCTGTGTATGACCAGCAGGACTCTTGCCTTACGTTGATATAATGCTATCCGTGTATAAAAGTGTCAAGCGAAAGTGTGTTGATTGCAGGGCAACGCGTAAAAATTATAAAGCATCAATTAGCCCAGGATTTGAAGGTTTCAGGTTCTGGGTATACTTTTGTGGTAATAAGTGTATGGCGTTTCTATCATATACTTATGCAAGGGGTGTAACTCATGGGAAGGTTTCCAGAATGGGCCGAGTGGCAGAAAAGAACAGGGACTGTCATCAAGTCCGACGGGAATGGCAACTACTCGCTGTACAAAAATTCCTCGAAGTGGGTTCCGGGAAAGAAAAACCTTAGCCTGTACAGACCTACATCGGGGCCATCACGTCGCAAGGGGTGATGGAGAGATTCACCATAGACAGGAAGTCCAGCGGCATCAGGATATGGGAGTATTGAGTTGCACTTTATTTTGTAGTGAATACTGTTGATATTTACGAATTGCTCTAGAACGTGAGAATGCCATGGAGTATCATTTTCTCATCTTTCAAAGGAAAAAGGGTGAAGACTCCCCGTTCAAAAGTTGTCTTCACCCTGCAAATAATAATGCTTCTATAGTTTGCATCATTCTTACTTGTTGTGCAAGTATTCGGGCAGGAATCTCTAGCAATAGCCATTACGAAGGCAGAAAAGGAAAAGTACCTTTCATCTGAACCAGATGTCTGCCCCGTCTGCAGGTCACCCCTCCAGGGGCATGGATGGCGCGAGCGGTATGTAGTCGGTCTGAATGGCTGCATACTGATCCTTGTGCACCGAAAGCGTTGCCCCAGCTGCAAAATGATGTTCACCCTCCTTCCAAAAAGCCTTCACTTCCTGAGGACCTACGATGTGGACATCATTGCCACAGTGATACGTTACTTCCTTGAGACGGGCCGTTACATCAACTCCATAGCAGTGGCAAAACCTTGAACGGTACCGTATACCCCACCATAGGCTACTCCTTGGCCTGTGCATCCCTTCTGGATAGGCTTTCTACAGGTAACTCATCCACTCCGTTTTTTGTCAATCCATATGCGAAATCCTTTTTAAGCGATTGCCCTTCTGTGGCCAAAGCTCCCCTATACTCTCAACAAGCAATACCGTATGATTCTTTTTGGAAGTCTATCAGTCATCAGCTACGTACGTATCTAAAAAGGATCACACACATATGTCATTTATCTCCTTGGGAATCTCAGAACCTCTTGTTGCTGCCTTACAGCGAGGGAACATATCAACACCCTATCCTATACAGACAGAGGTAATTCCAGCAATCCTGGAGAATAAGGATGTCCTTGGTATAGCAAAGACAGGATCGGGCAAGACCCTGAGCTATGTGTTGCCCATCCTAATGCAGGTGGAAAAGAATACAAAAGCCTGGGTCATGAAAGACAGGCATGTCCAGGTACTGGTAGTGGTTCCCACAAGGGAGCTTGCTGCACAGGTAAATGCCGTATGTATCAAATATATTCATGAGTCAGCATCAGATATAAAAACCCTCGCTGTCTTTGGCGGAGCTTCCATCAATCCTCAGATGATGGCAATGAGAAATGTTAACATTCTCATTGCCACACCTGGAAGGTTGTTGGAACTGGTTTCTGTCAATTCCGTTCACCTGTCTGCTGTAAAGATAGTGGTTCTTGATGAGGCGGACAAAATGCTGGCTGTTGGTTTTGAAAAGGAGATGGATGCTGTTTTGGCTCTGCTTCCCAAAAAACGGCAGAATTTGCTATTTTCAGCAACCTTGAACGAGGAGATCCACTCCTTGGAAAAGGTCCTCCTCCATGATCCTGTTGTGATTAAGATGGAAGAGGAGCCAGATTCAATCGATCTCATAAACCAGAGTGCCTACTACATAGCAGAAGAGAAAAAAGGCCCCCTGTTACGGTACCTCATCAAGAGCCAGGATATGCAGCAAGTACTGGTCTTTACCTCCTCGGTAGCACGGGCTGACAGGGTAGCGGACAAACTGCATAAAAACGGCATTGATGCCAAGGCAATGCATAGTAAAAAGTCTCAGGGAGCGAGGACAGACCTCCTAAGGGCATTCAAGGCGGGAAGGCTACGAGTACTGGTCACTACCGACCTCCTTTCCCGTGGAATTGATATAGAGGTCCTTCCCTATGTCATTAACTATGAACTGCCCCGTTCCCCAAAAATCTTCATCCATAGGATAGGCAGGACAGGACGGGCAGGTAATTTCGGTGAAGCCATTACCCTTGTCAGCCCTTCAGAAGAGACCCATTTCCACGTGATAGAGAAGAAGATGAAGAAAAGGGTAGCCCGGATAGATTCTGATGGCTTTGACCTGTCCAAGGTGTGAGGAGAGGGGGTAGGGTGATGCCTTGTACCTCTCCTAAGGAGCGCAGGCATACTCTAGGGGTACTATTTCGTAAGGTGATAAAGGTGTGCTGGTGAGCGATACGTGTGAACAAACCTATTTCTATGTGGTCAATTACTCCAAGGAAGAGAAGGCTTTATGTCTGTTGGAGATGAAAAGCCTCTTTGGTCTGGAGCCAGACAGAAAATACTTTTTTTCGACTAGAAACATTGACCCATCGCGAAGTCCCTTTTTCAAATTAAGATTATCTATCCTGTGCACAGCTCTCTCTTTTGAAGCGTTGTTTCAGGCTGTCAGTGAGAAAAACATCACCTGTGATAATTTCAAATTTGCACGATTCAAAATTGAGGATGGAGCGCTTGATTATGCAACGTGGCTGCACAGCGTTACCGAGTTAGGCAAGGTGATTCACGCCGGAGTGGATATGCACAACCCCTCCATCCAATTTGGGATTACGATAGTTGATGGCCTTTGGCTATTTGGCATATACGAAAAGAATGAGAACCCTTGGGTGCAGCACAACCTGAAGCCCTATACGAATAGTAATTCCCTGGAAACGCGTACAGCACGGGCTATTGTCAATATTGCTGTCGGAGGGCAGGTAGAAGCGACCTTGGTGGATCCCTGTTGTGGGATAGGTACGGTAGTGCTTGAAGCATTGTCCCTATCAGTAGCGGTGACCGGGTATGAGATCAGCTGGATCATTGCAAACCAAGCCAAGCAGAATGTCTCTTTCTTTGGGTATGATCCTTGTATCGTACATGAGACTATGCATCGGATAGCAAAGGTGTATGATGTGGCCATCCTCGATCTTCCCTATGGCCTGTTCTCCCATGTAACCCATACACAACAGAAGGCCATCATCAATTCTTCAAGGCGCATCACCAAAAAACTGGTTATACTAACCTGCGTGGATATGGATGAGGATATAACCGCTGCAGGCTTTTCCATTGTTGAGCGGTGCACGGTCACTAAAAGGGCGTTTGTGCGGTATGTGCGGGTGTGTCAGTAGGCAACCATCACACAGGGATATACAGACAGACACACCCTCTCTCTCTCGCTTTCTCTCTCTCTTGTTTTCTTGTTTTTTGTAGTCAATTTCTCATGAAAGGGTAAACGACATCCAATGTATCAGTCCATTTTCAACGTTACCATCTATCAAGTAACTTATAGTATGCTTGAAATAGTCACTGAAAACCATATAATTAGGGTTTCCAGCGGCAATTCCTGATCGGGGGCTTTTATGGCACGCATTTATTGGGAACTGAAAGAGATCCCACAGCCTGCAGGATCTTATGTCAATAAGAGTGACGGCAGAGTCTTCGTCTTCATCTCAGGGGACACCCCTGTAAGGGAAAGCAAGCGGAAAGTCATCGGCCGTGCGACAAGCGAGACCATGATGCATCCCAATGACACCTTCAAGTATCTCTTTCCCAACCTCTGGGATGAGCATTATGGTCCTGACAAGCTTCCTGAGCACATCCTCCATGCAGGCCTCTATGCACTGACCCTCGGCATCGGCTATGAGACCGGTCTGTATCCGATCGTACAGAGCGCCTATGCCCCCTTGTACGCCAACATTCTCATGGATTATGCGATGTATTC
>JAVERP010000027.1:0-55957 GCA_034007055.1 Sphaerochaeta sp.
ATCAGATTATCGCCTAAGGAGGAAGGAATATGGCACATAAGAAAGGTGGTGGTAGCACCCGCAATGGTCGCGATTCCAACTCACAGCGCCTTGGCGTCAAACGCTTCGGTGGCCAGGTGGTAAAAGCCGGTGAGATCATCGTGCGTCAGCATGGAACCAAATTCCACCCTGGCGAAAATGCAGGATTGGGTTCTGATTATACCCTTTTTGCAAAAGCTGCAGGTACTGTACTGTTCCACGTAAAAAAGAACCGTAAGTATATCAGCATCGTAACTGAGTAGTTTTACCTACCGATATTGGCCTTATGGCCTGAGTAGACGAACGCATGTTTGGATTTTCAGATGAGACCTATATTGAAGTTGCCTCCGGAAACGGGGGCAACGGTTGTGTTTCCTTCCGCAGGGAAAAATATGTTCCCAAGGGCGGGCCGGACGGTGGCGATGGCGGGCGTGGGGGCAATGTTGTCTTTGTAGTGAAGAACAACCTGAGGACCCTTGGCCATCTGAAGATGGTTCGCTCCTATCGTGCGGAAAATGGGCGTAACGGCTCGGGTGACCGCTGTTATGGCCGTGATGGCAACGACATTGAGATAGCTGTCCCCCCAGGGACCGTACTCAAGGATCCCAATACCGGAGAGCTTATCAAGGACCTCACCGGCGAAGATCGCTGGGTGTTTCTGACCGGGGGCCGCGGTGGACAGGGCAACTATCATTTCAAGACCTCCGTACGACAGGCTCCCCGTTTTGCCCAGCCAGGTGAAGCCGGACAGGAGTTTCGTATCGGTGTGGAGCTTCTGGTCCTTGCAGATATCGGCTTTGTAGGGTTTCCCAATGCTGGGAAATCCTCGCTGCTCAATATGCTGACCAATGCCCGTACCAAGGTGGCGGGGTACCCTTTTACGACTAAAATTCCTCAGTTGGGCATGTTACGCTATGGTGACCACGACATCGTGCTTGCCGATATCCCCGGCCTTTTGGAAGGGGCGAGCGAAGGTGCCGGCATGGGAATCAAGTTTCTCAGGCATATCAACCGCACTACCGGGCTGGCATTCTTCATTGACCTCAGTGATGACCGCTACCTTGAGGCCTACGATATCCTGTGCAATGAGCTCGCCTCCTTTGAGCCTTTGCTTTTGGATAAGAAACAGGTTATTCTTGGGACGAAGCTCGATGAGCCGGGAACCAAGGAGAGGCTTGCGGAGTTGCAGGCGAAGTACCCCGACAAAGAGGTGATAGGGTTGTGTGTCTATCTGGACATCGGCCTTGAAGAGGTCAGGCAATCATTCATCAAGATGGTGGGGGACACGGAAAACCCGACTCTCCAGGCCCTTGGTGACAGTAGCGTAGGTGGTTTTTCCACCACCGTGAACATGGAAGCCGAGTATCCCGACGAACCTTTCGAACTCTAGGGGGAAAAGGTGGTCAAGCCAGTCTCCACTGCTATGGTGGGAGGAAGTTTCAATCCGGTACATCTTGGCCATCTGCACCTGATACACACGGTGGCAACCACCACCAGGTACCGGCGGTTCATCTGTATTCCCGTAGCACAGAACAATTTCAAGCGTGATGCGACTCTGATAGAGGCGCATCACCGCCTTACCATGCTCCATCTCAGCTTCGCTTCCTATAGGAAGCTCTATCCGGACGACCCTCCGCTTGAACTGTTGAGCGACCCTTGCGAGATAGAGCGGGGAGGGGTCTCATACACCTACGACACGGTCAAGCACCTCTACCTCAACTACAGCATCAGAGGCAGGCTTGGTCTGGTCATGGGCGACGACCTGCTCCCCTCGCTGGAGAAGTGGCACAAGTATGATGAGCTTAAGCAGCTGGTCGCCTTTGTGGTCATCAGGCGGGATAGGGAGGCAGCGGCCTTCCATGACAGTGCTGTGGACCTTGAATACATTGACAACATCCCCCTTGAGGATTCATCCACCGCCATCCGTGAGGCTTGCGCCCGCCTCAGCGGTGATGAGGAGCTTCCCCTATCCATACGTTCCTTGATGCAGGAGGAGGTTGCCGCCTATGTCCAGCAGAACAGGCTCTATCGCTCTTGAGAGGGAACTGCCCTCCCTGATGAGCGAGAAGAGGTTTCTGCACAGCAAGGCGACAGCAGAGAGCTCGCTGAGCCTTGTCCTGCAGTACGGGGAGCAGCTCGACCGGGAGCTCTGTATCCAGGCCTCTCTCCTGCATGACATTGCAAGGCAGTGGGGTGATGAGCAGCTTCTTTCCTATGCAAAGGAGCACTGCCTCCCCTTGGAGGCGGAAGAGAAGGGTGACCCTGTCCTGCTGCATGCCCCTGTAGGTGCCCACCTGTTGGCTGAGCGAGGCTACGAGAGCTCCCTTTGCCTGGCAGTGCGCTACCATACGCTGGGAAGCGTGCATATGGGACGCCTTGGGCTGGTGTTGTTCATCGCTGACTATATCGAGCCGAGAAGGACCCACATCACTGACACGACAAGGAAGAGCCTGCGGTTGTTGCCATCGCTGGAGATGGTCTGTGTGGAGATCCTCAGGATGCAGGGACGATACCTCCATACACAAGGGAAAAAACCTGCCCGTTGTTCAGAAGAGCTGAAGCGCCACCTGCTTGCAGGAAAACGCCTATGAAGAATAAACTTGTTCTTTTGGTATTGGTGTTGCTCTCTCTTGTTCTGTCTACTGGTTGCTCATCTCAGAGGCGAGAGGCCTACTATGGCTTCTTTGGCTCGGAGAGTGTGGTCCTTATCGTGGAGAACAGGCATCTGGTGGTGATGCACCTGCCCCCTTCATTGGTAGGGGGGTATGCAAAAGAGTATGACCTTACGGAAAGGGAGGCGTTGCCCGACCTCCTGGGCATCCCTGCCAAAGCGTACTTTGGAGGGGATGAGGCATCGCTTCTGGAGGTCCGTTCTCTGGTGACCACCCTCGCTTGCGAGGCCCTTGGGATTCCAAGGACAGAAGTGACGGATGAGCTCTTGCTCTCTGTCCTGGTTACGAGAGCTGGCGACTTGAGGAAAACCCCATTCGTCAGTACACTGGAGATGTTGACGGGCCTTCCTGATGGCTTGGCCATGCTGCAGAAGATGAAGAGCTGCCATGCCTATGATGTGGGGCAGTTCGTTTCGATAGATACAGACACTGATTGGAAGTTGTTGAAGGAATACCTGGGCCGATGGCTCACAGGCGCCTTGCTTCTCGAGTGAAGGAGAATGATTTGATGAATACGACGGTAGCGGCCAATGCAGAAAAGCTTGGCCAGTTTTTAGAAGACCACAGGTGCACGAATGTCAATATCCTGGATATTGCAGGGCAGTGTTCCTGGGCTGATTGCTTTATCATCGCAACGGTAAACAGCGTAGGACACCTCAAGGGTGTTGCGCACGAGTTGTGGGGCGAGATAAATGAGCTCGGGCTCACTGTAGCCAACCGCCATAAGTCACCCCAGGGTGATGGATGGGAGCTTGTGGACTGTGGCGATATTGTCATCCATCTGATGAGTGAGGAACTCAGGGATTTCTACTCCCTGGAAAAGCTCTGGCAAAGTCGTGCGGTCGTTGATGCAGACATAGAAAGCGAAGAGTCACAAGAAGAAGAGGAAGATGACGAGCAAGACGAAGTATAACAATACCTAATCGTATGGTCTCTTTTTTCCCTTTCTACAATGTACAGACAAACATGGTGATCGATCAGATCACCTTTTTTGTTTTCCACTTGCCCCGCACGAATCGTAGTAAAAAGAGCGTTCCCCGGCACAGCCAGTCGATATACATCCCAAACCAGACCCCATAGACTCCAAAGCCCAGGTAGAAGGAGAGCACATAGCTTGATCCTACCCTGAATACCCACATGCTGAACATGGACACTATCATGGTGTACCGCACATCCCCAGCTGCCCTGAGGAAGTTGGGGATGGTAAAGGAAAAGGGCCAGACCAGGGTGCTTGCCACCATCGCAGTCCTGATGATGTTGCTCGCCAGGATTGAGGCTTCAGGTGAAAGGTTGAAGATGTTCACCACAGAGGGGGTGATGATGAAGATCGGCAGCGTTATCATGGCTATGGAGGCATATGCGAGCATAAGCAGCCTCTTGCCATAGAAGGAAGCCTGGCCGGGTCTCTTGGCTCCAAGGCTCTGTCCTATGATGGTAATCGATGCCATGTTAATAGCTCTTCCTGGGATGTTTGCTAGCGATGCCACCGAGTTAGCAATAGCATTAGCTGCTAAAGCCACTGTGCCAAAGGAGGCGATGAAGCTCTGTACCAAAAGGCGCCCGATATGGAAGATGCTCCCCTCTATCCCTGTGGGGATGCCGATCTTGAGGATTTTTTTAATTTTGCTCCAGTGCCATTCGAACTTCCATATCTTATGGATGAAGATGATGTTGGTCTTGTTGCTTATCAGGATGACCATGATGGTGGCCGCTAGCATCCTGCTGAGCAGGGTTGCAAGGCCCGCTCCCCCAACCCCCATGCCGAGGACGAAGATGAAGTAGGCGTTGCCCGCTATGTTGGTGATGTTCATCAGGGTGCTGACGACTAGGGAGACCTTGCTGTTGCCCATCGAGCGGAACAGGGCCGCACAAGCGTTGTAGGAGGCGAGAAAGGGCAGGGAGAGGAGGATGTACTTGAAGTAGATGGTGCTGCCTGCAAGCACGTCAGCCTCTATGGAACCGAATATCACCGATATGATACCTTTTCTTATCGGCATGCACAGGATGAGCAGCAAGGTGGCCACACTCAATGATAGGGTGAACAGCTGCTTTGCCGCATCATTGGCTGCAGCGTGGTCTCTCCTTCCCAGATACTGGCTGGCAACGACTGCACCTCCGGTGGCAAAGGAGGCAAAGAGCTGGACCATGAGGTGGGATATGCTGTCGACGATGCTCACTGAGCTTACCGCCGCTTCGCCGACAGAGGCAACCATCACCGTATCGACTATGCCGATGGTAATGGCAAGGAATTGCTCTGCTATCAAAGGGACGATGAGCATGAAGAGAAACCGTCGGGAGAATAGGCTCTCACCCTCTGGGCGAAGTGATGTTGATTTCACGAACTGGGACCTCATTCCTATCATAGGTTTGATCTGAGGTTATAACAAGGGGCAGAAACCCGATGGCCTCAGATCACCTCTATTGATTTCCATTTTCCCCTGATAAAGCGGATGATGAACAGCACCCCTCGGAAGAACCAGTCGATATACATGCCGAACCATACTCCATAGACGCCAAAGCCAAACTGGAAGGAGAGCACATAGCTTGAGCCTACCCGAAAGACCCACATGGTGAACATCGAGACGATCATGGTGTACTTCACGTCCCCTGCCGCCCTGAGGAAGTTGGGGACGGTGAAGGCCATCGGCCAGATGACGGCGGTTGCGACCATAGCTGTCCTGATGATGTCGCTTGCAAGGGTCGAGGCTTCGGCGGAGAGCCTGAAGAGGTGGACTATCTGGGGGGTGAAGATGAAGATGGGGATGGTCATCATGCCCATGGAGGCATAGGTTATCAACAGCAGCCACTTGCCGTAGTGGACCGCCTGGTCAGGCTTCTTTGCCCCCAGGCTCTGCCCTATGATGGTTATGGACGCCATGTTTATGGCTCCTCCCGGGATATTGGCCAGCGAGGCGACAGAGCCTGCGATGGCGTTAGCTGCGAGGGCAACGGTGCCGAATGAGGCAATGAAGCCCTGGACCATCAGGCGCCCGATGTGAAACATGCTCCCCTCAATGCCTGTGGGGACTCCGATCTGCAGGATTTTCTTTACTTTTTCCCAGTGCCATTCAAACTTCCATATCTTATGGATGAAGATGATGTTCGCCTTGTTGCTGATCAGGATGACCATGATGATGGCCGCTGCCATCCGGCTCAGCAGCGTGGCAAGCGCAGCCCCGGTAACCCCAAGATGCAGGCCAAAGATGAAGTAGGCGTTGCCTATGATGTTGATGATGTTCATCAGGGTGCTGACGATGAGGGAGACCTTGCTGTTGCCCATGGAGCGGAACAGGGCCGCACAGGCGTTGTAGGAGGCGAGAAATGGCAGGGAGAGGAGGATATAGAGAAAATATACGGTGCTGTTGGCCAGGACATCCGCTTCCAGCGAGCCGAATATGAGGATGATGATGTTCTTGCGTACTGGAATGCACAGGATGAGCAGCAAGGTGGAGACCACCATCGAGAGGATGAACAGCTGTTTGGCCGCATCATTGGCCGAAACACGGTCTTTTCTTCCCAGGTACTGGCTCGCTACGACCGCCCCTCCTGTGGCGAAGGCGGCGAAGAGCTGGATGATGAGGTAGGATATGCCGTCGACTATGCTGACGGCACTCACCGCCGCCTCCCCTACTGATGAGACCATCATGGTATCGGCCATACCGATGGTGACGGCAAGAAACTGCTCTGCGATCAGAGGCAGGATGAGCCTACGAAGAAACTGGGGGGAGAACAGGGGCTCTCCCAAGGATCGGCGTTCTGTTTTTTTCACTGACAAGAACCTCGGCACTATCATAGGGGGTAAAAACTGTAGGGACAAGGGGGCCTGGGAGGGAAACCCCTTTGTCCATGAAATGTAACCTAGTTTTTTGTCAAAAGGCCCTGGTCACTGTCGTAGGTCTTGTTGCTGAGGTTCTTGAAGAGCCTGACAAGCTTGCTGACTGTAAGCTTGGATTTCTCCTCGCCTGCGACATCCAGGATGATGGTGCCCTCATCCATCATGATCAGGCGGTTGCCGAAGTCGATGGCAAACTGCATGTTGTGCGTCACCATCAGGGCTGTAAGCTTGTACTCGCTGATGAACCGTTCAGTCAGACTCATGACAATCTGGGCATTGCGGGGATCCAGGGCCGCCGTATGCTCGTCAAGGAGAACCATCTTGGGCTTGCTCATCACTGTCATGAGCAGCGTGAGGGCCTGTCTCTGACCTCCAGAGAGGAGTCCTACGTTGTCCTTGAGTCTGTCTTGCAACCCGATGGGTTCCAGGAGGTGGCGGAACATCTCACGCTTTTCGTTGTTGAGGCTGATGCGCAGTCCTTTCATGCCCTTTGTAGCGGCTGTGATCATATTGTCCTCGATGGACATGTTTGCTGCTGTTCCCTTGGTTGGATCCTGGAATATCCTTCCGATGGTCATCGCACGCTTGTACTCTGCGCTGTTGGTCACATCGGTGCCGTCGAAGATTATCTTGCCGCTGGTCAGGGGGTAGGTTCCGCAGACCAGGTTGAACAGGGTGGATTTTCCCGACCCGTTGGAACCTACCACACAGATGACATCTTCCTTTTTCACATGCAGGCTCACATCATCGAGGGCCATCTTCTCATTGACGGTACCCGGGTAGAAGACCTTGGTCATATTGGTTATTTCAAGCATCAGTTCTCCTCCTTCAGGGTGGCTTCATGTTTGGCTATGGAGCGTGCAATGGCTTTTTTCTTGGCTCCCTTGGATGAGGCCAGGCTTCTGGTCTGGGCTATGAACAGGGAGGCTATGACCAGGATGCCTGTAAGCAACTTGAAGTCATTGGGGGTGATATGGATCAGGTAGCCGTATTTTCGTCCGAAGAACATGAGGGCCTTGTACATGATGGCGCCAAAGATGGCGCGCAGGGTCAGCAGTGATATCCGGTTGGTGGAGAAGAGAAACTCTCCGAGCATGATGGCAGCCAGGCCCTGGATGATCATGCCCTGGCCGAGGTTTGCATCCGCAAAGCCCTGGTACTGGGCTAGCAGTCCCCCCGAAAGGGCGATCAGGCCGTTGGACAGGCCAATGCCCATGAGCTTGAGCACCTCTGGGTTGATGCCCTGGCTGATGACCATCTGCTCGTTGCCTCCCATAGCACCCATGGAGACCCCCAAGTCGGTGCGGAAGAAGATGTCGATGAGTACCTTTATAAATAGGACCACCAGCAGTGTCCCCACAAGGGATGCCCATTCCGGCGAAAGGGTGGTGAAGAACTTGGGTAGCTTGGAATAGAGTGTCTCAACGCGTAGAAGAGGTACGTTAGCTTTGTTGCCAAGGATGCGTAAATTGATCGAGTAGAGCATCGTCATGGTAAGAATTCCTGCCAGGAGGCCGGGTATCTTCAGCTTGTTGTGTATGGCAGCGGTCACCATGCCGGCCAGTACCCCCGCAACAAAGGAGAGCAGCAGGGCAAGCGATATCGGCAGGCCGTTGACGATGGCCATCGTTGCCACCGCCGCCCCTGTTGCAACCGATCCGTCGCACGTCAGGTCGGCAAAGTCCAATATCCTGTAGGAGATGAGAATGCCAATGACCATAAGCGAGAAGACCAGGCCATCTACGAAAATTCCTTCTAACATGTAAAACCCCTTACCATGAAAAAACCGCCGCTCTCAAACAAGAGTGGCGGTTCTGCAATGACCCAGACTATTTCTGCCTGATGGTCTTTCCGTCCTTGATGAGCACAGCTGCACTGTCCAGCAGTGACTGAGGAATAGTATAGCCAAGCTTCATCGCTGTATCAAGATTGAACCAAAGCTCAAACTTGGTAGGATCGGTGATATAGACGGTTCCGATGGATCCGGCTTTCTCACCCTTGAGTAGTTTTTCAACCACTTTGCCTGTTTCCAGTCCGATGCTGTAGTAGTCAAAGCCCCATGCGATCATGGCATTGAGCCCGTCGATTCCCGAGGGGTCGGCACTCATCAAGGGCTTGCCGGCCTTGGTTGTGACATCGTCTACAGAGGCGAGTGCGCTGATGACAGCATTGTCTGTAGCGATGTAGATGGCATCTACGCGGTCGATGATGGCTTGGGTTGCCATTTTGACTTCACTGGAGTTGCTGATGGCAGCAGAGACAAAGCCTACGCCAAGTTCTGCACAAGCTGCCTTGGCCATCTCCATAAGGATGACGCCGTTGGCCTCCCCTGAGGCATAGATGTTTCCAATTGTCTTGGCACCGGTGAGGTCAACCAAAAGCTTGATCTGCTCCTGGACCGGGTTCTTGTCCGAAACCCCTGCGATGTTGGCCGCTACCAGACCGGCTTCAGTGGCATCGGTGACTGCACTGAATACCACGGGGGTGGAAGAGGTGATCGGGAAAACCTGGGCCAGGGCCTGTGCTGAGGGGGTTGCGATACCGACAGCCACGTTTACCTTGTCACTTTTGAACTTCTGGGCGATGGAGGATGCAGTGGAGATGTCACCATTGGCATTCTGCAGGTCATACGTGACCTTCAGGCCTGTGGTTGCAAGATAATCCATCATCCCTTTTTCTGCCGCATCCAGAGCTGGGTGCGCAAGAAGCTTTGATACCCCTACCTTGTATCCTGATGGGGCTGGCTTTTCAGCGGTACCCGCTGCAAAAGCAAAAGATGCGGTGCTAAGAAGTATGACGAGCAATAAGGCTAGCGTGCGAAGTGTGATTTTCATAAGGTATCCTCCCGATATGTGGAAACTGCGATTGCGCAACTATAGCCTTATTTTTGTCTTTTGTAAATCGTATTATGCATATAAATGAATATTAATTCATAATTTATGCACATGAGTTGTTATAAAAGTAACAGACCGGATATTTTGTCCCTATACACATGGGATGCCAGGAGCTTAGTTGTGTGAGCTAAAGGGGAGTGATCACTGGAATAAGAGTATTCCAGGGCACTGAGCAGTAACCAAATTATGCAGATAGAGAACAAACAAGAGCACACATGCAAGCTCTCCAGAAGGCATCTCCGGAGAGCTTTGTCAGGTTCCCTACACTATATCGCAAGCAGCGATTGTCAGTCCCTTCTTGACTTCCTTCTTGCCAATGAGATGCCTCCAAAGCCGCTGATGATGGCGATATAGAAGCCAAAGTCATAGAGCCAGCCGCTGTTGTACGCCTCATATATGCGAACAGCGGGATCGAAGAAGCCCACTATGAGGGATACGGGGGCGATCCAGCCATGCCAGATGCCCAGGAAGAAACCAGCCCTTTGGTTATCTGTAGGTATGAGAGTTCCGGGCAGACAAGAGCTCAGAGAGAGGGTGAGGGCGACTAGTAGCCCTAAAAGTATCCATCTGTTTCTTTGTTTTTGTTGCATTCAATGAGCCTCCTCCCTACAGTATACCGTACTCTGTAGTAGGTAGCACTGCAAGTTGGAGCAAAACCTACTGCTTCATGCTTCTCCGGAGAATTGTAGCTCAAAGGAGCAGGATGGAGAGCTCTCTTTTGCCAGTGGTATCGCACTATAGGTAATATTAATCTTAGAAAAGAGATAGGTGAATATGCTGTGGTACTCATCATGATGGCTGGTAGCATCGGTATTTTCTGTTGCAATGAACTTGATGGTAGGGTGTTTTTTTTCTGCATTTGCCTGGATGACTATCTTACTGCCTTCATGCTGAAAATAGGTGGTGATGGCTACGACTTCCATAAGTTTTTCGAATAAAGCCTTGTTCGTATAGACTGTCAGATCACTGGTACTGCATAGGCGCATATCAATATCGATAGGCATTTTGAGTTTAGCGGGTAGGGAGAGCAGAAGTGACCTCTTCATCGATAGGATAGGATTGCAGAACTCTCGTGTGAGGTCCTTGGTAAGAATCAGTGAAAGTGATGCACAGAGTTCTTGCGTATAGCTATGGATATCCCCGGCCCCTGCATTCGAGTCTGCTACTCCATCGATACTCTGTGCATGCATACCGAGTATGTGCTCAAGGTGAGTTTGCATCTTTGCAAACTCAGATAGCAGGTGGTCTTCTGGAGTGTGTAGCGGTGAATCCCTATGGGTGAAGAGAACCCCATAGAGGATTGCGAGAAAACTGAGCAAAATTATTATGCTTGGCAACATGGCTTTCAAGATTTGAAGGCCAACCATCTTGTTTGTTTTACCGGTAATTGCATAACAATCCCATTCGGGAATATATTTTGCCCTGTATACACCACCGGTGACCTTTCTGTCCAAAGAGAAACCATACCAAAGATGTTTGTTCCTCTCAAATGCCTGCATGATGCTTTCCTGGTGAATACGGGTGATAAAATCCTGAGTGTGTTCTGCACCATACAAGGGATTTGCATATACCAGATCGTTATGTTGAACCAGATAGAAATGCACCTTACTGAGCTGTTCTAGCTGTGAGAGGTCTTTTTCAAATGACTCATGGACAAAGCCCCCACCTGAAAGCCCAAGGAAGGCCCCCTCCTCATCAACATGAGGGATATTGATGAAAATAGTGAGCGGTCCATCCTGCTGCTTCTCAATATAAAAAAAGTTGTTGTATAGGGAGGGCTTTGCTCTATCCCTATAGGAAAAATACCAGCCATCCCTTGCTTGCTCATCAGAGGAGAGGGGGAGAATCTTATCTGTCCCATAATAGGTGAGGGTCGCATCCTCTATGAGGCTAGCATGTTCCAGACTGTATCGATGGCTCAACACTTGTAGATACGCTACAAGCTCCTCTTGAGTAAGGGTAGGCTTTTGTAGCCAAGCATCGATAATCCTGTCCTTTTGTATCTCCTGTGCAAGATTTCTATACTGGTTGCCGATAGACTGGATGTACATGTCAAAGATGAGGGCAATATTGGGTATAGCGGTGTTTTGGGCATAGGAGAACATCTGAGCTGTTACTACACACAGATAGAGGATGACGAGCAGCACAAGGAGGATAAAGAGTGCTTTCTTCGTTCTCTGCTTCATTCAACGGCCTCTTTGAGGGGTATTGATAGGGTAAAACAACTGCCACCACCGTCTTGGCTCTGATAGGAGAGGGTGCTCCCGTTTAGCCGCGCCAAACGGTATGCTACATGGAGGCCAAGACCGATTGAATTTTCCCCTGCAGTGGGCTTGTTGGAGATTTTTTTTGTAGCAGTGAACAGATAGGGGAGTTCTGCTTGTGGAATACCAGGGCCTTGATCGATTACCTGTAAGAGGAGATCTCCTTGGTGTTTTTTGGTAGAAAACATGATTTGGGAAGAAGCGGGTGAAAACTTGCTTGCATTATCAAGCAGATTATTAAGTATTCCCCACAGGGACGTTCTATCATAGGTGATGGTCTTCGGTAGATCGTGTACACTCCATACAACAGTTTGGTTTTTACCCTTTGCCTTATGCTCAATGCCTTTCACCAGTAAGGCCAGTAACTCTTCAAAGACAACCATTTGGGGCATGCAGATGAAATACCCATCATGCAACATGTAGGAAGTCAGTACATTCTGAATGATCAGGTTTATCTCATCAGCTGCCTGACCGATTGCTTCTATTGCACCGAGCGTATCAGAGGATACGTGTTCTGACTCGATGATATCGTCAACTTGGTTGACGATACATGTCAGAGGGCTATTGATATTATGGGTGATAAAGTAGAGGAATGTCTTTTTTTCATTTTCAGAGATAGTGAGCTCCGCATTTTTTTCGTAGATAGATCGTTGTCCTATCAATGCATGCACTCTGCTGACAAGCTCAGAGCTGGAGTAGGGGCTGATGATACAATCATTGATCTCTGCATCATAGCCCTGTTGCATGATAAAAAATGAGCAGTAGTTGGTAATCATCAGGATGGGGAATTCAAGAGCGCTCTTGGTCGCCCTAATTTTCTTGCATAGCGTAAAACAGTCTGTTCCAGTACTTGCAGGATTGAGTATCAGCAGTTCTATCTCACCCTTCTCGAAATCTTGAACCAAACTGTCTTGATCAGAATACTGTATGCCTTTGATGGCATGTGCCTGAAGAATACTCGTATTGTTCGCAATGCTGATCGGATCAAAATCATAAAAAGCTACGGTGTGGGTACATGCTTTCTCCTCTACAAACAAGGGTGCATGGTACCGATACACTTGCTGGTCACTGATCCTGTCGGTGGGGATACAAGCGTGGTATGTATGCTGGAGCGTAGCGATAAACTCGTTGATACGGCGTTCGATCGATTGGGCTAAGCTCAGTATGCCTGCACCAGACATACCTTCGGTGATGAGACTCGCTGATGAAGCGATACTTTCGAGAAAATTGAACAACTCACCTAGATTTTCACTGGCGATGGTCTTTGATAGCTGTTCTATCATGGACAATTTCTGTATTTGTAATGCTGTAAGCTCCTTGATATGTGATTGTTGGGTTCTCCTCTGATGGTGCAACACAACCAAAAAATACCTAAAGCTGCCATAGAGGTATAATCCCGTTGCTGCTAACAGGGAGAAAAGGAGGGAAACTTGCAGGACGTTGCCATAAATCTTTCCTTGGAATGGAGGAGCATAGTACCCGATACAGCAGAGAGCCATATGGAAGAAAAGGGGAGCCAGGGACCAGCCTACCAGGGATTTGTGCATGGTATGTTTTTCAGTAATGCCATATGTGACCTTTATCCTACATGTAGCCAAGCTAAGAGCAAGGAGCAGGAGCACCAAGATGATCAACACCATCTTTGCACCAAAGAAAAGTGCATATTCCAGGCCTATAGATTTTCCCCACTGCTCATATTCCACTACCTTGGGATTGATGAACGGTATCTTTTTGTCGACATACTCTAGGATAAACGTAGCACTATCATCTGGGGGTACCGTAACAATAAAAAAGTTCTTGGTTGGGATGATGCTCTTTCTGGTATTCGTTGCTATCTTTGTGAGATCGCCTTGGATAGATTGTAAAAGATGGAGGGAACTTACACGCCCATCATGGACGATGACATAGTTTTTACCCATGGTTTCAGGGTTTTCTATGGTGAGTTGGCAGTACCCGTACTCACTGTGCTTTGTGATAGGAGTGGCCTTTTGTGCGTGCGGTACAAACATTTTTTCTTCACGATCCACAGCGTGAAGAACATGTTTTGAAGATACAAAAGAGAGGAAAAAAGACGAAGTCTTCGTGTTGGGATATATCTCATAAACCAGGGCGAGCACCAGGATACTTACGTAGATGCTCACCACTACCAGAAAGATAGAACCTATTCGGTAGTGGGCAGACCTTATTGTAAAATTCCTGAAAGACATGTAAAGACCTCATCTCTATTGGTTTTGCAGATGTTGCTCAGTGGGTATGGGTGATTGTTGAATTTTAGCTAGCATTTGTCAAGGAAAAATCTCCCCCTCTTTCCGGGTGCTGGCCCGAATAAGATACATTCCATGCTTGTCTCATCATCGAAAAGAGCAAGGGTAAAAGAAAAAAAGGTATCCATTGCGATAAGCATATGGATACCTTTTGGGAGCTTGATACCATCTGGGTAGTCAGCATCGTTCTCAGTTTTATGAACGTTGAACTTGCTAGGGCTACTCACCTCCTGAACAGGAAGATTTGGCCTTACAGATATACCAAATCAAAATAATTTAGTGAGTTTTTCAGTTACCTTTTTAACAATGTCTCGATCATACCCACCACCTTGGCTAAAGGCTTTTCCATCCATCCTTTTGACCAAAGCTGGGTCACTGTTTAGGAAGATAACCTCTTGCAAGGCAGTGCACCCTAAGAAGGCCTGTTTTTCTATGGTTGTCACTGATTGTGGGATCTCTATGCTTCTCAAGCTTGTATTGTTCCTGAAAGCCTGAGCACGGATAATTGTGGGATTGCCTGTAATACGAACGGTCGATAGTTTTTGGTTGTTGTCAAAAGCCCTATAGGGAATGATGGCATCTGAGGCGTAGATCATTTCCGTGAGATTTTCACAGTTGTCCAGAAACCGTTGCCCAATCTTATTTACTGTAGCTGGTATGGTAATACTGCGTAAGTAATTATTCTTTCGTAGTGCAAACTGGTCAATAAATGTTACTTTAGAAGGAATGGTAATGCTTCTCAGGTTGGTTTCAGCCAAAACTCCATGACCAATCACCAGCAGATAGTTTGGGAGAGTAATTGATTCAATGGGGCACCCGGTAAAACAGTCAAGGTGATAAGCCTCGTAATTGAACTCGTTGGGTTGAGGGCTTCTTCCCTCTATATAGGGCAGGTCAGACCCCAAACTGTACAATGATGAGGGAAGGGTAATTGTTTTCAAACTGTCACAGCTATACGCGAACTTGTTGGGTATATAGTTCATCTTTTTTGGTATCGTCAGGGATTCCAACCTATCACAATCTTCAAATACAGACTTTCCTAAATATTCTACGGTATCGGGGATTACAATACTTCGCATGATATCATTGTTTTTAAAGCAGTTTTCTACAATTTCAACCACGTTTGATCCCTCATGTTGGGAAGGTATGACTATGGCAGTATGATTTTTATTCGTCACTCCTGTCACCTTCCATTTTCCATCAGAGCGTTTTGCTAATACGACATTTCCCCAGGTTGCAACAAACTTGGTCCCTCTGTAATCAGTAAATTCTGAAAAGCGTTTTTCTGATTTCTGGTCTTTCCAACCGTAAAAGGTAAATTGGGGATGAGTTGGATCAGCGGGGAGCAGTACATCTGTTTGTACTGTCTGTCTGAGCACTTCTACGTTGCCATGCCCATCATCGAATTGGATGTCATAATATTTCCAAACCCCGTATACTTTTTTCCCGCTCACAAGAACATCCGTCTCGAGAAAGGGTGTATCTCCCTTATCATCATAATACCATCCCAAGAATTCATTGTTGGGTCTTGACGGATTAGTTGGTGGTAGCTGGGCATACAACCCTCCCTCAGGCAACGTATAGGTATGATACAAGTTCCCATCTACCATATATTTTACGGTTGGGGGCCCGAATAGCGAGGCACATGAGATGAAAATTGTTGATAGCAATACGAGTGCGATCAGTTTTCCTAGGGTTTTATTCATGTTCATCAGAGACTTCCTTTTGTTAGTTTTTAATACATTTTATTCTCCTAACCTTACTTTATTCTTACATCTCGTGTGTTTTCCGCATTCCTAAATTTGTTATACGAGATCAGACCAACTACTCCTTCTTTTCTCTCTTCCTTAGGTTCAGCACTGTTCCAAAATATATACTCATTAGCATTTTTTTACAGTATTTCACAGGATTTTTCTACGCTTTTCTATGTAATGCAGAATTTTACCTGTAAAAATCATGCATTCCGGGGTATGCTTAGGAGTCTTTCGATAGTGCTTCTATGCAAGTGGGTTCGGATGAAGAAATTCCTTGGTGTAAGGTTTATGTAAGATATAGGCATGATACTGAAAATGATAAAGGTCTCAGTTTGTAAAGCCTATGAAGGAGACGCATGGATAAAACTATCTTAGTAATTGATGATGATACAAGACTCAATGCGTATCTGTCAAAAAAACTTGCTCATGATGCATTTATTGTCTACTCAGCCTTAGACCAGGATAGCTCCTTCTCCCTACTGAAAACCTTTGAAGTAGATCTGGTGGTGCTGGATCTGAATCTGGGAAATGGCGATGAAGGCATGGAGATATTGAAAACCATCAGGAGCCACGATATATTCTTACCGGTCATAATCATCTCCTCCATTTCTAGTACCACTACCCAAGTAGAAGGCTTTGATATTGGTTGTGACGGGTATCTGGTAAAACCTTTCTATTATGCGGAACTGCGATCACGAATACAGAGGATGCTCAAACGAAACGATGGTATCCAACTGGAGAGGTCACCCATCCATGAGAAGATCCTCTACCCCCCCTTTGAAATTACCATGAGCTCACGAGAGGTGAGAAAACATGGCGTTCTACTCCCCATGCAGAACCAGTTATGTAACCTATTGATATTGTTTGTCAAGAATCCACACCAAGTGCTTACCTCTGATTTTCTATGCAACCATCTCTCACTGGGTGTGGATTGTGATGCACCTGTCAGCACCCTCTATGTTTACATACGACGGTTAAGAAAATTGCTCAATGACCAACAGGATGAGATGCAGTACATACAGACAATAAGGGGCATAGGGTATGTTTTTATTCAGAAGTAGCAGGGTAGCTCACCTTGGTTGTGAGCATCATCTGCACGGCAGTAAAAAATAGGGAACCACTATCAGGTAAGAGGGTATGGGAGTGCAGGTGTAACCGCTTCTATAAGTAGTAAGTATATAACCAGTTGGAAGCTTAAGAATTCGCTGCTGGTTTATGTTGGAGGAATGTTTGATGAATATGTGTAAGAGAGTTTTGACTTTTGGTGCAGTAGCGATGCTACTGCTTATGGTGGCAGGGTGTTCTCTGTTTGGTCCTTCATTACAAGGAAAAACCCATGTGGCAAAAGCCATAAGTGGGGCACAGCAAATCCAGGCAACGAAAGAAGGGAAGGGCGTCAATGAAAAGCTTGTTGAGCTTTTCAATGCTGAAATTGTATTGGCATATCAGCAAACAGAGCAATCTATTGCTGCTGCACAAGCGGATGTTTCCCTATATGTAGGTATGCCCTATGCTGATTACGCAAAACTGGCTACTGAGTATGAGGCTGTCAAGGCAAAGTATGGCATGCTCATTACCTCAGCTGTTGACTATACTTCTCTGGTCAAAGATCTGGACAAGAAAGCAGGCAAAGCCCTGTTCGAGGCCGCGATGCAGGCAAGTAAGACATCAGACGATTATGAGAAGCTAACTGGTGCCGCCTCATATCTCAAAAAGGCTATAGAGCTGAATAATGCGTATGAAGCAGAGGGAAAAGAGGTTCTCATCAGCATATATATCAGACTTGGTGATATCAAGGCAGCATCTTCAAAACTCAGTGATGTTGAAGCAGCAACTTCATATTACGCTAAGGCATTGACTCTTGATAGGACGAATAAAGAAGCTATAGACAAGCTTGCTGTTGCTGAAGAAAAACTCATCATGGCAAAAGTTGTTTCCATTCAGGATGCCCTCAAGAATGGCAAGACCTATAAAGAGTTCAATGAAGCCCTACGAAGCTATGGCAGTCTTGGAAGTGCTGTAGGGGCCAAATATGGGTACCTTGAAGCCGAGCTTGAGAAGAAATTGACAGCCGATATTCTTGTCTGTGTCGGACCTGGTTCTGGTATTACGTTCACATCACCTCAGGAAACTACCCCTTCATGGCCGCTGAATGTAAAGGATAAGAATCCTAAGACGATCAAGGTTGAGTATGAGTATTTCCCAACGCTGAATATCAAAGTACCCACCTCTCATACATATGTCTTGGTTCCCGATGCAGATTTTGGAAAGGTCGCTCTTGATTATGACAGTAAGATGAGTAATGAGATTACCGTCGATTCAACTGCAAATGCTCTAGAACGATCATTGCGTGAAACACAGCTCAAGCAAGACCCCAATAACATGGAAGCTAGAAATGCATTAGCTACAGGTACATACAAAAAAGTTACAGTCACCCTGAAACAGACTGCAAACAATATCTATCATGTGTATAAGATAGAAAATGGCAAACCTAGATTACTGGCCTCTACAAATGCAAGTGTGTATACGAAAACATTTGATCAGATCAAATTCATCTCTGGTTCTAAAGCCCCTATTGAACTGAAGACGGGTATGACGTTTAACAAAGGTGATATGGGTGGTGATGAATTTGAGTATAATCAGCAGAGTAGTTATTTTACCAAACACACCCTGACTACCCTCTATGGGAGGGCCCTTAAAAACAACATTGGGGGCTTCTATGAGTTACTCTGGTAGGTGTTAAGAGAGAGAGCGTAAAATCAAGTATGTGGTGTACAGCTTTGAAACTGCATGCCACAACTACCATCTTTCTCGCTTTCTTTTCCTCTTAGTTTCATCCTAGGCAATACGAAGGCATCCCCTTTTTAAATAAAGAAGAGGATGCCTTTTAGTTAGCCCAGAGTGATAAAGGGATGAGCATTGGTCATATCAAGCAGGGTTCAGAATATCCCGTTACCAGTTTCATACATAAAACTAAGAGGGAGGGAGAGTCAAGGAGAAACCTGGTAGGAGAGTACCAGAAAGTGAGAACCTGGATAGTCCAGATTCTCACTTTTTTAAGGTGTCTCTAACTCCATGCAGAAGTGAACAGATGCTACCTCATGGTCAAACACGATATACATCAGTTTCGCTGTATCTTCTTCCCATCCTTGATCAACACTGCTGCAGAAGAGAGCAGTCTCTCATCAATGGTGATGCCAAGTTTCTTTGCCACATCAAGGTTGAACCAGAGTTCGAACTGGGTGGGGTCATCGAAGAAGACCGCCCCGATCTCCTTGGGATCTTCGCCGTTGAGGATCCTTTCCACTACCTTGCCGGTCTCCACTCCTACTGTGTAGTAGTTGAAGCCCCAGCTCATCAGAAAGTCGATTTGTTCACTGCTGGTGGTATCGGTGTTGAAAAGGGGGATGGATGCCTTCTTGCAGACATCGCTGACTCCTGCGATGGCGCTGACCACTGTATTGTCGATGGCGATGTACATGGCATCGATGCGTCCTATGATGGACTGGGCTGCCATCTTCACCTCGCTGGAGTTGCTTACTGCCGCCGCCACAAACTCGATGCCGCGCTCTTTGCAGATGTCCCTGGCAAGCTCCATCATGGCAACGCCGTTTGCTTCACTGCTGGTGTAGATCATCCCCAGCCTTTTAGCCTTTGTGATGGAGAAGAAGGTATCCAGCTGCAGCTCGACAGGGTTGAGGTCTGAGATGCCCGCGATGTTGGTTGGTTCTGTCCTGTCATAGTTTGCAACCAGACCTGCAGCCAGAGGGTCTGTGATTGCGCCGAATACAACAGGCCTATCGGTAATCACCTGAGCAAGGGCTTGGGCTGGCGGGGTGGCTATCCCTATGACTAGGTCTTTCTTGTCGCTTTTGAACTTCTGAGCTATAGCGATGGCGGTGCTGATCTCTGCGTTGCAGTTCTGCAGGTCAAAGGTTGCCTTGATGCCCGTACTGTTGAGGTAGTCCTGGATTCCCTGCTCGATTTCATCGAGGGCGGGGTGGGAGACCATCTTGGAGATGCCGATGGCAAATCCCACCTTTTTGGTCTCAGCGGCTGGCTGGGCAAAGAGGTGGGTGGGGATTATGAGGACGATGATGAGGATGGCAAGTTTTTTCATGGCTGTTCTCCTTGTGATGGTGTTACTATACATAGTAACTTGGAGGAGTGCAAGTATCTTTGCATAGAAACATGAAAAAAACTTTCTTCTTCTTTGATTCCTCTTATTTTCTCCTCATCTTCCTCCCTTCCTTGTCTTCTCTTCGTTTTCCCGTCTCTTCACTCCTATGGTATCGTCACCCCCAACTTCTGCAGCAGTGCACGCTGCGTATCATCCAAGGCGTTGAATACCCTTGTTCCGCCTATCAGGACAAGATAGAGGCTCTTGAGGCATTCGAGGCTTTCGAGCTGCACTCCCGTTAGGGTGATGAACCTTTCTTTGTAAGCGGTAATGTCCTGCTCATACAAGGTATCCTTGATTTCCCTCTTCTCTCCCATCCCTAAGGTGAAGTAGCTGTTTGGGGATTCACTGAGTGCTATGGCTCTGACCATGCTCTCCCAATCTCCAGAGATAGGTTTTTCGGGGGAGAGGGAGAGCAGGGCATGGCTGAAGCCATATTCGTAGACTTTGATCTCACTATGGTCGACATTGACCTCTAGCCGTTGCACAAGCCCCTGTGGGGTTATCTTGCCGATATATTTCCTTGTTACCTGAGGGTTCTTCTTTCCCGGGATACGGTGGCTTTGTGTGCTGTACAGGAAGTACCCCTCCTTGTTTCGGAGTATGACCGTTCCTTTTCTCCTGCACCGCTCAACCCATTCTGGATAGTTTGCCACGGGGACCTCCTTGCGATCAACATCCTTTTCTTTTGTAGGAAAAAAACAATTGCGAAGGGGTGTTGCCCTCACTTGTCTTCAAGGACCGGTGAGGGCATCCACTTCCAGGTGGGGCTCTTCCTTACAAACCAACCCCCTTCTCGTGGATTGCTCCACAAGGAGGGGGTTGGTCTTTGTCCAAAGGTGTGCCTGATCTCTCTAGATTTTTAGAAATCATCATCATCGAGGTCGTCGAGTGAATAATCATCCTCATCTTCCTCATCGAAGACCACATCCTCGAACGACTCATCACCATCGATCATGAAAGCGTCGTCAATGAGCTCGTCCTCGTCCTCCACATCGTCAAGAGGCTCGTCGTCATCATCACCGAATTCAATTACCTCCGGGGCATCATACAGGTCTGCCAAATAAGCATCTTCCTCGTCTTCGAGCTTGCTGAAGTAACGATCTTCCTCATCATCGAGGTCTTCTTCTTCATCACGGTATTTAGCCATGTTCCTTCTCCTTGAAAAACGTCTCTTCCCTTATACGTACAACAGTAAAAGAAGCTCATTCACTTGTCAATTGCTTATTGGTCATTCCTACATAGTTGCAGTAACTCTGGACAGCCCTGTTTCACACTGCTATGATTGGCCCATATGAGAAACAGAGATGGATATTTGGCCATTCCGATGGGCGATCCTGCGGGGATTGGACCTGAGATACTCCTTAAAACACTGATCGGCGCATCAGGATCACTGCACGTTGTAGTGGTGGGATCGGCACCCCTGTTCGCACAAAGTGCAAAGGACTTGCACCTTGGGGGTGCTTTTGATGCTGTGGTGACTAGCCATGCCTCGTTGCAGAGCGCCCAAAGCGAAGGTGTCGGGCGCATCCTTTACGATATCGGTGGGGTGGACCTCACCCTGTTCGCCTATGGAGAGGTCAGCGCCATGTGTGGCAAAGCCGCCTATGATGCTATCAGCATGTGCGTCACGCTGGTCAGTGGGGGGTACTGCAAGGCGATCGTTACCCCACCGCTTCATAAGGAGGCGTTGCAGGCTGCCAGGATCGATCATATCGGCCATACGGAAATACTTGCCCACCTCACTTCTTCCAACGAGGCGGTGACCATGTTCGATACCCTGGGAATGAAGATATTCTTCCACACCAGGCACCTCTCGCTTTCCGATGCGTGCAAGGCTGTCACCAAGGAGAGCCTCTTGAAGACCATCCTCCTGTGCGATGCCATAGTTTCCTCGAACAGCGTTTTTGACAAGGCACTGCCCATGGCGGTTGCCGGGCTCAACCCCCACTGTGGGGAGCACGGGCTCTTTGGCAATGAGGAAGGTGTGGCCATCGAGCCTGCCATTGCCGAGGCAAGGGCCAGGGGGGTCAATGTGGTTGGTCCCATCGGGGCCGACTCGGTATTCCACCAGACCAAAGTGGGCAAGTACAGCTGTGCCATCTCCCTGTACCATGACCAAGGGCATATTGCGGCAAAGACCTTGGATTTTCACCAGACCATATCCATCACCTGGGGTTTGCCCTTCTTGCGCACCAGTGTGGACCATGGCACGGCATTCGACATAGCGGGCAAGGGCATAGCTGATAACCGGGGCATGGCCAGGGCCATACAGGTCGCCTCTGAGTATCTGGCTTCTGAGGAGGGGCTTTCATGAAGAAAAGAACAATTCTCGGTATACTGAGTTTGGTGGCGATCCTGGTCCTCACCTCGTGCGCAACATCAATACAGGTACGACACCTCGTCCCCAGTGATATCGATGTCAGCCACCACCGCAACATTGCCATCGGTTCCACCGGCATGTATACCTTCCCCAGGGGCTCGACGCTCCCTCCTTGGATAAAGGGCTCCAGCGACACCTCCTTCACCCTCAGCAGCGGCTTCAATCCTAACGTCAACGCTAAGGTGGCCGAAGCAAGCACAGCATACCTCGTTGATGCCATGGTAAACACCAATTACTTCACCATCATGCCCCATGAGACCACTGATGCCTACCTTACCCTGGCAAAGAGTGGTGAGGATTCCTATGCCATGCTCAGGAAGAAGGGTGTTGATGCCCTGCTTACGAGCTCCATCACGTACATGAACTGCGAAGAGCAGATCATAGGAAGGGACATCAAGGAGTGGGTCACGGAAAATCCTGACCCCAATGACCCTACCGCAACATCGAAGGTCATCTCTTTTGAGAAGGTGACAGGCCGCTCGTACTATCTTGAGCAGAAGGCAACGATCACCTTCACCTACAGCCTCATAGACCTTGCTGCCAATAGGATACTTGCTGCGCGAAGCTTCACCTCACAGAAATCCCAGGAGACCTGCCTGGGTAAGACCATCTTCGGGTCAGGCTCCGACAGCCGTGATAAGAGTGAGCGCTGCTACTCCAGTGGGTTCGCTCCCTCCTTCTTCCCCCTCTTTGATGCGATGGTCAAGGAGATCCCCACAACAATTGCAATGCAGCTTGCCCCCTCATGGAACGAATCGCGCGTCTCCCTGATGGCAAACAAACCCAAGGCTGATGTTGCACATGCGTACAAGATGGCTGAAAAGGGTGATCTCAGAGGTGCCTTTGCAGTGTTTCACCAGATGTGGGAACAAAGTCTTCACACTCCGAGCGGATACAATGCAGCCTTGTTGCTTGAGGGGCTGGGCCAGTGTGACGAAGCTCTCGCCCTGATGAACGAGGTGTACAACAAAAGCGGGGACCCAAAGAGCCATGACCAGCTGATACGTCTCAAAGGGGTCGCCAGCCAGCAGGAGCAGGCTCTGAAGCAGATCGACGGCAGTGCAGGCCTTGTCGATGGGAAGATGGTCAAGACACAGATAGTGACGGCACAGTGATGAGAAAAGCACGAATACTGGTATATACGGGGGAAGGCAAGGGCAAGACCACCGCTTCGATGGGGCAGCTGATGAGGGCCTTGGGCCATGGTGGCACATGCGCTGTTGCGCAGTTCATCAAGAACGATCCCCAAAGCCTCGATAGCGGTGAATACCGCACAGCTGTGAAGCTTGGAGTCGTGTGGAAGAATTTCGGCAGTGGGTTTACCTGGGTTGGGGACAATGCAAAGACCAATGCGGCGCTCGCCCTCAAGGGATGGGAACAGGTGAAGAGGTGGATCTCCACCTCCGCCTTTGACCTGATAGTCCTTGATGAGTTCACCTACACCCTAAGCCTGGGGTACCTCGATGCACAGGAAGTCTGCCTCTGGCTGGAGGATCACAAGGCTGAGAAGGGGTTCCCACACCTCGTCATTACCGGGCGCGATGCTCCTCCCTGCCTTGTTTCGATAGCCGATATGGTCAGTGAAGTGCATATGGTTAAGCATCATATGTACTCTGAGGGCTCCCAAGCGGCCCCTATGGTGGAGTTTTGACCCCTTGATAGCCTAAATTACAACTCTCTCATCTTTATCCTTTCACAAACGCCTATTTCTGGGTATAATCACAAGCAGGAGTTTCATATGGGCCTTTGTGATTTCCATTGTCACCTATTACCTCAGATTGATGACGGCTATGTCGCTCTTGAGGGTTTCTCCCGGATGTTGAGCCTCTACAAAGAGAGTGGGGTTTCAACCCTTGCCTTTACGCCCCATATCTACAATCCGTATGTGACTACCGATATAGGGGCACTGCGCGAGACGTTCGCATGGGCCTCCAAGGTGGCCTTGGATATGGGGATGGTCACATATCTGGGTAGCGAGCTTTTTGTAGGCACCCAGGAGGTGTTGAAGTGCATTCCGATTGCAGACAAATACTGCCTGGTCGAGTTTGGCCTCTCCCTTCCTCCTGCAAACCTTATCCCCCGCTTGGAGAGGCTGACAGGGGAGGGCCTTACGCTGGTACTCGCCCATGTGGAGAGGTATCGGTGGCTCACACCCTCCAACTCTGCGTTGGAGCGCCTTCTGGCCATCGGGGCTCTGTTGCAGGTGAATGTCGAGGCCGTTGAGGATGGTACCGCCCTGCCCTATCTTGAAGCGGGCCTGGTGGATCTGATCGCAACGGATAACCATGGTGATGAGACGCTTCCTAATCGTATGCTCGCTGTCCTGAATGAGTGGCCGGGGGTTTACAAGAAGATGGAAGAGATGATTGTATGATATTCACCCGATGGGTGAAGTAAGGAGGTAGCGAATGCTGCTTGATATGACTATTGCGAACTTCAAGTCCGTACAGTCTGCACAGACTATTTCGTTTGAAGCTGTCAGGGACAATAGGTTTCCCGAGTCAAAAGTGGTTTCAGTCAACGATAAGCTCAAGCTTATCAAGACTGCAGCCATCATAGGGCCCAACGGAGCTGGAAAGAGTTCCTTTGTTCGGGCACTCGAGGCTTTGAAAGGGATAGTGACTGCATCTGAAGATACTGCAAACCCGTTGCAGATCCTCAGTGGGACCTCATTTGCCTACTCTGATGAGAAGGGCCAGCCGGCCACCATCATCATCCGGGTGGTTATGGAACGGGGCGATGAGACGCAGGATTCCACCATTGCCATCTATACCCTGGTCGCTGACCGGGAGAAGATTTATGAGGAGTCCATGTTTTCCATGATCGGTCGGTCAAAGCGGCTCATGTTCGAGCGCAAGCTCAATGAGGCCTCCCTGCTGCTCGATGATGCGGACCTCGCCTACAAGTACCGCTTCGGCAAGAACTACCGTGGGGAGAAGAAGCGCCTCGTAGACAAGGTTGACGAAAAGCACTCCTTCCTGGCCGCTTCGATGGAAAAGGGCAGTGAGACAACCCTTCCACTCTACACCTGGATCAACGAGTGCCTGCACCTGTTGCCCATGGGCGTTTCCAGTCTCAGTGAGAAGTACCTCATCGCCCAGCTTACCGAGCACCCCTCCTGGGTAAAACAGCTGACCAACTTCCTGTGGAGTGTGGATATCACCGACATCCGCGACATCAAGATCAAGGATGACCGCCTTATCTTTGTCCACACCAACGTCACCCAGCACTACGCATCATACTTCTCCTTGGAGAGCTTGAGCCTCAGGCGCCTTTGCCTGGTCGGTGTTGCTTTCTTTGAGAGCTTCATCAAGCCCAGGACCCTGATCATCGATGACTTCGGCATGTTGCTGCACCCCTATGTGCTGGCGCACATCGTGGAGATCTTTGAGGCGAGCAATACCGGCTATGGATCGCAGATGCTTGCCGTCGACTGCAACCCCTCGCTGCTGCAGCCCGGCCTGATGAGGCGTGATGGCATCTATTTTGCTGAGAAGAACAGCGAGAGTGCAACCGTCTACTACAGTCTTGCAAACTACAAGTACTCCAAGAACAGGGACAAGACCCAGTCCCAGTACATGAACGGGGCTTTTGGTTCGCTACCGATCCTTTCAGAGTTTTACTTTGTTGACGAAAATACGGACAAGGAGGTCTGACCATGGCACGCAAAAAAATATCCAACAAGCCGCGCAGGACTATCCTGATAGTTACAGCCACCGAAGCTGAAGCCCTCTACTTCTCCCAGATGCGCAAGGATTGCCGTTATTCCAATCTCACCGTGGTGTGGGAGGAGGAGTTCAAGGATCTTGAGAATCTGATCAACCTTGCCTCGCGCTACCGCAACACGGGCAACTACTCGGTGGTCTGGGTCCTGTTCGGCCTTGCCGATCTCGGCATCGCCCCTTCTGAGGTGAAGAGGCTGCTCCCTCATGCAAAAAAGAAGAGGGTTTCCCTCTCCTGGACCAACCCCTCCATGCCTCTATGGTATCTGTTGCACCTGCAGACTCCCCGGGGCTTTGTCGGCGATCCGGCTCTGATAACGAGCGCGTTGGAAAAGTCCCTGCCGGGCTTCACCGGCGACGCCTCCTACCTCCTGACCGATGGCATGTATCTGCATCTGAAGCTCTATCCTGCCAAGGCGAAGGCTTCCCTCAATGCAAGTAACTATAACAGTCTGGTTGAGAAGGAGCTTGGGCTTGCCGCCATATCTCTGGTACCGCTGCTGAATGACATTACCGAGATCTGCGGGCTTGCAGACCTTACACATAATCAGAAGCAGTTGGGTATGCACAAGGGGTAGGGACGGTGAATGGACTGACATTACTGGTCTACATGGTTTCGTTTGCACTGGGCTGTATGACGCTGGCACTTGCCATCGTCTACAGCATGCATACCTCCCATCAGTGGACCAAATTCTTCATTATCTGTCATGCATCCCTTTTGGGATGCATGATGCTCCTTGCCCTGCAGTTCATCTCGGCACTCTTCCTTACGGGGACAGCCTCTGTGGTGGTGGGCTACGTGATCGGGTCGGTCTTCATCGCCGATGTGACATTCCTGACGGTCTTTCTGCCGTTTTTCACCACCTGGGTGATAGCACACCCCTGGCGCAACCCCTACAAGACAATTTTTATCCTGCTTGCACTGGTCTACCTTGTGCTGGGAGTCTTCCATGCCATCACAGGCATAAAGACCCTCGATGACCTGATGATATTGCTGTTCGTGTTTGTCGTGGGGTTCTGCTTGGTCATCATGCTCAAGAACCTCTCATCCATTGAGAACAAGACCGCCCGGGCAACGTGCATCACCATCATCATCGTCAGTGCCGCCATGCTGCCCTCCATCCTGCTCTCCCTGGTATTCCCCACCATCAAGCCTCTGATGTACGGGGTGTATTTCCTTGCCTTCTCCATCACCGTGATGACGTTCCTGTTCATGGAGTTCGTCAGGATGGCCAGAGAGGGGGCCATCGGAAAGAAGGACCTTGCCCTGGAGGACCTTGGCCCCTATCATATCACTGAGAGGGAGTTTGCCGTGATCCAGCTGGTAAGCAATGGGATGACGAACAAGGAGATAGCCGCTGACCTTGGCATCAGTGCCAATACGGTGAACAACCACGTGGCCAACATCTTCTCCAAGACAAAGGTACGCAGTAGAATAGACTTGCTGAATCTACTCAAGCAATCGTGGTAAGGAGACCCAAGATGCAAATTTCCTATGATGTGTTTGCCTGGAATAAGAATCACTACCAGGACAAGGCCCCTGTGCGCAAGTGTGCCCGGTCCTGGCAGATGGTTCATCAGACCCGCCCTGAAAAGGCTGTCCTGCTTGTCCATGGCTTCAGCGGGTATCCAGGGGAGGTCGTCAGGCCGGGGATGGATCTCTATGAGGCGGGCTTTGACTGCTATGCACCCCGCCTGCCCGGACATGGCACCAGTGGGGACGACTTTCTGGCCTCCAAGGCTGAGGACTGGATAGGCACCATCTACGATGCCTATGCCCTGCTCGCCACCAGGTACGGGCGTGTCTATCTGGTAGGGCATTCGATGGGTGGGGCGATAGCCACCATCATCGCTGATGCCTTTGATGCCAAGCGCCTTGCCCTCCTGGCCCCGGCTCTGCTGGTGCCTTCCATACCCGTTTTGAAGCTCAGGGTTTTTCGCCACATGGTCAAACGACAGAAGGTGGCGTGGAAAAGTGATCCTGAGTACCAATTTTACTATGAGGGTGACGAGGACGATGATGAGTTTCTCGGATCGCAGTACTGGTCGTTTGTCTTTCCACCGGCTGTATGGCAGCTGGAGAGGGTGCGCCGTCAGGCTGTAGCGGCACTTGATCATCTGAAGGCCGACACCCTGATCATCAGCGGCGGGCTGGACAAGACAGTCCCCCAGTCGGCCAGCCGCCTGGTCATGGAGCGGGGCAGGGGGGAGAACAGGCACCTGCATATTCCCGCAGCTTCCCACTTCATGCCCTATGACAAGGATATGCCTGCACAGAACAAGGCTATGGAGAGTGTCGTGTCATGGTTGTTGAAGGAGTAGGTGCCGATTGACCCAAGTGGCAGGAACCCTAGGAGGGCGTAAGGATGTTGTCCTTACGCTCTTTTCTGTCTACGGGATACAAGGCGTCCCCTCAGCAGCTCATAGTACTCATAGACCGAAGAAATCTTGTCGCTTAGTGAGACAACAAAGCTTTCCTTGTACCGGGGTATCGGCATGGTCTTGGGGAACATGTGCTTGACTATGATGTCGGCTTCCAGGTCGGTGACCACAAACTGCTCTCTGGCATTGGCAAGGGCAATGTGCGGGTGTTCCCGTCCATGCAGGGATCTTTTCAGGTCGTTTGCCTTGCGCTCCCTCCAGTCATACAGGAAGAAATCATGCAGGAGGCCTCCCCTGGCAGCCGAGCGGTAGTCGAGGCGCAGCGCCTTGGCTATCACGTACGAGATGTAGGAGACGCGGATGACATGGTCATAGATGTGGTTGGTGTGGTGAAAAAACCCCTTGAGCTTGCAAAACTCCTGATTTCGCAGAATGTCATCGACGAGGCTGATGAATTCCTTGCGTTGGGGACGGGCAAGGAGAAAGGGAATTCTGCCTATGCGCACCATCGAGCTGTGCAGGTGGTAGGCCAGTAAAAGGCAGATCTGGGATATGACCAGAAAAAGTATCATGGAACTGCTCGAATACAGAGCAAGCTTTGATGCGAAACTGTCTGCAATGAAGAGCATGGCCAGCAGGATGGCTGGAATGGTGAAAAGTCTTCTCAGCTCTCTGTGGTTGCCGTTTCCGAATGCAGTTTTAGTGGGAATAGCGTACAGGGTGGTCCTCCTAAGGATAATTGTTAGAACTCTATACCAAATTAGGAATTAGGGTCAATGCCAAAACCTCTTTCCAAAGCGAAATGGTCTATAAAGATCCGTTTTGTTGAGGAGAACTTTCAAGATACATGCCGAGGGTGATATTCTGAAATCCGGCAGGATTGGATGGTTGGACTCCTGTGTGGAGGTATGGCGGCCCCCTTTGCACCGGTTCAGCGGATTGTTGCCATTATCTCGTTTTTACGGTACAACAGTAGCAATGAGAAGGAGTATATCCTGATGGAAGTTAGAGTACGTTACGCCCCCTCTCCAACCGGTCTGCAACATATCGGTGGAGTTCGCACAGCTTTGTTCAATTATTTTTTTGCCCGTGCCAACGGGGGAAAATTCATTCTTCGTGTGGAAGACACCGACCAGGAGCGGTATAGCGACGAATCCTTGCAGGATTTGTACGATACGCTCAACTGGCTAGGCCTCAGGTGGGATGAAGGTCCCCTTGTCGGCGGTCCCTACGGACCCTATATCCAGAGCGAACGCTTTGATCTCTACAAGAGCTATGCCGAGCAGCTCGTAGCTGATGGCAAAGCCTACAGGTGCTACTGCACCTCCGAGCGCCTTGACGCCCTCCGTCTTGAACAGCAGGCGACCAAGAGCGAGATACAGGGCTACGACCGCCACTGTTCCAACCTTAGTGACGAGGAGCGTTCTGAACTTGAGAAGCAGGGCCTTGGCAGTGTCATCCGCCTCAAGGTCCCCCTCGAGGGCAAGACCACCATCCACGATGTGCTCATGGGTGACATAACCCGGCGCAACCGGGATGTGAGCCCTGACCCCATCCTCCTCAAGAGCGACGGCTTTCCTACCTATCACCTGGCTAACGTCATCGACGACCACGCGATGCACATCACGCACATCATGCGTGCCCAGGAGTGGATTCCCTCAGGGCCGCTTCACATCTTGCTCTATGAGGCATTCGGATGGGAGGCCCCGCTGTACTGTCACCTTCCGATGGTGATGGGCAAGGATGGCCAAAAGCTCTCCAAGCGCCATGGCTCCACCTCCGTGAAGGATTTCAGGGAGAAGGGGTACCTGCCCGAGGCCCTGACCAACTATGTGAGCATGGTCGGCTGGTCCTATGACGGGCAGAGGGAGTTCTTCACCAAGGGGGAGCTCGAGGAGCTCTTCACCTTGGAGAAGATCAGCAAGGCCCCAGGGGTGTTCGACTACAAGAAGCTTGACTGGTTCAACGGCCAGTATATCCGCCAGATGAGCGATGATGCCCTTAAGGCGCTGTTGCTGCCCTATATGGTGGAGGCCAACTTTATGGCTGAGCCTCTCTCTTCTGAGGTCCAGGCCAAACTTGATGCCCTGGTTCCTGTAGTGAAGGAGCGCCTGAAGACCCTCAGCGATGTGGTCCCGCTCTCGCGCTTCCTCTTTGAGGAGCCAGAATACAGTGACCGCTCCCTGTTTGTGGCCAAGAATGTGGAGCCTGCTGTTGCCCTCTCTGCCTTGGAAGGGGCGTATGCGATCCTGAAGAAGGGGCTGGGGGAGAAGCACTCCACCGAGGAGATGGAGCAGGCGATGACCGACTTGGCCGCCAGGTTGGACATCAAGGTGAATGGGGTATTCATGCCCCTGAGGGTGGCTATTACCGGCAGTTCGGTGAGCCTCCCCCTGTTTGATTCGATTTCCCTGCTTGGGCAGGAAAAAACATGTGCAAGAATAGAGACAGCATTGTCAGTGCTGAAGAGTGAGGGTTGAGAATATGGCTGAAGTAACGATGGACAAGATTGTCTCGCTGTGTAAGCGTCGGGGATTTATTTTCCAGTCGAGTGAGATATATGGCGGATTGAGTGGTGCGTTTGACTACGGTCCGATGGGTGTGCAGCTGAAGAACAACATCCGTGACTTCTGGTGGAAGGAGATGACCCAGATCCATGACGACATCGTCGGGCTCGATGCTTCGATCCTGATGCATCCGCGTGTGTGGGAAGCGAGCGGGCACGTTTCGAACTTCACCGACCCCATGGTGGACTGCAAGCAGTGCAAATCCCGTTTCAGGGCCGACCAGATCGACCTCAACGGTGCATGTCCCACCTGCGGCACCAAGGATAGCTTTACCGAGCCAAGGAACTTCAACCTGATGTTCTCCACCCATATAGGGGCGGATGCCGATTCTGGCTCGACCATCTATCTCCGCCCGGAGACCGCACAGGGCATCTATGTGGACTTCAAGAACGTGGTGCAGTCCAGCAGGGTGAAGATCCCCTTCGGCATTGCACAGGTGGGCAAGTCCTTCCGCAACGAGATCACCACAAAGAACTTCATCTTCCGCTCCTGTGAGTTTGAGCAGATGGAGATGCAGTGGTTCTGCAAGCCCGGCAGTGACGAAGAGTGGTTTGCCTACTGGAAAGAGCAGAGGATGGCCTTCTATGAGAAGATGGGCATCAAGGCCTCCAGCTTGCGCTGGCACCAGCATGGTCCTGACGAACTCGCCTTCTACGCCAAGGACGCCTATGACATCCAGTTCCTCTTCCCCATGGGGTGGCAGGAGCTTGAGGGTGTGCATAACCGAACCGACTATGACCTTACCCAACACCAGACCTTCAGCGGCAAGGAGATGAACTACCTCGACCCCCAGACCAACGAGCGCTACATCCCGTACGTGGTGGAGACCTCAGCAGGGCTGACACGCAACGTCCTGATGGCTCTCAGTGATGCCTATGAGGAACAGACCCTGGAAGGGGGGGATGTGCGCACAGTGATGCACTTCCACCCCACGATCGCCCCGGTCATGGTGGCGGTCCTGCCCCTGGTGAAGAAGGACGGCATTGCCGAATTCGCCTCCAAGCTGGAAAGGGAGCTCAGGTCGGATTTTGTAACCTTCTTTGATGTCAGCGGTGCCATCGGGCGACGCTATCGCCGCATGGATGAGATCGGCACCCCTTACTGCGTCACCGTCGACTATGACACCCTCGAGGACAATACGGTGACCTTGCGCATGCGCGACAGCATGGAGCAGGTTCGCGTCCCCATCGCCGAGTTGGTGCCGACCATCATCAAGGCGACCAAAGAGTACAAAAGAGTAGAGGCATAGGTATGAACAAGGCACTAAAGACCCTGATGGACCGCGGGTTCATCAAGGCATTCACCGATTTGGATGCACTGAGCGCGCTGATGGACAAAGAGAAGGTCTCCTTCTATGTGGGGGCGGACCCCACAGGAAAGAGCCTGCACATCGGGCATATGGTGCCCTTCTTTGCGATGCACCACCTGCAGCTTGCCGGACACAACCCCATCGCCCTGGTAGGGGGCGGCACCGCCATGATCGGAGACCCCTCAGGAAAGACCGAGCTGCGCAAGATGCTCACCCCAGAGGAGGTCACCTCCAACTGCGCGTCCATCAAGGACCAGCTGAGTACGGTGGTCGACTTCTCCGAAACCCCTGCTGAAGGTATGGGCAAGGCCATCATGCTCAACAACGCAGACTGGCTCACCAACCTGAACTACATCGATTTCCTTCGTGAGATCGGGCGCCACTTCTCGGTAAACAGGATGCTTACCTTTGAATCCTACAAGGCCAGGCTCGAACGGGGCCTCTCCTTCATCGAGTTCAACTATCAGCTGCTGCAGTCCTATGACTTTTTGACCCTCTACCGCGACCATGGCTGCCGCCTGCAGATCGGAGGCGATGACCAGTGGGGCAACATCGTTGCAGGTATCGACCTGATCAGGAAGACCGAATCGGCGGAGTGCTATGGCATGACGTTCAACCTCATCGCACGCTCTGACGGGCAGAAGATGGGCAAGAGCGAGAAGGGGGCTGTCTTCCTTGATCCCGAACTCTTCACCCCCTATGACTTCTACCAGTACTGGCGCAACGTAAATGATGAGGATGTGGTAAAGTTCCTCAAGCTATTCACTTTCCTCTCCCTTGAGGAGATAGCCCAGTATGAGCTTGATGGGGTCAACATCAATGATGCCAAGATCCGCCTTGCCTATGAGCAGACCAAGATCATCCATGGCGTTGAGGAGGCTGACAAGGCTCAGAGCGCCGCTCAGGCGATGTTCGGCTCTGCCGCTGCCGGTTCTGAAAGCAGGGATGGGATGAACTCCCTTGAAGTGGAGAGAAGCGAGCTCGAGGCCGGTATCCCAGTCCTGTCCCTCTTTGCCCGAACTGACCTTGCAACGACCAATAGCGATGCCCGGCGTCTGGTCAGTGGTGGTGGAGCGTGGGTTGGTGAGACCAAGATCACCGATCCCAAGGCCGTAATAGACCTCAGTTTCCTCGATGAGGAAGGTGAGATCCTACTCAGGGCTGGCAAGAAACGGTACTTCCGGATAGTGGTCAGATAAAGAGCCCCTCCTTGGGAAACCTCTTTCCAACCCTTTAGGCCCCACCCCCCCTTGGCATCTGCCAAGGGGGGTGGGGCTTTCCTTCGATCTTTTTCTTCTTACTCTTCTCTTTGCTCTATCTCTATCCCTTTGCTCTTCTGTCCTCTTTTTCCTAGCCTTCAGGTGAGAAGGGACAAGGGGAGCCTTTCACCTTAGAATAAAACCTGACTCTTTCGGGCAAAAGAAATTCCCCGCTCAGCGGGGAATGGTACGAACCCAGCCTCCCTCTCTACAGAGGCAAGGCCGGGTAGCCTTTTTGGTCTCTACAGGGCAACTTTCCAAAGTCCGTGCAGGTTGCAGTAGGCAAGGACCGCAATGGGCTTGTCATCATCAATGCAGAAGGTAACATGAGGCTTGCCGTCTATGACAGGATTCTTCCTCTGACCACCTTTCTCCGTCTCCAGATAGATCCAGCTGATGTGGTGTTCTTTTGTCATGGGATGATCTACTGATCCGACGTTTACAGTAACAATGTTCTTCTCGACTGTTGCAACAGGAACATGCTTTTCCTTGGATGCATCAACGGTGTTTACCGTCAGGGTAGTCATCTCTTCTCCACAGCAGGATAGGGTAGGTCCCCTATCGACGACTTTAGAGGCAATGTTCCCGCAAATTTTGCAAATGTAAAATTCTTGATCTTTCATTTGTGTCTCCTTAGCCCCAGTATACTAAAAAAATGGCCATCCGTACAGCGAATAGTGAATGAGGTGCTTTCTCCATTGTCAGACATACCCTTGGGCTATCATGGCATCGGAGACCTTGATGAAGCCTGCAATGTTGGCACCGTCGACAAAGTTGTTCTTCGTGCTGTACTTGTCAGAAGCCTGGCTGATGGTGCTGTAGATGTTCTTCATGATGGTCAACAGCTGTGCATCGACCTGCTCTGGGGTCCACTGCAACCTCTGGCTGTTCTGGGCCATCTCCAGGCCGGATACGGCAACTCCTCCTGCATTGGAGGCCTTGGCCGGTGCGAGAAGGATTCCCCCTTCCATCAGGATCTCCTCTGCCTGCAATGTGGTGGGCATGTTCGCACCTTCACCGACGAGCTGGATCTTGTTGGCTACAAGGTTCTTTGCATCCTCTACGTTGATCTCGTTCTGGGTTGCACAGGGGAAGGCGTAGTCTGCCTTCACATCCCATAAGGGGTTCGATGTCGCCGAACCGTTGTGGGGGATGTAGGTAGCCTCCTTGTATTTCTGAGCATACTCTGCAATGCGTCCCCGCCTGACATTCTTCAGTGTCTTGATGTAGGCAAGCTTTTGTTCGTCAATCCCTGTGGGATCGATGAGCACCCCGCTTGAGTCGCTCATGGTGAGTACCTTGGACCCCATGGTGAGCAGTTTCTCAGTGGTGAACTGCGCCACGTTGCCGCTTCCGCTTACCAGGCAGCTCTTGCCCTCAAGGCTCTTGCCTTGGGCCGCGAGCATTGCAGCGCAGAGGTAGACCAGGCCGTAGCCTGTAGCCTCAGGTCGGATGAATGATCCGCCATAGGAGGGGTGCTTGCCGGTGAGGATGCCCACACTCTTGTTGTGGATGCGCTTGTACTGTCCGTACATGTACCCGATCTCCCTGCCGCCCACACCGATATCACCGGCGGGCACGTCGGTGTCCTCGCCGATGTGTCTGCCCAGCTCAAGCATCAGGCTCTGGCAGAAGCGCATGACCTCCCCATCGCTCTTGCCCTTGGGGTTGAAATCACTTCCCCCCTTGCCGCCGCCGAGAGAGAGGCCGGTGAGGCTGTTCTTGAAGGTCTGCTCAAAGGCGAGGAACTTCAGGATGGAGAGGTTGACTGAGGGGTGGAAGCGCATTCCTCCCTTGTAGGGCCCTAGTGCGCTGTTCATCTGAACCCTGAAGCCGCGGTTGAGCTGCATTGTCCCGTCATCGTCAAACCAGGGGATGCGGAACAAGATGGCCCGCTCCGGCTCCACCATGCGGTCGAGCACCTTGTGGTAGAGTATCTGGGGAATATCATCGACGAGCTTGTCGATCGAAGATAGGAATGAGGTGACAGCTTGGATAAATTCGGGTTGGTTTGCATCGAGCTGGATCACACGGTCCATCACTCGTTGGGTTGCATCATGCATGGGGTAACTCCTCAGCTTCGGTGCATAATTATGCAAGAAGCTGTATATAACAATATAGAAACCTTGGCACTTGGTAAAGCGCTTAGGGAAAGATAAAAACAGAGGGTAAATATTGCGGTATGCGTAGGAACTAACAGAAAAGGGCCTATTTTGAGCAGGACCGCAAAGGGGCGGGGTGCGTGTTGCCCCATGCATGAGAAACAAGAAACATAGGAGGGGAGGGAGAAAAACAGTATTTTTTTTGTCCCTCCTGCCTTACTGCCCTATGTTTTTCAATCTTTTCAGCTTTGTACCTTTTTCTGTATAGGATTTCTTTCCAAATGCCTTGTGACAACTAGTGAAGAGCTCCTTCTTCAAGGAGCCCTTTGGCAGTCACATTGCATCTTCCATCATGCCTCCTACAGGCTTTCGCCCTTTCGCAAGCGCTCGATGTTCTCCTTGAATGGAGGACGGATGATACCCTTTTCTGTGATGATGCCGGTGATGTTCTGGTGCGGTGTCACATCGAAGGCAGGGTTGAAGACCTCCATATCCAGAGGGGCTACCTGAGTATCACCTACGAAGATGACCTCGCTCTTGTCCCTCTCCTCGATGGGGATGAGCGAACCGTCTGCGAGGTTGAAGTCGATGGTGGAGATCGGCACAACCGAGTAGAAGGGCACCCCGTACTGCTTGCAGATCACCGATAGCGAGAAGGTGCCCAGCTTGTTGGCCACATCCCCGTTGGCGGCGACGCGGTCCCCGCCTAGGATCACCAAGTCTATCTTGCCGTCACGGATCAAGGTGGCGGCAGCGCTGTCCGGGATCAGGGCTGAGGGGATCTTCGCCTCCATCAGCTCCCAGGCTGTCAGGCGGGCGCCTTGGAAGCGTGGGCGTGTCTCGTCAGCGTAGACGAAGATGTTCTTGTTGTCATAGAACGCTTCCTTGATGACACCAAGCGCTGTTCCCCAGCCTGCGGTGGCAAGGGCTCCGGTATTGCAGTGCGTCAGGATGGTCGCCCCTTGTGGGACGACGCTGTTGCCAATCCTGCTCATCGTCTTGTTTGTCTGGATATCTTCGGCTCTTATAGCATCAGCTTCCGCCTTCAGGGCGGAGAGGATTTCTTCTGTAGGATCCTTTTCAACCTTCAGGAAAACCTTCCACATCCGCTCTATCGCCCATTCGAGGTTCACTGCAGTCGGGCGGCTCTTGGACAGGAAGTCACAAGCCTTTCTGAGTTCTGCTCTGAACTGCCTGTTGGCAGCATACTGGACTGCTGCCAGATAGACTCCGTAGGCTGCGGTGGCACCGATGGCCGGAGCTCCCCGGACAACCATGTCCCGGATGGCAAACTCCACATCCTGGTACGTCTTGCAGATGAAGTAGGTGTAGGTGGCCGGCAGGACCCTCTGGTCGATCAGAAAGAGGGCCTCTTCTTTGAACTCAAGGGTAATGAACGATTCATCCATGGGTAGCTTCTCCTTATGTGATATTCAATGTTTTCTTACTTGCTTTCTACCTTTGCTTCATCTGCTGCGAATGGCATCCCACCGGGAGATGACATCCTTTTGGATCTCTCCCTGGTCAAGGCCAAGGACTTTGCGTTTTTCCATGACCATCTTGCCCTGACAGAAGAGCGTGTCGACATCGGAGGCCTGGGCTGCGTAGACCAAGGCGCTGAATGGGTCGTTAAGGGGGGTCAGATGGGCCTTGGAAAGGTCCAGGAGGAGTATGTCACCCTCCTTGCCCGCCTCGAGGGTGCCTATCCTCGCATCGAGGCCCAAGGCCTTCGCCCCGTTGATGGTCGCCATCTTGAGCATATCATACGGCTTGAGGTTGCATAGGTGCCCCGAATGGACCGAACTGAGCAAAGAGGCGATGTGCATCTCCTCAAAGAGGTTCTGGTTGTTGTTGCTGCTCGAGCCGTCACAGCCGATGGCCACGTTGATGGAGTTCTTCAGGAAGACGGATATGGGGGCGACCCCGCTGGCGAGCTTGCAGTTGCTGCTGGGGTTGTGCACTATCGAGGCGTTGAGACCTTTCATGAGCTCGATCTCACTGGGGGTGAGGTGGACACAGTGTGCCAGTATCGAGGGGATGTCCTTTAGTGCCCCAATGGATTCCAGGTAGTGCAAAGGGGTCTTGCCGTGCTCTTTCAGGCAATCCTCGACCTCTTTTTTTGTTTCGCTGAGATGGGTATGCAGGTTTCTGTGGTTGGCCTTTGCCCAGTCATGCCCATACTGGTAGGTCTCTGTGGTGCAGGTGTATATGGCGTGGGGGGCGATGTCGAGGGTGATCCTACCCCCTGATGAGGCCATTGCAGAGTCGGTGAGCTTCTCCCTCTCCCTGACCCTCAGCCTGGAGGATGAGAGATCCCCAAAGAGGGTCAGGCCGAGGTTTGCCCGTATGCCCCCCTCATTGACTGCGCGGGCTGTGGACTCCGGGAAGAAGTACATGTCGTTGAAGGTTGTGATACCGCTTTGGATCAGTTCGATGACCCCCAAACGGGCGGAGGCGAGCACATCAGATTGGGATAGCTTGTCCTCGATGGGGAAGATCTCTGCAAGCCAGGCCTGCAGGTTCGGTGCACTGTCCTTGTAGTTGCGCATGAACTGCATGGCAAGGTGGGTGTGTGCGTTGACCAGGGCAGGCATGGCAAGCATCCCGGTCGCATCCACGGTTTTGTCGGGGACAAAGCCTGGAGGCTTCTCTCCGACAAACACGATCTTTGTTCCTTCAAGGCCTATATCGCCATACAGATGCTCCCCTTCTTCTCTCATGGGAACAATCAGGGCGTTGGAAATTATTGTTTTCATAGCGACATAGTAGCATATTGTTCCTATGCAGTCACTCTGTTCCGTTTGATCTTTTTGGTGCTGGTCATCTCCATCGGCTCATGCACAATGGTCAGTTTTGAGATCTTCTTGTACCCCTGGAGGCTTTGGTTGATCTCCCTGATGATGGATTCGAGGTCTGTCTGCTCTTGCACGTCATGGGTTGTGTAGTACTCCATGTTTGGATGGATGACCGCTTCGATCAGTTCAGAGAGGCTGCCCTTATGCTCCTGATAGCCGCGGATGAGCACCTGCTCAACCTGGGCATAGAGCTGGAACATATCCTCTATCTCCTCAGGGTACACATTCTTGCCCCCTTCGGTGATGATGAGATTCTTTGCCCTGCCCTTGAGATAGAGGTAGTTCTCCCGGTCCAGATACCCCAGGTCACCGGTCTTCAGATACCCATCCTCGTCAAAGAGCTCCTTTGTATGGGCTTCGTCCTTCCAGTACCCGCGTGTGATGTTCGGCCCCTTTACCAGGATCTCCCCGATGCCATTGGCATCAGGGTTGCCGATCTTCATATCCACCATGGGAAAGACCATGCCCACTGACTCTATCTTGAAGTGGCTTATCGGGTTGAGGGTGAGGATCGGGCTTGTCTCGGTAAGGCCGTAGCCCTGGATGAAGTCCAGCCCAAGCTGCTGGTACTGCTTGAATACCACCGGCGATAGGGGGCCGGCTCCGCAGATGAGGATCCTGTTCTGGTCCAGGCCCACCTTGCTCAGCAGCATCTTGTTGAAGGCTCCCCTGAAGATGTTCGCCTTGAGATGTTTCTTTGTAAAGCCATTTATGGTCATCATGGTCCGCACAAGTGCGTATGTGACCAGGCCCTTCTTACGGACCTGCTTCATCATGCCGGTGAGGATCTTGTTGTAGAGCATGGGTATGCCCATGAAGATGGTGACCTGGCCTTTGGTCATGTCCGCGATCATGCGCGAGACCGCTATCTCCTGGCCGAAGACGCATTCGGCTCCATGCTTGAGTGTCTCAAGCAGGACAGCGGTGCAGCAGTAGGAGTGGTGCAGAGGAAGCAGTGCATACAGCACATCCGTCTCGTCCAGGCTGAGGAAGATCCCGTCGCAGGCCTGGTAGACATCACTGACGATGTTGGTATGGGTAAGCGTTGCTCCCTTCTCGCGTCCTGTGGTCCCGCTGGTGAACAGGATCGCTGCAACATCCTCACACGTGCTGCTGTGCTTCTGATACTCGGTTTGTGCATGGAGCGATTCGATGGAAGGGTAGAGGTCACTCTCACCCAGAAGGGTGGCCATTCCCTTGAGACCCTTGAACCAGGGCAGCTCATGGTTAAGGGCCTCAAGCACACCCTTGTCCCCAAACACAAAGCAGGCTTCACAGAATGAGCTGAGGTCCTCCATGCGGCGAGAGGGCATCTGGTTGTCCAGTGGGACGACAATGGCCCCTGCGTGAAGCACCGCCAAATAGGCTATCGCCCAGGAGGGGCTATTCTTGCCATTGATTATCACACGGTCCCCAGGCTTTACCCCAAGCTCCTGCAGGTAGGAGCTGACACGCACCATCGAACACTCGACTTCGGCATAGGTGAGGGTGCTTCGCTCAGGCTTGAAAGAGGTGAAGCAGGGTCGGTGGGGGAATTTTTCCATGGTTATGGAAAACATCTCAATGATGGTGGGCCAATCTCCGGCAAACAGGGTGCCCCGACTTTGATCTAGTTCTTCCCAAGAGTGTTGCATGGTACGATCTCCCAATTGGAATCATATGATAGGAACATACTATATGCCTGTCATATGATAGTAAAGGAGATTTTTACAGAAACTGGACAGAATGTCAATATCTTAGATAAGATGTTGTCTCGATAGGGTTTATAAAGCTAGTAGATTTCTACTATTGTAGATGAATCAGGAAGAATTGACCAAGGGCTTTTGTGTAGGCATGAAGTATATTCCAGGTGGATGGTGGTTTGGGGGTGAGTATATGATATGCTGGGAGAAGAAGATCAGTTTTGGAGGGTACATGCACATCACGCACGGTGAAACCAATCTCGAGAAAATGCTGGCGAATCTGCAGCCCATACTCTCAGTGGAGAGCTATGTATACTGTTTTCTTGACTATCCCCATCTCCCGGATCTTCCTGTCTGGGCATGCATGTGTGAGCAAGAGGGTAGGACGCTGATCATGAGGCAGGAAGAAGCAGATCTGCAGGGTTTTTCCTATGAGGGAGTGTGGAGGCTCATCACAATGCGTGTGCATCCGAGCCTGTATGCAGTGGGCTTGACGGCACAGGTCTCAACCATCCTCTCTGATGCAGGAATACGTGCGAATATAGTTGCAGGATACTATCATGATCATGTTTTTGTTCCGGCGGGATCGGCTATGGCGGCTTGTGATCTGCTGAGTCAGCTAGCTGGTGGGAAAGAGCCTCGCATCACAGGAAAGTGAGGAGATGTCCTCATATATGACATCGGCATAGCGCTTGAGCATCTTCTTGTCATTGCTTCCGGTCAATACGGCAATGGTATATCCGGCCTTTGCCTTCCTGGCCATATGCATGTCAGTTTGCGTATCACCTACCATGGCGACCTCGGCACTCGTCAAGGAGAAGCGGGAGCAGAAGGCCTCAAATGCCTGGGGGTGGGGTTTCTTATGGTATTTGCTGTCGCGAGTGCTCAGGAAGTCGACCATGTGCTCAAGGCCCATCACCGAGAGGAATGTCTTTGAGGATGACTCTGTGTCGCTGGTGATGATGCCTATGCGATATCCACTCTCCTTGAGTTGGGCGAACAGCTGTTGCTGCATGGAGAAGTCAAGGGTCTTCAGCCTCTCTCCGACAAGGAACTCGCTGTTCTTGATATTCTGGTTATAGACGCGGAAGGTCTTGATCACGGGGATGCGGTAGCGCATGCAGTACAGAAGGTAGCGCTTGATGATGACCTGTTTCTTATGGGTGAATACCAGGCCGTTTGCAAGGGTGTTGCCCTCTGCATCAATTCCCATCAGGCGTAGCATCGCCTGCTGGGCAGGCTTGTGTTTTTTCTTGTTTTTCCCCATCTCTGCGAAGGCTGTGGTTATGGCCTCGCTGAGCACCTCCGCCCATACCTGGGCATAGTCGAACAGAGTCCCATCCTTATCGAAAACTATTCCCTTGAGGTTATATTCGTTTTGTGTCATGTTTTGGTATCTTACGTGATTTTAGCAACTTTTGGCTAGGGGATTACAGGATGAATGATATAAGTACCAAGGTAGTGCAGCGTACGCTTCAGTTTAGGGCTCAGGTCGAGTCCTTGCGCTTCTCCACAGACTTCGTGGTCTACAACCCCCTGCTCTATGCGTGGGACCTCCACGAGCAGTATATTCGCATGTATGTGGACAGGCAGGTTGATACGATCTTCCTGGGCATGAACCCCGGGCCCTTCGGCATGGCTCAGAATGGCGTCCCCTTCGGGGAGGTTGATGCGGTCAGGGATTTCCTGCATCTGGACGGAGAGGTGGGCAAACCCCCCTTTGAGCATCCGGCACGCCCTGTCCTGGGTATGGAGTGCAAGCGCAGTGAAGTCAGCGGCAGGAGGCTCTGGGCCCTTTTCAGTGAGCGCTACGGCTCTGCCCAATCGTGCTTCTCCTCCCTGACCGTGGTCAATTATTGCCCCCTGGTCTTTATGGATCGCGGCCCTACTGGAAGGAACATCACACCCGACAAGCTTCCCAAGACCGAACGCGTTGCCCTTGAGACCATTTGCGACAGCTATCTTATAGATGTGGTCCGTCTGGTGAAGCCCAAAAACCTCATTGGAGTGGGCAAATATGCTGAGAAAAAGTTAGAGAAGCTTTTCTCAGGTGAGCAGGGGCATATGGTGTCGTCCATCCTCCATCCGAGTCCGGGAAACCCGCAGGCCAACAAGGGCTGGAGTGAAAAGGTCACCGAGAAGCTGGTCTCCTTGGGGGTCTGGTCCTAAGGTTGATTTGTTTGTGCTACATTTCTTCAATTCTGTATAAATATGCCCTCTAAGCCCAGATTATGGGGATGTAATATGGCTTATAGTATGGAATTTTATAAATCGTGCTAGACAATTCACTTTTGCTTTGATACTGTTCTGTCATGGGTGACTTGCTTTCTCGTCAGGCTTACGCAAAAGTGAATCTTCATCTGGCTGTCGGATCCCCTTTTGCAGACGGGTATCACCCCATCGAGTCCATCTTCTCGTTGGTGGATCTCTCTGACCGCATTGATATGAGCTACAGCGAAAGCGACGCCTTCTCCATCGAGGTCACCGGCTTGGAAGCCTACTGCGAAAAAGGTGGCGACACCCTGAGCAAGGCTGCCGTCCTCTGGTATGAGAGAAGCCGCCTTCCCCTATCCTTACAAGTCCATTGTGAAAAGAACATCCCCGTCAGGGCGGGCTTGGGCGGAGGTTCCAGCGATGCAGCTGCACTGCTGCTGCTCTTGCAGGAGGCCTCCGGTGCGGGGGCCCTCGCCCCTAGTGAGCTTGAAGAGGTTGCCCTGGGCGTCGGCAGCGACGTTCCCTTTTTCCTGTCCGGTTTTTCTTGTGCCCTGGTCGAGGGGAGGGGGGAGCGCATCACCGCCCTCTCTGTAGCTCCCAAACCTATCCTATTGGTCCACCCGAGGGGATACTCGGTATCAACCAAGGAGGCGTATGCCCTCCTTGATACCCTGCTTGTGAAAGGCGGCCTTGGACAGAGGGTTCCCCTGGAACGAGTCCTTGCCACGTTGGAGAGGAAAAGCCACGAATGGGGGGGCGCTTTCTTCAATGATTTTGAGAGATGTCTGGACTATCCTGAGTTTTATGGGGCAGTTGCCCGTATTGCAAGCAGATATGTAGGATATGGAAGTTTGTCCGGAAGCGGCTCTTGTTGGTATTTTGTAGGTGAAGATGACAAAAGTGTGCTAGAATTATCTAGGGAGTTACATAGTCGGTTTTTGGATAGTGTGCAGCTTTGGTGCACTAAGCTGATATAGTGATTTGCTTCATGAAGAGAGTAGCGGGAGGTTGTTGTGGACATATCAGAAGTGCGGATAAGAAAAGTGACCCAGGCTGGGAAGCTCAAGGCTTACGTGACCGTAACATTCGACAATCAATTTGTCGTGCATAATATAAAGGTTATCGAAGGCCGTGAGGGGGACTTTATCGCCATGCCAAGCCGTCAGCTCGCCAATGGGGAGTTCAAGGATGTTGCACACCCCATCTGCAGCGCCTTTCGCGACCACCTCCAGCAGGTAGTGATGGAGGCGTATGTTTCAGATGTTGGAGAGGAGATAAAAAACCCCGCTGAAGAATAACCGCTGGACAAAGGATTATATTTAGGATATTGTCATATCCGTCCTTGGGAAGTCGCCAAGCGGTTAAGGCTCTGGTTTTTGGTGCCGGCATCGGGGGTTCGAATCCCTCCTTCCCAGTTGCTTGGAGCAATCCCTATTGAGTGCGGGTTGCTTTTTTTTGCCCATACATTTGGAGGCAAAGCTCTTGTCCCCCATAATGGGAATCGGGTAGTATGGTAGACTGTCGGGTGTCTTTGATGCCCCTATGTTATGGTAATTGGTGCCACAATGGCAGCCAATGAGAGTACAAGGAGAATTGTATGTCTGAAAAGAGAAATCTTTCCGCTGAGAGAAGAACAACCGATTTCGGTTCCGCCGGAGCGCGCCGTGTGCTGCGCAGCAAACGTATCCCTGCCGTAATCTACGGCAAGAAGAAGAACCCGATCCACATCACCCTCGATTCAAGGGAGTTTCACAATAAGGTACGCTTTTTCTCAGAGACTGCACTGCTGAAGATCACCGTCGGCAAGACAAAGTACGAGTGTCTGATGAAAGACTATCAGGAGAACCTGATGCGCGGGGAGATCAAGCACGTTGACTTCTATGAAGTTACCCGTGGGCAGGCCCTCAGGGCAATGGTCAACATCACCCTTGTCGGTAGCCCCATCGGCACCCGAGAAGGTGGAGTGCTCGAGCAGATCCTCTATGAAGTTGAAATCGAATGTCTGCCCAAGGACCTTCCCGATGCCATCGAAGCTGATGTTTCCCACCTGGACCTGAACGAAGCCCTTCACCTTAAGAATGTCGTTTTCCCCGTAGCTGTAAAGGTCCATGGCGATCTTGAAGGCACCGTAGCTACCGTGAGGGCTATCAGGGAAGAGGTTGTTGCAGATGAGCAAGAGGCCGAGGAAGTTGAAGTCATCGATGCAGCTCCTGCTGATGACGAGGAAGACAAGGCTAAGAAATGAGGCTGATCCTTGGACTGGGCAATCCAGGTACCAAGTACGAACACTCGCGCCATAACGTAGGTTTTGCCGTGATTGAAATGTGTGCAGCGTTTTTTCAGGTTCGTCTGAAAAAACGCTGTTTCCGTTTGTACAGGTATGCAAACATCACAACTCATGATAGGGCTTCCCTATTGGTCCAACCATTGACCTTTATGAATAACAGTGGGGCGATAGCAAAATACTTTCCCTCCCAGGCGTGCTCCGACATGATCGTCGTCCTTGACCAGATGGACCTGCCCCTGGGGATGATCAGGATCAGGGAGGGTGGCTCCTCTGCCGGCCATAATGGACTGAAGAGCCTGATAGAGCATTTTGGGTGTAGTGATTTTGTACGCATCTACGTCGGTATCGGTCGCCCGGCTCCCGGAGTACCTGTCGTGGACCATGTGCTCTCCTGCGAGGATGACCCTCGCTTTGTAGTGGGGATAGAACTTGCTTCCCAGGCCCTTTGTGCCCTTGTGGAGGGGACGAGCATCAAGGAGGTGATTCATGCCTACAATCGAAGAGTCGGTCCTTTATGAAGTGTCAAGCCTGCTTGATGAGTGTGGCTTCGATCGCAGTGCGCGCATTGCTGTAGCCTTTTCAGGGGGAAGCGACTCGCTGGCTCTGCTAGTAGCTCTTGTGCACTTGCTCGGGTCTTCCTGTGTTTTCCCCCTCTATGTGAACCATGGCCTTCGCAGTGCCCAAGAGCTGGACGGGGAGATTTCGCTTAACCGCAAGAACTGCGAACGCTTGGGCCTCGTCCTAACGGTGCTGAATCTGCCCGAAGGCTCAGTTGCAGAATCTGCACGCCTGAGGGGCTCGGGCATTGAGGATGCGGCCCGCCTGGCGCGCTATGCCAAGCTTGAAGAGGCGTGCCTTGCCTTGGATTGCTGTCATCTGGCTACCGCACACAATGCCGACGACCAGATGGAAACCATTCTCAAGCGGGTGTTCCAGGGCAGCAGCATTGCCTCCTTGGAGGGGATAGTGCGCATTCAGAGTGGGTTCTCCTCCCCTACAACCATCCTGAGGCCAACCTTGGGCCTGACGCATGCACTCCTGCAGAAGTATGTTGAGGAGAAGGGTTTCCTCTGGTCTGAGGACTCCACCAACCAGATGGAGTGCTACGAGCGCAATGCGATACGAAAAAACCTCAGCCCTGCGATCATTTCGCTCTACCCCCAGGCGCACGCAGGCATCGGGCGACTCACCTCCCGTGCCCGGGAGGTTTCGCACCTCCTTGATCGCCTCACCTCCGAGGCCATGAAAAAAGTCATCCTAACCGACGGTGCTCAGATCGCCTTGGATGACTTCCTTGCCTTGGATGGGGCAATACGCGATACTGTCTTGCTAGGCATGTTCTCCCACATCGCCGTGGGGCAGGAGACGAGGCTCTCCTATGCAAAGGTGCGGCAGGTCCGTACTGACCTTGAGGGTAGCGGTGCCTCTTCTCGATGGTCTTTGTCCAGCGCAGGGATGGTTGCCACGCTTTCTCAGGGGGTGTTCTCCTTGGAACGTGTTGTGCTCCCCTTTAGTTTTTGCCTTTCTCTCGATACAATTGGAGATCAGGGTGAAGTTGAGCTGGAAAGTGGGGCGGTATTCAGGGTGCAAAGCGACAGTGATGATCCGCTGCTGTTGCGCATTGCACAGGATGGCCTGGTCCACCCTCTCTTGCGCTCCCCGATGGAAGGTGACCGCATAGAGCTCGAGGGCAAGACGGTACTGCTGAGCAAGCTTTTTTCTGAGTGGAAGATTTTTCCCGCTCTGCACAAGCAAGTTCCTGTCCTGGAGGACGTTGGGGGCATAGTTGCTGTGTTTGGGCGGTTTCTAGGTGGAAAGGACAGGTTGTGCACTAGGAGCAAAACTCCCCTTGCCGGAAGAACAACAAATATATATAGTGTTAGCAAAAGGAACGAGAGCAGTGAAACTTACAAAAGAAGACCACGACAGAGATAATGATACCAGGAAAGACGATAAGGACAATAACCAGTATTGGCAAGGCCCTTCCCGAGATGGGAAAAAGCCCTCCTTCAAGCCACAGAACAATCCGAAAAACAGATTTGCCCTGATGGTTTTCATCACGCTGGCCATTACGTTTGCCTATATGTTTTTCAACAGCGCCACAGCTGCGGAGCAGGTGGTCCCCTATACCACCTTCATCTCCTACGTCAACGCCGGCGAAGTTATCTCAGTGGAGATCAAGGAGCAGTCCCAGATCAGTTTCGTGCTGAGGAACGGCATAGCTGCAAAGACACGGATCCCTTATTTTGATGAGAGTCTGCTGGAGACCTTGAAGGGCAAGAAGGTTACAGTCACCGGTTCTGTGCAGGAAATTTCCCTGCTGCAGGTCTTGTTGCAACTGTTGCCCTGGATCATTTTCATAGGCTTTACCATCATGCTCTACCGCCAGTCAAGCGGCATGAGCGGAAAGATGATGTCCAACTTGGGCAAGAGCCGTGCCAAGGAGTACCTTGATACGGATACCAAGACAACCTTCAAGGATGTCGCCGGTCAGATCGAGGCCAAGTACGAGTTGGAGGAGGTTGTGGAGTTTCTCAAGAGTCCCGACCGCTTTACCAAGGCTGGGGCCAGGATTCCCCGCGGTGTACTGCTTGTCGGCCCGCCCGGAACAGGTAAGACCCTTCTTGCCAAGGCTGTCGCCGGAGAAAGCGGCGTTGCCTTCTTCCATACCAGCGGCTCTGATTTTGTGGAGATGTTCGTCGGCATGGGAGCTGCTAGGGTGCGCGACCTGTTTGAGCAGGCCAGAAAGACATCGCCCTGCATCCTGTTTATCGATGAGCTGGATGCTGTAGGACGCACCCGTGGCGGTGGCCTTGGCGGTGGAAACGATGAGCGTGAGCAGACCCTCAACCAGATCCTCGTTGAGATGGATGGTTTCTCCACCACAACCGGAGTCATCGTCATTGCAGCTACCAACCGCCCCGATGTCCTTGACCCTGCGCTGTTGCGCCCCGGCCGGTTTGACCGCCAGGTGGTGGTGGACCTTCCGGATATCAAGGAGCGTGAGGCGATTCTCAAGATCCATGTGCGAAAGGTGCAGTTAGAAGATGATGTGGATTTGAAGAGACTCGCCAGGGGCTCTGCCGGCACAAGTGGCGCCGACTTGGCCAACCTGGTCAATGAGGCGGCCCTGTTTGCCGCCCGCAAGAGAAAGACCACCGTCTCCATGGCTGACATGGAGGATGCCCAGGATAAGATTCTGCTCGGTGTTGCACGAAAGAGCCGCGCCATGAGTGAAGAGGAGAAGCTTGCCACCGCCTACCATGAGGCAGGGCACACCCTGCTGCACTACTATCTGAAGAATCTGGACCCCTTGCATAAGGTGACCATCATTCCCCATGGTCGGGCCCTTGGCCTGACGGTGAGCCTTCCCGAACGTGATGCATACACCAAGAACCGTTCCATGCTCCTTGACTGGATCAAGGTGACGATGGGCGGCTATGTCGCTGAGGAGCTTGTCTATGGCGAGACCACAACAGGGACCAGCAACGATATCAAGCAGGCCACCGACCTTGCACGCAGGATGGTCACCGAGTGGGGGATGAGTGGTTTGGGCTTTGTCAATTATGCCGATGAGTCCGAGCCCCTGTTCCTAGGTAGGGAGATATCCCAGCGCAAGGAGTACAGCAACGAGACGGCAAACCAGATCGATATTGAGATCCACAAGATCCTTGATGAGGCTATGCTGGACGTGAGGAAAATCCTTTCAGAACAGCGCGAGGAGCTGGACATCCTTACCTTTGAGCTGGTCGACAAAGAGACCCTCGATGATGCCCAGATTCGCATCCTGCTTGGGTTTGAGCCTTGGGTCTCCACCCCCAGGCAGGTCAAGCACCCAGCCAAGAAGAAGACTAAGGCCGCAGAGAAGAAAGCTCCGCCAAAAGATGAGAGCGAGACAGACAAAGAATAAGGATACCTATGCCAACCGACTCCAAATTTACGAGAAATTTTTGTATCATTGCCCACATTGACCACGGCAAGTCAACCCTTGCCGACCGGTTTATCGAAACAGCCAAGTTCGGCACCTCACGCGGGCCTTCACAGGCCCAGATGCTGGATAATATGGATATTGAACGCGAACGCGGGATTACCATCAAAAGTCAGGCGGTTTGCATCCCCTACACTGCAAAGGATGGCAATACCTATACCCTGAACCTGGTCGATACCCCGGGGCACGTGGACTTCTCCTATGAGGTCTCCCGGGCGATCAGCTCCTGTGAGGGTGCCTTGCTGCTTATCGATGCCTCCCAGGGTGTCGAGGCGCAGACAATTGCCAACCTCTACATGGCGGTCGAGCACAACCTGACCATCATCCCCGTCATCAACAAGATTGACCTTGCCTCTGCGGACATCGAGGCCTGCCTGCATCAGATTGATAATGATCTGGGACTGGACAGCGACATGGCTGTGCAGGTCAGTGCCAAGACCGGGGTGGGGGTAGCCGCGCTTTTCGAAGCGATAGTCGAGTTCGTAGAGCCCCCCAAGGGGAGCTCAGACGCCCCTTTGCAGGCGCTGATCTTTGACTCCCACTATGACGCCTACCGTGGTGTCATCGTCCACTTCAGGATTTTTGAGGGGATGATGCGCGAGGGGCAGGATGTCAGGTTCATGCACGGCGGCTCGACGTACAAGATCGAGGAGCTTGGAGTCTTCCAGCTTGGTCTGGTAAAGAAGAGCGAGCTCAGGTACGGGGATGTCGGCTACTGTATAGCGGGCATCAAGACCATCAGTGATGTCGGAGTCGGTGATACCATAACCTCAACGGTCAAGGGGGCTAAAGTTCCCCTGCCGGGATTCAAGGAGGTGAAGCCTGTGGTTTTCAGCTCCATCTATCCTGTGGATACGAATGACTATGAAGAGCTGATAAGCTCCATTGAGCGCCTCAAGCTCAATGACGCCTCCCTGATCTACGAGAAGGACAGCTCAGCAGCCCTTGGCTTCGGCTTCAGGTGTGGTTTCCTGGGCATGTTGCACCTTGAGGTTGTCCAGGAGCGCATAGAGCGCGAGTTTGACCTCTCCATCGTGTTCACCAGTCCCTCGGTAAAGTATATTGTCCACATGAAGAACGGTGAGACCAAATATATTGACAACCCGTTGGAATATCCGGATCCGATGCAGGTAGACTATGCCGAGGAGCCGTACATCAAGGCCAGCGTGATAACCCCGACCAAGTTCGTGGGCCCGATCATCAACCTCTGCCTCGAGAAGCGTGGAAATCAGAAGGAGATGAACTATCTCGATGAGAAGCGTGTCGAGCTGGTGTATGACATGCCTCTTGCTGAGGTCCTGTTTGATTTCTACGACAGGCTCAAGTCCATCTCACGCGGCTATGCTTCCTTCGACTATGAGGTGCAGGCCTATAAGAGGACTGACCTTGTCAGGCTGGACATCCTGGTCAACGGCGAGCCCGTCGACGCCTTGAGCCAGCTGGTGTTCAGGGGCAACAGCCAGGTTCGCGGCAGGCAGGTGTGTAACCGCCTGCGTGGCGAGATTCCCCGCCAGCAGTTCAAGATAGCGATTCAGGCAACCATCGGGGGCACTATTGTAAGTCGCGAGACCATAACCGCCTTCCGCAAGGACGTCACTTCCAAATGTTATGGAGGTGATATCAGCAGGAAACGCAAGTTGCTGGAGAAGCAGAAGGAAGGTAAGAAGCGCATGAAGATGGTAGGAAACGTTGAGATTCCCCAGAGTGCCTTCCTCGCCGTCCTCAAAAGTGACGAGGTCTCTTCCTAGGGGGTGCAACCGACCCGACCTGTTTCTTGTCCCCTAGCAAAGTCCTGTGGATACATGAGCTCCCTTCTATGCGGGAGCTCATGCTCCGTAGTGGGGGCAGGTTGGGTTTTGTATGCTCCAGACCCGCTTGCCCTATCCTTATATATATGCAGCTAGTGATCAGGGCGGCCACATGCCAGCTGTTTTGGGCCAGCCTTTTTGGGCTAGCCGTTTTTGCGCATTTGTTGGTTGTTGCCTCCTTCAAGGGGGTGTATACTCATCCATACATACCTATGATCATCAGGGAGCTTCAAGATGCTGAAAAAACAAGTTTTTGGAACGACAAAAGAGGGCGAGAATATCTATCTGGTCTCTTTGGCCTGTGGCGCCTACTCTGCTGAAATACTTAGCCTGGGTGGGGTTCTCAAGTCGCTTAAGGTCCCTGACCGCTATGGTTCGGTTCGCGATGTTGTCCTGGGTTTTGACAACCCATTGGACAACCTTACCTCCACCACCTACTTTGGACAGATAGTGGGCAGGTTTGCCAACCGGATTGCAAAGGGCAGGTTCTCCATCGACGGGGTGGAGTATCAGATGGAGACCAACGACGGGGAGAACTCGCTGCACAGCGGGAAAAGCAATTTCGGATGGAAGAACTGGCATATGGAGCCGTTTGAGTGGTCAGGCTCCCCAGGGGTTGTCCTGAGCCTGTACAGCCCTGATGGGGATGGGGGCATGCCTGGCTCGGTGAACTGTACGGTCACGTACCTGCTTCGTCCAAGTGGGGAGCTTGTCATCGAGTATGAGGCTACCACCACACAGAAAACCCTGATGAACCTTACCAACCACAGTTATTTCAATCTGGGAGGGGCTGCCAGCGGCTCTGTCCTCAAGCATGAGGTCCTGCTCAACTGTGACCGGTACCTGCCTGTTGATGAGCATCTCATCCCTACCGGGGAGGTGCGCGATGTGGAGGGAACCCCCTTTGACTTTACCACGAAGAAACCTTTGGGAAGGGATATTGAGGAGGTCGGCGGATATGACCACTGCTTTGTGCTTGCCAAGCACAACTCACAGCTTTTTGAATTTGCCCAGGTATATGACCCGACTTCGGGGCGTACAATGCGGATAAGCACCTCGCTTCCCGCAGTGCAGATGTACACAGGAAATTTTCTTGATGGAAAGACCATCGGCAAGGCTGGGGTGGCATATCCGCAGCATGGGGGGGTCTGTTTTGAGACACAGTACTACCCCGACAGCCCGAACCATCCCAACTTCCCCTCGTGTTTGCTAAAGAGCACCTCAGTCTACAAACACACGACCAAGTTCTCATTTGGAGTTAAATAGTGCAGTACAGTGTAAGCTTGGATACGATTTTTCAGAGTGTCCCCTCCCTTGAGCAGCTGAAGAAGCTGCATGGGATGGGGTATCGCTATGTGGAATGGAAGGCTTTCCCCCAGGAGGAGAGCTCTGTTCTGGTCGACCTTCTTAAGAACTCATCGCTTGCATGCCATGCGATGGGTATGGCTGAGAGTTCGCTTGCCGACAGTTCGCAGCACACCCAGTTTGTCGAACATCTTCACCAGGCCCTGGAGATGGCCAAGGTTTTTGGAAACCGTCTGGTCGTGTGTGGTGTGGGCTCTGCAACCGAGGAAAGCCATGAGGCCCAGCTTGAGGCGATGGTCGTGGGCTTGGAACTTTGCATTCCCTTGCTGGAAAAATATGGGTGCCACCTGCTTATCGAGCCGAGGAACACCCGTATCGACAACAAGGGCTACGCCTTGAGCCGTACCGGAGATGCTGCCGCAGTGCTTAAAATCGTCGATGATCCTCATGTGCGTATGCTCTACAACATCTATCATCAGCAGATAAGCGAAGGGAACATATGCATCAGGCTGGAGAAGTATCTGCCCTGGATCGGACATATTCGTGCAGGGGGTGTGCCCGGCAGGGCTGAACTCAACAGCGGTGAGTTGAGTTACCGCCGGATTTTCTCGTTTCTTGAGGGTTTGGGCTATACAGGCAATATCGGTTTGGAGTATTTTCCCAAGAGGCCTCCCTTTGAGGGGCTTGAGAGTTGCATGATGCTAAGGAGCCAGAGATGAGGGAAGTGAAGATCATCGGCATTACCGGAGGATCGGGTTCGGGCAAGTCCACCATAGTGAGGAAGATAGGTGAGGTCTGTTCGGATTTTGTCTTCATCCCTCAGGACAACTACTATCGTTCCGCTTCGTATATCAGCAATGAGAACATCACAGCCTTCAACTTTGACCATCCCGATGCATTTGACATGGAACTGCTCTATGAGCACCTCTGTCTGCTCAAGGAGGGCAAGCCGATACAGATGCCTCTTTATGATTTTGTGCATCACAGGCGTAAGGACGAGTCTGTCCTGGTCAAGCCCAAGCCACTGGTCATCATTGAGGGCCTGATGGTGCTCTATGAGCAAAATGTGAGGGATCTACTGGATCTGAAGCTGTATGTCGATACCCCTGATGACATCAGGTTTATCAGGCGCTTGAAGCGGGATATAGCCGAGCGGGGCAGGACTGTGGAGAGCGTGTGCAACCAGTACCTGGAGGTGGTCCGACCCGGGCACTTCAACTTCATCGAGCCGACAAAGGTTTTTGCTGACATCATCATTCCCGAAGGGGGGCATAATGAGAATGCCCTATCGGTGCTCATACCTTTTGTGAAGGAATTGTCACGCTGATTATCTTCTTCTCCTATAGAGGATGAAGCCCTCCTTAATCTGTTTCCAGGACCAGGTTTCGGGGACGGCGTCGTCCCCCCCCATGAAAAGGCGGCTGCATCGCAGGATTCTGGCCATGCCCATGACAGTTCCCTTGAGGATTCCGTGTTTCATGACCGCATCCACCATGAAGGAGGAGCAGCTTGGATGGTAGATGCAGCTGCTTCCAAAAAATGGTGAGAGCAGTCCTTTGTAGAGGTATACAGGGATCAGAAATACCATTTTGAGAAGTGCGTGGGCTTGTTCCTTGCTACGTATCATTCCCTGATAATACGGGTGGATTGATAATTGTGCAATAAGTGGCTATAGTATTGGTATCGGGGATTTGACTTCCCTTATATAATTCGTTATAGTGACGAAGAAATTGTTACCTATGGAGGGATAGTTATATGGCAGGACATGTTTCCAAGAATGCGCGCCGTGATGGTGCAAAGGCACTGACAAGCCGCTGGGGCGGTGTGATCAAAATGAAGGCGATATTCGAGAATGGCAAACTTCGCCATGTTGCATATTGCGAGAAATCTGGCAATACTGCTCGTAAGCCTAAAGACCTGATGTAAGCGGGTCCAATGCGAACATAAAAGGAAACGCCTGTGATGTATGTTGTCACAGGCGTTCTTTTTCTCTCTTTAAGCGCTTAATTTAGCCTTATTTACGTATTTTTGGTGTATCCGATTTTAGTAGTGTGTGTTATAGTGTTGTTGAGTACGTATGCAACGACACATGAGAACGTCATGAGGAGGAAACACGTGAAACGTCTTTCAAGAACAATTATGACAGCAATGCTGGTAGCTTTGTTGGCTTTTTCCCTAGTAGGCTGTAAGAGTACTGCAAAGGTCGAGCCCATTCCACCGGCCCCTGTTGTAGAACCTGCGCCAGAGCCAATAGTGCCTGTAGCAGTTCCAGAGGCTGTAGAGAAGCCAGTAGTACCCGCTCCTGCTGAGGAGCCTGCACCAGTAGTTCCTGTAGAGGAAAAGGTGCCTGCGCCAGTAGTTCCAGCAAAGGAAATGGTGCCAGAAGTGGCAGAGGTTGCTCTACCCTATGGAGTCCAGGAAATTGTAAAGAGTGAAGGGGCCAAAGTATTTGACCTGTTCATAGTCCATACCAACGACCTGAACGGTAACATCTACGCGCAGAATGGCGGTATTGGTGTTGCCAGGCTTTCCACTATGGCAAGAGCTGGAGCAGCAATTACTGACAACTGGTTGATGCTGAACTCTGGTAATGTAGGTGACATCCCCGCCGACATGGCTATGGTGGCAGCAGGTCTGGTCGACTGGATCGGCTATGACGCCTACACCCCACAGGCAGTACAGCTGGCCACCGGCATCACCGGCACCAAGAAGGCCCTCCCATTGAGTGCAAACGCCCTTGATGCAGACGGCTACCTTGTTGCCCAGCCCTACCAGGTGTACAACTTCAATGGCTTCAAGGTTGGGGTCGTGGGACTTGTCTCCCCGAAACCGATCCAGGGAGTCTCCTTCACCAGCGACCTGATCCTCTCCAACGCACAGTATGCCGTTGATATGGCCAAGGGCCTTGTCGACTACATCGTGGTCCTTGGGGATCTTGGAAGCACAGGTGACCTGAGCAGCGAGATGGTTTGCCAGAACATTGACGGTATTGACCTGTTTGTCGACGGAAACGGCGACGCCATGGCCAAGATGGTCAACGGCACACTCATCGTGCGCGCAGACAGCGGTCTGAGAAGCGTCGGTGCTGTGCAGCTGCATGTTGAGAACGGTAAGGTCACCGCGACCTATCCTGTCATCCTTCCTGCCGCTGACGTGCTCGATCCTATGAAGAGCGCGATTGCCAAGTCCTACGAGCCGTTTGCCAGAGCAATGGGGTACACCCTCATGACCACTGTCCCTGAAGACCCAGCAGTAGTATCCCTCATTGGTGCTACCCCCGTCGTCAAGGCAGCAGTCCCCGCTCCCGCACCAGCTCCAGCTCCGGCTCCGGCCCCCGCACCCGCTCCTGTAAAGGAAAAGGTTGTGGAGCCCGCCAAGCCAGTAGCTCCTGTTGTGGCAGAAGCCGTTCTTCCTTACGGTGTTAAGGAAATTGTAAAGAGTGAAGGGGCCAAGGTATTTGACCTGTTCATAGTCCATACCAACGACCTGAACGGTAACATCTACGCGCAGAATGGCGGTATTGGTGTTGCCAGGCTTTCCACTATGGCAGGCGCAGGCAAGGCACTGACCGACAACTGGTTGATGCTGAACTCTGGTAATGTAGGTGACATCCCCGCCGACATGGCGATGGTGGCAGCAGGTCTGGTCGATTGGATCGGCTATGACGCCTACACCCCGCAGGCAGTGCAGCTGGCCACCGGCATCACCGGCACCAAGAAGGCCCTCCCATTGAGTGCAAACGCCCTTGATGCAGACGGCTACCTTGTTGCCCAGCCCTACCAGGTGTACAACTTCAATGGCTTCAAGGTTGGGGTCGTGGGACTTGTCTCCCCGAAACCGATCCAGGGAGTCTCCTTCACCAGCGACCTGATCCTCTCCAACGCACAGTATGCCGTTGATATGGCCAAGGGCCTTGTCGACTACATCGTGGTCCTTGGGGATCTTGGAAGCACAGGTGACCTGAGCAGCGAGATGGTTTGCCAGAACATTGACGGTATTGACCTGTTTGTCGACGGAAACGGCGACGCCATGGCCAAGATGGTCAACGGCACACTCATCGTGCGCGCAGACAGCGGTCTGAGAAGCGTCGGTGCTGTGCAGCTGCATGTTGAGAACGGTAAGGTCACCGCGACCTATCCTGTCATCCTTCCTGCCGCTGACGTGCTCGATCCTATGAAGAGCGCGATTGCCAAGTCCTACGAGCCGTTTGCCA
>JAVERP010000086.1:0-7029 GCA_034007055.1 Sphaerochaeta sp.
GTCGGTGCTGTGCAGCTGCATGTTGAGAACGGTAAGGTCACCGCGACCTATCCTGTCATCCTTCCTGCCGCTGACGTGCTCGATCCTATGAAGAGCGCGATTGCCAAGTCCTACGAGCCGTTTGCCAAAGCAATGGGGTACACCCTCATGACCACTGTCCCTGAAGACCCAGCAGTAGTATCCCTCATTGGTGCTACCCCCGTCGTCAAGGCAGCAGTCCCCGCTCCCGCACCAGCTCCTGCCCCTGCCCCCGCTCCCGCTCCCGCTCCTGCACCAGCTCCTGTAAAGGAAAAGGTTGCTGAAGTTGTAGCAGTAGTTCCTGCTAAGGTCGTAAAGGCTCCAGTGGTTTATCCTTATGGCGTAACTGAAATCGTGATGAACGATGACGGAGCCAAGGAGTTTGACCTGTTCATCGTGCACACCAACGACGTCCATGGACGTATCGTCCCTGGTGATGGCGGAATGGGTTATGCAAAGCTTGGTACCATGTTGAAGATGGGTCGTGCACTTACCGACAACATCCTCTACCTGGATGCCGGCGATACCATACATGGAACCAATCTCGCTAATATGTTCGAAGGTGAGACCGTAGGTGTCATCCTCGATATGATCGGCCTCGATGCAATTGCTCCTGGCAACCACGACTTCAACTATGGCGTAGACCGTCTTGTTGAGGCTGCAAGGATTGCCCATGAGTATACTGACATCAAGGTGTTGAGCGCTAACGTTCTTGATAGTGATGGATATCTCTTGTTCCAGCCTTATCAGGTGTATAACTTCAACGGCTTCAAGATTGCAGTCGTTGGTCTGACCACCCCCGATACCGCCACCAAGACCCATCCCAAGAATGTCGAAGGTGTCACTTTCATGAGTGATCTCCTCGTACAGAATGCTCAGGCAGCTGTTGATATGGCTCGCTCCTTGGTAGACTACGTCGTTGTCCTTGGCCACATCGGTCTGGATTATGATGGGGCTTCCGGGATAACCAGCGATCTTATCATCAACAACGTCAAGGGTATCGATCTCTTCATAGACGGCCATAGCCACTCTGTCCTTCCTCAGGGAAAGAAAGTTGGTGACACGATGATCGTCTCCACTGGAGAGTACTTGAAGAATGTCGGTCTGGTTCAGCTCCATGTCAAGAATGGCAAGGTAACTGCACTCTATCCGATGCTGATCCCTGCTAAAGATGTCCTCAATCCTGCAGAGTCCGAGCTTGCTCGCTCCTATGGAATCACCAGTATCCCTGACGATCCTCAGGTCTCCGAATATACCGGATTCATGACGGCTAAGCTCAGTGAGAAGATGAATGTGGTCATCGCTCATATTCCTGAGATGCTTGATGGAGCACGTGAAAATGTGCGCACCAAGCCGACCAACCTTTCCAGGCTGATCACTCAGGCCATGACTGCAGAGAGCGGTGCTGACTTCACCATCACCAACGGCGGTGGAATCAGAGCTTCTATGAAGGCTGGCGATGTAACTGTAGGGGATGTCATTACTGTCCTCCCATTCACGAACATCATCACTGTCTGTGAGATCAAGGGTTCTGAAGTGTATGCCGCTCTCGAGCATGGCTACAGTATGCTCCCTGCCAGCAATGGTGCTTTCTCCCAGACCGACCTGCAGGTTGTTTACAACCGCTTTGGTGCCCCTGGCAAGCGTATCTTGAGAGTCCTGCTCAACGGTAAGGTCATCGATAAGAATGCTACATACAAGGTAGCTACTAACGACTTTATGGCAGCCGGTGGAGATGGATACTCAATGTTTGGCAGAGTCCTGACTGAGGGCTCCTTGCTCAGCGATGTGTTCATGGAATTCCTTTCCAAGCACTATCCCGCTAAGTAAGAATCTGTTTGTAGATTATGGGCGGCTTCCTCTTGGGAGCCGCCCAATTTTTCATCCAAGTAGAATTATCCCTTGACATAATTTTTTCAATAAGGTATCTTACCAATCGTTCTTATAGCTTATTCGCCTGTAGCTCAGTCGGTAGAGCAGGTGGCTGTTAACCACCCTGTCGGGGGTTCAAATCCCTCCGGGCGAGCTTGAACAAGTGGGCAATCCAAATTGGATTGCTCCTTTTTTTTATTGTGGCCAAGCATAAAGAAACGGCAGGGGAGACCCTGCCGTTTGTGTTAAGATCCTGCTGTCAGGACTTTGTCGGTATCTTTTTTTGGTTAGCCTGGTAGACTTTCCACGTGGAAGCAACAATGGATTCGACGGAAGAGTGTTCTGCTTCCCATCCCAACTCCTTCTTTGCCAAGATCGATGATGCAACAAGCTTTGCAGGGTCCCCAGGGCGACGCTCTACATATTGGGTGGCAATCTCCTTGCCAGTGATCTCCCGTGCCGTGTCAAGGATCTGTTGCACGCTCAGCCCGGATTCAGAGCCGAGGTTCACCACCAGGTTCTTGTGGTTCTTGAGCAGGTAGTCTGCAGCAAGCAGATGGCCCCTTGCCAGGTCAGTTACGTGTACGTAGTCACGCACCCCTGTCCCGTCTGCCGTATCATAATCCTTGCCGAATACCAGAAGGTTCGGTCTCAGGCCAGCGGCCACCTCCATGACGACAGGTATGAGGTTTGCCGGATTGTTCTCCAACCCAAGCATCTTGCCATCGCCATCATAGCCGGCTGCATTGAAGTAGCGTAAGGCGACATAGTTGAAATCCTTAAGCTTGGAGTACCACTTGAGGTTCTCCTCGATACAGAGCTTGGTGTACCCGTAGTAGTTGGTAGGGTCGGTAGGGTGCTTCTCGTCGACAGGAAGGTAGGAAGGCTCCCCGTAAACAGCAGCAGAGGATGAGAGTATGAAATTCTTCACCCCGCTGCGCACACACTCTGTGATGAGGATCAGAGAGCCTGAAATGTTGTTCTCCGAATATTTGAAGGGCTTGAGCATGGACTCTCCTGCGGCCTTGAATGCTGCAAGGTGAATCACCGCATCCCAACCCTCGCTGAGGACGTTTCGGACCTGCTCACGGTTGAGAATGTCCCCTTCGTAGAAATGACAGCGCTTATCGACATTGGAGCGCAAGCCCGATGAGAGATTGTCAAAAATCCCCACAGTGTCATTGCGGTCCAGGAATGCCAGCGCTACGTGGGTGCCGATATAGCCGGCACCTCCAAACAAAAGTACTTTCATGGAAGTTACTCCTTCTTATAATGTGTGTGCGATCAGGTGAACTGCTTGATGATGGCTGTCAGGGCCTCTGTTCTCTCTTCCAGCTCCTCTTTGGTCTTTGCCTCAACGACAAGCCTGAGATAGGGCTCCGTATTGGATTTGCGCACATTGAACCACCAGGTGGGGAACTCTATGCGGTATCCGTCAAAATCAAGTACCTTGTCCGGATTTGCATTCTGGCCATACTCGGTGTACAGGGCCTTCATGGCCTCGTCCTTCTGTTCTAGCTTGAAGTTGATCTCCCCGCTATTGGCATAGGCGATGATGGTGTCGATGAAACAGCTCAGCGAGATGCCCTGTCTCTTCAGGTCACTTACGACCCTCAGCACAATGAGGGCGGCAAGGAAGCCGCTGTCACAGTTGAAGAAGTCTCGGAAGTAGTAGTGTCCGGCTAGCTCGCCTCCGAAGATCGCCTTGATGTCGCGAAGCTTGATCTTGGCAAAGGCATGGCCCACCTTCCATATATGGACCTGAGCACCATGCTTGGCCAGGTACTCTGTGGTCGACCTGCTGGTGCGGATGTCAACCAGGACGTTGCCCTTCTCCTGTTTCAGGTAGTGGTAACCCAAGACAGCTGTGATGTAGTCGGGCTGCAGGAAGCGCCCTTTCTCATCGATGAACATGACCCTGTCTGCATCGCCGTCGAAGATGACACCGATGTCGCTCTGGTTTGCAATGACTGCGTCCATGAGGTCCTGGCAGTTCTCCACTTCCAACGGGTTGGGCTCGTGGGCTGGAAAGGTCCCGTCAAAATGATCGTAGAGGTAGTGGTGCTCTTCGCCGAGCAGGTCCTTGGCCAGCAGGTTGGCCATTCCATGCGACAGGTCAAAGGAGATGTTGAGATTTGAGGTGTCTGGGGCGAACTGCTTGAGAAAGGCTAGATAGGGAGTTTTCGCATCCTTTTGGATGATGGTTCCCTTTTTCTCCGAAACGACAATAGTATTGTTATTCACCATCGCCTCTAGTTCCTTCAGACCGGTCTCCGACCCGACAGGGAGGGCTTTGGTCCTGCTTATCTTCAATCCATTGTACTGTGCCGGGTTGTGGCTTGCTGTGATCTGTACAGAAGCGTCGCTTGCCAGGTGGACTGTAGCGAAGTAGACCATGGGCGTGGTGGCGAGGCCAATATCCCAGACATCAGCTCCGCTGTCGGTAATGCCCCTGCTCAGAGCTTCGAAAATCTCGTCGCTGGTGGTGCGAACATCCCTTCCGACTACCACTTCCTTGCTGTCCAGCAGCCTGGGTAAGAAGAAACCAATCTTGTAGACGGTCTCCTTGTCGAAATCCTTGTTATAGATTCCCCTGATATCATATGCCTTAAAAGCACCCATATGCCCCTCCTATGCTTGTAACGCAACAGCAAAAGCTTTGCGGTCTATCAATTCGAAGAAATGCACACTCCCATCCTTGAGGGTGACCATCTCCACCAGTTGTCTGAATATTTTATCGAGCATATTTGCTTCAGGCAACTCTTGGGCCTCCATAAGCCCTTCGGTGACCTTCTGTGCATGTCTCTTGACCACCTGCAGGGTAAATGCCACATCCTCGAGTGCGAAGGACCCCTCGTACTTTATAAAGGGGGCAGCCTTCTTTTTGGCCTTTATGGAGATGCCGAACATGCTTGGATTCCTTTCGAAGTCCTCAAAGTAGAAGGTGTCCTCACATCGATAGAGAAAGACTCCAAATTCCCGTGAGAGTCCGCGACTGTTTCCATACCAGGTCGCATAGGTCTTCCATCGTATTTTTGCTTGTCGTCTTGTTTCCAGTTCTGCAATAAAGGCCTGAGCATCTTCATCCATAATAGTTTTTCCTTCACTTCTCTAGCTTTTTTCTATAGTAGCATATACACTGCATTGCAGAAAGAGTTATCAGGGAAGACATGGATTATACAGAAAAGGATTTCGGAAAGATTTTAAAGACAAACGCACTTAAAATGCGCCGTTTAATGATACAGAGTGGAACGACGTGCATGCGCGTTTATGATAGGAACCTTGAAAGATTTCCTGTTACTGTTGATATGTATGGGCCCTATGCAAGAGTCACTGATTACAGTGAGGACGGTTTGGATGACGAGACAGAGGCTATTTGCTGCGATATTGTCTCCAGGATGTTATATGTTCAGGCTACCCATGTGGTGTTCCATCGCCGACCGAAGAGAGTAGGCAAGGAACAGCACGAATTGCAGAGCGAAGAGTCTCTTTTGGTTCAGGTAACGGAAAACGGACTTACGTTTACCGTCGATCTGACCAAGCGTATCGACACCGGCTTGTTTCTTGACCATATGCTCACCCGAGAGATGGTAAGGACCATGAGCGAGGGTTTGTCGGTATTGAATCTGTTCTCCTATACTGGATCTTTCTCTGTCTACGCCGCAAAGGGCGGGGCAAAGAGGGTCGAGTCGGTGGACTTGAATGCTACTTATACAGCTTGGGCGCAGAAGAACCTCATGGATAATGGGTTTCCGGAGGAACTGTTTCCCTGTATTGCCGCAGATGCATGGCAATATGTGGTGGAAGCTGTCAAAGAAGGGCGGAAGTATGACCTGATAGTGTTCGATCCGCCAAGTTTTTCCAACAGCAGAAAGATGGACCATGATTTTGACGTACAAAGAGATTATCTGCGTTGGATGAGGGTGCTGAATGCACTGTTGACAAGAGATGGCATACTCTTGTTCTCTACAAACCTGAGTTCCTTCAGAATGGAACGAGGTAAGATTCGCGGTTTTGAAATTCAAGAGATAAGCACGCATGTCGCAGCACCGGGCTTCACACACAAGATAGGAATCGCGAAAAGTTGGTTGCTTGCAAAGCAACAGGAAGTACGGATCTACGCAGAAGACCTGCAGACCGTTGACAAGAAAGCTGGAAAAAGCCAGCACGATACTGAAAAGATGGAAATAATTACCATGACTAAGAAAACAGAAAAGACCGAAGAAATGATCGAAGACGTCACTAAGGACGCAGTAGTTACTGAAGATACCGTACAGACTGAAACCAACGTTGCAGAGAGTAATGAGAAAGCTGTTGTACTTGAAGAAGAGACCACTGAAGTAGTAGACGAACCCGCAAAAGCAAAAAAGGCTCCCAAGAAAGCCCCTAAGAAAGCTCCTAAAAAAGTTGCTGAAGAAACCACAGTTGAAGAAATCCAGACTGAAGAGGTAGCTGCTGTTGAAGAAGTAGAGCTTGCCCTTGACGAAGTCGAGCTTTCCGATGACGGAGTTGATGACGACGATACAGAGCTCTCTGAAGAAGAGGCTCCAGTAGCAGAAGCTAATACCATCGACGATGACGTTCTGACCCTTCAGTGGGAAGATGATGATATTGCACTGGCAACTCCTGAGGCAACTCAAGATGAGCCAAAGACAGATTCCAGGGATCGTGACGACCGTGGTGGCCGTCCTGCCTACAGGGACCGTGATGATCGTGGGGAACGCCCTGCATCCAGAGATCGTGATGATCGTGGTGGCAGACCCTCCTATGGCGATCGCGATGGTGGACGCCCCTCCTACGGTGACAGAGAGCGCAAGCCCTTTGATCGTGATGGTGGCCGACCTTCCTATGGCAACCGTGACGACCGTGGCGGACGCCCCTCCTATGGCGATCGTGATGGCGGCCGACCTTCCTATGGCAACCGTGACGACCGTGGCGGACGCCCCTCCTATGGCGATCGTGATGGCGGCAGGCCCTCCTACGGCGACAGAGAGCGCAAGCCCTTTGACCGTGATGGTGGACGCCCCTCCTATGGCGATCGTGATGGCGGCAGGCCTTCCTACGGCGACAGAGAGCGCAAGCCCTTTGACCGTGATGGCGGACGCCCCTCCTATGGCGACCGTGATGGTGGACGCCCTT
>JAVERP010000021.1:0-62720 GCA_034007055.1 Sphaerochaeta sp.
CACAGTGTCTCAATAACTCCTTGTCGTAAAGACTAAAATATTCCTTACCACAACAGCTTAAAAACTGCTTACCGCGCGCTGGTTAAAGTTCTTACCGTGGGTAGGTAAAAACACCTTACCGTTTCCAGACATTGAGAAACCTTCTTCAAGAAGAAATTTTCTGAACTTAGCAGCCTCTTTCCTTTCTTGTTTTTCTATGACCGGTAAGTCGAATAATACCATCATCCACATGAGTTGGTGCCCACTTAGAAAAGAAAAGGATAGGTTACGTCGAGGAGTTCTTTTTTTTGTAGTTGTGGAATACATAGTTGGTTCTGCTTGTTTTTATAACTCTGAGCCAAAGAATATGCATAATATTCAACAGCAGTTATGAAGGGAGATTTACCTTTCGGTACTATTACGTCCGTCCAGGCAATTTTATATATCTGTTTCTTTAATGAAGGTGTAAGAACCTTGTGGTCTTCTTTGGCTTCATGAACCATCCTGTATACCAACAAGTCAACAACTGGTCTGAACGGTTCAATCAAATCATCCACAAGGCAATAATTATTTAATCTGTTGCTATGAAAGATACCCAAAGAAGGATGTAGTCCTGAGCAACATAATGCTCTTGCGGTGATCCCGCGTAAAATTGCATATCCATAATTGAGAAAGGAGTTAACTCCTTCCTCATCTGGATTTCGTCTGAACTCTGAGCCAAACAACAATGTCCAATATGCTTTAGCTGCCACAGCTTCTCTATTTCTCGAATCTCCTGAGGTGACTTGCGAAGCATAGTTTTGTAGTAGCGAAGCTCCTTGTGTATTATCAGTAGTGGACAAGACCAGAGCTTGATTCAAAATCTTTTGCTGAATTATTGACTTCCACAATTGTTTGCGTAATGGAAGTGATATTTCAATTTGGTCATTCAATCTTCCGGTAGTTTCATAGTTTCCGAATAGAGGTACCATGATGCTTTCTGGTTTATAACTTTTTCCGCAAAAAACAATAACCGAACCTTGCCCTGTAAGTGCTAACAAAGAGCGTTTTGAGACATTTATCCCTTGGGCAGTGAGTAGAAGGACGGCGATATCGGCCAATGGTACTTCTGCAATTTCCTTCTGATCCAAGTTTAACTTGAGAAAGCCATGAGAAACATGGAGGTCTAGACCCTCTTGGGATACTTCAACAATGCGGCGGAGCACGATGGGCCTCCTTATTTATGGACTATTCGTCCGATAGGATTGATTTTGACAAGTTCTATCTGGTTTGAATTAAATAAAACATTTATAGAAATGTAATTCTGACCAGTAGTAGTAACTTTGCTCCAAAAGTCAGCGTTAGGGGTAATGTAGGGGTTCATAGTAGTTTTCCACTCTCCTAATGATCCAGATGCATAAATTGGTTGGATATCGATTTTGTTCTGTGTAGTTGAGTACCCGGCAACTTTAGCAAGATATGATTGTCCCTCTTTTGGGGTAATTTTTATAATATCTCCTTTATATAGTGTCATGATGCGTTTGGAAGCGGGATGTAACTCTTTTGGACGGAGTAACATTTTTCCTTGTGCCTCATCATAGGCTTGTTTGTAACTGATAAATTCTCCATTAAACTTTGTTGCTTTTTCAGGAACTCTCCAGATGCGTGTATAACAAACTCCATCATCTTCGTACCATTTGTTGGGGACGGACTTGATTTGAGAGAATAGCTGCCCCTTTGGGATATAGCGGACTCGTTTGATATTCCACTCTTTGGATAGTTCCAGTAATCGTTCCCTAAGTAGCTTTTTATCGTTCAATACATCGATTGTTTTTTCTGAGATTTGTGCGTCAAGTCTTTTATTTAAAATCCTATGGGCTTTAATGTCAGTAGCATCTAGGTCCACAATAGGGACTCTGGTCACCCAAACTTCCTTGTATACTTGAACCATTGGGTTATTATTTTGTTTTTCTTCTAGGAACTTTTTCATAATTTGGTTTCGACGAGTTCTAAACGAAATTCCTTTTTCTTTCGCTTTAATAAAGTTCATTCTCCATGACTCATCCACAAGCAATGGAACTTGCTCTTCGCTCAAAGAATTTACAGGAACTAATGTTTTTATGAGTTTTCTTCCTGTGGCAGTCTCTTTATACATTCTCCCCTGATGCCCATGATCGATTTTGTGTGACACAAGAGTATTGCGAATCTGTGCTTCAACTTCTGAGCGTTTGAATGGAAATGGGGGGACTTCATGATTCGTCGCATCTTTGTTAATGTTTAAGTGGGCCATTTGCTGTATCAAGCTTCTATCTGTCAGTCCTATCACAAGCGCATCTACAGCATGATGACGGTGATCACTTCTGTTTTTGAAAAATGGGTCATCACTATTGCTCAACAACGTATTCAGTCCCCAGCGAGCACGGAGGAAACTCGTATTCTGTCCTCGGATACTCCATACTTGATTACTTGGGCAGATACTTGAAAGATATTTTTTTGCAGCTGTTGAGAGATATCGATTATCATTGAGTTGACGAGCTATAAACGTACTCTTCTGCTCAAAATCATCTATTGCGGTTTTCAAGAATTTGTCACCCTTATGGTTGGGCAGCTTTTCAGCTCGTTCCATAATCTTATTCCAATTATATTCTCCAGGATTGTGTGAAAACGCCTCATAAGGAGTTTGCTCTTTTTTCATTTGATTGCAGCGACGGTGTGCAACGGTAAGATTACTCATCGAATCAAGCATGGTTCTGGAATATGGAAGTATGTGTTCAATCTCAATCTCTTGTGTAAATACCTTATAAGCCGGTATTGGCTTGCCACAGTAAGGACAACAACGGACATTTGAGTCAGTCCCCAGTTCAATCCACAGTTTATATTTTTTAATGTCCCAAGCTTTTGGGAATGGGATATTGAACGTTTCTTTCAGTTCTGTACGAATGAAGTCATTTTCTCTCCCCCGTTTTGCCTGTTCTGAAAAATGTTTACTACGAGTTTCTGCACTATCGCTAATATCTCGTGACAACTCCATTACAATCTGGTCTGGTAGCCCATATTCAGCAATGAGACTGTTTGTAACTTTCCTCAATTGGTTAAGTGCAATATGTACTGTTGGATTTGCAATCTTTCCATATTTCTTTTCTGGTTCTTCTTCAGGAGCTTCAGGATTAGAGCCCATGACCAAATCAGGTAGGACTTTTCCATAATACGGAAGCTCCGGTTGTAATTCAACAATAGGATTGTTACTATGATGCAATGACATTTTTCTAACAGCCTCATCATATCTTATATGTTCCCGCATCATAATCTCAAAACATTCTCGCATAAACCGAGTGGATAATTTTCCTACTTTGCGGCTTCCTTTCCACGATAATAATGCAGTTTTCTGTTCTGAATTCAACTTGAAACAGTCAAGAGATTGAAGAATAGTATCATCGTTCTCCATCTCTAACAGTTTTTCGATGAGTGTGTCTTGTGCTTCTAGGGTAAGGGTATCCCAGATATTTCCAAAGTACTTTTTGTTCCTCATCGTAAAGGCAGTTTCATTTCCTAAGAGTTTCTCCCTCCTTTCATCTTCTAAATTGAATTTTCCCTCAATATGATTGAAAACAGTCCTGATTTTAGCGAAAGAGAGAGTTTTGCAATTGTCTAGCATGGAGAACAATACATCTTTTTCCTTGTCATCCAGGGTGTAAGTGTTTCCGTATAGGTCGTTGAACCGTAGATTATTGATTTCTTGTGCCATTCGGAAATGATGCGCTGAGGGCAATGCTTGGTAAGCTCGGTCCTCTTCTATGTAGAACTGACACTTTCCTTTTTCTTGTTGTTTTAACGGACGTTGGTCAAAAATTATATGCTCAATCTTGTCCCAATCAACAAAGGTGTAGTATGTTGCTTGTCTACCTTTAATTGCCAAGAACTCTTGATGATAATGTTCCCTAGAGGGATAGGCGTTAAATTCTCCGCCTTTGAAACGGGTTCCTTGGTTTTGGACCTGTCGAAGATAGAGATATTCGCCAAGGGTTCTAGAATTGGATTCGAAAATATTTTTGCTGAGTTCTTCCATTCGATCTGTTTGTGATGATACTTCTGTGTCTTTACTATCGGAAATTCGATTGCTTTTAAAACCTCTCCTTGTGCCGATATGAAACAATGCCCTACCCAATTCATATGGCTCCAGCATCCTGTCCAAAGCTTCCTTTCGCAAGACATAGGGGTCTAATATCTTTAACTGTTCCCTCTCTTCTTGGGTGGTTGGAAACAGGGCATCTCGAATCAATTGGTTTACTAGGAGCCTTTTTCTTTGGAGAAGGCGATCTCTTCTACGTCTCATTCCTCTTGCTATTCGCCTGCCAACAGCCAATGGTTGTTTGTCTTTGGGATTTCTTCCATCGGAAAAAATCCGGACACCCAAATCAATTAGTTCTGTGGTGTTACCATGCGAGTCCAATTCGATCACCGAATAGCCAATAGAATTTGTTCCCATGTCAAAGCCAAAACGTATTGCCATTTTTTCTTTCCCATAATTGCTAGCTATAGATACTTAATTATAGCACAAAGCAAATATAATGAAACTTATTTGTTGACTTTTTTGTACTCATAGGTTTATGCTATGAATATAGTTTATCTAAATCTACGGTTGAAACTTGCTAACAAGACTGCCTATGGTAGTCACAAAATTAGGGTGGGATGCTACGGCTCCCACTTTTTTATGCTTGACCATCAATGGTGAGCATAAGCACACCGGATTCTCACTCCCCTTGTCTGTCCCTATACCTAGGACCTAGCAAATTGTAGTAGGGCGGTTGGAAGCAGGATGCACACTGAATCATCAGGTACTGAAGCAAGTTTGTGCCAAAGTAGACCATAGATAAAGCCATGTGAGTATTCTAAGCACTTTTTTGAAGAAGGGTTTCCTGTGCTTCTGAAAGACTTGAAGCTGGGATAAATAGTCATCTTGAAAAGTAAGCAAATATTAATCTTGATGGTAATAGGAAATGGGCACTATAATTCCATCAAGCTATAAGCATGTCGGGATTCTACACTTTTCTGATTTTACTCGAATCCTTTACATTCCTCCGCTTGGCAGCTTACGTTTTGCAAGAAGAGAGGTGACCCCATGGACCATAGTATTCTGATAGCCACACTGCTTGACCGGACCATCGCCTATGATAGCCCCGATGCAAGACGCATCGCCCACCTGGTAAAGGTGCATGGCTATGCAAGGGCTATAGGCCTGCTTGAAGGCTTGGACAGAACAACGCAACTGACCCTTGAAGCAGCCGCTGTTGTCCATGATATTGGGATAAAGGTGTGTGAACAGAAGTACGGGGGACATTCTGATGGTAAGTTGCAGGAGAAGGAGGGCCCTCCCATTGCAAGGGCCATCCTGACTGAACTCGCATTCGACCCCGCCATGGTCGATCGTGTTGCATACCTGGTGGGGCACCACCATACCTACACAGACATCCAAGGGCAGGATTATCAGATTCTCATCGAAAGCGACTTCCTGGTGAACCTGCAGGAGAAGCCTACAGCAAAGGAGGCGTTCACAGAGGTGTACGGCAAAATCTTCCGCACTGAGACCGGGCGGCGGTTTTTCAGGAATATGTTCAACTCCACAGTGGAACTCTGATACGACCTGACCTCAATCCTACCCTTGCCTATGGGCCCGGTACTCCTCCACACTCCTGAATATGGGCTGTCCGTGGGGGTCCTCCTTGGGGAAGTCCAGGAACTTGTCCATATAAGCCAGCACCTTGTCAGAGAGGGCGTGCTCCAGCACCTCAGCTTCATGATGGACATCTTCGATGTCCATCATGAGCCTATCGGTCAGGAACAGCTCTATGAGCCGGTGCTTGCGTTGTTGCTGCAGGGCAAGGCCGAGGCCCCTCTCAGTAAGGCGGCAACCCTTTCTGCTCTGGTACTCGATCCACCCATCCTCTACAAACCTCTTGACCATTGTGGTGATGGTCCCAGGGGTCAGGTTCAGGTATCTGGCCAGGGTTCCCATCGGGACGAAGAGCTCCTCATCAAAGTCCGATAGCTTGAGCAGGCTCTTCAGATAGTCTTCGACCGTTTGGGAGGTCTTCTTTTTCATCATGCTACCTCATCATTGCCGCTTGCACGTTCTGTTCCCCTGCCTGGGTAAGGCGCAACAAGCCCTGGGAGGAGGTGATCATACCCTCCCCAATTGCCTTTTTGACCACTTGGCCGGCAAAGTGCTTGTCCCAGTTGATATGCTCTGTCAGGTGCTTCTCATGACACTCAAGGTCACACTGCTCCTCTGAGCGGTGATGGGAGAGGTGGATGGTAAGCATCGTCACGGCAAACTCCAGTTTCTGTGATTGCCTTCGTCTGATCTGTGAGACCAGACCCCGGTCAGGGGCAAAGAGGAAAGCAAGCAGGAAGGCCACGCCGCACATGCTGGCCATAGCCCCTGCAGCAGAGGCATCGAGTGCCCAGGCCACCAAGAAACCCAGCACTGAAGAGACCACTCCGATGATTACTGAGAGTACTATCATGCTCTTCAGGTCATCGGTGAGCAGGTAGGCCGTGGTTGCAGGAGCAATCATCAGCGCTACGACAAGTATGGAACCCACAGCATCAAAGGCACCAACGGTGGTTATGCTCACACTTATCATCAGGATGTACTGCAGCAGGACAGGGGAGAAGCCCAACGACTTGGAAAGCCCCGGGTCAAAGGTCGCTATCTTCATCTCCTTGAAGAAGAGCAGAAGCACACCTATATTCAGGATCAGGATCAAGCCCATGACCCAAGCCATGCGAGGTCCCATATCATAGCCAAAGAGCGTGATGCGGTCCAGTGGGGTGAACACCAGCTCTCCAAGTAGGACGGCGTCGATGTCCAGGTGGACGTTGCCGGTATACCTGCTTACCAGGATTACGCCGATGCTGAACAGGGCGGGGAATACCAGCCCTATGGCAGCATCCTCCTTGACCAAGCCTGTCTTTACCAGGCTCTCTGTCAGTACTACGGTCAGCAGGCCCGTACCTACGGCTCCGATAAAGAGCAGAGGGGAGGAGAGTGAGCGCGTCATCAGAAAGCCGATGACAATGCCGGGAAGCACTGCATGGCTGATGGCGTCGCTCATCAGGGACATCTTCCGCAGGACAAGAAACACTCCTGGGATTGCACAGGCTGCAGAAACAAGTATTGCTATGAGGATGATTTCAGCGATCATAGGTTTTGCTCTCCTTTTTTCAAGATGATCTCTGCCTGTTTGCGACCCTCCTCGGTGAGGGTCCAGAGCTTGTCGTCAGTTTGCACCGCCCACATGTTGGACTGCAGTGCCCCCAGTGCAATGCGTATGTTTCCCTCGCGGCTTCGGATCAGCGAGATGGTCTTCATGCTATGGGCATGCTCGCCTTCGGTGTGCTTCTCCTCCAGGTGGTAGAGATCAAGCAACAGCCGTTGCAGCGAGAAGGCGAACCGGTTTCTGTACCGCTGGACCGATCGGGCAAGGATGCCCCTGTTTGGTGCGAGCAGCAAGGAGAGGATGACTATCGCCGTCAGGCAGAGCACAATTGCAGGTCCTGTGGGAAGATTGGGGATGATGCTTGAAAGCAGGGCTCCGGCAACTCCTCCAAGGGCTCCGAAAAAGGCCGCCAGAAAAACCATGGAGCCCATCTTGTTTGTCCATTGCCTCGCTGCGGATGCAGGGGCGATGAGCATCGAGCTCATGAGGATGACTCCGACAGTGGAGAGCCCTGTCACTATTGCAATGACTATCAGGGCGGTGATCATCAGGTCGGTGACCCTTGCTGAGAACCCGAGGCTCTCACCATAGATCGGGTCAAAGGTCATCAGCTTGAACTCCTTCCAGAAGAGGACCATGCAGATGATGGCGATTGCTCCGAAGATGACCGTTATCCACAGGTCCTCCTCAAGCAGGGCGGCCGCCTGTCCGAACAGGTACTTGTCCAGTCCCGCTTGGGCTGCATTGGGTTGGCCTTGGATGTAGGTAAGCAGCATAAGGCCGATGCCGAAGAAGACACTGAGGATGACCCCCTGGGCCCCATCACTGGATATGCGCGAGCGTCGTATGATAGCAAGGATGAAGAACGAGCCGATCCAGCCCGCGAGAGCTGCTCCCAACAGGAGGATGAGCGAGCTCTTGCTTCCTGTGATCATGAAGGCCAGTACGATTCCAGGAAGGGCGGCATGGGATATGGAATCACCTAGGAGGCTCTGCTTGCGCAGTACGGCAAAACTGCCAAGGGAACCTGCGACAATTCCCAGAAGCGCTGCGCCTAAGGCAACGATGCGAAGGGTGTAGTCGGCAAAGAACATCATGGCTGCACTCCTTTGGCAGGCTCTTCAGCGGCGGAAATGGCATCGCCCTTTTCCTCCAGGAATGAGAGCTTTCCACCATAGGTCCTGCGCAGGTTCTCGTTGGTGAAGATCTCATCCACAGGACCTCCTGCTATGCGCCGTACGTTCAGCAGCGTCACCCAGTCGAAGTACTCGGGCACGGTCTGCAGATCATGGTGCACCGCTACGACGGTTTTCCCCGCCTGCTTCAGGTCCTTAAGGATTGCGATGATGGTCCGTTCCGTGGCCGCGTCGACCCCTTGGAAGGGTTCGTCCATCAGGAAGATCTCGGCATCCTGGGTAAGGGCCCTTGCAAGGAACACCCTCTGCTGCTGGCCTCCGGAAAGTTGGCTGATCTGGCGGCTTGAGTAGTCGCGCATGCCGACTTTTTCCAAAGCTTCGGTGGCTTGGTAGATCTCAAGCTTGCCGGGGCGCTTGACCCACCCCAGCCTGCCGTAGGTGCCCATGAGCACCACATCAAGGACTGTGGTGGGAAAATCCCAGTCCACGCCGGTCCTCTGGGGAACGTAGCCGACGAGCTTTCGCTGTTTCTCGTAGGGCTCGCCAAAGATGCTCACCTTTCCGGCAGTCAGCTTGATCAGGCCGAGGATCCCCTTGAGCAGGGTTGATTTCCCTGCTCCATTGGGCCCTACTATGGCCATCATGATGCCCGGGGGGACTTGGAAGTCCACGTCCCAGATAACCGGTTTTTCATGGTAGGCAATGGTGATGTCTTCTGCATCGATCGCTAGGTCTTTGTTCATTATTTCTCCTCCAGGGCTAGGCCAGCCACTATGGTGTCTATGTTATGGGTGACCATGCCGATGTAGGTCCCCTCAAAGGTCCCTGCATTTCCCATGGCATCGCTATAGAGCTCCCCTCCGATCGCCACATCCCAGCCTCTGGACTTGACAGCTGCCTGCAATGCCTTGATGCTTTTGGGAGAGACGGAAGACTCGACGAACAGGGAGCGGATCTGTTTTTCAGCAATGAAGTCGGCTAGGTTTCGAACATCAGAGGTTCCCGCTTCATCGACTGTGCTGATGCCCTGTAACCCCTTTACCTCGAAACCATATGCTCGTCCAAAGTAGTTGAAGGCATCATGTGCTGTTATCAGGATGCGCCTCTCCTTGGGGATGGTCAGAGCCTTTTGCTTGGTGTACGCATCAAGATCCTCAAGTTTTTTCAGGTAGGAGGCGTGGTTTTCACGGTAATAGGCCTCGCCGCTGGGGTCGGTGCTGACCAAGGCTTCTAGGATCACGCGGGAAGCGACCATCCAGTTGCTGACATCAAACCAGATGTGCGGGTCATGTGCCTGGTCCACGATGATAAGGATCTCCTCGGTGATGCCGTCCTCGATCGCCTTGATGTTTCGCGTCTGGGAGAGTTTTTCCAGGACGTCGCCCATCTTGGCTTCCAGATGGATACCGTTGTAAAGGATCAGGTCGGCCTTGTTGAGTCTGGTGAGGTCACCGGCCTTTGCCTTGTACAGGTGCGGGTCTACCCCGGCGCCCATCATGGAGTAGACATCTACGCGCTCCCCTCCGATGTTAGCAGCGACATCCCCGATCATGCCGATGGTAGCTACCACTGACATCTTGTTTTCCTGTGAGAATGAGGACCCCTCTGTATTTTCAACCTTCTGGCAACCCAGGAGGACAACTGATAGGGCAAGTGCTATAAATAAGAATCGTTTCATTTGCATACCTCCAACTTTGAATGTTCAAAGTATAGAATAGTGACCAGCTTCGAGTCAATATGCATTGGAAGGCTTCAGAGAGGTTTGTATGGGTTCCTTATGGCTTCTAAGCCACGACCACTTTGCTCAGCCTGCAATGATGCTGATAAGATTACGTTGACAGGCACCCTTTTCGGCTTTACAGTTTAGCTTGTTCTGGCCATTGCATAGCATCGGTCAAAGGGGTATGGCATGAATGTCTGGTGGTTGTTTGTGACAGTCGGGATTCTCCTCATGGCTTTGGAAGCGCTTACACCCGGCTTTATCATCATGTGGTTTGGCGTTGCCTTTATCGTCGCAGCTATCCCTGTCTACCTAAATGCCTCGACCTCAGTCGTGCTCATCACCTTTTCCATCACGCTGCTCCTGCTGACGGTGTTTGTAAGGAAAATCTTCCTGGGTGCCCGCTCCAGGCACAAGGGCACCCTGACGAATGCGAACAGTCTTTTGGGAGAGAAGGGTGTTGTCATCGAGGAGATCAATTCTGTGAGGGCCACAGGTCTGGTGCGAATCCACAAGGAAGTGTGGACAGCTATAGCAAAGAACAGTGAGGTGATCCCCATCGACCAGATCATAGTCGTGCAACGCATTGATGGGGTGAAGCTTATTGTTGAAAGGGAGTAGAACATGGAGTCTTTCTATGTGATCGGTGCGGTCACCTTGTTTGTCATCATCATCGTCCTCAAAGGGATCAAACAGGTACCCCAAGGGCAGGCTGTACTCATCGAGAGGCTTGGCAAGTATGTGAGGACCCTTGATTCCGGCATTAACTTCATCATCCCCTTCCTGGATAAGAAGCGGTATGTGAAGCAGCTGAACTATAACCCCGAGAAGATTTCCGACTACAACGTTGATCTTCGTGAGCAGATTTATGACATCCCCGAGCAGTCAGTCATCACACGTGACAACATAAGCCTCACCGTCGATACCCTCATCTTCTATCAGATAGTGGAGCCCCATAAAGCCTGTTATGAGATAAGTGATTTGATCTTGGGCATCAGGGAGCTCTCCAAGACCACCATGCGCAACATCTTCGGTGAGATGGATCTTGATGCAAGTCTCTCTTCCCGTGATTCAACCAACCAGAAACTGCGGGGTATCCTTGATGAGGCGACCGACAAATGGGGTGTGAAAATACTTCGAGTGGAAATTCAGGACATCATCCCTCCTCCTGATCTTAAAGAGGCCATGGAAAGGCAGATGAAGGCTGAACGGACCCGCCGCCAAGAGGTCACCATAGCTGAAGGCAAGAAGCAGGCAGCTATACTGGACGCAGAGGGCAACAAGCAAAGCCTCATCCTTAATGCAGAAGGAGAAGCTCAGTCTCGAATCATGAAGGCAGATGCATTGAGGAAGGAGAAGATCCTCCTTGCAGAGGGGGAGGCAGAATCCATCAGGCTGGTACAGCTTGCCAAGGCTGTCGGTCTGGATGCAGTGCGCAAGGTCTATTCAGAGGGGCAGGGGTCGGACAACCTCCTGATGATGGAGGTGTTGCGGTCCCAGAACGAAATAGCCAAGGACCTGGCCAATGGGTCAAGCCATAAGATCTTCCTCCCTACCGAAGTGGCAGGCCTGTTTGGTTCCATTGGGGGTATCCAGGAGCTCCTTGCAACTCGCGAATTGTTCAGGAGCCCGGGGCAATAAGAGTCTAGCCGACCCTCTTCACAGATAGATGGGATTGCTATAAGCAACCCTCCCTTGCTCGTCTATGCACTCCACCCGGACGTATTTCTTGTTTCCTCGTAGTGGAGCGGTGAACTCGGTAAGGTCGGTACCGATTTGCCTTACATAGTTGCGTTGTTCACCCTTGAAGATGATCCTGCTTACCGGAGAACAGGAGACGTGGGCGATCCCATCCTGTACGGAAAAGTCATACATTTCCGGCCCGCTGGTGGAGTAGAAAGATCCTTTTTCAAGAGCTTCTGTGATTGCTTCTGCTGTTCTGTTTTTCGCCTTGACCATGACCCATCCCCCAAAGCTGTCACTCTCCCTATGATCAAACGGCCACCCTGGTGAGGTGGTGTACTCATTATGGTTGTCATCGGTAGAGACGCCCCACCACCGCTTGCCATCCATCAGGGCGGCATCCCAGAAGTGGGAGCTCTCCCCGACACGGTCGTGCCACTCACTGCCATAGTTGAAGACCTCAATCCCGAAGAAACAATCCATGGCCTCAATGTCACGGTACTGCAACAGGGACCAGTCGGGGTGGTTGAGCATGATCAGGTAGTCATCCTGTGCCTCCCTGATGAATGCCATTGTCCCCTCATGGGTGTCGATTGCAAATTCGTGCCTGTGCTCATACAAGCTTTTCTTTCCCTTCTGCAGCACGTTGAGATGCACACGCTTGTCATGAATGTAGCAGGTAAGCTCAAAGCCCGGGATAAGGATGAGCCCTTCATGCTCATACTGTGTATAAGTGTTGTGGTCTGTAAGCGAGAAGAAGTCGTAGCCTCGCCTGTGATACCCCTCAAAGACCTTCTGGGGGGAGAGCTCCCCGTCAGAGACGGTGGAGTGTCCGTGCAGGTTCCCTTTCAGCCAGATACCCTCATCTTGTGTAAACATCTTTTGGTTCATCCCTATAGCCCCCGCTGGTCTAGTATATGCTTGATTCCTTTTTTCTGGTATAGGAATTTTTTGATGTGATAGCGGTTTTAGCATTAATTGAAGTTTTACAAAGGTTTTAACTTCAACAAGATACCCTTCTCTAAACTGGAAAATTTAGTTTTATGATTTTACAGGTATTCTGAAAGTATCGGATATGTATGCTGTCAGCTTAGAATACTTCTCTGTCAATACTGATAAGAACAAATGTTCAAAACACGAACTATTAGTGAACTAAGATTCTTGTTGACTAGAGTAAAATTTCACTATTACCATATAGTTAGACAAATAATAATGAACAAATGTTCAGGAGGTTAGAGCAAATGAACGGATTAGAAAGAAATAAATCAACATTGATGAACCATAAGGGGAAACTCTTTCTTGCGGCATTTGACCATCCCCAGATTTATGGGGTTATGCAAGGATTGGAACACCCCATCACTGCAATCAAACGCATCATTGACACTGATATAGATGGCTTCATCCTCAACCCTGGCATATTCCAGCTTATCGATGCCCCGCTGGTACAAAACAAGAAACTTGTGCTCCGGGCTTCTCTTGGCGGGACTATGATGGGAACCGCCTTTTCAGACTATCACAGCATCATGGTTTCTCCCCAGCAAGCTTCGGATCTAGGATGCAATGCTGTGTTGATCATGCTTGTCTTGGGGGGCGCCCATGACAAGGAGTCGATGACTGACGTAGCCCGTGCCATCGACGCATTCCACCAGTATTCGATTCCGGTCATGGTTGAGGTGCTGCACGCAGATTTCAAGAAGAACAACGATACCGTGTTCATCAGAGGTGGGGCGCGAATCGCTGCAGAGTTGGGAGCTGACTTTGTAAAGGCTTTCTACTGTGAGGATTTTGCTTCTGTGGTTGCAGGATGTCCTGTACCCATAGTACTTGCCGGTGGACCCAAAGAAGCGAATATCCTGGATATTGCACGCATTGTAATTGATGCAGGGGCTGTGGGTTTTGCCTTTGGCAGGAACCTTTTCCAGAGTGAAAACCCTGTAAAGGTAGTAACAGACTTAAGTAAGATTCTCCGAGGGTAACTATGCTACATGATCGCGAGCTGCTTTATTCCATTGCATCTCTCTATTACGAGAAAGGAAAAAACCAACAGGAGATTTCCAATTATCTTAATATTTCACGACCGATGGTTTCACGCGCCCTTGCAAAGGCGCAGCAACTTGGCATGGTGCGCATCGAGATTATACCGCCTGCCGGCTGTTCATCGATGGAGCTCTCCCTAGCCAGGGCATTGGGCATCAAGCGGGTGGTGATCGGCCAGTGTCCTTCTGACTATACCATTGATCGTGACAATCGCATCAGGGCGATAGCCACCTCTGCTGGAGAGTTTCTTTCCCAGACGGTGACCAATGGTATGACGGTGGGAGTGGGATGGGGTGTTTCTGTGTATCGTTCAATTCTCTCCTTGCCGGAGATACCCTCCCTGAAGGGGGTCACAGTCGTACCGATGGTGGGAAGCGCCGGTCGTACGGAATCTCATTTTCAGGTCAACGTCATCGCTGACCGCATGGCTGAGAAACTCCATGGCAATGCTCTTTTTTTCAATATCCCGGCTTTTGTTTCTGATTTTAAGGTTCGGGATTTCTTCGCCCGGGACCCGCAGATGAAAGCCATACAGGATTTGTGGAACCACATTGACATAGCCATCGTGGGATTAGGGGCTTTTGGAGGAACTCCCAGTTTCCCGATAGGGGAGTACCCTATCCACGCACTGGAGGAGTTGCAGGAGCAACAGGTGATAGGTGATATCCTTGGACGGTTCTTCAATGCTGAGGGCTTCATCGGTGACATTCCTACGTGTGACAGCCTCATCTCCCGACAGCTTCCTGATACAAACGGGAAAATTTATCTGGGTATCCCGGTGGATTCTATAAAGCGATCCAAGCAGGTTGTCTGCCTGGCTGGGGGAAAGCTGAAGATACCCGCAATTCGCACTGCTGCAAAATTGAAACTGTTCGATAGTTTGATAACCGACTCCCAGACCGCACAGGAACTGGCACAGTCACTGGAGTAATATATGAAAGCGCTCATGTACACTGGCATCGGCCAATTGGAAATGCAAGAGATTGAAACCCCCCAGGATGCCTATCTGGTTCGGGTCCTCGGTTCTGGAATTTGTGGGACTGACCTGAAGACCTTTTCTGTAGGTCACCATTTCTTCAAGCCACCGACAATCCTTGGCCATGAATTCATTGGAGAATTAATACAGATCCCAGATGATTCTTCGTTTGCTGTGGGCGAGAAAGTGGTTGTCGCACCCTATTTTGAGTGTGGCAGTTGCAACAGTTGTAAAACAGAGCTCCCCCAGATGTGCACACAGAAACACTTCGTATCCTCAGGCGCATTCTGTGAATATGTTGCCATTCCTGCAGGGTATGAGAAGGGAATGATCCGTCTTCCAAAAGATGTGGATGAGCAGGTTTTCACCCTTGTCGAGCCTCTTGCATGCGTTCTTAATGGCATCGCGCACCTGAACATCAAGCCATGGTCACGTGTTTTGGTGGTGGGAGGCGGGCCGATGGGGCTTCTCTTCGCCCTGTATTTCCAGGATAAAGGAATCCCTGTAACTGTAGTTGAGCCAAATCCCTACCGTATAAAGGCCATCCAACGGTTGGGAATAGAGTGTGTCGAGCCCAAAGAGAGTGATTACTCAAAGTACGACCAGATCATAATCAGTGTCAACCAGGCGCCTCTTGTAGCGCAGGCGGTTCATCAGGTGGCTAATGGGGGCACTGTGCTCGTTTTTAGCGGCCTAAAGAAAGAGGAGACCTTTGAAGCTGATGCGTATGCCATCCACTACCGTGAGGTATCGGTCACCGGCTGTAGTGGATTTGCACTCTCTCACTTTCAGGATGCATTTGCAATAATCAGGGCAAACCCGGGGCATTTTGCAAAACTGATCACCCATCGGCTTCCTCTCTCGCAGGGAATTGAAGCGTTCAACCTGCTCAAGCAAGGTAACGCATTCAAGATTGTACTCGAACCATAAGGGGACAGATGATGACTGTAGCGATTGTCTTCAATGAACATTCTCATCTCGAAAAGAGACAGCTTCATGCTTTGGGATCCCTTGTAATGCGATTCTTTTTGGGTGCCACCTTCGTAGTTTGCCAAGGGTATGGACATCAGTATATAGACGGAGCAACAGTGCTTACAGTTGAGGGAGACCAAAACTATAAAGTGCGGCTTGCTACGATGGTGCGCACCCTCTTGTCCCATCAACCTGACTATCTGGTCAGTGTCGGTGGAGACGGCCTTGCCTCGTACATCGCCTCGACAGTTGTGGCTATGGGCAGCAAGGTCACCCTGCTCGGCATAGCAGCAGGGACAGCGAATGTCGGTCCGATAGTATCCTTCCCTTTCGAGCAGATTTCCCGCCTGCAGCTCTCTGATCTGGAGGCGGTCCCCATTGATGGAATCTCCGTATCAGACGAATCGGGATATCTGGGAATCGGGTTCAATGATGTGATCCTTGGAAACTCCTTTCTCGGGACAGAGAGTGGGGTGTGCTGCAACCTCTCTGTCGAGGAACTTCTTGTCCACCAGAAACGAGTACCTATCGAGGTGGGCAGGCGCATTGTCACCGAAGAGTTCAGTGTCGCCCTCGATGGGCAAGGACAGACGTTCTTCACTGCGGTTCCTATCGAACAGATTGTCATTTCCCCCCTGCAGTTCGACCGGCTCTATGGGCGGGCTGTATTGGGAGGGTTGTGTTTGGGTCGGGATGCACAGCATTTGGCGGCCATCGGGATTGCTTCGCGCAATGTTGTGGATGCCAATCCTATGGCCTGGGGTTTCAGTGGGTTTACCGCTATCCAGCATCTGGTATTTTCCAAGGATAGGGAGGTCGTTCTTTCAAGCCTCGGTCCAGATGCCCATATCATCATAGACGGCAACCCCTTCCTGAGAAAAGGAGCGGTGCGTGTTGCCTTGGTACCCGGCGCCATCAAAGCCATGAAACTTAAGGGAGTCCTGATATGAAAGAGAAGCTAAGTACCCCTCGTATCCATAGGGCGGTCATTTTAGGAAAGAGCTATGAAACAGAACAGTTGCGTGCAGCAGTTGTATTGTTGTTGCCTACATTGGTGGCTATTGTGCTCTTGTTCGTCATGCCCGTTATTCAGGTTGTGATGTATAGCTTTACCAACTACAACCTGACCACTGGCTTGAAAACATACAATGGCTTGAACAACTACAGGTATTTGTTTACCGATGACCGGTTTTTCAAGGCGATTCGAAATACTTTTACCTTTGCAGCGCTGAAGCTGATCATCGATACCTCCCTTGCTTTGGCCATCGCGCTGATGCTTGATTCCAAGATTCCCTTTAAGAAATATCTGCGTTCGGCATTCTTCGCTCCGGTTGTCGTTCCAGTGGTTGCATCCAGCCTCATTTGGATCTGGTTCTTCGACCCGGGCATAGGCCCTTTCAACCAGATACTCTCAGTATTGGGCCTTCCGACCTCACAATGGCTCTATCATGAGAATACAGCTTTGCTTTCCATCCTGATGTTCTCCATCTGGAAAGGGTTGGGGTACAACGTAGTGCTCTTCCTTGCAGGCCTGCAGAATATTCCCCAATCGTATGTCGAAGCCGCTGAGGTCGATGGGGCAAAAGCCCACCAGGTCCTGTTTTTGATAAAGCTTCCCCTGCTTCGGCCCATCATCTCCTTTGTGCTGATGATCGGTATCATCAATACCTTTAAGGTCTTTGCCGAGGTGAACGTCATGACCCCGAAGGGAGGTCCTCTCTATAGTACCGCCTTGATGGTCAACTACATCTATGACACGGCCTTTACCAGTGGGAAAATGGGTCGAGCCTGCAGTGCCTCGATTATTCTGTTCGTCATCATCTTTACCCTGACGATCATCCAGTCAAAGCTGGATGCACGAAAATCCATCACCTTGGAGTAGATATATGGCAAATAAAAGAAAACACACTAATATTCTGATTCTGTTATTCTTGTTGGTAGGATCCCTTGCAATGATCTTCCCCTTCGTCTGGATGCTACTCTCTTCATTCAAGACCGTTGGTGATGTCTATGCCTATCCTCCCAAATGGCTGCCCAGCAGTTGGAATTTCTCCAACTACAAGAAAGTTTTCCAAATGATTCCCTTCGCCAAATACTATTTCAACAGTATTTTTACCTCGACGGCACAGACGACACTCCAACTTGGGCTATCCGTAACCACAGCCTATGTGCTGGTGGTCCTGACCTTCCCCGGGAAGAAGTTTCTCAACTCCTTGATCCGTAGCACCATGTTTGTTCCTGTCATTGTGACCCTCATCCCCCTGTATCTGATGGTCAGTAAGGCAAGCCTGATCGACACGTATGCTGGCATCATCCTTCCTCAGGTGTTCGGAGCATTCACTATCTTCTTGTTGGTATCCTTCTTCTCCTCCATCCCCCTTGTCCTGTTTGACTCTGCGAAACTTGACGGCTGTGGGTACTATCGCATTCTTTCCCAGGTGGTAATCCCCAACTCCAAATCTGCCATAAGCACTGCCATGCTGTTCTCCTTCCTTGGGCACTGGAAGAGCTACACCTGGCCGTTGATAGTGACTAACAAGGCAACGTATCGGACGCTGCCCATCGGTATGAAGTATCTGGTGCAGGAGTCCTCATCAGAATATCAGATTATGATGGCTGCTTCGGTCATGGCAATTTTTCCCGTATTGATAGTGTATCTGTTCTTTGAAAAGCAACTGGTCAAGTCTATAACACTTACAGGCTTGAAAGCATAAAAAAAGAGGTGGTACTATGAAAAAGACAACAGTATGTGTATTGATCTTCGTCCTTGCGATGGCACTTGGGTTTGCCCAGGGCTCCAAGGAAACAACAACACGACCTGAAGTGGTCAAACTGCAGGTTTGGTACGCCATAAGTGGCGCTTCCGGCGAACAATTTCTGGCTCTTGCTAAAGCCTTCGATGCTGCAAGACCTGACATCGAACTGGAACTGACCTATTCTGGAAGTTATGCCGACACGGCAACCAAGGTAAGTGCTTCATTGCTTTCCGGTAATGCCCCTGATACCGCAATCATGGCGGCAGGGCAGTTGTATACCGGTGGACGCAATGATTACTCCATGGAAAACCTGGTCCAGGATCCGGATTTCAATTTCAATGACATCTTCAAGGGAATGCTTGAATATGGCATGTTCGAAGGCAGGGTTGCCGCGGTTCCATATGGGATTTCAAGCCAGGTGCTCTACTACAACAAGGACATCACTGACAAGGCAGGCCTGGACCTTGAGAAGAACCCTCCTGCAACCTGGGCAGAGTTCTTCCAAATAGCCAAGACCGCTATGCAGAAGGGGAACATCAACAACAGTTCTGATTTCTATGGGTTTGACACTTCTGATGGCGTCTGGCTCTTCAAGTCGATGCTTGGACAGAATGGCAACGCTGTGGTACGCAAGAGCGGTGGCAAAGTGGGTCCTGTTTTCCAGGAATCCAGTGGTGTAGAAGTGGCAACTTTCTGGAAGTCCCTCATCGATTCCAAGCTGATGCCTGCAGGTCAGCACAATAACGCAGAGAAGAAGTTCCTTGCAGGCAACCTCGCCTTCATCGCCGCTTCCTCCAACCGTGTCACCCGCTGGCAGGGGAACACAGGCTTTAAGCTCGGGGCCATCATGATGCCTGGCTTTAAGAACCGTTCCATCGCTCTTGGTGGAAACGTAGGAGTCATCCTCACCGAAGATGGATTCAAGAGGGATGCCTCTTGGGAGCTTTTGAAATACCTGCTGGAGGAGAAGAATCACACAGCGTTTGCACTCTCCACTGGATATTTGCCGGTGCGCAAGTCCGCACAAAATGGACCGGTTGTACAGCAAGCTCTTGCTGCAAATCCATTGTATAAAGTTGCTTTCGACCAGCTGAACAATGCCTGGGCCTATTACCACTTCTCGGAGATGGGCACTATGGATGCGTTCTTCTGGTACGCCCTTGATGAGATTGAGAAGAATGTGCTCACCCCACAGGCTGCTCTTGATAAGGCTGCAGCCTCCTTAATCAAGGAGATTGAGTAAGCTGCGTTCACAGGGGGGAGGAAGTTCCTCCTTCCTGGATTAGTACTATGAGGTACCTATGAAAAAATATAAAAACAACTATGCGTTCTCCACTGGAGCACTTTTCCCCCTAGAATCGGAAGACGCCTTGCGCCACATAGCCCAGGCAGGGTTCGCCCATGCTGAGCTGATGCCCCAATGCTTTGCCGATGTAAACGAAGGGGCAGCATCGCGCTTTGAACGGGCAAAGGTGCATGTATCTTCTATCCACTATCCCCTGGCCATGTTCTCCATGCTGTACTCAGCCCATCCGACCATGGCTAAGGAAGGGCGCGCTCTCTCCAAGGACATTGTAACGCTTGGCAAGCGCATGGGCACCGAGTTTCTGGTCATCCATCCCCTGAATGCCTATGAAGGTGAGATGAAACAGGTAATTGAGCCGAAAATCATAGAGAATATCCGGTATCTGGGAGATCTGTGCGCTGAAAACTCCATCACCTTGGCAATGGAGAACTATCCGGTTGGAGTCGGGCAACATGCCGATACACTCCAGCAGTATGTAAAGGATTGGAACATGCCGGTGATGGGCATCATGGTCGATACCACAGAGGTGCGCGAAGGGGGCGAGGATCCCCTGGCTTTCATCGGTGCCCTTGAAAAGGCTCCGTGCCATCTCCATCTCAGTGACTTTGGCAATCAGAAAAAGCATCTTCCCATCGGTATGGGAGAGATTCCTTGGAGCGAGGTGTTTGCCCTGCTCAAGACCAAGGGCTATACCGGCTACTACACCCTTGAGCCTTCCTATCGTCACTATCTCAGTGATATCCCCGCGAAGCTTCGGAGGGATTTCAACGTGCTCGAGAGTCTCGTATGAGTATTACCAAGAAACAAGTTGTAGCAATTCTAGAAGCTTTTGCAGTAGGGGATGCCCTGGGCATGAGTACCGAGTTCATGACCCGCGTTGAGATACTATCCACTATTGGAGCAGTTACCGATTTGGTGGACAGCACGTTGTCTGCCCACCATTCGGATCTGGAGAAGGGCACCATTACTGACGATACCGAACAGACCCTGGCTTTGCTTGAGAGGTATATCCTGGAGGGGGTATCGGTAAATTCAACGCTAGAGGCTCTGCTTACTTGGATAGAAGAATCAGATGCAGTGGCTAAGCGGTTCATCGGACCCAGCTCCCTGAAGGCATTACAATCCATCAAGGAGGGCTCTGACCCCAGGGAGGCTGGCAAGGGCGGTACGACATGCGGCGGCATAATGCGGACCCTTGCCCCGGTGCTCTATGCAGCGGCCCTAGGCTCTGATCGGCAGGAGATGCTGGATATGGTGGTCATAGCCCTGCTGCCCACACACTATACCAGCCAGGCCCTGGAGGCAGCCTGTGCCTACGCAAGTGCTGTCTATGCAGCCTTGGAAGGCGATTCGATTGACCAGATCGTCAATGCTGCAATTGAGGGTGGCCGGTACGGCATGCTCAAGGCTCCCTATCAAAGTTGTGGAGCTTCCAGCGTAGCTCGGCTAATCTTTATCAAAGAGTATCTGAAGACGAACCCCTCTGATGAGGTTCTTTTGGATTTCCTGTTCTCCGTCCTTGGGACAGGACTGGAGTCTGCTGACGTCTTTGCAGCAGTATTCGCCCTGTTCTTGGCACACCCGGGAGATACCTTCAAGGTCCTCTGTCTTGCCGCTAGCGTCGGAGGCGACACCGATACCATTGCAGCATTGGTAGGGGGGTTGAGCCGGGCGTATAAGGCTGAATCAAAAATTCCCTCCTCTATAGTGGAGACTGTCTATGCGGTCAACAAGCTATCGCTCGATACCCTCGCTGAGCGTTTGGCAGGCCTGAGAAAGGGATGATGATCTAGTGAAAGCATATCTATCCAAACAGGAGAGGAATGCAAGGGTATGTACTTCCCTCTTTCCCCTCTGGGCCATTCCTTTTACGTTCTACATGTTTTATCTCAGCCTCTATCTCAAGGAGGCTGGGGTATCAGATGTACAGATCGGGAATATTATGGTTGCTTCGAACATAGCGGCTCTGGTCAGTTCCTTCGTAGCCTCTCCCTTGGTGGACAGGCTTGGTAGGAAGAGCGCTACACTGTTCTTTGACCTCATGTCCTCGGTGCTTCCAGCCATCCTGTTCCTACTGTGGCCAGTATATGAAGTGGCTCTTATCGCCATGGCCCTTACAGGTATGAACCGGATCATGAGCGTAGGGTACTACCTGCTGATGATTGAGGATACTTCGGAAGAGAGTTGTGTCATCTCGATGAGCCTGTTCAATGTAATTCTCGTTGCTTCCGGTCTGCTTACTCCGTTTGCTGGAATGCTGGTCCTACGCTGGGGCGTCGTACGGATAGAAGAGTTTTTCCTCCTCTTTGCTGCCATAAGCATGACCAGCCAAGCCCTTATCCGCCATTTTCTGATCAAGGAAACCCCGACAGGAGCAGTGGTTCGCCAGCGTATGAAGGAAGAGGGACATTTCTGGACCTTCTCCCGTTTCTTTGGGGTGTACCGCACCGTCTATGAAGACATCAAGGGCGAGCCAGCTGTGCTGCGTGCTATGATGATCAATGCCCTGATCTATGTCTATTTTTCCCTTGGGACGACGGCAAGCCTTCTTTTTACCCCATTTTTTATTGATTTTATTCGTATCTCACCATCGGCTGTCTCCCTGATAGGGGGTGTCTATTCACTCGGTACGTTGCTAGCCATGCTTTTTATCAGCCCAAGGCTGAAGAAGGCAAACTATTATACGTTTGCTGTCTATGCAGTCTTGGCATCCTTAGCTGGTTTTGTCCTGTTGTTCTTCGCACCCAAGGGTGGACTGGTTCTTCCTTTGCTGGCCGTCAGCTGCATATCCCTAGCCTATGGGGTACTGAAAACCTTAGCTGATGTGGTACTTGCAGTTGAGACTCATGGGGAGCATCGCTCTGCCTTCTTTGCCAGTTCGTATCTGATCTCTTCTTTTTTAGGGATTGTGTTCATAAAGCTGACATCTATGCTATACGCAAAAAACCCCGGATGGTTGTTGTTTGTCTGTGGCCTCCTACTCGGAGGCGTCTTGGTTTTAAGTCTGAAAAAGGGGGGACAAAAATATGGAAAACTTTGAATTGTCACTTGCGACCCACATCTACTTCGGAAAGGATGTGGTGGATAGGGTGGGGGAAGCCGTAAGCGCACTTGGACAAGCCGTCATGGTAGTGTACGGACAGTCTTCTGTGATCAGGAGCGGACTCTTGCAGAGGGTGGAGAAGTGTCTCAAGGATGCCCAATGTCGGGTTGTCGACGGCGGCGGTGTGTTGCCGAACCCCAAGTTTGATGGTGTTCTCTCCTTAGCCAAGAAAGCAAAGGAAGCGCAGGTAGATTGTCTGCTTGCGCTGGGTGGGGGCAGTGTCATCGATACGGCAAAGGCTCTCGCTGCCTATCTTGCAGCCTCTGATCCAGATCAATTCTGGCGTCAGCACTTTGAGCTGTTTGTACCTGTCACCAATGCGTTGCCCCTGGCAGTGGTGCTGACCATCCCTGCTTCTGGGTCTGAGACCTCGGACTCCTGTGTCATTTCAGATGTGCAGACTGGAATCAAACGAATTGCAAGCGGTCCTGTATTGGTCCCTCGTGTGGCCTTGCTTGACCCGACCCTTACACGCTCCCTTCCTCCCTACCAGACTGCCTGTGGGTGCAGTGACATTCTTTCTCATCTTCATGAACGCTACTTCACACCCCTTCCTGATAATGCACTTACTGATAGGTTGCTTGAAGCGGCTATGGGACACCTGCTAGACACAGCTCCCTTGGTGCTTTCGCACCCTAGTGAGTATAGCAGTCGCTCAGAGATTATGTGGGCTGGAACCTTGGCTCATAGTCCGTTGCTGGACCGCGGGCGGGGAGGTGGGGACTGGGCGTGCCATATGATCGAACATGCACTCAGCGGTTTCTGTGACGTTGCCCACGGAGCAGGCTTGGCTGTCCTGACCCCTGCTTGGATGCAGCATGTCGCCCCTTACAATAAAGAGAGATTTTTACAATATGCTTCACGGGTCTGGAATATCCAGCTTCCATTCGCTGCTTTTGATGATATGCTGGAACGCTTGGTCGCATCTTTGAAAATCTTTTATCAGGAGCTTGGGCTTCCAACGACCCTCGGGGATATCGGGATAGGAGAAGAGCAGCTGCAAGCGATAGCGGATGCCACCACAGGTGGTGGTATGTATTTCGTGGGGTCATTGCTGCAGTTGGATTCCAAAAAAGTGCTTGAGGTGTTACATTTAGCCTTGTAGATAGGGAGTAATCATGAGTGAACGTCTGGTCTCGTTGTTCCTGAGTCTTGTAGCCATAGACAGTCCTAGTGGGAAGGAAGAGCACCTTCGTTCCCATATTCTAAGCATATTGCAAAGGCTGGGGATTTCTTACCAACAGGATTCCTTTGGAAATGTCCTTGCGTTCGTGAACTGCAAGGAGAACCCGCCGCTTACCTTTGCTTGCCACTTGGATACGGTTCCCAACGCTGTTGGAGTCAAGGCGATGATTACTGATGGGGTGATCAGAAGTGATGGGACCACCGCCTTGGGTGCGGATGACAAGATTGCTGTAGCCCTGGCCTTGTTGTTGGCAGAAGAGAAACACCTCTATGGCCCCTTTGGACTGTTGTTCACCGTCAGGGAGGAAGAAGGCCTGTTGGGTGCAAAGCACTTGGGCCAATACTTGCTCGATCAGCTCTCGCAGGTGTTTGTCTTTGACACAGGCCGGCCGGTTGGGACTGCCATCATCCGAGCCCCTAGCAAGTTGGACATCCACCTTACATTCATAGGGAAGGCTGCACACGCCGGGGTTTCCCCTGAGCTGGGTATCAGTGCAATAAGCATTGCTGCCAAAGCAATCAATGCCATGAAGCTGCTTCGTCTTGATGAGATGACGACAGCGAACATCGGATCCATCCATGGGGGTACGAGTACCAATGTCGTATGCGACCGGGTAGAGGTCCACATGGAGGTCCGTAGCCTTGAGCAAGAAAGGTCCCTTAAGCAGTTGGAAGATATCAGATGCTGTTGCACCGAAGCCTGCACAGAGATAGGGGGACAGTTCAAGCTCGACTCTGAGGTATCGTATGAAGGGTATCGTATTGAGGACTCTGAAGCGCTCATTCGATTCGAAGCGGCTTGTGTACAACTCAACCTCAAAATGAATGCAATTCCCACCGGTGGTGGCAGTGATGTGAACATCCTAAGAGGCAAAGGCCTTGATGCCCTGCTTCTTGGGTGCGGATACGAAAAGGCTCATAGCACTGAAGAGCGGATAGCTATCCAAGAGATCGAGAGGATGTTGGGTGTAGCCAGAGCTCTCCTTGTGTTGGCACAAGGGTAGGAGAGGGGCAACCCTTCAGGTTGAATACAAGTGGGTTATGATTTTTCTATGGTGCGTAGATTATGAGGTATAATATACGCATAATATGTTTGATTATTGCGTAGATTAGGTTGTATAATCTACGCACTTGTTCTACTATGGATATATGAGTACATACATCTGGCAACACCATGATTGGCCTCTCTTCACATGTGATACAGAAAGTCTCCTCCCTGCCTTGACCGAGGTGGCATATCTCCAAGGAAAGGTAGAAGCTCTTAGCGGGCAATTAGGCTTTGTGCAAAGCAAAGAGTTGGAAGCACGTATCCTTTCTGATGAGATCAATAATTCCCACAAGATAGAAGGGGAAATATTAGAGGAGCTGCAAATCTATACATCCCTTTGTCGAAGGCTCCAGGTGCCAAATGCTTCGATGAAAATGAACGGGCCTCATGTGGAAGGGGTAGTGGAGAATCTTCTTGATGCGCTTGGGAATGCAAAAATTCCACTCACTGAAGGTCGGTTGCTTGCCTGGCACTCCCGATTGTTCCCACAAGGACGCAGTGGTCCTTTCTCTTTACATGCAGGCAGGTACAGAACAGGCCCTATTGAGGTGATTTCCGGTTCCTATAAGAACCAAAAGGTCTGGTTTGAAGCCCTGCCGGCTGAAGCGATCTCCCAAGCTATGCAAACTTTCCTAGCTTGGATTAATGAGCCAAGTAGTTTGCCCCCTCCAGTGAGGAGTGCTATAGCACATCTTTGGTTTCTTACTATCCATCCGTTTGAAGATGGAAATGGAAGGCTAGGCAGATCAATAAGTGAGTATGTCTTGAATCAGGGAAATAGTACCAACCTAATTTTTTTCAGCATTTCAAAACAGTTCAAGAAGCGGCAACAGGATTATTATGAGCAATTGCATAAAGCACAAACAACCTGTATGGATTGCACGTCTTGGATAGTCTGGTATCTGCAGCGAATCCGAGATGCCTTGCTAGAGGTTTTGGAGACCATTGGGGAAGTTTTGCAGATTAAGCAGCTCTATCGTACCCTAGAAAAACTTGCGCTCAATGAAAGGCAACAAGAGATGATACGAAGACTCACTACTGATTTCTATGGTAAATTGACTACCCAAAAGTGGGCTAAACTCACCGGTTGCAGTCATGATAGTGCAATGCGAGATATCAAGGATCTCATGAGTAAGGGAATCCTGAAGAGGTCTGAGGCAGGGGGAAGAAGTACCTCTTACCAGTTGGTTCTTTCTTACGGGCAGGTCGATTCTGCTGAAGAGCTCGCAAAATGATTTGAACACAAAAAAAAAGCCGTTGCTCAGCAACGACTCTTTGTAGTGGAGGTAAGGGGAATCGAACCCCTGACCTTTTGAATGCCATTCAAACGCTCTACCAACTGAGCTACACCCCCAAAACAATAACAGAACGTATCATACGGATTGATGCAGGTTTAGTCAAGTATCTTTGTTTTCTTGTTATGCCTTCTTCTTGTCTCCTCTTTGTTGGCTTCATAGTCGGGCCTTGTCCTAGGAAGATAGTGTCTGTGATTTGTCTGGCAAGTTCAAAAGAGCCTTGACCTTGTAAGATGAAGAATTGTATTGTTTGGAACAAAAGTAGTTATGTGATAAGAAGAACTGCCTTCCCCTCGGGGAGTGGTTTTTTTATAGTAGTGCAGGAGGCTATGGATGGAACTGATTCATAAGCTGAAGGAAGTCGGTTCTTCAGTCATACCCATCTCCGTTATAGTTACGATCTTACATTTCTTTGTCTCGCCTCTGGGCAGCGGACAGCTGGTCTCCTTCTATATAGGGGCAGCCCTGGTAATCGCTGGGCTTGCCGTATTCTTGTTGGGGACAGAGGTCGGCCTCCTCCCCATAGGGGAGAAGATAGGGGCGACAGTCACCGCCAAAAAGAACCTGCCCTTGCTGCTGGGCACGGGCCTTGTGGTTGGTTTTGTCATCACCTTTGCAGAACCCGATATCAGCGTGTTGGCCTCCCAGGTCGCCAGCGTAAACTCCAGCATCAACGAGACTGTCCTGATCACGCTCATCGCCATTGGCCTGGGCTTCTTTGTTTCCATCGCCTTCTTGAGGGTCATCTTCAAGCTTTCGCTGAAATGGATGTTTGTGATCTTCTACGTCATGCTGTTTGTACTGGCCATCTTCTCCGACCCTGCTCTGGTTCCTGTCGCTTTCGATAGCGGAGGGGCTACCACAGGCCCCATGGCAACACCCTTTATCATGGCCCTCGGCATAGGTGTGGCAAGGGTCCAGAAAAAGCAGGAGGAGGCTGATAACTTCGGCTTCCTTGCCTTTGCCTCCATCGGGCCCATCCTTGCGGTCCTGCTGCTGGGTATCAGCAATCCCAACAGTGAGGGAGCCACTGCCCAGGGGATGGACCTCTTGTATGAATCAGGCAACTTCATCGCCCTTTTTCTAGAAATGGCACAGGATGTTCTGTTTTCCCTCCTTCCCCTGTTGTTCATATTTGCCCTCTATCAGATATTTCTTGTAAAGATGCCTGGCAGGCAGGTCGGACGCATGATCGTCGGCATCATCTACGCCTTCATTGGGCTAGTCCTCTTCTTTGCTGGAGCCCACGGCGGCTTCATGCCGGTCGGCTTTGCCATCGGAGAGGGGTTGGGCCGCCTCTCGTCTGAGGTACTCATCATTGTGGGAATTCTTTTTGGCGCGGTGGCCGTCATTGCCGAGCCGGCTGTCTGGGTGTTGGTCGAGCAGGTGGAGGATATCAGTCGCGGGCACATCCGCAAGCCTATCATGCTCATAGCGATGGCCCTTGGGGTCGGCATCTCTGTAGGGCTCTCCATGATCCGCATCGTTACCGGTATTTCCATCTGGTACTTTTTGGTACCCTCCTATGCCCTCTCCCTGATTCTGCTTAAGAACACCCCGATACTTTTCTCAGCCATGGCTTTTGACAGCGGGGGGGTTGCCTCCGGTCCCATGAGTTCGACGTTTATCCTCTCCTTTGCCATCGGCGCTTCAGTGGGGCAGGGTGGCAACCCTGCAACTGATGCATTCGGAGTCGTTGCTTTTGTTGCCATGTCCCCACTGGTGACCATCCAGTTGTTGGGCTTGCTCTACCAGAGAAAACAGGCAAAGATAGAGAAGAAAGGAGCTAAAGCATGAATAGCACCCTATTGATTTCCATCGTAGGAAGGGGAGAGGCTGAAAAGCTGATGAGCATAGCCAAGAAGGCAGGAAGTCCCGGGGGGACCATCCTGAGGGGTAGGGGGACGGCTAGCAGCAACCTGATGTCCATCCTCTGCCTTGGCGAAACCCGCAAGGAAATTCTCATGACCTTGGTTTTTGAAGAGCAGTATGATGCTGTATTCGAAGCAATACGCAGCGCCAAACATATACACGGAATCTGTGCATCGCTTTCTGGAAAGAAGAGCTTTGTGAACAGGAAACTACATACTACACAAGGAGTGCGAACCATGAATACCGATTGGGAGTTGATCCAGGTGATCTGTAACAGCGGCTATGCTGAAGACGTCATGGATGTCGCCAGGAAAGCAGGGGCAGGCGGCGGTACCATCATCGATGGTAGGGGAACGAGCAAGCCCGATGATCTGAAGTTCTTCGGTGCAAGCCTGGTTCCGGAAAAGGAACTGCTGCTTATCCTTGTGGAGCGAGATATTTCTGAGAAGGTCCTCGGTGCCATAACAACAATACCCTTCATGCAGCAGGAGGGAAACGGGATAGCCTTCACCATGCCTGTCGATCGGTTTGTCCAGTTTGGCAAGAAGGAAAACACGTAGGGGCTTGTTCACTATGATGAACTCTTGTGTTAATATAATAACAATTTGTTAAAAAAGATACAAATTTGTTTAAAAGTATTGAATTTCTTCTAGAAAACCAGTAATGTTCAACTACTTTAGTGGAAATAATGACGGATAGGTATCCGATTGGGAGAAATTCAGATGGACAAGAAAATACAAGTAGCAGTAATTGGCGCAACCGGGGCTGTAGGCCAAGTCTTCATGTGGATGCTTTCAGACCACCCTTGGTTTGAAGTGGCATACGCCACAGCATCAGCATCACGTGTAGGGCTCAAATACGCTTCAACAGTCCACTGGGTGATGCCCTTTGAGATGCCGGAAAATATTAGGGACGTCGAAGTGAAGGAGTTCAACTTCGCAGCAATGAAGGAAGCCGGTGTGACGATTGTCTTCTCCGCCCTCCCTTCCGAAATTGCACATGAGGCAGAACCCCAGCTCAGGGAGCATGGTTTTCATATCTTCTCCAATGCTGCTGCAATGCGCTATGACAACAACGTTCCCATCCTCATCCCTGAGGCCAACCTGGAGACCCTCGATCGCATCAAGGACCAGGGATACCCTGAAAAGGGATTCGTAGTTACCAATGCCAACTGTGTCACCACAGGTTTGGCCATGGCTATAGCCCCTTTGAAGAAGTATGGCATCAAGAGCATCATGCTGCACAGCTACCAGAGTGTCAGCGGAGCGGGATACCCCGGTCTCTCCTCCTTTGATATCACTGACAACTGCATCCCCTTCATCAAGGGTGAAGAGGAGAAGATTGAGAAGGAGATCAAGAAGATTCTTGATATCGATCCTGAGGTGAATGCCTATACCGTTCGCGTCCCTGTCATGTTCGGTCACCTCGAAGCGGTCTGGTTGGATCTGGAGCAGGATGTCGAGGTTGCTGATGTTATCCAGGATTGGAAAGATTTCAAGGTGGTCTGTGACCTGCCTTCCACTCCTCTACAACCTGTGGAGTACGGCACTGACCCCACGTTCCCCCAGCCCAAGTATGCTTTCTGGGGAAATCCCAAGGGGATGGTGGTCTATACCGGACGCCTCAAGAAAAAGAACGGAAAGATCGGATTCCTGTTGTTGGTGAACAACGTCGTAAAGGGAGCAGCCGGTGGATCCATCCAGAATGCTGAGGCGTTTGTAAAGCGTTTCAACCTGATCTGATCCTCATGATTCAGAATCAAGATTACTGAAAGAAAGCTCCTTTCGGCCCCGCCGATAGGAGCTTTCCTTGGGTTGCCCCTGCTCATCATATTTTGTTCTCCGTGCTAGCCCCATCTTGTGGAATCTCATCGGATTTGCTAGGGTGCCTGTATGCCAGAACTCTTTGAACTCTATGACAACAATAGAAGACCCCTGGGCAGGGTGCACCCCAGGGGGGTGCCTCTCCCCGAAGGGGTCTACCATGTGGTGATTTCGGTATGGACGGTCAATGCAAGGGACCAGATACTGCTTACCCTTCGCTCCCCACAGAAGAACTTCATGCCCAACCTCTGGGAGAGCACCTCAGGGTCTGTGCACCCAGGGGAGGCGAGCATGGATGCTGCCCTTCGCGAACTTCGCGAGGAGACAGGCATCGTAGCATCTCCAGAGGAGATTGTTTTTTTGGGGACGACGCGCAAGGCCGCCTCCTTTGTGGATATCTTTGTTGTTCGCAAGAGTGTGGACCTCTCTGAGGTTGTCCTGCAGGCAGAGGAGACCGTGGCGGCAAAGTGGGTGACCTTTTCCCAACTGCAGGCAATGGAAAAGAAAGGCGAGCTTGCTTTTCCCATCTCCTACCAGTTCCCCCCTTTCCAGGCACTCTTCAAGAATTAGAGATGCAACGGAGTGAAGGAACACCAGTAAGGGTTTGCACCTATTGGAATAGGAAAGAGCTCGGAATCTCCTACAACCCCATGTTGTTCATCTGAACTTTTCTCCTGTATTCACTAGGAGTCATACCTGCTTCCCTTTTGAATAGCACAGAAAAATACTCTGGGTTTTCAATATTCATGATTTCGGCAATTTCTTGTAAGGTCTTTGTTGTTGTCGCTAACAATTCACGTGCAAACCCTATGCGAATCCTTAAGATTTGCTGGTGCGGTGTTCTGTTCAGGGCCTTTTTGAATCTTTTCTCAAACACCCTTCGCGAAAGGGAGAAGTGTTGCAGAATATCCTCAACTTTAAGGTTGTTATGTGCATTGTTTCTCATTATCGAAATTGCTTCAGCAATAAGCGAATCCCTTATTGCTACGATGTCAGTAGAACTCCTTTTATGAACTCCAATTGGCTGGAAGGCGTATTTTTTTACTTCTACTTTTTTCCCATTCATCAAATCATCCAGTAGTGAAGCCGCTTTTACACCAGTCTCGAAAGGGTTTGTTATCACACTGGAGAGAGGAGGGTTGGAAAGCTTGCAGAGCAAATTGTCATCATCCACTCCAATTGCAGCAATATCTTCTGGAACGGGGATGCCGTATCGTTTGCAAATTTCCAATAATGGCTGGCCGCATAGATCAGCACAGCACACTATTCCGATAGGTTTGGGTAATGATAGTAACCAACTGGAAATATCTTTCTCATTTGCATACCATTTTACTTGATGGGTGTTTCTTTTGGGTAAATGAAATGCATGGCATTTAATGCCAAGCTTGGTGATAATCTCACAAAAATACTCATAGCGCAGTTTTGACCAATTGTAAAAAGGATCCCCGAAATAGGCGATGTTGACCAAGCCGCAGTCCATGAGATGATCAATTGCCATCTGCACGATTGCCCTGTCATCGGTCTCTACCCATGGGATAGTAGGAATAAATCTTCCGGCGCTCACATCTATTGTCGGAACGTTGACCTTTTTTACACTTTCTGCAATTGCAGGAGTCTCTATCCTGGCAATGATGCCGTCACAGTTTTTTAGGAGTGAGAAATATGTATCTGTTTCATGGCGACTATGTTCTGTCATGTGGAGAGACCAGTCTTGTTTTGCTTGGGCATAACTGTGAATGCCTTCAATGAGTCCTCGTGCGTAATCGTTGGACATTTCAATTATAAGGGAAACATTTTTCATTGATTATGAGTATAAGTAAAAAAACTCAAATTGTCTACGTTTTTTATCATGTACTTCCTAACCTTGAAGTATATACTTCACTCAGTACTAACAGGAGGTACAAGAATGAAAAAATCTATTTTGGTAATTATTCTAGTAATGCTTTCCATGAGCATGGTATTTGCCAGCGGTAAGAAAGAGGTGGCGGGTTCGGACGGCCCACAGAGAACTGTCGTCGCAAGGGAGGCTGCTAATGATGGTGTGTCACTAACACCTGCATCGTATTCTGAAGCGCAAGTTCCAGGACTGCCGTATATTGGTGTAAAACCAGCTAAAAAGTATAAGATTGCTTTTTCAAATGGTGATATGGCCGATAGCTGGAGAGCTGCTTTTTACAGTGATATGATCAATAGCTTGGAATACCTTAAAAAAGAGTTTGGTGTTACGTACATAGTTGCAAACTCAGGTGCAGACAGTGCCAAGCAACTTGAAGATATTCGGTCTTTGCTTGCACAAAAACCAGATATCCTTCTGTTCAGTCCTAATGAAGCCGCGCCCCTCACTTCGGTAGCAGAGATGTGTGAAGACACTGGCATCCCCTTTATTACAGTGGACCGCTCGATCAATGCGCCTATCGGAAAAGGTAAGTACCTTGCCAATATTGAGGGAGATAACTTCCGCGTTGGCGTGGCTATGGGAATTAGCGTTGTCAACGGCTTGATAGAGAAGAATGGTGCACCCGAAGGGATAGTCGCAGAGATTTCCGGAGCAGTTGGGGCTACCCCCAGTTCCCATCGTTCTGGTGGAATGCGTCATGTCCTCAAAGATTACCCTGAAATCAAGATTGTGCAGGTTCTCGATGGTGGATACGATGATGTAATGGCGTATGAAGCCGCTCAGGATATTCTTACTACCCATGGCTCTGTACTTGATTGTATTGCTGTTGCCTTTGATACAGGTTGTGGCCAGGCTATCGAAGTAGCCAAGACAATGGGATATAACGATATCATTTATGTGACCAGTAATGGGAACGTAGGGTTCTTGAAGGATTATCTGCTGCCAGGAAAAGCAGTATCGACAATAGAATACCCCCCCACATATGGCGTAACTACGCTTGAGTATGCAATCCACTACTTGAATGGTGTAGACATCCCCTCAAACATACTGCTTCCACAAAGATTCTTCATGGCAAACACACCAGAGAAATCAGATGCACTGGCTGCCTTGATCGATACATGTGTACGAGCCGGTGATGTGTATGTTCCAGGTTCTTATGGACTGTACGATATCTTTACAATGGATGGTCCCCTTTGGGATAAGTACTATCCAAAGAATTATGCGGAGGCTGGTGGCGAAAGTTACCTGAAAACTGTAGTACCTAAAGATCCCTTTGCACTTTGGAATGTCAGGTAAGCGTAAGGTACGATGAATGAATCAGTCAGTAAACCTCCTAGGATGTTTGCTGGCTGATATCTACACTAAATAGGTAGGATTTTACATGTCTTTATTGGAAGCTAAAAACCTTTGTATTTCTTTTTCAGGAACCAAAATCCTTTATGATGTTGACTTTCACATCAAAGAGCATGAAATAAATTGTCTTTGTGGAGAAAATGGTGCTGGAAAGAGTACGCTCGTCAAGATACTTTCTGGTGTCCATCCACATTATACAGGTCAAATAATGATGAATGGCAAAGAGGTGTGCATCCGTTCCCCCCACGATGCTTCATCGCTTGGCATATATGCAATTCACCAACACCGTGACCTGGCCCCTGACTTGAATGCTGTAGAAAATATGTTTTTATGTAATGAATCATATATCGGTAAGGGAAGGCAACGTCTGGATTTTGCAACAATGAAAATAAAGGCTAAGGAGCTGATAGCAAAATTTGAAGTGGATATCGATGTGGATATCCCTGTCCAGCGTTTGTCAGTATCCGAACAGGGTATTATTGCAATATGCAAAGCCTTGGCCTCTGATAGCAAGTTGTTGCTGATCGATGAGGCTTCTGCACCTTTGGATGATGCGGAAAGAGTAACGCTGTATAAGACTTTACGTCTGTTGGCAGAAGAAGGAAAGGGTATTGTCTATATAACACACCATCTTGATGAGGTCTTCCGCATTGGAAATACCGTAACTGTTCTGAGAGATGGATATAACGTGGCAAAATATAATGTGGATGAGCTGGACAAGGCTAAATTGATTGCCGGCATGACAGGTGATGCCAAAGTCTATTCTAGAGAACTTATGTGTGCAGGCGAATGGATTGGGGAGAAGGTCATTGAGGTTCGCAATTTGTATGCTGAAGGTCTGTATGATATAAGCTTGTATGCCCGAAAAGGCGAGATTTTAGGGATTGCCGGCCTGGAAGGCTCAGGAAAGAAAACTCTTGCATTGAACTGTTTTGGTTTTAAGAAATACAGCAAGGGAGAAATTCTTAAATCCAATAGAGTGCTGAATTTGAAGAATCCCCTTGATGCCATAAAAAACAATATTGGACTGGTCCCTGACAATAGGAAAGAAACAGGCTTGGTCCTTTGTCGTAATATTTCTGACAATATTATCATCGCATCCATCAACAAGGTTAAGCAACGGATAGTCCTGAATAGCTGGAAGACAAATATAGCAAGAGGTTTTATCCAACAACTGCGTATAAAATGTACCAGCCCTTCACAGTTGGTGGAGTATCTTTCAGGTGGTAACCAACAGAAGGTTTTAGTTGCAAAATGGATTTATGCGGGAGTCGATGTTCTTTTTATGATTGAACCAACTGAAGGTATTGATGTAGGTGCTAGGGCTGATCTGTACAATCGAATCAGAGAGATTGTAAAAGAGGGTAAGACAATCATAATAATAACAAGTGATATTGATGAGCTTATGGAACTTTCTGACCGGATTATAACGATGGCAGAAGGCAGAATAGTCAATGAATATTCTATTGAAGAAGCCGATAAGCAAACAATATTGACAGATATCCTACTTAAACACAAAGTCGGCTGATATATGGAGAATAAAGCTGTGCTGATACAGAGAATTAAAGAATCTGCTGCAAAGAACAAATTACTTGTGATTACACTTGTGCTGTTCGGTTTTTGCAGTTTGTATAACCCATCATTTTTATCTCGTTTGAATATTAATGGAATGATGCTTTCAACTTCATACATGTCTTTGCTGGTTATAGGAATGACTTTTGTGATTCTCACAGGTGGTATAGATCTTTCTGTGGGGGCTACAGCTGGCCTGGCTACTGTTGTGCTGGCATATGGAATGAACAACTGGATGATAGCCAATGATACCATAACTTTATTGTTCAGCATTGTTTTTGTGCTGGTCATAAGTGTAGCAATAGGTCTGGTCAATGGACTGTTTGTGGCTATGTTGAATTTGCCCCCACTGGTGGTGACGTTGGGTATGACGTGGGTGGTAACAGGAATAGCCGATACGATCGTAAAGGGAAAGCCCATCCCATTACCGGCGACCCCCTTGAAGGCATTCCTGAAATTCAAGGTGTTTTCAGTAATCCCGATGATGCTAATCATCTCACTAGCGGCCCTTGTTTTGTTCATATTTGTTTTTGAAAAGCTGCGCTATGGGCGTCGGTTCTATACAGTAGGTTCAAGCAAGTACGCTGCATATGTGTCTGGTATGAATATTCGTTTTGTTTTGATCAACGCTTACTCCATAGCTGGGCTTCTGAGTGGGATTGCTGGAATTTTTATTGCCGTCAATCTGAATGCTGGGTATCCGAAAGCTGCAAATGGGTATGAACTGTATACCATTGCAGCAGCAGTCATGGGAGGTGTTGCTTTGGAAGGTGGGAAGGGAAAGCTTCTCAATGCCTTTTATGGGGTGCTAATTCTACAGATATTAAAGAAGTTGGTTGTATTTACAGGATTGGCTAATATTTCAGGATTTCTTGAGGGTATGATCGTTGGAACAATACTTGTCCTGGTACTGTTTTTCAACTCTCTGAAAAGTAAAGGTAATTGGCATGAATAAGACTAGAACACATGAAAAAATGAGTATCCATGAATTTCTCCGTCGCTATTCAGTATTAATATCTGCAGTTGTAATGCTTGTTATTTCAACCTCCGTAACGAAAGGTGTGTTCCTGTCAGCAAACAATATTCTGAATATTGGGGAACGGGCGGCAGCGATAGGAATAGTGGCGTTAGGGCAGATGCTTGTAATCCTTACAGGAGGATTGGATCTTAGTGTGAGCGGCATCATCGCAGTTGGCTATTGCGTATCCTCCCTGCTTCTTGAACACACCATGATTCCTGTTCCCCTGGTGATTGTCCTGATGTTGCTTGCCACAACGCTTTGTGGTGCGCTCAATGGGTTCTTTGTATCAAAGACCAGAGTTTCTCCGTTTATGCTCACGTTGGGAACATCTATGATTTTTCAATCATTTGCTTTTGTCCTGAGCAAAGGGGCCACCCTCATATTTACCCGGCAAATTGATTGGATGAAAAGCGCTTGGGGGATAGAAGGAGTGCTAAGCCGGGTATTCCCGACATTCATCTGGCTCCTGACATCCCTTGTAGTAATTTTCATATTGGCATATACCCGGCTTGGTAAAAATATTTTCCTTACCGGCGGAAAAGAACTTGCCTCCAAAATGTCCGGCGTCAAGACAGGAAACATCAAGTTCTTTGTCTATACCGCAAGTGGGTTTCTTTCTGGGCTCACCGCTTTGACCATCGAGTTCCGTGTGAACATGTTGAATGTAAGTTCTACTGAAGCTTTCCAAATTGCATCCATTGCTGCGGTGGTCATCGGAGGGACGAGTTTGAAAGGTGGAGAGGGGAATGTCTACGGGACGTTGATAGGTGCTTTTATAATGGCCTCCATTGTAAATGTCATGAATCTTACCGGTATAAATGTGTACTCACAAAACATTGTAAAAGGTGTCGTTTTGCTAACATTTGTAACCATTTCCTTTCTTCTTTCAAACAAATCTAAACAAGGGTATATCGACTGATACGTAGTAATTTACAAAAAATAAGGAGTCTCATGTATGGAAAAAATTAGGGTTGGAGTCGTAGGTCTGGGTTTTGGTGCAGAGTTTATTCCCATCTATCAGAAGTATGAAAATTCTGAATGTGTGGCAATTTGTCGGCGTAATAGAAAAAAGCTTGATGAATGTGGGGATATGTTTGGCATTGATAAGAGATATACCAGCTTTGATGAGATGGTGGCTGATGAATCTATAGATGCAATACACATAAACAGTGATTTGAATTCACATGGGCAGATGACGATCAAGGCGTTGCAGGCTGGAAAGCATGTTGCATGCACAGTCCCCATGGCAATGACCATCGAAGAGTGTGAGCGGATTATTGAACTTGAAAAAGAAACCGGCAAGATATATATGATGATGGAGACCTCAATCTATACCAGAGAGTATCTTTATTTCAAGAAACTCTACGAAGATGGCGAAATTGGGCGGCTTCAGTTTTTGAGGGGTTCACACCAGCAGAATATGTCGTTGCCAGGATGGCCGGATTACTGGTATGGGATGCCCCCCATGCATTATTCTACACATGCTGTCGGCCCTCTTTCGGATATTCTTGGCAAGCCTGTCTCCACTGTTCGTTGTATCGGTTCTGGGAAGATCACCGAGGAGTATAGTGAAAAATACAACTCACCATTTGCTGCTGAGTCTGTGCATCTTTCGTTCAAGGATAGCGATGTGAAGGGTGAGGTGACTCGTTCCCTGTTCGATACCATCAGGCAGTACCGTGAAAGCTTTGATTTTTATGGAACTAAGAAATCCTTTGAATGGGAACAGTGCGAAGGTGAGAATCCTGTAATCTTTTCCAATTTTGAAGATGCTGAGCGTGTCAAAGTTCCGGACAGTGATTATTTGCTCCCTAAGGAAATTGCTCCATTCGCCCTTGAGAACCACATTGTCGACCAAGAGCATAACTCATTTGTTCAAGGTGCCGGTCATGGTGGTTCCCATCCTCATATGGTTCACGAGTTTCTTTCAGCCATTCTTGAAAACAGGAAGGCGCGTGTTCATGCTAAGGTCGCAGCGAACTGGACCATTGCAGGTTTGCTTGCGCACAAGTCCGCCATGAAGGATGGCACAATCATTGATATGCCTGAATACACATTATACTAGATCGAAGGCTAGGGTTGTATCATCATTGTGAGATATGGCCCTATCTGTTTATTTGCGATTGGAAAACAGTAGATCTAAAGAGATATGTACGTGTAGTTTCCTTGATAAAAAGAGGATTCATGTTTTCTATTAAGGCGCTCAACAGCAATTGCTGTTGTGAGTATTGAGAGATTATGAAAATAACCCTGGCTCATCAGGGAGAGGGAAGATATGAGAAAAGCAAACTTTGCCATATTATTAGCTAAAAGAGGAACCTTTCCTACCGCTCTGCTGTCGGAAGCAAGAGCAGAGATGCAAAAGAAGCTTGGTGAACTAGGATATGGGGTTCTCATGCTTGATGAGGATGCAACTCCTTCGGGAGCTGTGGAGACCCCGACTGATGGAAAGGTTTTTGCTCAGTTTCTGAGGAAACATACAAATAGATATGATGGGGTGATCCTTTCGTTGCCTAATTTTGGTTCAGAGGGTGGGGTGCTTGAAGCACTTAAAGGGATTGATGTTCCTGTCCTGGTCCATGCATATCCTGATGAACTGGATAAGATGGATCCTTCCCTGCGGCGGGATGCCTTCTGTGGAAAATTCGCAATGATGAATGTGCTTGTCCAATTCGGCATCAAGTTCACCATATTGGAACCTCATGCTGTGCACCCTCAAGATCCTGAATTCGCGTCAAACATTGAGTATTTCAGCCGCCTTTGTCTGATGGTCAACGGTATGAAGGACTTTACCGTCGGATTGCTGGGAGCGAGGACCACTCCTTTCAAGGCGGTCCGGTTTGATGAGGTAGCGTTGCAGAAGAAGGGCATTACCGTTGAGACCCTTGATCTTTCAATGGTTTTCAGTAAGTTCAGTCAGCATTCGGATGATACGGAAGCATACAGGCAAAAAGAGGCCTTTTTGAAAATCTACTCTGATTTTTCCTCTGTCCCGGATATGGCATTCAGGAAAATCGTGAGGCTCGGGGTTGTTCTTGATGAGATAGTTGATGAGTATCAGCTCGATGCCATGGCTGTTCGCTGTTGGTCGGAAATCCAGGAGGAGCTGGGGATATCACCTTGCGTCCTGTTGGGTGAAATGAATGAGAGGGGTATGACAGCCGCTTGTGAAACAGATGTTTGCAGCGCTGTAATGATGCGCGCCTTGCAGCTTGCCGGAGATAGTGCGGTGACATCGCTTGATTGGAACAACAACTATGGAAGAGAAAAAGATAAGTGCATTCTGTTTCATTGTGGTCCTGTACCTGAGAGCATGCTCAGATCACAGGGAAAGGTTGTCGATCATGAGTTATTGGTTTCTGCCGTTGGAAAGGGTTGTTCCTGGGGCTGTGATGTTGGAAGAATAAAGGCGATGCCCTTTACCTATACAGGTATGCAGACAATAGACGGACAGCTTGAATGTTATGTTGGGGAAGGTAATTTTACAGAGGATGCCATCGCAGAAGATTTCTTTGGTGCCGCCGGGGTTGCAAGGATTGAAAACCTCCAGAAGAAACTGATTAGGATAGGAATGGCCGGGCATAGGCACCATACGAACATCACAAGCGGTAACCTTGCAGCTATCCTGAAAGAGGGGCTTGTAAAATATCTAGCCTACAATGTGGTTGATCTTGATGAGTAGGCCACATGATGTGATGGTGGGCGGACATATCTGCATTGATATGATCCCGGGTTTCTTGACAGGAGGTTCTCTTGATGGGGTTCTTTCGCCGGGAAAACTCATTAACATGGGGCCGATGGTTTCTGCAACAGGCGGGGTTGTTCCCAATACAGGGGGAGTCCTTGAACGTTTTGGGCTGAAAACCGTCCTGGTTGGCAGAGTAGGGAGGGATACCCTTGGGGCTGTAGTGCTTGAAGCCCTGCAGGAGAGGGGAAGCAATACTGACCACATACGGGTATCAGATCAGGATGCAACCTCGTATACCATTGTTCTCAACATTCCCGGAACTGATAGGATCCCTCTGCACTGCCCTGGCGCCAATGATAGTTTTGGGGAGGCTGACATTCCGCCCGAACTGTTTTCAGAGGTACGGTTGTTTCATTTTGGATATCCACCCCTCATGAGAAATATATTTTCGGGAGGAGGCAAGGAGCTGTCCAGAATATTCAAGAAGGCTAAAGTACAAGGAGTCACAACCTCCCTTGATATGGCAAGACCCGATCCAGATTCTCCCTCCGGGCAGGTCGACTGGAGGGAGTATCTTGAAAATGTCCTTCCCTATGTAGACATATTTCATCCCAGTATTGATGAGCTGATATATATGATTGACCGTCCCAATTTTACTTCCTTTGAAGAAAAGAACAATGGAGGGACTCCCCTTGGAGGAGTCAGCATACAGAAACTGAAGGAGTACGCCGATCTTCTGTTGGCTATGGGTCCTGCAGTGGTCGCCATCAAACTGGGGAACTGCGGCCTGTATGTGCAAGTTGCGCCAGACCATTCAAAGCTTTCAAGAGAGAGTTTTGGAGAGGCTTATTTTGAGGGTTTGGAGAATTGGAGAGGCAAGCAGGTGTATCAGCCCTGTTATGATGTCGATGTTGTCGGGGCAATAGGTGCCGGGGATTGCACCATTGCAGGGTTTCTGACGGGGCTGCTCAAGGGGCAAACGTTGCAAGAGGCTGCTTCGACTGCGGTTGGGGCAGGTTCCTGCAATGTGGAGAAGGCTGATGCCTTGAGTGGGATTCCTGATTGGGAAACGCTTCAGAAGCGGTTGAATTCTTCGTGGAAGCTCAGTGAAGTCAGAGCAGGTGAGTAGCCTATAGCTTCCATGCTGATTCCTCAGCATAAGAAAACACTCTCTGGGATTGTGTGTGTTCGTTATTGTACGAGATCCCAGTCTAGCCCTCTGTGGTGGTTGGAAGAGCAGGGCTGTGGGCATGCAATGGCCTCACTTCCGATGGAACAGGAGGGCGAGCTTGCTTTTCCCATCTCTTACCAGTTCCCCCCTTTCCAGGCACTCTTTACAGACAAATAAAAACCCTCATATCGGATATCCAATACGAGGGTTTTTTAGCTGGAAAACAGTCAGCAATTACGCCCTGACCACCGTGGTGATGCACTCGTTGACCATCACGTGGTAGCGATGGTTCTGCTGCTTCACATACCAAGAGCCCTTAAGCGGGCACCCAACACAACTGAGCATCAGCGAATCATGCCTGAAACAGCTGCGGCTGATGAACAGCGGCGGGGAGAACTCCTTGCTCACAAGAGTCGGGGTGAAAGGCCAGAACTCCGGCTCATGATACTCCTTCTCCATCCAAAGGTAGGCGCCACTGAGCTCAGGGCACAGCTCTAGTGCCATCTTTGCACTCTCGCTGTTACCCAAGGGAAGATAGATGTCGAAGAAGCAGGAGAGACCCTTTGTCTCCCTTGCCCAGGGGATCTGGCCGATGTTGTTCAATCCTATGCGCGTCCTTTCGAGGTACCCCTCCTCCTCCAGATAGGTGACGACACTGCAGAGGTCCTTGAAGAACCGCTCCTCATCGAACATGACAGGAGATAGCGGCAGATAGAAGAGATTGTTCTCAAAGAAGAGAATTCCCTCGGGCTTCTTGCCGTCGCCAAACTGCTTGGCGAGCAGGGATATGTCAAGGTAGGGAAGCCCATCCTTGGTACAGAGCTTCTCCCTTGGGGGCAAGGTCTCCTTTTCAGCTTTTGTCACTGCATCCAATGGCTTTGCCTCTTCTGTCATCCAGCGGGCAAGCTCGTTGTCCAGGCAGGAGTACCAATCCCTGCGGATCGCCTTCAGCCATGAGAGGGGCAGGAAGACCTGGTTGTCCTCAAGTCCTGTCTTGTTCACGTACGTGATGGCTCCCAGGCCGAAGTAGGAGGTGTCGCTCTGGGTGAAGACCTGTTCAAGGTGCTGCTGCAGATTCTGCTCCTTCTTTGCCTTGTTCACCTCTATCTCATAGGTATGGCAGATGCTCTTCCCCTCAAAAACCGTTGTCAGGACCAGGTCGTGTTCCAACACCTCCACCACAGTGTCGAGCAGGTGCTTGGTAGTGCTGATATTCTCGTTGACAAGGGCGGGATTCTGGTCATGGGAACTGATGAGGAAGAGCATTTCTCCTGCATGGGGTAGGGGTCCTTTCACAGGAAGGTCCACCTCCACCGTCTCACCCTTGTAGGCAAAGGCGAGGCTCCTTCCATTCTGGTCGAAGATTCCCCCTAGGCTGAACTTGACCGCTTCAATGGGGTCTTTCGTACCCTTGGTGAAGAACATGAGCCCATCACGGATGGCAAGGTCATGCAAGGCGGTGACGATGGCGTAGTCCTTCTTCACCACCTTGATCTGTGCTGCGGGGATGCCTCGGTGAGAGGGGTAGCTGGTGCTCCCCAAGGTGGGGGCGGTGCGAGGTTCAAAGGTGTGTCCGCTTCTGCCATAGTCGGCAAGCCAGCCCCTGGTCTGCCTGCGGGCAAACACAATGGAGAGGGCCTCATCGAGGTGTTGTTTCTCCTCGTCGCTTGCCGATCCGTCGAGGACGGCGCGATAGTATCTGGAAGCGGCCAGGGTATAGGAAGGGCCTTTCATCCTGCCCTCGACCTTGAGGGAGTCTATGCCCATCTCCTCCAGCTGCTTTGCAACAGAGCCTGCCCTGAGGTCGCTCATGGCGAAATACCAACCTGTCTCTTTTCCCTCTGGAGTGGGGGAAAGCTCTGAACTTTGGGTAGGGTCTGCCTCAAGGGAGAACCAGGAGCGGCATATCTGGGCGCAGGCACCGCAGTTGGCACTTCTGCCGCAGAGCTGTTCGCTTGCTGTGCAGAGCCCGGAAAATCCATAGCAGAGGGCCCCATGGATAAAGACCTTCAGCTCAATGTCGGGACAGGCGTCGCGTATCTTCTTGATCTCCTCCAAGGTGAGTTCCCTAGCAAGGACAACACGCTTGAAGCCCAAGCGTTGCAGCTCCTGCACCCCTTGGATGGTATGCACCGCAAGCTGGGTGCTCCCATGCAGGGCGAGGGAGGGGAACTGCCCCTTGACCAGGCGGGCGACACCGAGGTCCTGTACGATGACGCCGTCACAGCCGATGAAGGCCACCTGGCGCAGGGTCTTGACCATCTCAGGGATCTGGGAGTCGTCGATGAGGGTGTTCAGAGCCACATAGATTTTCTTGTCTTGTTCTTCTGCAAGCCTTTTGAGCTTGGAAAGATCCTCAAGGCTAAAGTTTGTCGCTTCTTTTCTTGCAGAGAAATTGCGCATGCCAAGGTATACGGCATCGGCACCCTCGTTGAAGGCAACCAGTGCCGCTTGGAGAGAACCTGCCGGCAGTGCTAATTCAGTCATAGTACATCCTTTGGAGATCTGTGCTGTCATCTCCAAGGATTAGGGTAGCGCCACGCTCCTATCGTGTCAATCTGAACTCTCTGCAGCCCGTTTGTGCAGCTCCTGCACTATCTGGGCATGGCGTTTTTCAGTGAGGGGATAGAGAGCTATCGGGATGATGCCCAGGATGCTGCTGAAGAAGGGGATGAAGGCTGTCAGGGCATGGATGCCTTTCAGCACACCCAGGCTCTGCTCAGCATTGGGAAGGTATCCCATGGTTGCCAGGGAGGTTGCGATCATCACGGAGGTGACAGCTGCGGTCAGCTTTGCCAGGAAGGTCTGGCTGGAGAAGATGGTGCCCTCTGTCCGTTTCCCAGTCTTCAGCTCGCCATATTCGATGGTGTCTGCGATCATGGCTGTCTGGATGACCTGCGGGCTCGCCATGCCCAGGCTGCTGATGCAGTTGAAGACAAGCAGCAGGGGGAAATTCTCCCACCCTACAAAGAAGAACCCCAACGAACCCAAGGCGTAGATGCTGTAGTAGCCGATGCAGGTGGCCTTCTTGCCAAAGCGCTTGCTGAAATAGGGGACTGTGGAGATGCCTATGAGGATGAAGGGGATGTTAATGCCGGCAAACAGGGTGTAGAGCATCTCGTTGCCGAGGTTGTACTTTGCGTAGTAGATGAGCATGGAGAGCTTGGCCGTCTGCCCAATCCCTGTGAAGAAGCCGCTGATGATGACCAGCATGAGGGGCTTGTTCGATCCGAATATGGTGAAGATATCCTTGAACTGGCTTTTTTCATCCTTTACCGGTTGGACGCGCTCCTTTACAAACACAAAGGTGACGATGAAGCAGGCAACGGTGAGGATGCTGTAGACCAGTGCCGTCATCTGGTACCCTGAAGCGGGCTTGCCCTCCCTGGTGAAGAGGAAGATGAGGGGCTGGGTCGCCAACGTTGCAATGGCCACGGCTATCGTAGCGGAGAAGCGGGGGTAGGTCACCACGCTGTTGCGTTCGTTGGTGTCGTCGGTGATGGCACTGCTCAGAGCCCAGAAGGGTACGTCGCTTGCAGTGTAGATCATGCCGAAGGCGATGTAGGTTATGCTCGCCCACGCTATCTTGCCACCCATGCTCAAGGCCGGTGCGCTGAAGGAGGCCACGGCAAAGGGGACGAAGAGTATGGGGGTAAACAGGAGGTAGGGGCGGAACTTGCCCCACCTGGTACGTGTCCTGTCGGCAAACATCCCCATCAGCGGGTCGTTTACGGCATCCCATAGCCTTGCCAACAGCAGGATGGTCCCTGCAACAGCGGGCAGGATACCAAAGATGTCGGTATAGAAGAAGAGCAAGAAGTTAGCCATGAGGCTGTACAACATGTTTTGCCCGAAGTTCCCGAAGCCGTATGCGAGCTTCTCTTTTTTGCTGATGGACGAGTGTTGTTTCATGATGATCAAGTGTATCACAAAATTGTGACCGGGCAAGAAAAATACACCCCCTTGTGCGCACCCCTGTCGTGATAGTATACTTTAGGTAGATACCCAACGAGGAGGCCCCCGATGTCAAACGGACAAGATGCAGGAAACCAGGTGCTTGAACTATCCAAGGGGACGGTCATCTACGAGCAGGGCACTGACTGTTCCACCATGTTTCTCCTACGTTCAGGGAAGGTCGCCCTCTACCTGAACTACCGCACCCCCCAGCAATTTCAACTCTCAGAGATATCCCTGCCGGGATCAAGCCTGGGTGAGATGGGACTGTTCGAGGAGGACCCCCGCAATGCTACTGCCGTTGCGTTGACTGACTGTGTCCTGGTGGAGATATCCCAAGCCTCCTTTCCTGCCTTCATCGAGGCCCATCCCGATGAGACACGACAGATAATCCTGGACCTTAGCCAGCGCTACAAGATGGCCCTGCAGGAGGTGAAGAACGCCCACCTCATCATCCATGAGAGTCTTGAGGCCCTCAAGGAAGCGCAGGGGAACAAGAAAGACTCCTTGAAGGAGAAGATCAAGAAGATTTCTGATTTCCTCCTGGATATTCCTGAGGACGTCCCCCCGGAGCTCTATTTGAGTTTCAACTCACGTTTTCATGGGACAATGTTCTAGACGCATCCCCCCCCTCTTCCCATATAGATAAAAAAAACTCAAAACTTGAATACCAACCGTATTGATAAAGATTGGAAAAACCTGTAAGTTTAGTGATGAGCAACTCTCCACTTTGTGAAGAGTTGCTGTATTTCTAGATGATAAGGAGTAGTCCATGAACGTCAATGACATTAAACATGCTGGACTTAAAAAGTGGATTGAGGAGTATGCAGCACTCACAACCCCAGATGCCATTGTGATAGCAGACGGCAGTTCCTCCCAGTACGATGAACTGATTGAACTTACTGTGAAAAGTGGTGTAGCGACGAGATTGAATCCCGCCAAAAAGCCTGGTTGTGTTTTGTTTCTCTCTGATCCTTCCGACGTAGCACGCGTTGAAAAACGCACCTACATCTCTTCCGTGAGGGAAGAAGACGCCGGTCCGACCAACAACTGGATGGATCCCACTCAGTTGAAAAAAGAGATGACTGACCTCTATCGTGGATGCATGAAAGGCCGCACACTCTATGTGATTCCCTTCTCCATGGGCCCGATCGGTTCCGACATCTCCAAAATAGGTGTTGAACTGACTGACAGCGCATACGTTGTCACCAACATGATGATCATGACCCGTGTTGGCAAGAAGGTCCTTGATGTTCTTGGCACCGATGGCTACTACGTCCCCTGTTACCACTCTGTCGGCAAGCCTCTTGCTGAAGGTGAGACTGATGAAGGCAAATGGCCCTGTGCTTCCATGGAACACAAGTATATCTCCCACTTCCCAGAGACCCGTGAGATCTGGTCCTATGGTTCAGGCTACGGCGGGAACGCCCTGCTTGGAAAGAAGTGTCTTGCCTTGAGAATTGCCACCGTGCTTGCACGTGACGAAGGCTGGCTTGCCGAGCACATGCTCATCCTCAAGATCACCAGCCCCGAGGGCAAGAGTCGCTTCCTGACCGGAGCATTCCCCTCAGCCTGTGGTAAGACCAACCTCGCCATGCTCGTTCCCACCGTCCCTGGTTGGAAGGTGGAGACTGTCGGAGACGACATTGCATGGATGAAGTACGGCTCTGACGGACAGCTCTATGCCATCAATCCGGAAGCAGGATTCTTCGGTGTTGCCCCTGGAACTTCAGAAGATTCCAACTACAACGCCCTTGTCTCCGCTTCCTCCAACACCATCTTCACCAACGTCGCCCTCACTGAGGACAATGATGTATGGTGGGAAGGGATTGGCTACGATGCACCTGGCCCCTTGGTCGACTGGACTGGCGAAGAGTGGGTCCAGGACAAGAGTGACAAGAAGCAGAAGCCTGCCGCACACCCCAATGCCCGTTTCACCGCTCCTGCCGCACAGTGCCCAAGCATTGCCGCCGAGTGGGAAGATCCCAAGGGTGTTCCCATCAGTGCGATCCTCTTCGGTGGAAGAAGGCCCCACACCATTCCTCTGGTACACCAGAGCAATGACTGGAGCCACGGTGTATTCCTCGGTTCCATCGTTGGTTCTGAAGTGACTGCAGCCGCCCTTGACGTCAAGGCCGGTACCATCAGACGTGACCCCTTTGCAATGCTGCCCTTCTGTGGCTACAACATGGGTGACTACTTCCAGCACTGGTTGAATGTCGGTCATGCCGCCCCTGATCAGGAGAAGCTGCCTAAGATCTTCTACGTGAACTGGTTCCGCAAGACAGACGACGGCAAGTGGCTCTGGCCTGGTTTCGGTGAGAACAGCCGCGTCCTGAAGTGGGTGTTCGAGCGCTGTGAAGGGACTGCAAAGTTTGTAGAGACCCCGATCGGCATCATGCCTACCCTTGATGCGATCGACCGTCCTGAAGGTGTCACCGAAGAGGACATGAAGGAACTGCTCAGAGTTGACATCGATGGCTGGTTGGAAGAGGTCGAAGACATTCGCACCAATCACTATCCCAAGTTTGGCGATCACCTTCCCAAGGAGCTCGCTACCTTCCTGGATCACCTTGAAGCCGACCTCAGGGCTGCAAAGTAAGAACTTGATACTATAACTTCTATGCAAGACGGTCTCCAAACGGAGGCCGTCTTGCTTTGATTGGACATACCCCCTCATTTCATCTGAGCACCACCATCGCTCTCTTCTTCCTTTGATGGTCCCTGCCCTCACCGCACTATGCAGATAAGGTCGGCACATCAGGGCTCCTATAGTTTCTTTCCCGCTTAACCGAGTTTCTTGGTATACTCTTTTACATGAGCCAGATAGAGAGAATCTTTTACATCAACCGCAAGATCCTTGAGGATGGGAAGGTAAGCACCGCACAGGTGGTCTCTGCCTTCGAGATATCCAAACGGCAGGTGATGCGTGACATCGACTACCTCAGGGACACCCTAGAGGCCCCCTTGGCCTATGAAGCCAAGGAGAAGGGGTACGTCTATACAGGGGAGTTCTCCATGATGAGCAACTCCAACGAGCGGATGCTGGTGCTCAATGCCATCTTCCGCAGCCTTGCACAATCGCAGGGAGCTCTCTCGGTCATCACCGACATGGTCACTGAAGGGTTGGACAGCGGCTTGGAGGAGAGCTACAAAAGCCTCTCGGATAAGATCATCTTCATAACACCCGTACAGGATTGGCCCGACTACACCATCTTCAACAAGATCTGCTCTGCAATGAAAAGCTCCCAGCGCATGACGCTGGGTTATCGCAATGCCAAAGGCGAGCGGTCGACAAGACATATCGAGCCCTTGCGCCTGGTCAACTACAGCGGAAGGTGGTACCTGCTCTCCTTTGACCTGCAGCATAGGGAGCTGCGCACCTTCCATCTTTCGAGGATGGAGAAGATGGAAGGGATTCAAGGGGACCTGTTCCAGAGCCGCTACACCGAAGAGGAGCTTGATAGCTTTGTCCATGGTGGCTTTGGCATCTTCATGGGAAATACGATCATCGATGTCACCTTCTGTGTATTTGGTTGGGCAGCCAATGCCCTGGAGACCCAGACCTGGCATAAGGACCAAGAGATACGTCATGTTGTCCACGAAGGGAGAGAGGGGTTGGAGGTCACCGTTCCTGTGGCTAATTTGCAGGAGATTCTTTCGCAACTGCTCTCCTTCGGCTCCCTGGCCAGGCCTGTGAGCCCTCCCCAGTTTGTGCAGGCATGGAGGGAGGCGGTATTGGCCATGGCACAAGAGGCGCAAAAGATCTAGAAATCTCCTAGGTATGACACTCCATGTCATAGCACATGGTGTATCCTTTGGATATGATCAAAGGAGATGCCTATGAAAACTGATGCTAGAGAAAAAACAGATGGTGAGGAACGAGAACTTGCTTGTTTTCCCCCCTGGTTTCTCACCCTGACCGGTTCAAAGCCTTTGCTGGTGGTCTTTGCCATAGTGGTGTTGTTGTGTGCCCCCCTTCTGATGGTGTTTGGTGCCTTATACCCCTTATTCAAACACTGATTTTCTGTCCGTGTTGCGATAGGGCGCTGTTTCGTTGCACTTTGTTGGAGGCAATGCAGATATTTCCCATAAATCTGTGCGAATGCACTTCCCCTACTGTCTGGTTTTTCGCTAGGATTGAGAGACTTCCTAGAAAGTCATCATCTCACACCCCCTCTACCTGCCATCTCGCTGAGTAAAAGGCTCTGTTGTGCAGGCTCAAGGAGTTTTTCATGGGAAACCAGCCCTCCTCAAAAATGAAGTACGGCCCTGCCGACAAGCCACCGCTCAGTCAGTGGATTCCTCTGAGCATCCAGCATGTCTTTGCGATGTTCGGAGCGACCATTCTCGTTCCGATACTCACCGGCTTGAGCCCCAGCACCGCATTGTTCACTGCAGGGACAGGGACGCTGATCTACATAGTCATCACCAAGGCACGGGTTCCCGCCTTCCTGGGATCCTCCTTTGCCTTCATACCAGCACTCATTGCGATATCCTCCTCCTATGGGATGGCCTATGCGATGGGTGGTGCCTTTGTCTCGGGTATCTTCTATACCATTGTGGCATTCATCATCAAGAAAAGCGGTCACGCATGGCTGGGTAAGGCACTGCCTCCTGTGGTCATCGGGTCGGTCATCATTGTCATCGGACTGAACCTTGCCCCGACCGCCATGGGCATGGCAATGAATGACGCACAGGGCACCTACAGCCTCGTCCTGCTCACCATAGCAACTGTGACGCTGGCGATGACCATTGTGATGAACCTCTTTGCCAAAGGGTTCTTCAGCATCATCCCCCTGTTGGTGGGGCTTCTTACAGGGTATTTCTTCACCCTGCTGATGGGCATGTTCTCCCCATCCTTTGCCCTGATCAGCTTTGAAGGGGTCAGGGCCGCCTCCTGGTTTGGCCTTCCGACTTTTGCCGTTCCCAAATTCAACCTGGTAGCAAGCGTAACCTTCATCATCGTATCCTTGGCTACCATCTGTGAGCACCTGGGAGACACCCTTACCATATCCAAAGTGGTGGGGAAGGATTTCTATAAGGATCCGGGTCTTGAAAGGACCCTCGCCGGTGATGGTATTGCAACCCTGTGGGCTTCCTTCTGGGGAGGACCCCCCAACACCACGTACGGGGAGAATATCGGCGTCCTTGCCCTTACCCGTGTCTACAGTGTCTGGGTAACAGGCGGTGCTGCTGTCTTTGCCATCCTTCTCTCCTTCTTCCCCAAGTTCGGAGCTCTGATCCAGACAATCCCCAATCCTGTGTTGGGAGGGATCTCCATGTTGCTCTTTGGTACCATCGCATCCAGCGGCCTGCGAACCCTTGTGGACAGCGGTGTCGACTATGAGGACAAGAGAAACCTCACCATAAGCAGTGTGATTCTGGTGATCGGCATCGGTGGGGGAGTGCTCAATTTTGCCATGGGACAGAATATGGAATTCTCCCTTGGTGGGGTCGCTTTGGCTACCCTGGTAGGCATATTCCTCAACCTGGTTCTTCCCAGGGAGGTGGAGACAACCTAACAGGCGCCCCTATTCCGTCTCTGTCACCTGACGAAGGCTTCCTGCAAGGGAAGCCTTCGGTGTTCATATGTGCGCTAATCTGATATACTGTCTCATATGTATATATATAAAACCATTGATTCTGATAGCAAACTCTCTTCGCTCGTACAGAGCTGGAAACAAAGGGAGATCCTCTCTATCGCCATGGACTTTGAAGGTGAGTTCAATTTGCATGTCTACGGCGAACACCTCTGCCTGATACAAATCTTTGATGGAGAGCAGTACTTCCTCATCGATCCTTTCAAGATGAGCGAGGGGGCTTTGAAAACCTTCCTTGAAGATCCTGAACTGGAGAAGGTCATGTTTGACTGTGCCAGTGATGCATCCCTTGTACGCAAGGCATATGGCATCGCCCTTGCACATGTCTTTGACATCAGGGCGCAGGCCCTTGCCCTGGGGTACACAGGCAACCTCACAGGCCTGGTGGAGCATCATCTGGGGGCGCAAGAGGAAAAGAGCAACAAGAGCAAGAAGAAAAACCAGATGACCAACTGGCTGAAGAGGCCTTTGAAAGAGGACCAGATCCAATACGCCCTCAGCGATGTGGCCCACCTTTTCGCCTTGAAGGGTATCCTTACCAACCTTGTTGAGGAGAAGGGCCTGAGTGAACAGGTGGCGAAGACCATGCTCACCGTAGCCAAGCCCAAGGGTCCGGACAAGCCGGGTTGGACGAAGTTTTCCTCCTGGAAGTATATGAACCGGGAGGAGAAGACCTATCTGAAGCACTTCTTCCAGGCTAGGGACTCCATGGCTAAAAAATATAACGTCCCTGCTGTAAGGATTTTAGAGAAGCACAGGTTGCTTGAGATGGCAAAGACAGTACCCCAGACAGCCAACGACTTCCATATATACTGCACCAAGTGCCCTGAAGACCAGGTCGTTGAGCTGGTGGACCTGTTGATCCAGGCTAAGGAGAAGGCTGCACAGGAGCTTCTTTCTGCCTGAGATACACCCCTTCCGATGCCTCGACCAACAGCGAGAGGACCTCGCAGGTAGGAGTGGGGATGACATGTTTCTTCCCTAGCCGCACTACAGCTGAACAAAACCAACCGTTCTCGGTCTTTCTTTGAGCCTCCATGTCCTGGCACATGGAGGTTTTTCCATCATACCCCAAGGCGGTCACTATCGCGTAGTTATCCTCGATCATCGCATCGGTAAGGAATACTCCCTCTTTCTCGCCTACAGCCTGAACTTCCTTGCTTGCTCTCCAGGCAAGGGTCTTCACACTTTCCTGCTTGAGGTCCCCATAGGTGGCCCTGCACAAGGCGCTGATAGTATTGAAGGCTGTATTGAGCATGAACTTCTTCCACAGTTCCACCCGTATGTCCTTGGGAACGACATACCTGATGAGTGAGCGTTCAAAGAGGGAGCAGATGGCTTGGACGCGTCCAGAGCTGCTGTTGTCCTTCTCTCCAAATACGATCCTTCCCTCTTCGCTGAAGTCTATGTTGTTCCCCACATGGGTGGAGTTGAGCCCTACTGCGAAGGCGTAGAGCACATGAGCCTCTCCATAGGCCTCGCTTAGCCTCACCTCACTCTCGATGCCGTTGAGCAGGGAGAGGATGACTGTCCCCTCTCCCACAGCACACTCTATCTGCCTCACCGCCTCTTCGAGTTGCAGGTTCTTGGTCGCCAGGATGACCAGGTCACTCGCCTGTGCATCCTTAGGATCGACGAAGGTGAAGTCAGCGCGCTTGCCATTGAGGTAGAGGGGCTCTTTTGCATACCTCGCCCTTCGATTCTCATCAGCGAGGAAGATGACGTTCTCTTTGCCCAGCAAGTTGCGTAGCCGCAGGCCATACATCGCCCCAACTGCACCGCTTCCTATGATAGTCACCGTTTTCATACGCTCTCCTGTCTTGTTGCCAATGCTCTGACCAGTGCACTCAGAACTTGCAGCTGCTCCACCTCGATCGACTCATCGGTGGTGTGGGGCGCTTCATAGCCTGTGGTGCAGACAATGGTGGGGATGCCTTTGGCATTGAGGACATTCGCATCACTGCCCCCTAAGGTAGGCCTTTCCCTATAGGGGAGCCCAAGGACAGAACAAGCTTTCCTCACCTGTGAAAAAGCGGGGGCACTGGTATCCAGCTTGTATGCTTCATATAGAAGCTCTTCCTCTATGACTACCTTTCCCCCATGCTCCTGGGCCGCTTGCTGCAGACACTCTTTCATGTGATCGATCTGGGCGATGAGCTTTTCTCTATCAAGGCTCCTCGCCTCAAGGGAGAGGACTGCCCTGTCGCAGACAATGTTTCTGGATCCCGGAGCCATAAAGGAGCCTACATTTGCAGTGGTCTGCCCATCAATGCGCAACAGGCGCATCTTTGCGATGGCAACACTGGCCATCTGTATGGCGCTGATGCCGCTCTCCGGGGAGAAGCCTGCATGGGCTCCTTTGCCAAGAAAGGTGACATCGAGCTTTATCGAGCCGGGGGCGGCGGTGATGAAGGTCCCTACCGGGCCCTCTGCATCGAAGACATATCCATGGTCAACTCCTGCGAGCTTGCTTGTATCCACATGGGCTATGCCTTGCAGGCCCAGCTCCTCCCTGACTGAGAAGAGGATGACGAGGGTGGGGTGGGCAAGCCCCTCCGATTTGATTTCCTCCAAGACGGTGAGGATGGCAGCGATGGCTGCCTTGTCATCGGCTCCCAAGGCTGTCTTCCCCCCTGTATGGACCCGTCCATCCTCTACCAGGGGCTCAACGTCAAAGGCAAGGGGTACGGTATCCATGTGGGCACTGAGGAGGATGGCAGGCCCAGTGCCAGGAAGGTATGCATAGAGGTTGCCCGCCTCATCCCAGCTTGTGGAAAGGCCCAGGGCGAGTAGTCTTGTCTCAAGGAAAAGTCCTATGAGCCCTTCATCGCCGGAGACTGAGTTTATCCTGACCAGTTCAAGAAAGGTCTGCAGTGTTTTGTTCATGGAGAGACTATAGCATACACCAAGCGGTTGGAAAACAACGAGGAAAGAGGTTTCGCTCCCCTTGACCCACCTTGGCGGTAGTGTATAGTCAATGTGCTTGCCTAGGAGTACAGAAAACGAAAACTAGTTAGCCATATGTGTATCCTAACCAACATTTATCAGAACCCTGCAACGTCAAATGCTACTGAACAATTCCATATTTTTTCATCTTACGCAGTAGGGTTGCGTGATCAATTCCTAAAATCCGGGCTGAAGACCTTATTCCTCCTTGTGCTTCCAAAACCCTGACAATGAAACTTTTTTCTGTATGTTCAAGTATATCTTTCAGTGTCGAACCAGACTGTTTGCCCAAGTTCTGTTTACCGATAGCTCCTATCATGTTGTTGGGAAGGTTGAGTGGATCCAGGACACATTTATGAGAAGAGACCGTAAGATTTTCAACCAGATTACGTAATTCACGAATATTTCCTGGCCAATCATATGCCAAAAAATATTGGATAATTTCTTCAGAAAAAGATTTGGTGAGGTTGTAGTTATTGCAGAATTTTGTCAGAAACAAATTAGCCAAAGGAACGATATCCTCTATTCGTTCACGTAGTGGCGGTACTTTAATATTTACTACATTTAAACGGTAAAACAGATCACTACGAAACAAGTTCTGTCTGGTTAGCTCTTCAATATTCCTGTTGGTCGCCGAGATGATTCGAACATCGACCATTTTTGAATGGGTTCCTCCAATTCGTGTGATTTGTCGCTCTTGCAAGAAGCGAAGTAATTTTACTTGGAGGTTTAATGGTAGCTCGCCTATTTCATCCAATAGCAAAGTACCTCCATTTGCCAATTCTATGATTCCTATTTTGCCCGATTTGCTGGCACCAGTGAAAGCACCCGCCTCATATCCGTATAACTCCGATTCTAGAAGATTTTCGGGAATCGAACCACAGTTTATTTTCAAATAAGGTTTGTCAGCTCTATCCGAATTTTGTTGAATGAAGTTGGCTATTACTTCTTTGCCGACCCCAGTTTCACCACTTATAAATACCGATGTAGGAAAAGGTGCTATTTGCTTTGCCTGTGATACAATATCTTGCATCAATGGACTATTGATTACCAAATCATTGAACGATTGTTTCTTTTCAATGCACGATTCTCCTAGCGCTTTTGCTTGAAGCAATTCTCTTTGTAAGGCTTTTAGCTCTGACATATCACGAACATTGATTACCACCATCACGATTTCGCCTTCTTTGCCAAAAACTGGCGAGCCGGTAACCATCACATCTCGCTTATTTTTTAGTTTTGGAATAATGGTCGCTTTCTTTTTGGTCTTTAGGATTTCCAATGTGGCTGATTCAGAGAAATAGCCACTAGTAACTAATTCCTTGACATGTTTGCCGACCACATCGGCCCTAGTGTTGCCTGTAATCTGTTCATAAGATGAATTCACCATAAGGACGACGCCATTGCCATCGGTTATGAAAATGCCATCATTAGAGGATTCAAAAATGGAATGAAACTGATTTGGAGGAAGAAAACCCATATGTACATTTTGTAAGATGATTAAGAATGGCGAAGGTTCTAAATCTGTTTTGGTGCAAAAACGCACCAATATTCCAGATATATTTTTTCTTGTAATATGCAATTCAAAGTTGATGCAGGCTCCCTTGTTTTGCACTAATTTTGAATAATCTGTTTCAGGGAAGAGCTCAATAAATCGTTTTCCGATCAATTCCTGGTCAGATATGCCTAGAATGGCACCACCTTGAGGATTTACATAAAGAACCACTGCATCTGAAGAAAAAATATAAACTCCATCGCTAAGCTTGTCGAACACATCTAGATATCTGGTAAATTCCATATGCTATTCCTTTGTTGGTTATTAAATGCACCACTACTGGTGCAATAATACACCGGTAAGCCTCCTATTGTCAAAGAAAGAATTTTATAGTAAATGCACTCTGAATCTCCTAACACAATTAAAAAGTTATATATAAAATACTAAAGAATTGTACTATATGAAAATATAATAATCATGCTAGGAGGATTAGTGCATTGTTTATGTATTAATATAATCTTGGCACACTTGTTGCTAGTTGTTAAATGAGATTGTGGTAGAGGAGGTCAATGTATGAAGACTGTGTCTCTTCGTGAAATTTCACATTGCAGGGCTGGAGAGAAAATTGATAGTGTGAATATCTCAGTAATCTGTTATAGGGAGTCTGACTACGCGATAATTGAAAAACAGGTCACTGTTGAAGCTGTACGAAAGGTTTTCAGTCCAATAACTCAAGGAGCCATCATGCGTTATGAGGTCCCCAACATTGGAGCATTGAATTTCGTGCTGGACGGAATTCTTGATGGTGGTAGAACTAGGACGTGCGCATTTGAAGAGTCGGGTAAGGCTCTTTCCACATTGATGTACCTGGTGAATATTACTGTTCCTGATGATTATCCTGAACGATCGAAAGTATGAGGATATAGGAGTATAAAGATGAAAACGATACGAATGGGTGCTGCCACAGGATGGTCTAGAGATCGGTTCGATCCGGCCGAAAATCTCGTAGAATTTGGAAATATTGATTATATTTGTTTTGAATGCATGTCAGAAGTAACAATGAGTGCTGCGCAAGTAAATCGACTAGATAATCCTTCCGAGGCTGGTTATGATCCGTATTTGGACAAACGTCTACGACCGATTCTCCGACAGTGCATTGAAAAGAAAATTAAGATTATCACCAACCAGGGGTGGTTAGACCCTTCAGGGGCTGCTAGAAAAATCCTTGAAATTGCTAAAGAGCTAGGCATCGATAAAATTAAAATTGTATCAATAGATGGGTTATCGCTCATTGATTCTATTCAGCATGAGGATTTGACTTTCTTAGAAAATGGGCGAAAAGCCAGTGAATTCAAAGGCTCCATTGTGTCGGCAGAGGCTTATTTGGGTGCAAAGGAAATAGTTCAGGCATTGCAGGATGGTGCTGATGTTGTAATAACCTCGCGCATTGCCGATTCTTCACTTTATCTTGGGCCATTGGCATTTGAATTTGATTGGGACTTTTCCGATTCCAATCTGATAGCCAAAGGAATTACAATAGGCCATCTTATGGAATGTGGTGCACAGGTGTGCGGAGGGTATTTCGCTGATCCAGGCTATAAGGATGTCCTAGGTTTGAGTAATTTAGGACATCCCATTTGCGAAGTGAGCGAAGAGAAGGTAATTATTACAAAAACGGATAATACAGGGGGAGTGGTATCTGAGGATACTTGTAAAGAACAACTGCTTTATGAAATTTCCGATCCTTCAAGTTATCTTTGTCCTGACTGCATCGCTGATTTTACTGGCATTAAAGTGCGAAAGGAGAGCAAGGATAGGGTCGAAATAAGTGGGTTCCGTGGACGTGAGCGACCTCCAACATTGAAGGTTTTAGTTGGAGTGAGAGAAGGCTACATAACAGAAGAAATGATTCTTTATGCTGGCCCGGGGGCTATGAATCGGGCTAAATTGGCTGAAGAAATCCTGCGCGAACGTTTTAAAATATGCAAATTGAAAGCTCAATCAATTCGAATGGATTATGTAGGGATCAACAGCATTCATCGTGAAGCGACTCCGGATTGGCTATCTCAAGAACCATATGAGGTAATACTTCGTATCTCCGTCCGGACAAATGATATTAAGGAGGCTCAGAAACTAAGATATGAAGTTGAACCAATGGCGGTCAATGGTCCAGCAGGTACTGGTAAGTGGGCCCCAATGGGTAATCGTGTGCGTCCGATTGTGGGAATGTTCTCTACTCTAATTTGCAGAGAAGCTGTCCCAATCGTAACACAACAATTTACATTATGAACAAAATAAGTAGAAAAGCTGATTAAAGTATTAAGCTCTCATGCCTACAAAACAGGAGAGTATTTCCGAAGTGAAACCAGGAGGTTTGAGTATGAAAAAAAGTTTGAAGGTATTGTGGTTAATCATGATGGTCCTGATAATTTCTATGAGCTCGGTCGTGTTTAGCCAAGGAACATCCGAAGCCAGTACGACAGGACCGTTAAAAATTGGGTACATCGGAGCATTAAGTGGTAATTCGGCTACGATGGGTGAGCCTGCTCGTCTAGGTATGGTAATTGCATTTGAAGAAATGAATGCTAAAGGTGGTATCAACGGAAGGCCAGTCGAACTTATTGCCCTTGATGATGAAGCAAATCCTGCAAAATCGGTTACACAAGCTAACAAGTTGGTCCAGCAGGATAAGGTTGTTGCCGCTATTGGTGGACCAAATTCGGGAACAGCTTTGGCAAATCGGCAGGTTTTCTTTGAAGCGAACATTCCAGAACTCGTTTCAATATCGACTATGGACGATATCATAAATCCAGATCATCCTTCTTTCAAGACAACATTTCGATTGAGTGCCTCGGAAAGCTATCTAATAAAAACGCTGGCAAACCATATGTTACAAAAAGGATACAAGAAAGTTGGCATTATTGCTGACACATCAGCATATGGGCAGACTGCTACTAAAACAATCCAGAAATGGTTTGCAGAATTTGGTATTCCCATTTCGAAGATTGTTAATCATGAAGTTTCTGCATCTGATTTAACATCGCAAATTCTACAGCTAAAAAATGCGGGAAGTGATGCAGTCTTCATTTACAACCTTGGTCCAGATGCAGCACTAACTTTAAAAACAATTAAACAGTTTGGTTGGGATGTCCCTGTTGTTGGTGCACGTGGGTTGAATATGCAATCGTTCATCGACCTTGCTGGTTCATTCGGTGATGGAATAATAATACCGAGTGATATCAATATGAACAAACCTGCTATCAAGGAATTCAAGGAAAAGTATGATGCAAAGTATGGGCCTACTTCGAATTACCTATTCTCTGCTATGGGTTATGAGTCCGCTAAAATTCTTTTTGAAGCATTACGCATTTCTAAAGGCAAGGGAGGTGATGACTTAATCAATGCCTTAGAAGGGATTAAGAATCATCCGACAATATTAGGACAGCAAGATGCCACTATTACATTTAGTGCAAAAAACCACGAGGCTGCTCAAGCCAAATGGAACGTGTTGCTCGAATTGAAGAACGGAGAGTTCGTCATTTATGATGAGTTTCCTTTTGAAAGGTAATCGATAAATATACGGGGTGTAGGGTCTTAGATAGTGCCGCACCCCGCAAATTAGAAGGCGGTTCTCCTTATGAATGATATCGCTCTATTAATCATTGCTGGTCTCTCTTCAGGGAGTATCTACGGTATCATTGCGCTAGCTTTTACCTTGATTTACAATTCGACTAAGATTGTAAATTTTGCTCAAGGTAGTTTATTGATGTCGGGTGCAATGTTTTCATACTATTTCCTTGAATATAAGCAAATGCCTGTGGTTCTTGCAGTCGTGCTCGTCATAGTAGCAACTTCGCTATTGGGCTTGCTCCTTAAGACACTTATTGTGGATCCTTTGCACAAGAAGAAAGCCGAATTATTCAACATTATAATCGCGACATTAGCTGTAAGTATTGTCTTAGAGCAGTTGTTTTCTATCTTTATGGGTAAAAGGCAGTTTAGAGTTCCCTCCCTCATAGAAGGAGATCCGATTAAACTTGGCGGAAATGTGATGGTATTTCCTGAAACTATTATTCTTATCGTTGTTACTGCCTTTTGTGTATTTTGCTTTTGGTTTTTACTGAACAAGACAGCATTGGGTAGGGCTATCCAGGCCATTGGGTTCAACCGTGAAGCAGCTAAGCTTGCAGGCCTCAAAACAAGTAAATTAATAGCTATTACCTTTATGCTCAGTGCAGCTATATCAGGGATTGGGGGGCTTATTGTCTCTCCAATCATGGGCGCTTCTCCCTATATGGGTGTCGCGCTAGGGGTGAAGGGGTTTGCAGCTTGTATCCTTGGGGGTATGGGCAATCCCTTTGCAGGATTTGTCGGTGGGGTGATAATTGGATTGGCGGAATCTTTTAGCTCTTTCTATATCTCTTCTACTTACTCCCCGGTTTTCTCTTACTTAATTTTACTTGTGATGCTAATTGTGAAACCTTCTGGGCTTTGGCCTGAAAAGGGAGGAGACTGATGAATAAGAAATCAAGAATTGCCCTGCTTATACTGATTATCCTACTCATAATCTTCAACAAATCTAGAATAAATCCCTACTATAGTCAAATTATTCAGATGATCGCTATAAATGCCATTTTAGCTCTTGGGCTTAATTTGGTTTTTGGCCATACTGGGCAAATTTCTATTGGACAAGCTGGTTTTTATGCTTTAGGAGCTTATACCTCTGCAATTCTAGAGATCAAATTGAATGTTTCATTCTTGATCGCCTGGCCCAGTGCGGTAATCTTAACCTGCCTTGTTGCCTATGCTATCGGTAAACCGATTCTCAAACTCCATGGTCATTATCTTGCAATGGCAACCATTGCTTTTGGAATGATTGTTGAAAGTTTGGCAACCAACTGGTTGCCAGTGACCAGTGGGCATGATGGAATATATATTCCAACACGAGAAGTTCTTGGTCCTCTTGTAGCACAAAATCTCTTTGAAATCGTTGTTATTTCTACCGGTTTCTTGTATGTAGTTTGTGAAAACATTGAATATTCTCGAATTGGACGGGCAATCAGAAGTGTTCGCGAGAATGAAATTGGTGCCTCGGCAATAGGCATTGAGCATTCAAAATATAAGGTGATGATGTTTGTTCTCGGTGGAGGGTTTTCAGCCATTGCTGGTATTTTTTATGCACACCTAAACACTGTTATTACACCTGAAGTATTCAATATGCATACCTCGATCCAGATTCTAATGATTGTAGTTTTGGGGGGTATCGGGAGTAATATTGGTGTTGTTATGGCAGCAACAATCGTAACGATACTACCTGAACTACTCTATGGGTTCGCAGGATACAATATTTTGGTCTATGGCGTATTGGTGTGTATAGTACTAGTTTTCGCACCTAAAGGCTTGTTTGGATTGATTGAATATCCGAAACGATTGAAGAACAAGCTGTTTGTGAAGGAGGGTGGAAATGGCATTACTTGAAATTACCGGTCTTGTAAAGAAATTTGGAGGACTAACCGCAGTAGATCATGTCGATTTAATTGCTGAAAAACAAAAAATAACTGGTCTAATCGGACCAAATGGAGCAGGGAAGACAACTTTATTCAACATGGTGGGTTGCACGCTCCCTGTAACTGAAGGGAAGATTGTTTTTGACGGGCGCTTAGACCTCACCAAAATGGCTCCTCACAAACTAGTCTATGAGGGAATTACACGTACATTTCAAATTGAAAAGCTCTTTAAGAAAATGTCTGTACTCGAAAACATTATGGCAGCCTATTATCCCCATACTCGTACAAATCTAGCAAGTGCAATACTAGGCTTACCCATTGTTAAACGAGAAGAGCTGGAAGTAAGAGCCAAAGCTATAGAACTGGTTGAAGAGTTTGGGCTGGGATCTATTCTGAACGTCCTAGCTGGAAATCTTTCTACAGGGCAACAGCGGCTAGTAGAAATTATGCGGGCAGTGGCAGGGAAACCTAAGCTTCTCATGCTTGATGAACCTGCCGCTGGTTTAAATACCATTGAAACGGAGAATCTCTTGATCCATCTAAGAAAACTAAATGAAAATGGCCTTTCTCTTCTGATTATTGAACATAACATGAAATTTATGATGCGTTTGGCTGATTATATCTATGTGCTCAACTTTGGCAAATTAATTGCGAAGGGCAATCCTTCCGAAGTGTGCAATGACGCTGAAGTTGTAAAAGCCTACTTGGGCAAGGAGTACCGACATGCTTGACTTGAATAATGTCGTTTCCGGCTATGAAAAAGTAGTTGTGTGTCGGAATATCTCAATTAATGTAGGAGAGGGTGAATTTGTCTCAATCGTGGGAGCAAATGGAGCTGGCAAAACAACATTGCTAAAGACAATTTCCGGATTGCTTCCAGTTTCTGAAGGAACTATTCTTTTCAATGGAGAAGACATCTCAAATATGGAAAGTCATAAGATTTCTAAACGCCGTCTGGTTCTAGGGGCAGGCATGGAGTCTCTCTTTGCTCCGATGACAGTATTCGATAATTTGATGGTTAATCTCTATACATTTAGGCATTTAATGAGTAAGCAGGAAATTGCTGAACAATTCGAGTACGTGTTCACGGTTTTTCCAAAGCTCAAGGAACGTAAAGACCAGAAGGCCGGTACACTTAGTGGTGGTGAGCGCCAGATGCTTTCGCTAGCAAAGGCTTTGATTTGCAAACCCAAGATGCTTATGCTTGACGAGCCTTCGCTTGGTCTGGCCCCGATAGTTATTGATACATTATTTGATACGATCAAGAGAGTAGTGAAAGAACAAAAACTTTCAGTACTGATGGTCGAGCAAAATGTAGATAGGTCGCTAGAAATATCGGATAGAGGTTATGTGCTTGATGTAGGTCAAATTGTCCTAGAAGGTTCAGCTAAAAGCTTGTTACATGACAAACGGGTTAAAGATGTTTATTTAGGAATAGTATGATGATTCATTAGGTGTATATGATCTCAAGGGCGTGATATCTCATTCGCATTGTATTGATCTAAATATTATATATTAAAGAACATTGCCAATAATTGGCAATGTATACGTAGGAGTTTTTTATGCCTTATACCATCACACCATTGAGAGTTGGTGAGTTTAAAAGTTTTGAGAAATCGCGATTTACTTATGACCGTAATTATGGAGAAAAAATTGATGTAGCAATTATTGCTTGGTTAGTAAGGGGTGAGGGAAGAAATATCTTGATTGATTCGGGACCTCCTTTGCAGGAAGCCCAAGGTAACAAGCATGATTTGAATATGGACTTAGGAAATGGTGGGCTTTTGAAGGAGTTAGCTCATTTCGGTTTAGACCCTATAGATATTGACACTATCATCCTTACCCACCTTCATTGGGATCATGCTTACAATCTAGAATTATTTCCCCAGGCACAGCTATATGTACAAAAGCGCGAGCTTGAGTATGCGGTGAATCCTCTTCCATTACATAGGATCACTTACGAGGTGGGCATTATTAATTCTTCACCCTATTGGGCGCCATTTTTAGGGCGTTTTAACGTTCTCGATGGGAATGAAGAACTTTTTGATGGTATTAAGATCTTACTTCTCCCAGGACATACTCCAGGTCTTCAAGGAGTTTTAGTTGATACAGTTGAAGGGCGTTACTTGATTGCTAGCGATAGTTTTCCGTTATTCGAAAACATTGAAGAATCGATTCCTAATGGGATTCATGTTGATCTTCTTGCTTGGTTTACTTCATTGGCAATTATTAAAAAGACAGATGCAACAATATTGCCAGGGCATGATCTCAAGGTATTCAAAAGGAGGATTTACGGTTTATGAAAAAAAAAGTTGCCATAATACATACTTTTTTGTATTCGGTCGAAGATCTGAAAAAGCTCTTTGCAGAGAAATTACCGGGAGTTGAGATGATCAACATCGTTGACGACAGCCTGCTCCAGGAGG
>JAVERP010000079.1:0-12040 GCA_034007055.1 Sphaerochaeta sp.
GTACAGAACCCGATCGTCCCACGCTCATCTCACCCACAGCGCGGTCCACTTCTGCCAGGGCCTTCTGGGGGCAGACATAGAGGCACCCGCCACAGCTGTGGCATATCTCATCAAAGACCATCAGGCGGTTGCCGATGAGGGCGAGGGCGTTGAAGGCGCAGAAATCCACGCATTTGTGGCATCCGTCGCACAAGGCGTCGTCAACCACAGGCTTCTTGACCGTCACCAGCTTCTCAAGCTCCTTGGTGGGGTTGAAGAAGAGGTTCCCGTTGGGCTCCTCGACATCACAGTCGATGTAGGTTGCCTCCTTGGCAACGGAGGCAAGGTTGACCGAGAGCAGGGTCTTGCCGGTGCCTCCCTTACCGCTGAGGATGGCGATTGTCGGTTCAATGACCATGGTGGTACCCTGCATGGACCTCCTTGAGAGGCTCTAGCTTGCTCTGCTTGTGGGCGGCGATATTATCGGCGACACTCAGGTTCAGTGCCTTGTAAAGCTCAATATTCGCAGGCTGCAGGACCTTTGCCGCATTCTCGCCACAGCGGACGGTTACGAGGATGTTTGCCTTGTTGTCCACAAGAAGCTGTGCTGCCTTGATGCCGGCTCCCCCTGGGCTGTCAGCGGCACTGTTCACTATGAATGTGCTCTGCTCGGTCTCTGTGTCGTAGAGGCAGTAGAAAGGTGCGCGTCCGAAAGAGACGCATACGGCAGAATCAAGACTGTCTTTGTCTGATGGGATTGCTATGATCATAAGATTCCTCCAAATAGGTTCGTAGTATTTCTAGTAATGCTGCAAGTTTATAGCTCGGCTATTGTCTGTTCTGGCCCCGGCGGTGCCTGCACCCCCGCTCATTGGAACATGAGGGGTGGTCCTGGTCACAAAGGAGGTACTCTCCACCTTCGATGAGCAGCACCTTGCCGTTTACCAGGGAGTCGGCAATCTTTTTTCTTGCCACTTCATATATCCCCTGGACGGTGGTCCTTGCCACATTCATCTGCTTGGAGCACATCTCCTGATTAAAGCCCTCAATGTCTATGAGACGGATGGTCTCATACTCATCGACGGTCATGGTGACCCTTTCTCGCTGGCCTGCCCCAACGCCGAGGGGGCCGAATCTGTTGTGTTCGGGAAGGCTGCAGACGTTTCTCCATTTTCTTGGTCTTGGCACAGTGGCTCCTTGGTATGATGTGCAGAAAAAAATCCACATGCTAGGGTTGGCTTGTTCTCTGCTTTGTTGTTATAGACATATGTCAATTACTCCTGTAGTTTAGGATGATTATCGGCATATGTCAATAACCCTTGAAAAAGAATGGCCTGTTTTTTCAAAAACAATCAACTTTTTGAGGGAAAGAAGTGCGGCCCGCTCTAGGCAGGCCGCACGTGTGTTTGTTGTTTTGCGTTACATTATGATGATCTGATCCCTTTCAGGTCCGACAGACACATACTTGATGGGAGCCCCTACCAGCTCGGAGAGCCTCTTGCAGTAGATCTGTGCGTTCTTGGGCAGGTCTTCCCATTTGCGGGCATTGGTGGTGTCGCTCATCCACCCCTCATACTCTTCGTAGATGGGCTCGGCAATCTCCTGCAAGGCCGTCTCAGGCAGATGGTTTACGATCTCCCCGTTGATCCTGTAGGCGACGCACACCTTCAGCTTCTCAAAGGTATCCAGCACATCGAGCTTGGTCAGCGCGATGGAGGTGAAGCCGTTGATCCAGCAGGAGAAGTCGGCGGCGACAGCATCGAACCAGCCGCAGCGGCGGGGGCGCCCTGTGGTGGCACCATACTCCTTGCCGATATCCTGCAGCTTCTTTCCTGTCTCATCAAGGAGCTCTGTCATGAACGGGCCGCCACCTACACTGGTGGAATAGACCTTTGCCACCCCGATGACCTCGCTGATCCTGCTGGGGGCAAGGCCTGCGCCGCTGGTAGCACCGCCGGAGGTGGGGTTGCTGCTGGTGGTGTAGGGGTAGATGCCCCAGTCAAGGTCGCGCATGATGCCAAGCTGGCCTTCGAGCAGGATCTTCTTCTTGTCCTGATACGCCTGGCGCACCAGAGGTACGCTGTCGATGATCTTGTCGCCGAACTGGTCCTTCCACTTGGCGCACAGGGTGAGCATCTCCTCGAGTGTCACCTCCGGCAGGCCGAAGTAGGAGAGTTCGCGGTTCTTCTGGGGAAGGGCCATCTCCAGGCGGTTTTTGAGGCGGTCAAAATCGAGCAGGTCAGCTGCCCTGATCCCAGACCTTGTCGCCTTGTCGCTGTAGCAGGGCCCGATGCCCCTTTTTGTGGTCCCTATCTGCATCTTCTGGCTTTTGGCCAGTTCCTGGGCTCCGTCGAGCATGCAGTGGTAGGGCATGATGAGGTGAGCCCGTACGTCGACAAAGAGGTTGTTCACCTCAACACCCTTTGTGGCGATGTCGGCGAGCTCTGTTGCCATGGTCTCGAAATTGACCACTGTCCCGGCTCCCACGATGTTGGTGGTCTCCGGGTTGAAGATGCCGCTGGGGATGATGTGCAGGGCAAACTTGCCATGCTCGTTTATGACGGTGTGTCCGGCATTGTCCCCACCCTGGTATCGGATGACGATATCGGAATGGACTGCAAGATAGTCAACAATGCGACCCTTGCCCTCGTCTCCCCACTGTGCCCCTACGATTGATGTAATGCTGCTCATCAGGTACGCTCCTTAGTTCTTTCTTCAAGCATGATCTTTTCATTTTCTGTGTGCTCTTCAATATCCTCAGCATCCCAGGGATACTTGATCCAGACATTGCCCAGGTCAAGGCCTACGAAGTAGCGCTTGATCTCAGAAGGGAACTCCACGTCCTTGTCCTTCTGCTTGTTGTGCAGGACCAGCACTGCGATCTCCTCAGGCTGGAACTTCAACAGCTCCCCTACGCAGTATGCCAATGTGGCGCGCGTGTCGTCGACCTCGTCGATGAGCAGCACCTTCTTGCCTACCAGCTGGGACTGCACTTCGTCGATCCATTGGATCTTTGTGGGGTGATCCTTATGCTTGTTATCAAGGCCGTAGTAGGAAATTCCCACTGCATAGATGGGGCGGTTGATAAAGGTCTTCATGATCCTGGCGGGTATGAACCCCCCACTTCCGATTGCGACGATCACATCGGGGTCAAAGCCGGTGGCTGTAAGCTGTTCGCTTAGATTTTTCACCAGCTTGTGAACCGAATTGTAACTAACGTAGAACTTCTTACTGTCCATCTCTGTGCGCTCCTTGGCGTTTAGGCTTGTGGATACATCTCTGCTATATAGGGGAGGGTCCTATACTGTTCGTTATAGTCGAGCCCGTACCCTACGACCCAGACATCGGGGATGGTGAACCCCAGATAGTCGATGGTGATGGGCACGCAGTGGCGCTCGGGCTTGTCCAGAAGGACTGCTGTCTTCACCGATGCGGGGTTACGGGTCTTGAAACTGCGGATCAGGTAGTCCAGCGTGTTTCCGCTGTCCAGGATATCCTCAATGATGAGCACATGGCGGTTGTTCATGTTCTCACGGGTATCCATCAGGAGGCGCACGTTGCCGCTCTGGTCCCCCTGGTAGGAGGATAGGGCTATGAAGTCCACCACATGGTTCACCGAAAGCTTGCGGGCAAGGTCAGCGATGAATATGAAGGATCCTTTGAGCACTCCCACCAGCAGCAGGGTGCCCTGCTTGTCAGCGTAGTCCAGGCTGATTTTCCTTGCAAGCTCGTCGACTCTGCGGTCGATCGTATCTGCATCGATAAGAACACGCGAGAGATCCTCTGTCAAAGCAGGGATCGCGAGGGAATCATGCATTGGGCCTCCTCAACGAAACAGGTCTCCCTGTTTGTACGATGTCTGTATATGGTAAGGAATACTCGAAAAAGAGGGGAGTGTCAATGTTGGATAGGGGGGTGGGAGCTGTGGTGAAGGGTGAATCCATTCTACCTCTCTTGACCGTGCTATGGGCAGAAGATACACTGGACAGGCCATGAGGAGGCAGCCATGTATGTTGAAGTAACAGCTGACGTTTTGGAGATGAATCCCTTTACCGCCATAGGCAAGGATGGGTTTCTCATCACCGCAGGTAGCCCGGACAATTTCAATACCATGACAGCTTCCTGGGGTTCCATGGGAGTGTTGTGGGGCAGGAACATCGTAACGCTCTATGTGAAGTCGAGCAGGCATACCCATCATTTCCTTGAGGAGTCCGAGGGGTTCACCTGCTCATTTTTGGAGTCAGGGATGAAGGATACCCTGTTGTGGTGTGGCCAGCACAGTGGGCGCGACAATGATAAGATCGCCGCCACCGGCCTCATTCCTGAGTATTTCACTGCGGATTCAGGAGCTGAACGCATAACGTTCAAGCAGGCTTCGTTGGTTCTCTCCTGCACAAAGGCCGCTGTCATGCAGATGGACAAGTCCCAGCTGGTCCTTCCCGAGCTGGAACAGCGTTATGATGACGGCGATTACCATACGGTGTACATCGGTTTCATTGACAAGGTGCTTGCCAAACAATAGGCTACTTGTCTTGCACATATCACAGCTTCGGGTCCCAAGGGACTTGAAAGGGCGGGACTCTACATCCTGCCAAGGAGCAACAGATGCTTTTTTCTAAGGAACAGGCCCAAAGGGCGCTCTCTATGATGGTCAGGTCGCGCCATTTCGAAGATAGGATTGATACCTTTTTCCAACACAAGGAGATGCATGGGACCACCCATCTCTCCATAGGGCAGGAGGCGACCCAGGCAGGGCTCTCCCTAGCCTTGGACCAGGGCGACTGGATCGTCCCGACGCACCGCTGCCATGGGCATACCATCGCACGCGGCACTGACGAGCGCAAGATGTTCAGCGAAATGTTCGGTTCCTCCGACGGTGTATGCAAGGGTCTTGGCGGCTCCATGCACATGACCGATGTTGAGCATTTCAATGCAGGGTCCTCAGCAGTGGTGGGCAGCGGGGTCAACCTTGCCACCGGCCTCGCCTTCGCCCTCAAACAACAGAAAAGCCAGGCAATAAGCGTAGCCATTTTCGGTGATGGGGCGACCAGCCGGGGTGCGGTCCATGAGTGCATGAACCTCGCATCGGTGTGGGCTTTGCCCCTGCTCTTCTTCTGTGAGAACAATGGCTACGGCATGAGCGCCACCAGCGACAGGATGGTCAGCACCTCCTCCATCGCCAAACGATCGGAAGGGTACACCATCGAGTACGCAGTGGTCGATGGCAATGATGTCCAGGCTGTCTACAAGGCGGCGAAGATTGCCGTTGACTACATACGAAAGAACATGAGGCCATATTTCCTGGAGGTGAAGACCTACCGCTTGTGCGGTCACTCGAAAAGTGACAGCTGTGTCTACCGAAGCCGTGAAGAGGAGTCCCTCTGGCTGCAGCGGGACCCCATCAAGCTCTTTAGCAAGACGATGGCAGCAAGCACCCTCTTCAGTGAGGATGATGTCTCCTCGATCATCCTTGACGCAAGGACAGCGGTCGACAAGGCTGCCAAGGCTGCCTTGGCCCTGCGCTCCTCAGTGCTGAGCCTTGAGCAGGCGATGGGGTATCTGTTCGCCCCCGAAGATGAAGAGCCTCCCCATATTTCAAACGGCATCACCACCCGCAGGACAAGCTACAGGGAGGCCATCCGGGAAGCCTTGGATGAGGAGATGACGCGCGACAGCGCCGTGCATCTCATCGGTGAGGACATCGGCCAGTATGGCGGGTGCTTCAAGGTCACCGGTTCCCTCTATGAAAAACACCCCACCCAACTGCACGAGACCCCAGTCAGTGAAGAGGCCTTCACCGGCCTGGCTGTAGGGGCGGCCATGCTTGGCCTCCGTCCCATTGTTGAGATCATGTACGGCGACTTCTCCACCCTCGCCAGTGACCCCATCATCAATCATGCGGCAAAGGCGCGCTTCATGAGTGCCGGCCAGCTCTCCTGTCCCATGGTGCTGCGCTCGCCCATCGGCAGCGGAACCGGTCATGGGGCCCAGCATACCCAGAGCCTCGAGGCTATGTTCGGCAATGTGCCGGGCCTCATAATTGTTGCTCCTTCATGCCCAGGGGATGCCAAGGCCCTGCTTAAGAGCGCCATCAGAAGCAACAACCCGGTGCTCTATTTTGAGAACAAGCACTTGTACAACAACCTCGGCCCTGTAGGGGACGAGCACTACCTGATGCCCCTTGGCAAGGCTGTGGTAAAGAAACGGGGGATGCACGTGACCATCGTCTCCTACAGCCATGCGGTGATGACCTGCCTCGATGCCGCCACCACCCTCAGTTCCCAGGATGAGATAGAGGTGGAGGTCATAGATTTGGCAACTATCAAGCCGATGGACAAGGCGACCATCCTTCGTTCGGTACAGAAGACAGGTCGTTTGCTTGTGGTCCATGACAGCCCGGAAGCCGGAGGGTACGGCTCTGAGGTGGTGGCCCTGGTCACCTCCGATGAGGCGAGCTTTGCCGCCCTTGTCGCACCCCCTGTGCGCCTTTGCGGCAAGGAGAGCCCGGTTCCCTTCTCCCCTGAGCTGGAAAAACAGGTCATTCCCAGCAAAGAGGAGGTGGTTACCGCTGTTCGCCGCCTTTTCCGTCCTGTAGAGCCTTTTCTTTTTTCCCTGTAGCCGCTAGAATGGTTCCAACTCTGCCGCATCTATTGCGGCGTTGGTTTACAGGAGTAAAAACAGCATGGATATCGATGTAAAGAACTTACATCCCCTGGAAGTCCGCCTCCTCCGACATGTTTCCCACGGTCAGAATATCACTGGGAACGCCATTGTTGAGGAGCTAGGCTACAAAGTAGGGCAGTGCAACCAGGCTTTCAGCTGGTTGAGTGCCAAGGGGTACCTGATCGAAACAAGCCGCACCAAGGGTGTGTTTTATGAGCTTACAGACTTCGGACGGGAGCAACAGGCGAAGGGCACTCCTGCCCAGCGCATCTTTGGCTTGCTTGGCAAGGGCCCGAAGACGCTTCCCGAAATAGCCGAAGAGCTCAAGCTGGAGAAAAGTGAGATAGGTTCAGCTTTTGGTCAGCTTTCAAAATCTGATGTCGTCTTCATGAATGAAGAGAACAAGGCTACCTTGAAACGTGACTTCCTCCCCCTGGAGCTTGAAGTCGCCTCATCACTGCTCTCCAAGGGCCTTGAGGGCGAGATAGCCGAGTCGTCGCTTTCCGTCGAGGAAAAGATGGCGATGCTCAAGATTTCCAAGAAACGGGGTGCCGCAAACTCCCCCTTCAAGATGATAGAGCGTGAAGACCTTGTATTCCGACTGACACCCGAGGGAGAACTGGCACGCAAGGCAATCTTTGAGAAGAACATCACCGGTGAGGAGCTTGGCTCGGTCACCGCGGAGATGCTTTCAAGCGGAAGCTGGAAATCCGGCTCCTTCCGTCCCTACGCCCTCAACGCCCCCACCTCACGCCTCATTCCCGGTCGTCACAACCCGTATGGCAACTATCTGCAGTGGGTCAAGGACAAGCTGTGTGCCCTAGGATTCGAGGAGTTTGACGGCCCCTTGGTGGAGAACGAGTTCTGGAATGGTGATGCCCTGTTCATGCCGCAGTTCCATAGTGCCCGTGATATCCATGATGTCTACTACGTCAAGGAACCCCAGCACTGCAAGAAGATCGAGGAGCCTTGGCTCAGCCAGGTCGCCCAGACCCATGAGGATGGGTGGAAGACCGGAAGCCGTGGCTGGCGCTACTCCTTTGACCATGAGTTCACCCGACGCCAGGTTCTCAGAAGCCAGGGCACGGTTCTCTCTGCAAAGCAGCTCCCCAATGCAAAGGTCCCCGGAAAGTACTTCGGCGTCGCCCGCTGTTTCCGCTATGACCAGGTCGATGCCACCCATGGGGCAGACTTCTATCAGACCGAGGGCATCGTCCTCGGTGATGATGTGAACCTGAAGACACTGCTCGGCCTCTTGAAGATGTTCGCCGAGGAGATCGCAGGAGCCGAGGAGGTCAGGTACGTCCCTGGCTACTTCCCCTTTACCGAACCCTCCATCGAGGTGCACATCAAGCACCCCGTCCTTGGATGGTTCGAGCTTGGAGGAAGCGGAATCTTCCGTCCTGAAGTGACCAAGGCCCTTGGAATCGATGTACCGGTTCTTGCCTGGGGCTTGGGAATAGACCGCATGGCCCTGATGCATCTCGGCCTCAATGATCTGCGCGAACTTTTCACCCCGAACATCGAGAGTGTTCGAACCAGGAGGGAGAACTAATGCCAAAGATTGAAACATCAGAGCGGCTGTTCTACGGCCTGCTGGGAAAAACCCTCACCGATAGCCAGCTTGAAGATATCCTTCCTGTTGCAAAGGCCGAGCTTGACGGCCATGAGGATGGCTTGCTCAAGATTGAGCTCAATGACACCAACCGCCCCGACCTCTGGTCCTCTGCAGGTGTTGCGCGCCTGCTCAAGGCATACTGGGGTGTTGAGGCCCCCCTCTATGATTTCTGCTCTACGCAGGAAGAAACGTTCGACCACGAGGGACGGGAGGTGCATGTGCACCCTTCTGTTACCGGGGTCAGGCCCTTTAGCGTGGCTTTTGCAGCGAAGGGGCATACCATCGATGAAGATACCCTTGAGGCTCTCATCCAGAGCCAGGAGAAGCTCTGCTCGAACTTTGGTCGCAAGCGCAAGACCATAGCGATGGGTATCTACCGCTCCTCCCTGATCAAGTATCCGGTGCACTACAAGGGTGTCGACCCGGATAAGACCAGCTTTGTCCCCTTGGGGATGAATGAGAAGCTTACCCTCAGGGAGATCTGCAAAGTGCACCCCAAGGGCAAGGAGTTCGGTCCCATCGTTGAGGACAGCACCCTCTATCCCTACATAACCGATGACAACGGGGAGACGCTTTCGTTCCCCCCTGTTATCAACAGTGCACGCATTGGTGCGGTCGAGGTGGGTGATAGCGAGCTTTTTATCGAGCTTTCCGGAACTGACCTGCCCGATATGCTCCTGGCAGCCAACATCATGGCATGCGACATGAGCGACCTGGGCTTTGAAATCCTCCCTGTGAAGGTCATCTTCCCTGAAGAGACCGCTTTCGGTAAGGAGATTACCGTTCCTTACTACTTCCAGGAGCCTGCCTCATGTTCCCTTGCCCTGGTCCACAAGACCTTGGGCGAGAAGATGACCGGCGAGGAGGCTGTAGCCTCCCTGAAGAGGATGGGCATCTACGCCATCTACTCCGATGGGAATATCTACGCCACAGTGCCCGAGTTCCGCAATGACTTCCTGCACCCTTGTGACCTGGTGGAGGATATCATGATCGGGTACGGCTTGGGTAACTTCGAGCCTGAGATGCCCCAGGACTTCACTGTCGGGCGTCTCTCTCCTGCTGAGGAGATGGGTCGCAAGGTCAAGGACATCATGGTGGGCCTGGGCTTTCAGGAGATGGTGTACAACTACCTCGGTTCCAAACGGGAGTATGTGCAGAATATGGAAGTCGATGGGAAGCTGTACATCTCCATCTCCAACCCGATGAGTGAGAACTACGAGATGGTGCGCCCTTCGATCATCCCCTCCCTGATGGAGAGTGAGAGTGTCTCCGGCCATGCTCCCTTCCCCCACAAGATCTTTGAAGTGGGCAAGGTAGCCTTCCTCGATGAGAGTGACAACAGCGGCACCACCACTCGGAACAATCTTGGATTCCTGTGCAGCGACAGTGTCATGGGCTTCAATGAGGTCTCTTCTCTGGTCAATACGCTGATGTATTTCCTGGGTAAGGATTACTCCCTCGCCTCCCTTGATGGCGACACCCGTTTCATAGAAGGGCGTTGTGCCGCTGTCATGTTGGGTGAGACCAAGGTCGGTGTCTTCGGGGAGATACATCCCAAGGTGCTGGGTAACTGGGGCTGTGGCATGCCCACCGTTGCCAGTGAGATCGACCTGGACCTGGTGATGGCGAACTAGTAGTCAGAACAGAGAGTATAAACAGAGAAAACTGCAAATCGAAGCTAGAACCGGTATAAGAATATGATTTGATGGGGAGCCGAAAGGCTCCCTCTCTTTGCTTCCTATTTTGCAAAAGATATACCAAGGAGCGCATCAAGAAAGTAAGCTTCATGCTCGCACTCTAGCTATTTAGTCATAAATACTATATAGTTTTTATGACAATAATATGAAAAGAAACCAGTATATACAAAGAACAAAACAGAGGATTATTACAGCATCGGATGGAGATGTTTTTATACCTTCCGATTTTTTTGATATTGCAGAACCGACGACAATAAACAAGATTCTAGAGCGGTTGGTTGGAAAAGGGATACTCCGAAAGGTTAGAAGGGGACTCTATGACAAACCTCTGTTCAGTATGTATCTTCAAGAATACGAGGCTCCACAGATAGAAAAAGTTGCATTTGCTTTGGCTAGAAATTATGGATGGAACATAGTTCCTACTGGAGAAACAGCTTTGAATCTTCTAGGCCTTTCCAATCAAGTGGTTGCCCATTGGATATATCTTAGTGATGGTCCGTATCGTGAATATGAGATTGGGAATGTACACCTTCAATTTAAACATGCTGCAAACAAAAATATTTCTGGTCTTTCTCGTCGTTCGGCTTTGGTGGTTCAGGCGCTGCTCTCCCTTGGAAATGGAGTTCTTCAAGATACATCAATGCTTTCCCGTATTGCAAAGCTTTTAAGTGATTCTGAAAAGAAGATGCTTGTGGAAGAAGCCCAATACACCACTGCTTGGGTGTTTGAAGCAATAAGGAGGATTTGTCTGCAGTAATAAGCATGAAAAGAATTGCTAAGTGGCCACAAAGAGAAAAAGAAATGTTATTTCGCAATACGGCAGAGAAATGTGGTCTCTCAGAGGGTATTGTCGAAAAGGATTTTTGGGTATGCTGGATATTGGATTATCTATTCCATGATTCTCCTTGGCGAAACCATTTTGCCTTTAAGGGAGGCACGAGTCTTTCCAAATGTTATAATGGGATAATCAAACGGTTTTCAGAAGATGTAGATTTGATTCTTGATTGGAGATTGTTAGGGTATGATTGCGAAGGGCCATGGGCAGAAAGAAGCAAGACTCAACAGGCTAAATTCGCTAGAGAAGCAAATGTACAAACTGAAGCTTTTCTTTTTGAAAAACTTCTCCCCAAGCTCAATTATGATTTTAAAGAGATGCTTACAGAAGATTTTTCTCTGTACATCGATAGATCTGATGCCCAGACTGTGTGTTTTTCCTATCCAAAGTTATTCAAAGAAGATGCACTTGTTCATGTTGTTAGACTGGAAATAGGGGTATTGGCTGCATGGACTCCTGTTTGTATGCTGTCTGTCAAACCATACACTGCGGATTTTTATCCTAAGCTTCACACAACACCTTCAACCAAGGTGCTTACAGTATCTGCAGAGAGGACTTTTTGGGAAAAAGTGACAATTCTACATAAAGAAGCATTTCGCGAAAAAGGAAGATTTCCAAGTAGGTACTCGCGTCATTATTATGATTTGTATTGTATGAGCAGTTCATCAATAAAAAGTCATGCATTTGCTGATTTGGAACTGCTTCAAAGGGTAGTAGACTTCAAGTCACGGTTCTATGCGTCAAATTCAGCTCGATATGATTTAGCTACTATTGGAACTATGAGACTTATTCCAAATAATATATATATTTCTGATTTGAAAAAAGATTATACCACCATGCAAAGAATGATATTTGGTGAGCTTCCAAGTTTTGAGTGTCTGTTAGACTCTTTAAGAAAACTTGAACAGGAAATCAATACACTGTAGTGGAGAACATTTTTCTCTTGTCTTTGTATCGAGAATCATTAGGGTTTCTCTGTAAAGTTCATCGGCCAGGACTTTATGGTTTCCTTTTAGGCTACTCAGTATTTATCTCCACTATCGTAGCTTTGATTGTCTTTGCCTAATTGAAGAAATCCGATCAATTCCTGTAAGAGGCAACCTAGAACGTACGTGCCAATAGGACAGAGGGCTATGCTTCATCTTCCTAAAGCATCTGAGGCTTTCCATCTTTCTTGTGGGATCACAGGCGGCCTGTCGACCACCATGCATATTGATTGAATCAGTATGCATCTCTGTTGAATAGCCC
>JAVERP010000022.1:0-62452 GCA_034007055.1 Sphaerochaeta sp.
ATGCCAGGAACATCATCAGCAAGAAGGGGAGCTTCCCTCTGTTGCAGCAGGAGATCGGGGACACCTGGATCCACGGAGTGGGAACCGACCCCAAGAAGGTCAGCCGCCTGAGGATGCTTCTCTGCCTGGCCAGAAAATGGATGGAGGAGGGATCCCTTACAAGGGACAGCGCCTCCTATGACGGATTCATGGGCTCGCTTCTCATGGTGGTTGAGCACACCTGGGGCATGGACTTCAAGAAATATCTAGCCGACTACAAGAACTGGTCTGTGGAAGATTTAGCGCAGGCAAGAAAGAGGGACGTCATCTCCCCCGATGCCATCACCGAAGAGTATCGTTTCATCGAAGAGTTTGCAAAGAAAGAGTATGAGCATATATTCCCAGGGAATACCGAGAGGCGGAAAAACAGGACCTACTCCTTCTTTGAGTCCGCCCATGCCGAACAGCGTGCGTATCTCGAACAGGCTGTGGCCTTCCTGAGCCCTGCCCTGGCCGAGGAGTATCGGGCGATGGTAGACTCGCAGGCGCCATCCAAAACAATACCATCGGATGGAGTGGCACTCGCCCTTGATGCTGTGCATGCCATTGGAAAAGCCCGCGTGACCTTTGCATCCGATGGATCGATCGCCTCCCTTGTGGATGGTGAGCTTGGCGAACTGGTCGGCGAGGAGGGCCTTGGTGTCTATCGCTACCAGAGCTTTAGCGCCGCTGCGTACCAGAGGTGGCACCATACCTACAACCGCGACTACGAGCAGAATAAGAAGTGGCTTCTTGCCGACTTCGGCAAACCCGGTATGGAGCATGCCGTCCCCCAAGCTGTCGACGCTCTCTTCCCTGCTGTGCTGGCAAGCCTCACCCAGAGCAGGGACGATTCCAAGATTGAGGTCGAAGCCATCTTGCAGGCAACAGAGGATACTCCCCGTGGGGCACCAAGAAGCGTGGTCATCAGGTACGGCTTCTCTCTTGACGGGCGGTTGGAGACGATCGCCCTGGATTGGTTTGACAAGGAGGCTACCCGCCTCCCAGAGGCCCTTTGGCTCTCTGTCGGGTTCTCCCTACAGGAGAAGGGGCGGTGGCGGATGGTGAAAATAGGGCAAAGCCTCCCCCTGGGTCCGACGGTCTCCAAGGGTGCGCGTTCCATCCATGCTGTAGAGGCCCTGGAGTATGGGAGTCCGGAGGTGAGTGCATCGGTGAAAAACCTGGACTCCCCTTTGGTCTCCCTGGGCAAGCGCAAGCTGCTGGATTTTGACGATGCCCCTGCCTTGGACAACGGATCTTTCCACTTCAACCTCTGCAACAACATCTGGGGAACAAACTTCCCTCTCTGGTATGAGGAGGATGGGAGAAGCCGGATACATCTGCAGTGGAAACCGTAGGCAAAAGTAGCTGGTCAAGTATTTCAGGAGGTGCCGGAACATATCGGACCATGTACCGTAAAAAGTATAGGGGCAACTACTGAGACAACTACCTGGGCACAGACAACCATCCCCCCATAGCAACTATGGGGGGATGGTTGTTTGTGCAGATACTTCTGGTTTTTAGCGCTTTGTCTTTACGTTGTAATCGTACGTCTTGCTTGTCATCTTTCCTATTTCCTTGCTGAATCACTGCACACTCCCCTGACAGGAAAGAGGTCCTCTTAGTCCCTTCCGAATACCTCGACCTGTGTAAGGGCCGGGAAGAGGGCATCATCGCCCTTGATGAGGTTGCCAATCTTGATGCTGGTGATGGTCTTCTCCCGCATGGGGAAGCTCTGTGGGAGAGCGTCCTTCTTAAGGGTGCAGACCAGGGTCTCCCCATCATTGAAGGTGAGGGTTGCCTCTTTCCACCAGGAGTCATGGGGCCAGTCGGCACGCAGCGTGATCCTTACCAGATCGACGGTGACAGGGCGTCCGAACTCGACGGTGAGTTCAGCCTTGGGGTCCTGGTTGATGCCCCAGCTCGTGTAGGGATACTTGCCATGGTCTCGGTTTTCCAAGACACCGTCGATGGCATTGCGCGCGGCGAACTGCATCTCGTTGCGGGTCTCCACGTTTGCCGTTGCATGGGGGAACATGCCCAGGGTGTGGTGGTTGTCATAGGGGTTGATGGCAAGGTTCCTGTAGAATCCCTGGATGCCCGATTTTGCAAGGGTCAGCAGGTGCTTGTTGCCGCTGAAGGCCTGTGTGGGGAAGCAGGTCCGCTTCTCTTCTTCTATGGGGATTTCGTAGGTTGCGCTGCCCTTGATATAGACGGTGTGCTTGCCCAGCGCCTCATCTAGCTGGATATCGTACAGGCCATCCTCATCGACGGTGAGTAGAATATGGTCTCCGCTTCTGTATGTGGGGATGTAGACAAGTGCAACACCGTCACCGCTGTTGCCACTGGTACCCAGTAGTTTTTTTTCCTTATCGAATATCTGAATTTGTAGCATCATGAGCCTCCTGCTACCCACTATACCATAAGAGTGAACCAGTTTGCCAATCCCTTGACTTCCCTCCCTCTATAGCCCATCGTATGGGTATGAAATTGACCTATATACATCACAGCAGTTTTCTCCTGGAAACAGAGTCGGCTTCCTTCCTGTTTGATTATACCGAAGGGGAGCTTCCCCCGTTGGAAGCTTCGCGACCGTTGTATGTCATTTCCACCCATCGCCATGGCGATCATTTTTCAACGCGGATATTCTCCCTTTCTGATCAGGTGGAGAAGGTCAGGTTTCTGCTCTCCTTTGACATCCCCGAAAAACAGATACCCCAGGGGAAGGGCGACCTTGTCCTGCGCCTGGAGAGCAATGCGACCTACAGCGTGGACAGCCTAGAGATTTCTACCTTCAAGTCGACCGATGAGGGCATCGCCGTTGTCCTGGAGGTCGATGGACGCAGCATCTACTATGCCGGGGACCTGAACCACTGGCATTGGGAGGGCGAGCCCGACTGGTGGAATCTTCAGATGGCCAAGGACTACCTTTCAGAGGTCAAGAAGCTGCCAAAGAGCCTTGACCTCGCCTTTGTTCCCGTGGACCCCCGTCTTGGCAGGTCCTTTGACCTGGGGGCCCAGCAGTTGCTCTCCCACGCAGATGTAGGTCTTCTTGTTCCCATGCACTTCTGGGGTGATTTCTCAGTGTGTGCCGCACTACAGGCAAACACCACAACCACGATCATGCAGATTACAGAAAAAAACCAAACCTGGAGGATTCCATGAAATTTACCTTTTCTCACAATAACTTCAACGTGACCAATTTGGATGCATCCCTTGCCTTCTACAAAGAGGCCCTCGGCCTTGAGGAGGTACGTCGCAAGGATGCCTCCGACGGCTCATTCACCCTGGTCTTCCTAGGCGACGGCACCTCCAAGCACAGGCTTGAACTTACCTGGCTGAAGAACTGGGAGAAGGGTGTCTACAACCTGGGGGACAATGAGTTCCACCTCGCCTTTGAGACCGATGACCTGGAAGGTGCAAGGGAAAAGCACCGAGCGATGGATTGCATCTGCTACGAGAACAAGGCGATGGGAATCTACTTTATCTCTGATCCTGACGGGTATTGGATTGAGATCGTTCCAGAGAAAAAATAAGCTAGTTTTCTTGTATCATTTCCGGGTGAAAAATCCAGAATGTTGCATATATTGCCTATAAGGTATAGAGTAAAAGCCATCATTGGTAATCAGCAGGAAGGGTGGTGGGATGGCTAGCAAAGGTACGTTATCAGGCGTGTCGTTTTTTCACGACTTGAAAAAAGAATTTTCAGGATATAATGGGGCGAAGTTCTCCAAGGACCTGTTGGCGGGTCTGACTGTAACGGCTGTGGCATTGCCTCTTGCACTCGCCTTTGGCGTAAGCTCCGGCTTGGATGCCGCATCGGGGCTCATCACAGCCATCCTGGCGGGCCTGGTCATCGGCGGTCTTGCCGGAGCATCCTTTCAGATTTCAGGACCGACCGGGGCAATGAGCGCGGTCCTTGTCGGGCTGGCAACCGCATACGGCCCTCAGGGGGTCTTCTTTGCAGGGATGGTCAGCGGCCTTATCCTGCTGCTTGCCTCAGTTCTGCGCATAGGGGCTTTGATCAACTACATACCCTCTCCTGTCATCACCGGCTTTACCAGCGGCATTGGCATCATCATAGCCCTGGGCCAGGTGGACAGCTTCTTCGGCACCACGAGCATAGGCAATACCTATATAGCGAAACTGCTCTCCTACGGTGAACTGGGGTTCTCCCCCCATCTTCCCACACTCTCTTATGGGATGCTGATCGTGCTGATGATGGTCTTCTGGCCCAAAAGACTGCGGGGTAAGATACCCGCCTCCCTGGTCGGCATCATCGTCGCCCTGGTCGCCCAGATGTTCCTCAACCTGGATGTGGCTGAGGTCGGCCTGATCCCCCGCTCCCTCCTTGGTGAGCACCGCCTGCAGCTCTCCACCATCACCTTGGCCAATTTCAAGCATATCATCTCACCGGCCATAAGCATTGCAGCCCTTGGCATGATCGAAGGGCTGCTATGCGGCTCTTCCGGGGCGAAGATGAAAGGTGGGGAGGAGAAGTTCAAGGCTAACCGCGAGCTCTTTGCCCAGGGTGTGGGAAACACCCTCATTCCCTTTTTTGGAGGAATTCCGGCAACTGCGGTCATCTCGCGCACCAGCGTAGCCATAAAAAGCGGTGGCCAGACTCGTCTGACCAGTATCATCCACGCCCTTGGCCTGCTCGCCTCCATGTTCCTCCTAAGTCCTTTCATGAGCCGCATCCCCCATGCAGCCCTCAGCGGAGTGCTTATGGTAACCGCTTGGAGGATGAATGACTGGCCGGCCATCAGGGAGATCTTCCAAAAAAAGATAAAGACCTCCATAGCCCAGTTTCTCCTTACGATGATAGCCATTGTGGTCTTTGACCTGACGGTGGCCATCATGTTGGGCATCGCCTTCTCCATGATCATGTTTGTCATCAAAAGCAACAAGATCTCCATTGAGATCGACGATGTGACCAAGGACCTGTTGGACACTTCAAGGAAGACCAAGGTGGTCTATGTCGATGGGTCGCTCTTTTTCGGATCACAGGAATTGCTGACTGCTGAGGTCGAGCTGATGCTCGAGCATAAGGTCAGGCGGATCATCTTCTCAGTAAGGGGAGTGCCAAACATAGACCACAGCGCGGTCAATGAGTTTGTCGATATCGTGAAGATGTGCAGGGATAGTGGGGTGGAGGTGCTTTTCTGTGGTGTGCAGCCCCCGGTGATGCATATGTTCAAACGGTTGGACTTTGTGGAGCACCTGGGTAAGGGCAATTTCTACACCAGTGTCGTCATAGCCTTGGAAGCTCTCAGCTGATCCTGCTGGTGAATATCTTCTGATACTCCTTGGGGGTTGCATCCATGACCTTGCGAAACTGCCTGGAAAAATAGTTCGGGTCGCTGAAGCCTGTGGCCTCAGCCACCTCTGTTATGGACAGGCCCCTTTTTTGTATGAGCGAGCAGGCATAGGCAATACGCTTGTGGAGGTGAAACTCCATGGGAGAGAGCGCTGTTGCAAGCTTGAAATAGCGATTCAAGGTGCTTGCACTCATATGCGCCACAGCTGTAAGGTCGGCTGTTGTGAGGTTTCTGTGCTTGTTCTTCTCCATGAATGCCATCACAGTCCAGATCCGGTGTGCCATCTGGTTGTTCTCCCGGGGTGTCTGGTCGTAGAAGCGCGACAGCAGGATGATCAGGTTCAGCAGGTAGGAGTAGGCGAGGGTCTTCGACCCCGAGCCGAAGCCCTGGTCATCAGCCTCCCTTTCCAGATCCTCCAGGATGGGGATCACCTCCGAGAGTTGGGTAGGGTTGAGCAACAGGGTGGGTATGGATGAGGTTGCCTTGAACAGGGAGTTGAAGCCGGGAATATCTGCAAGGTCAAGAAAGTTCCTCTCTAGCATGCTCTCCCCTATGAGGATGTTGTACAGGACAAGGTCGCGGACATCCTTGTACCCGTGTTGCACACCCGGGGGGATGAAGAAGACACTGCCTTCCCCAAGCTGGAACTCCCCATCATGGCAAAAGTGGGTTCCACTGCCTCTGGCGACAAGTACCAGTTCGTTGAACTCATGGCTGTGGAGGCGGAACGGAAGCTCGGGATCACGTTTGACCACCTTCAGCTGCAGCGAGGGCTCATGGAAGAAGATACTCTCTGTAAGGATTGGGCCTGTCATGCTTCCATGTTCTGCGATTGCCTTTGTTTTGTCAATTAAAGGCAATGGTCATATCTTCTTGTTCTCCGGCGCATAGTGTGGCACTATATGCCCAAGGGAGGAGTTGCCATGCGCCTGATGCTCGATAGTGCTAACCTTGAGGATGTGAAGAGGTCTCTGGATATCTATCCTATCAGTGGGGTCACCACCAATCCCCAGCAGATACAGGGGGAGGGATGCATTGATTTCTTCGGACACCTCAAAAGTATCCGCACCCTGATAGGATCTGAGCGGTCGCTGCATGTGCAGGTGTTGGGTAGGGATGCGCCTACCATCATAGGGGAGGCGGAGAAGATCTGCTCGATCCTAGGGGAGGGCACCTACATCTCGATCCCTGTCACTGAAGAGGGACTTAAGGCTATCCATGTCCTGGCCGAACGGGGGTTCAACATAACCGCTACCACCGTCTTCTCCACCATACAGGGCATCCTTGCCATGCTCAGCGGGGTAAAGTATGTGGCTGTCTTCTACAACAGGATGCTCAACAACGACATTGATGCCCCCCGAGTCATCAGGGAGCTCTCCAGTCTGCTGTGGACCAATACCAGCAATACCCAGGTGCTCGCTGCAAGCTTCAAGAACGTTGCCGAGATAACCACCTCCTATGCCAGTGGGGCGGGGTGCTGCACGGTACGTCCTGAGATCCTGGCCACAGGCTTGAGCATGCCCTCCATTCAGAAGGCGGTCAGTGACTTTAGGAAGAACTGGGATGAGGTGTATCAGGGGAAGACGATTCTGGATCTCTGAGGCTACTGCTTGGAGAGTGTCCCTTTCACAGCCTTGAGCCATCCCTTGTATTTCTCCCCTGCCTGGTTTGCAGGAAGGAGGGGGCGGTACTCTGCCTTCACCCTACCTTGGAACATCGTCTTGCTGCCGTAGAAACCCAGTTTTTTCCCAGCTAGGATTGCAGGCCCTTGGGCGGAAAGCTCCTCAAGCGATGCTACCCCTACAACAGCCCTAGTAATGTCTGCCTGGAACTGCATGAGAAACGAATCCCTTGTCGGTCCGCCATCGACCTTTACTGTGTCGAGGGCATGACCACTCTCCTCTTTCATGAGAAAGAGGATGTCCGCTATCTGGTAGGCTATCGACTCCTCAGCTGCCCTGATGAGCTCATTCCTCCCAGTTGTCCTGCTCATTCCTGAAATTGCTGCCCTAGCAGAGCCATCCCAGTAAGGTGCTCCCAGCCCTGAGAAGGCAGGTACAAGATAGAGCCCGGGTGAATCCTTTGCCAGGGAGGCCAGCTTCCCTGCTTCTTTGGGAGAGTCTAGTAGCTTGAGGTCCTCAACAAGCCAAGTTATGGTCGCCCCCGTATAGTTGATGTTCCCTTCCAGCACGTAGGTGGGAACCCCATTGGTAGACCAAGCTATGGATGTCACCAGGTTCTTGGACACTTTCGGTCTGGATCCGATATTCATCATGATGGATGATCCTGTCCCATAGGTAGCCTTTACCATTCCCTCCGTTGTACACCCCTGGGCATACAGTGCTCCCTGTGAGTCACCCAGGACCCCACAAATGGGGATAGGGGTTGTAAGTAACCCCCCAAGGGTCGTATGGCCGAAGATAGAATCGGAATCTACGATTGTTGGCAGTTGCCCCGTCCTGATCCCGAAAAGGGAGCAGATCTCCTCATCCCAGCTGAGGCTCTGTATGTTGAGCAATTGGGTTCTGGATGCATTGGATGGTTCTGTCAGCACCACACGCTCCTCACTGAGGTGATGGAGCAGGAAGCTGTCCATGGTGGAAAGGACCAGAGTATTGTCTTTTGCCAATTCCTGGACGGCGGGGACCTCCTCGAGGAGCCAGGCGAACTTGGCTGCGGAAAAGAAGGGGGAGAGGTTCAGCCCGGTCTTTTCCTTGATGGCTGTAGCATGGCCTTCCCTTTGCCTGCAGATGTCGGTAGCCCGTCCGCATTGCCATACAATGGCATTGTGGGCAGGCATTCCACTGCTCTTATCCCAAGCAACGGATGTCTCCCTCTGGTTGGAGAGGGCGAGGGCGAGGATTTGCCCAGGGTCTATTACAGCTTCTTCAATGACTGTGCGAATGGCCATAAAGACATTGCCCAGGATCTCCTTGGGGTCATGTTCGACCCATCCCTTTTCATTGATGATTTGTCTGTGGGGAACATCCGCTCGTCGTACTAGATTGCCCTCCTTGTCGAAAAGGATGGCCTTGGTCGTCGAGGTGCTCTGGTCTATGGATAGGATGTAGCGCCTGTCATGCATGGGAGCCTCGCTTTCGTTCGAATAGGTTGAAGGCCGCATCTGCTATGCCCTTTGCATCGAGGCCATAGTAGTCGAAGAGTTCAAGGGAGTTCCCGGTGACAAGGTATTCATCGGGAAGGGCAAGGCTGCTCACCGGTATGGGGTGGTTGCTGCTGGTCACTTGGGCGACAATGCTGCCCAAGCCCCCATATATGCTGTGCTCCTCTATGGTGAGGATGGCACCTGTCTCAAGGGCTGCTTCCCTGATCGCCTGCTCATCAAAGGGCTTGAGGGTGGCCATATCAAGGACCCGGGCTTGGATACCTCTTTGCTTGAGCTGTAGAGCAGCCTGTAGGGTGTGGTATACCATTTCGCCACAGGCAACCAGGGTCAGGTCGGAGCCTTCCCTCAGGCGGTTAGCCTTGCCTAGGACAAAAGGCTCTCCCTCATATGTCCCATCATAAACCACAGGAACCTTTCCACGACCAACGCGGATGTATGTGGCGTCGGTGCCCTGTTCTATGGCATGGAGCATGGCCCTGGTCTGCACTGCATCAGAAGGGATGATTATCTGCAGGTCAGGGAAACAACGCAGTGTTGCGATATCATGGAGGGTGTGGTGGGAGGCCCCTAGGGCCCCATAGCTTATCCCCCCGCTGACCCCGAATATCTTCACATTCTGATGGGAGTAGGCAACATCCACCTTGATCTGTTCCAAGGCGCGCGCGGTAAGGAAGCAGGCCGGGGCACACACGTAGGGTTGTTTTCCCACCAATGCCAATCCGGCGGCAATTCCCACCTCATTCTGTTCGGCGATCCCGACCTCTACAAACTGGTTAGGAAGCTCGTCCACATAGGTATTCAGGCCGCACGAGCCGCGGGCATCGGAGCTGACGACAAGGATGTCGGGGTTTTGTCTGGCCAGGGAGAGCAAGGCGTCGGTGAAGGCTTCCTTACAGGCTTTGTATTCAGGCATGGGTGAGCTCCTTTTCTAGTCGGTCCAGTTGGTCCATAGCACTGGCAAACAGGAGGGCATCGGGAACCCCATGATGCCATTTTGCCAGGTTCTCCATCTCCCTGATCCCTTTCCCCTTGATGGTATGTGCGATGATGAGAGAGGGCTTTCCCCCTTCAAAGGGAGGCTTTTTCAGGGTGGACACCACCTCCTGCATGTTGTTGCCGTCCATCTCACGGACGCTCCATCCAAAGGATGTCCATCGTTCGGCAAATGGCTCAAGGTTCATGACATCTTCGGTTGTCCCTGAAATCTGCAGATGGTTTCTGTCCACGATGGCAACCAGGTTGTCCAGCTTGTAGTGGGATGCGGCCATTGCGGCTTCCCATACGGAACCCTCGCCTTGCTCCCCGTCTCCCATCAGGACATAGACACGGTTGTCCTTGTGGCTTTTCCTAAGTCCCAGGGCAGCTCCAACTGCGATGGAGAGTCCGTGTCCAAGAGCTCCGGTATTCATCTCGATGCCGGGAATCTCATTGTTGGGGTGTCCGATGAGCCGGCTCTTGAACTGGCTGAAGGTCCTTAGCTCCTCTTGGGGAAAGAACCCCCTTGCTGCCAGGACTGCGAGGTAGCCTTCCACACAGTGCCCCTTGGAGAGGATGAAGTAATCACGCCCTTGCCAGGAGGGGTTCTGGGGATTGATGTCCAACACCTCAAAATAGAGCGCGGTCATGATGTCTGCGGAGGAGAGCGACCCTCCCGTATGGCCTGTATTTGCATGGTGGATCATGGTAAGCAGGTCTCTTCTGGTTTTTACTGCCTGTAGTTCCAACTCTCTGATGGTCATCTGTTTTACCTTTATAGCGTATCTGCTTTTGCAATCCTTGGATTGCTTAGGTTCCTGTTTGTTTTCCTTCTTTCTCTGCCTATTGCATGCTCGGGATGTCCTCACCCCTCAGGTAGGCTCTGACATCTTCTTCTATCGGATCATAAAAATCGGGCTTTACACCGATGTATTTGCAGGCTTCATACAAGATGGGGACGATATTCTGATGGATGCCGACGCAGTGGTGGATGTACGGCCCCGTTACGATTTTCTCCTCCAGCCGTCTGATGTTTTCAACCTCTATCCAGAGATAGGTTCCCATGCACTTTGGGCCGGACACCCCTTGTGCATTGCCCAACAACAGGGAGTACTCACCGTTATCCCCATCGAAACGGCAGAGGGTGACCTTGCCGCCCTTGGCTTCTGCTGTAAGGCTGCCTGGATGGTCGAATGCAAGGGGATACCCCAGCACTGGTTTTTCCTTTGCCACCGAGACTGGCCAAGGCCCGCAGTGCTGCAGCAGCTCCCCATTGGGGATGTCAGGGTGGCGGATGGTCCAGTCGGCGAAGAAGGACCGGCTCTTGTCCATGCCGGCCGCTTCTACCAACAAGGCTGTGATAGCTCCATGGATGTCGGTTTCACAGACAACAGGGATGCCTTCATCGTTGAGCAATGCATTTGCAGCGCAGGGCATGATGCCCAACTCATCCTGCAGGGCGTTCCAGCACTGGATGGCGATGGCCTTGCACCCGTAGTGCTTTGCAATGTCGCTCATGGCCACCTTCAGGGCCGCTACGGTTTCGAGCTGCTCGTCAGTGACGCTGATGACCATCTCTTGTCTGATATAGTCGATGACCTTCTGCACTGCATCCTTCTTATCTTTCTTTGCCAGCCTGACTGCCGAGGTGAGCTCGGGCATGGGAATGGGGGCGAGCTGGATGTTGAATCTTTCGAGCAGCTCCCCTTCATTGCACATGGTAGTCCAGAAATCAAAGGGACGGGTGGATATCTGCAGTATCCTGATGGATCTGAAGGTCTTCACCGTATTGCAGACAGCCAGGAAGTCCCTGATACCTCGCTCGAACTCAGGTTCTGTGACCCTGCAGTTGGTCATGTAGGTAAAAGGAACCTGGAATCGTCTGAGCACTTTGCCCGTTGCAAAGAGCCCGCATTGCGTATCACGGAGGCGAACCCCATCGGGCTCGGGTCTCTCATCCAGAGGACCCCAAAGCAGGACGGGAAGACCCATCTCCTTGGCAAGCCGGGCAACGACATACTCGGTGCCGAAGTTGCAGTGGGGCAGGAAGAGGCCATCAACCTTCTCTTCCTTAAACTTCCTGGCTACTGCAAGCATATCCTGGTCATCATAGAGGAGCCCCTCCCCATTGATATTGGTGATGTCAACGAACTCGATGCCCAGCTCCTTTAGTCGCTCAGATATGATGCTACGGTATTTGATGGCGTCGGGTGCGCTGAATATGCTTCTTCTCGTGGGTGCAAACCCCAGTTTGATGGTGGCCATGGTCTCTCCTTACCGGTGAAATATAGATGAGATGCTTACTGGTATCCTAAGCCACTATAAGGGGTTTCGTCAATAAAAAACATTTCGTTTGTTTTCATTTGACTTTCGTTTGATTTTTATTCAGTGATGTTGATTGCTATCCGTTTAGAGACTTTTCTCAATATTTTTCCATATATGGTGAGAAAAGGTTGAGGTTTAGGCTATTTTGCCCGATACATATAATGATTACGATAGTAAACAAAAGTTTTCATTTTCATTTCATTTGGTTTCTAGTATCATTGCCATGACTAGTACGTTCTATCGAGGAGAGCACATGTTTCAAGACCAGAGAAGAGAAAAAATCCTGCAACTGTTGCAAGAGAATGGTAGTTGTCGGGTTCTGGAGCTCAAGGAGCTTTTCAAAGTGTCCGAACCGACTATCCGTGCTGATTTGGAAAGCCTTGAGAGGACAGGGCTCATCACGCGCCAGCACGGTGGGCATTCATCAACAATCTTAATGCACAAGCTGTCTCGCTGGACCTCCCTTCACGGGGAAGGGAAGAGCAAAAGGCCAGGATTGGAAAGAAGGCTGCATCCTATGTGGGCAATGGGGACAATATCATCCTTGATTCAGGTACTACAGTCACTGAGATGCTCAAGCATCTTGGTGATCGCACCAACCTCAACATAGTGACCAATGCACTGAACATTGCCCTTCATTTGGGGATGGAACCGACAAACCACGTCTTGGTTGTCGGAGGGGAGTTCAAGCCCCCGACCCTCTCCCTTACTGGGGAGAAGGGACTTTCCTTGTTTGAGAACCTCTATGTGGAGAAGTTGTTTCTCGCTACCGGTGGCTTCTCCCTGGAGGCAGGGCTCACCTATCCAAGCTTCAGCGACATAGCCCTCAAGCGGGCGATGATAGCATCGGCAAAGACTGTATATCTGCTGGCCGATTCCAGCAAACTTGAGAGGGTGCAGTTCGCTTCCCTAGGCTGTGTGGACAAGATCAGGTACCTGCTCACCGATGATGGCATCGATGCCGACTATGCCAAGAAGCTCCGTGCTGCAGGGATAACTGTGGTTATCTGCTGATTAGGATAGTAGAAAGAACGGAGACAAGTGCAGGACATGCAGAAAAAACAAAGACTGCCGCATAGTGGTCTATGCGGCAGTCCCATGATTGCATACTCTGCAATTACTTCTTCATGCTGAAATTCATCCTCTCGATCACATCATTTTGCAACTCAATGTTCAGGGGGGTGAAGAATGCACTGTACCCTGCAACCCTGACCAACAGGTCCTTGTACTCCTCAGGATTCCTCTGGGCCTCCTTCAGCGTTTCGTCATCGGCTACGTTGAATTGGATATGGTACTGGTAGTTCTTGAAGTGTGTTTTGACCAGGGCCAACACCCGTTTGCGGGACTCTTCAGACGCAAAGGAGTCTGGGGTGAGCCTCATGTTGAAGATAGAGCCTTTCTGGAACCAGATGCTTGGAAGTTTGCTCTCGGAATTGATTGTTGCAGTGGGGCCATTCTGCTCCGAACCATTGGTGGGGGAGACCCCGTTGTTCACCGGTAAGGTTGCCTTTCTGCCATTCGGCAGTGCGCCAACCGACTTTCCGAATGCGACGTTCCCTGTCACTGAACTTTTGCTCAGTGCAAAGGTCGCTGGTACTGGCCCCTTGCCGTAGCGCGAGTTCTTGAAGGATTTCTGATAGGTCGATCCGAGGAATTCACTGATCTCAACTGACCACTTGTCAGCATAATCGTTGTCATTGCCGAATTTGGGAATCTTGTTTACGATCAGGAGCCTGATCTCCTCTCCTGTCGGTGTTGTGGTGAGATCCTCGTAATTGGTCTGTATCGCATGCTTCAATTGGGCGGAAGTGAGTATCTTCTTGTCAAACAGCAGATAGTCCAGAGCAGCGAAGGAGTCTCCTACGCTGATGGAACCTGCAGTAGGTCCTCCGTCAGCAGAGTAGACAGAGCCTCCCTCGATGAGGGACTTGCCACGACCTATGCAGTCCTCGATCAACGAAGACCGGAATGCATTCTGGTCATGGAGAATGTGCATCTCATCGGCGATATGCTCAACGATGACCTGCAGGCGCATGTAGTAGAACAGTTGCTTTTTGAAAGCGGCCATGACCTCTTCCATCGAAGTGAATGTCTCCAGGTCCCCATCCCCCTTGAGGAGGGTTGTTCCTGTGACAGGATCGGTTCCATTGTTCAGTGTCATTTCAAAGATCTTGGCTACGTTAAGCCAGGAGCCTTTTGCCGCAAAGTCCCACTTGCCGGGAATCGAAGCTTCGATGCAGCCTACAGGAGCCCAGTTGTACTGGTCTTCCTTTGCAATGCCCATGTTGTCCAGAATCCTCATGACTCCAAGATCATTGTAGAAAGCCGGCTGCCCCCCCTTATGCACTGAAACCACCTGCAAAGCCTTGTCCATCAGGTTGTCATCAGTGCCCTCAAACCATTTGAACGAGACAGAGGGTTTGGGAAGTCCCACATCGGCTGTGGCTTGCAGCACTATGCTGGTCAGCACATTGCAGGCATCCTTGCCGTCAGCGGTCTGCCCTCCTATGGCTAAATTCTCTGCCAAATGGTAGCCGGGAAAGTATTCGCTGTCTGGCCAGGAGCGAAGCTTGTTGATCTCGTTTGCCTTGATGAAGAAGCTCTCCACAAGCTCCAATGCCTGGGCATCGGAAAGGGTTCCGTTTTTTGCATCCCTTTCCAGGTAGGGGAAAAGAAATTGGTCAAATCGTCCCAAGGAGATCGCATGGCCATTGGTCTCTATCTGCAATACGAGTTGGATAAACCATACTGTCTGCACTGCCTGCCAAAAGGTCTTTGCAGGCTTTTCAGGAACCTGCCTGCAGTTTTCTGCCATGGTTTCCAACTCAGCCTTTCTCTTGGGGTCCTTCTCTTTCCACGCCAGCTGCTCCAACAGCTCTGCATACCGGTGTGCAAATCGTATGACCGCTTGGTTTGAGAGAATGACTGCCTGGAGAAACCAAGCCTGCTTGATGGTATCAGGTTCAGCAAGATCAAGAGAATCCAAGCGGCTCTGAGCCCTTGCAATGATATCTTCAAGCCCATGTTCAAGGATAATGGAGTAATCTGGAAGTATATTCCCAAGCCCGGCTGCGGCGCACCAGGTGTCATCGATGGCATTGATCTCCCATGCTGTGCGTGCATCGTCGGGCAGTTCCCGCCAGACATTCTCTATGAGGGTTTTGCCTTTCCAGTAGTCGATCGTCTCCAGCACCTCTTTTTTGGTCTTCTCTGAATAGGTGAATTGATCGCAGGGACGCTGGGTGAAATCATAGGGGTTTCCTGCAAACTCCTCTTCAATCCATTTGTAGGAGTATTCAGGGAATACAGGTGCCCCTCGCACTGTGCTGGCCTGGTTTCCTACCAACAACTCTCCCTCACGGACAAAAATAGTCATGGTGTCGAGGATTTCGTATAGTGCTTGGGCCCGTCGTTTCACTATGGGCGCGCCTTCGCTCCGTTTCATTGCTTCTGTAAAGAGAACTGCACGCTCGGAGCAGATTTCCGGTGTTGTATCCAACAACTCCTCACGTAGTCTGGAAATTCTTGTGTTCATTAGGGTCCCTCCATACTGAAAACGGTTTCAGCGATATCTTAATAGTATCATGACCTAATTGAGAAATCAATACTTAGGTTTATACCACTGTCAGTGTTGTTTTTTTATCTTCAAAAAACTTCTGATGATCCACTTGTAGATTCGTATCGGTAAGTATGGTGTCGAACTCTTCCATATCTGCAAAATAGCATGAGTGCACATAGCCAAACTTTGTTGAGTCCACGACCAGGATTTTTTCCAAGGATGATTCCATGGCTGTCTTCTTGATGACGCATTCGTTCTGGTTTGCACACGTGACCCCCAGTTTTTCATGCACTCCTCCCGCTGAGATGAATGCTTTCCGGATGCGGTTGTTTCTTAGGATTTCTGAATCCATCGCTTGTTCGAGGATCATGGTCTTACGGTTGTACATCCCACCACTTAGGATGACATCGATGTTTTTTTTGTTTGCGATGGTGAGAAATACGTTTATGGAGCAGCAGACCACTGTAATGTGGTACTCCGAAGGGATGTACTGCGCAAGCAACTCTGTTGTAGAACCACCATCAAGAAAAATAATATCATTATCCTCAATGAGGGAAGCAGCATATTGAGCGATGCGTTTTTTCTTTTCCTTGTTCAGGCTCTCTGCAACATCAAGCAGATAATCAGAGAGGCTTCCCTTCGCTTCATCCCCGGTGTAGATGACAGCCCCATACAGGACTTTCACTTCACCTTGGCTGGAGAGCAACTCCAAGTCCCTTCGGGTGGTCATGGGTGATACGCCAAGGCGAGCTGAAATCTCAGTTATCTTTAGGGAGCCTTCAACTTGTAGCATCCTTACCAAGGATTCAAGCCTAGCTTTTTTTGTTGTCATGGCTGCTAGTATAATGAGGATTTGAATAAAAGTAAATCACAAAAACATGTTCTAGTATTGACAAATTATAAGTATTAGATAAAATAAGAACAAGAATTTGATAGAGATTTACCAAAAAGAGGAAAAATATGCAAAAGACCACTAATGAATCGTTCAAACAGCTTATTGTTGATACAGGATTAGAAATGCTATCCACAGGCTTGACTGTAGGGACCTGGGGGAACATAAGTGTACGCGACCCAGAGAGCGGGTATATGTATATCAGTCCCAGCGGTATGGATTATAAGATAATAAAGCCCCATCATGTTGTGGTGCTTACCGATACCTGTGAGCTCATCGAAGGTACATGCGAGCCATCAATCGAAAAAGAGATGCATGCTGCAGTCTATAGGGCGAGAGCGGATGTCAACTCAGTTATTCATACCCATCCAATCTATTCGACTCCTTTTGGTTTGACAAATACTACGATGATCGGGGTGAGTGAAGATTTCATCCAGATTGTCGGTGATGAGATTTATCCTGCATATCCCTATGAGCTTCCAGGAACAATGGAACTCGGGGTGACTGCGGTCAAGGCATTGAAGGATAAGAATGCTGTTCTCCTGCCGGGACATGGGTTGCTTGCAGTCGGTTCATCCTTGAAGATGGCCTTCAAGGTGTGCAGCGTAGTGGAGAAGAATGCTCAGATCTTGCTTTTCTCCAAACTCCTTGGAGGAGAGGTCAGGCGCTTTACGCAGCATGAGATCGATGCGATGCAGAGTTTTGCCAAAAATCACTATGGCAAAAAAAACGAATCCATGTAGCGCCGTCCAATGATAGAAAAAATGGCACAGGTTGAAAGCATTTTCAGCCTGTGCCATTTTTTTGCCTTACTTTTCCGAGAAGGTTCTCTGTTGACAAAGAGGGTATCCCATTTTAAGCTGGGTATAGTAGTGAAAACGGTTTCTTGAAGGAGGCAGTTTCTATCAAATATACGATAAACCAGTTGGCCAAACTCTGTAAAACATCCCCAGCGACCATTTCGAGGATTACCAATAATCCTGAGTTGGTCTCCCCCGAACTTAGGGAGCGGGTAGAGAACACCATGAAGGAGGTTGGCTACAAGCCAAACCCTTTTGCCTCACGTCTCAGCGCAAATGCCACATGGGGTTTGGGGCTGTTTGTCTTTGACATTCTCAATCCATTTTTTGCCCTGATAGTGAGGAATATCAGTCATCTTGCCATGGAAAAGGGAATTCCACTCACCGTATGCGATACAGAAAACAATCAGGAGAAGGAAGAGCTCTACTTGGAGTATCTTCTCAACACAAAGGTCGAAGGGATTATCTTTGCAGAGGGAATTTCGCTCAATATCATTGAGAAGGCAAAAAAGCACACGCATGTCGTCCTGATCGACTGCCACTACGGCCACGACGCCATCTCTGAAGTCCACAGTGACAACTACGGCGGAGCTTGTCTTGCCGTAGAGCACCTCATTGGCTTGAACCATACCAAGATTGGATTTGTCGGAGGGCCTGAGAATTGGCCGACTGTTCAGGACCGTTTCCTCGGTTATCAGAATACCCTTACCGACCATGGCATACCTATCGAACCTGCATATGTCTTTGCAGGGGACCTTCGCTTTGAGTCTGGGGGCAGGGCCATTGATCATTATTTGTCTTTGGACGATATGCCGACGGCAATTTTTTGTGCTAACGATCAGATGGCTTATGGCGCCCTTGCCCGCGCCAAGAATCGTGGTCTAGAGGTTCCAAGGGATCTTTCACTTGTCGGTTTTGATGATATCCCCTTGTACAATGCCTTTGAATCCAAGCTTACAACTGTGCATCAGGACATACATGCCCTGAGCGAACATGCATTCAACCTTCTCTTTCCCAAAAATAAAAAAGTGGGTTTTTCTGATGCTGTACAGGAGATAGTAGTGCCTACCTACTTGGTATTGGGGGAGACCTGTAGAGAGTTGCCTGCAAAAACATAAGGGAGCAATAGCCATGAACGTCTTCTCCATCGAAAGATTTGCAACAAAAGATGGCCCCGGGATACGCACCGTAGTGTTTCTCAAAGGGTGCAACCTGCGTTGTGCTTGGTGTCAGAACCCGGAATCTCAGACTGCGAAGGCACAAGTCATGTATACCCAAGAGCTTTGTACGGGTTGTGGAAGGTGTGTGGATGCCTGTCCTGTAGGTGCCATCTCCTATGACGAGGCATACGGGTTCATCTCAGATTCCAATCTTTGCACTGCTTGCAACGCTTGTGTGGATGTCTGTCTCTACGATGCCCGTTCGATCATGGGGAAGCAGTGGCATGAGGAGCTTTTACTGGCGGAGTTGCTCAAAGACAAGCCATTCTTTGACGAGAGTGGGGGGGGCGTGACCTTCTCCGGGGGGGAGCCTCTTTTGCATGGTGATGCACTGGTTTCCTTTGCAACGGCCCTTAAGCGGCAACATATTCATTTGGCAGTTGAAACAGCGGCGTGCGTACCTTGGTCGGTATTTGAACAACTGCTCCCCCTGATAGATCTGTTTTATGTTGATATAAAACATCTGGATCCTGAAAAACACGAGAAGTTTACCGGCTCAGGCAATAGTCTCATCCTGGACAATATCATTGCATTGGATAGGAGCGGGGCGAATGTGGTCATACGCACTCCCGTCATCCCGGGCTTCAATGACACCGAAGAGGAGCTGCGCGAAATCTTCTCCTTTCTCAAAAACAGGACCGCCTTACAGAGTGTTGAACTGCTTCCTTTCAATCGATTGGGCCTGGCCAAATATAGTGGACTGGGGTTGCCCTATGCATACGCACATACCAAGAACATGACCGATGAAGATGTACAGCCTTTTGCACGTATGGGCAAGGAGTACGGACTTTCTGTTCAGGCGGGAGCACAGTAGTGAAGGGGCTCCGGCTGTCGGAACTCTTCTTTGAGCAGTCGGTTTGTCCTGCCTTTGCAGAAGAGCTCCCCCATCAAGAGTTCCAGCGCCTGGCCTTCGGCCTTGTTGGACCAGGGTCAGAGTGTTACGGCTTTGATGATGAGCTATCCAGAGATCATGATTGGGGCCCCCGGGTCATTGTTTGGGTTCCAAGCACTACCTCCAAGGATGCTATAGCTAGGTATCAGGCCATCTATGATGGGTTGGACCCGTACTGCTTTGGATATGGGCATTCTCAAAAAGTGGACAGCTCCATAATCCGCCAGGGTGTCCACCCCATCGATGGTTTCTTCTCTTCTGTCCTTGGGTACGACCACCCCCCTGCAACTGAACTGGAATGGATGGTTGTCAAGGAAGAAGCCCTCTCCCTAGCTACCAATGGCAAGGTGTTCTCTGATGGCCCAGGCTTGGTCACAGCTTTTCGCACAACCCTTATGGAGTACTACCCAACAGATGTGTGGTTGAAAAAAATCTCTTCACGATGTGCCCTCATTGCCCAATATGGTCAGAGCAATCTTCTTCGTTCATATGCTCGAAAGGATGACTTGGGTGTTTGCTATGAGCTTGCCATGGTTGCCAGGGAAGCTGCAATGCTTGTGTACCTGCTGAAAGAACAGTACCGGCCATATTATAAATGGTTGTTTCTGGGATTGGAAGGATTGGGGGACCTTGGCTGTTCTGTGAGGGAGCAGCTTGAGGAGCTCTTTGCTGTCCGTTCCATGAGGGAGAGAGTGGAAATAATTGAGGTGCTGGTTGTCTGCTTGCAGAATGCAATCGCTACGGTATTGGATCTTACCCCTTCTACCTCCTGTATGCTCTCCCTTGCAGAACAGATCCAAAAGAGAATCAAAAGCGATTTTTTGCAAGGGTATCCAGGCTTGTTGGAATAAGGAGGCTTGATGGAAACCAGGAAAGAGTCTTTGATCGTCACGCTCGTTGACCTTGAGAAAGAGATGTTTAGCCTTGTGCGCAGCTCTGTTGAAGCACCCTGTCAGAAAGATCTTGATGCTTTTGCCCTGCACCGCGACGCACAGCTATTTGCGTGGTCCGTGGAGACATTGGAGAGTTATCAAGCAGACCTTCTGGATGCAAAACAATCTGGGATAAACCTCATGACCATCAAGTATGCAAGGATGGGGGGCCAAATACCCTCTTATTCATGTAACCCCCTGATCCCCACTCTAGTAGATCGTTTTCTTTTTTGGCAGATTGAAATTAAGAATATGTTTCCAAAGGTGATGAGGCAGTCACGAACACCAGATGATTTTTGTACCTATCTTGGGTGTGAGTTGGAAACCTATTCAGACCGGACGATCAAATTGCTTGCTTCCGATGTCGCTTCTTTCACAAAAAAAGGTAAAAACATGACGGTTGTGACGTATGAGAGATTGGCCAGGTCGTCAGGTTTTTCTTCACTTATGGCGCTAGAATTGCATATTTCCTTGTAATAGCTGTAATGGTAATTTAGAAATAACTATACAGTTTTTTCTCTTATTTTGGTAAATCTAGAACATCTATACTGATAATTGTTCCCAATAAGCGAAATTATTGAGAATATCTCTTGACATCTGAAGTTTTCATGGTAGACTTTTAACAGTATGAAATCGGTTTCAGAGGAGGCTAATAAACCGGAAGGAGATACTCCCGGCAAGAATATTAGTTGAGAATGGTTTCACGAACCACAGTTGTGGTGAGAATGTTAAGGAGGACGTATGATGAAAAAGATCGTGGTATTGGCTCTGGTTGTGATGTTTGTTTCAACCTTTGGTGTGTTTGCTGCTGGTGCACAGGAAACAGCAGGTTCAAAATTGATTGTAATTGTTACTCCAGACAAGGATAACACCTTTTTTACTGCTGAAGCTGATACTGCTAAGGCCAAAGCTGAATCTCTGGGCTATAAGACATTGCTTGCAGTGCATGGTGATGACCCGATGAAAGAGAGTGATATCATTGACTCAGCCATTTCCAGCAAGGCCGTAGCAATTATCATTGATGTTGCCAACGCTGATGCTTCTCCAAATAACCTCAGAAGGGCAAAGAATGCCGGTATCCCTGTATTCTGTATGGATAGAGAGATCAACGTTACCGGTATAGCAGAAGCACAATTCATTTCCAACAACTTCCAAGGTGCTACACTCGGTGCTGAACATTTTGTAGGGCTTATGAAGGAAAAGGGGAACTACATCGAGTTGGTGGGGAAAGAGTCCGATACCAATGCTGGTGTTCGTTCCAAGGGTTTCCACAGTATCATCGATCAGTATCCCGACATGAAGATGATCGCACGTGAGACAGCAAACTGGGATCAGAATGAAGCGTATGCCAAGGTTGAGTCAATTCTTCAGTCAAATCCTAAGGTAAATGGAATTATCTGTGGAAATGATACCATGGCCCTCGGTGCACAGGCTGCTGTTGAATCTGCTGGAAGAAAAGACATTTTCGTGCAGGGTTTTGATGGTAACGACGATGTGCTTGATTCGATCATGCTGGGTAAGATAGACGGTACCTCGATGCAGCCAAATGCATTCAATGCTGAGATGGCTGTCATAACCGCCGATAAGTTCCTCAAGACCGGTTCGACAGGTCTGGCAGAAGAGAAGGTGCTCAGCGACTGTTACCTGATTACTTCTGAGAATGCATCACAGTGGAGAGGATTCAAGAAAAAATAAGCAACTAGGTTTATTGGATTAGTTGGGGGAGCCGTATTGAGCTATATAACTGGTTACGGCTCCCCTTTATTCGAAATATGAAGAAGAACTTTTGAAGTTGTGGAGTTATCCCATGAAGAATATCAAATGTACTACAAGTTTTTTAGCCATACTGCTGATTGTATTGCTTGCTTTCACCTTGTCTTCTTGTACGGTACGCAAATTAAGTGAAATTGAAAATAAGGCATCTTGTTCAGCGGATTCTGGGTATGATTTTTCTGCCTGGACAAAAAGTGGAGATTCTTTTAATGCGAAAGAGTATGTAGCACAAAACTGGGATACAAAGATAATTCCTCTGTTTTTAGAAAACTCAATTGATGTTGCTACCGTTGTTTCTTCCTTGCAACTTGATGGTGCGGAAACTGCCTTGGCAACCTATGCAGTGGTTAGGGAAGACGGATCGAGGATGCAAGGTTTCAAGGTTGTGGGAGAGGCTACAGTAACAGAATACGATGATAGCTCCCGCAATGGGATTATCAGAATTGACTTTGCTCCTGAGGATGGTCAGTGTGATGCGATTGTGCAGGTAGGTCCTGTCATCAAGCAGACTGCTATCCGAGATTCCTTGGAATGCATCGGGTTTACGGATGTAGGAAACCAGATGTTCTTTGCTGAGCTTTCAGATGAATTGAATAAAATGATGAGAATGAAAACAATTGATCCCTTGGACTTGGGCAGCATCACAGGAAAAAGAATCAAGCTCTATGGCTCCATCAAGATAGACGCAGGAACAATGGATTTTTCCTCCATTATAATCACTCCTGTACTGATCGAGATACTTGAGGAGACCCAAGTTTGAATAGGGAGATAGGAATGGATAAGCATAATGATATCCTGCTGATGGAAGCGAAAAATATCAGCAAGGTGTACCCGGGTACCCACGCACTCACTGATGTGAACTTTAAGATTTACAAGGGCAAGGTCAATGTTCTGATCGGTGAAAATGGTGCAGGAAAATCCACGCTGATGAAAATCGTAGCTGGCATTCAGAAACCTACTGATGGAACCATGATTCTGTACGATGAAGAGGGAAATGGTGAGGAAGTTTCATTTTCCTCAACCCGTGAGGCTTCGCGCAAGGGAATCAAAATAGTTCACCAGGAGCTGAACCTCTTTGGGGATATGAGTGTTGCTGAGAATATTTTCATGAATAGGGAGATTAAGAAATTTGGTTCCCTCTACATTGATCATGCAGCCCAAGAGGTCAGGGCAAAAGAGATCTTGGCACGACTGAAGCAGGATATAGATCCCAAATCACTGGTTCGTGATCTCCGGTTGGGAAAGCAACAGATAATTGAGATTGCAAAGACCCTGGTTGATGAACCAAAAATCCTTATTATGGATGAACCGACCTCTTCATTGAGCATCCAGGAAGTGGATATCCTGTTCAATACAATTCGGGAACTGAAGGCCCAGGGAGTGGCAATTGTGTACATCTCCCATAGGCTGGAAGAGCTCAAACAGATAGGTGACTACATCACCATCCTCCGGGATTCCCGTCTGGTGCATACCGGCCTCATCACCGACCTTACCATCAAGCAGATAGTGGCCATCATGATAGGGCGAGATCAGAAGGAGTTCTTTACCAGCAGCTCCCACAAGATAGGAAAAGAGATTCTTGTAGCCAAGGATATTACCCTACCAAGGCTTGGTGGCGGCTTTACCCTCGAGCATGTATCGTTTTCACTGCATAAAGGTGAGATTCTGGGCATCTATGGCTTGATGGGTGCCGGGCGCACTGAGCTGCTCGAATGCCTGATGGGCCAGAACAACAAGATGACAGGTGATGTTTTCCTTGAAGGCAGTTCGCTTGCCTCAAAGGATACCAGAAGCCGCATCGACCGTGGCATGATCCTCATACCTGAAGAGCGACAGCGAGAGGGCTTGTTCCTCAACCTTTCTGTGAAGAGCAACATTTCCATGGCCAACTTGTCCGATTACATCATTTCAAAGGTTCATGTGGACCAAAATAAAGAAGAGCAGGGTGTGGATTCCATGATTAGGGAGATGTCCATCAAGGTTGCTGACAAAAACTTGACGGTGAACGCTTTGAGCGGGGGGAACCAGCAGAAGGTTGTCATTGGAAAGTGCCTTCTGACCAATCCGAAAGTATTGCTTATGGATGAACCCACCCGAGGCATTGATATTGGAGCAAAGGCTGATGTATTCCAAATTATGGGAGATATGGCCGAAAAGGGTTTGGGCGTACTATTTGTTTCCTCTGAGATGGACGAAGTCTGCTCGATGTCGGATAGGATCCTTGTCCTTTCAAAGGGTGTGGTTACCGGGGTCTTTACGAGGGCTGAAATTTCTGAAGAAAAAATTAGAAAAGCATCTGAGATCGGACATAGTTTGATCGTTACTGCGTAATATGAGGAAGGACTTCAATGGATAATGCAATTATGAAAGAAAAAAAATCTACCCTGTCGATAGGAATGTTGGCGCTCAAGATGCGAACGGTCATTGCCCTTATTCTGGTGGTTCTGGTGTTTTCGGTATTGGTTCCCAATTTCTTGACCATCAACAATCTCATTGTCATGGTAAAGCACTCTGCAATTTGGGCAATCCTGGCCATAGGGGTTGCGTATGTTATTATTGGTGGAGGCATTGACCTATCTGTCGGTTCAATAGCCGGATTTTGTGGGATGATAGCAGGAGGCCTGATCGTTGAGGGTTTGCGCCTGCCCATGTTCGATATAGTGATTTATTTTAACATTCCGGTGCTTATGGTCATTATTCTCCTGATAGGGGTTGGCCTGGGGGCTATCAATGGCCTTCTTATTACAAAACTCAACGTAGCACCTTTCATTGCCACCTTGGGTATGCTGTATATGGCTCGAGGGTTTGCAATGCTCCGTTCTGGGGGGAAGACCTTTCCGAATCTCGTAGGAAATCCCGAATTGGGAAATACGGGATATACACTTTTGGGTTCCGGGACATTCTTGGGCATCCCCTTCATCATTTGGATCGCAATCCTTCTGGCAGTGATCGCTACCTATGTATCCAAGCATACCACCCTGGGTAGGTATGTGTATGCAGTCGGCGGCAATGAGGATGCTGCAGTGCTTTCTGGGATCAGAGTGAATAGGATCAAGATGAGCACATACATGTTTTCAGGCTTCACCGGTGCTTTGGTCGGCCTCATCCTTTCCTCACAGCTTGCTGCAAGCCATCCTGCAACCGGTGAAAGTTATGAACTGACCGCTATCGCGGCGGTTGTACTTGGCGGAACCTCTCTCAGTGGGGGCCGTGGTACAATTCTGGGAACCATTGTCGGAGCGCTTATCCTAGGTGTCTTGAATGATGGTCTGGTAATGGTTGGCGTCTCTTCTTTCTGGCAAATAGCCATCAAGGGAATGGTAGTCATCGTAGCCGTAGTAATAGACCAGTTCCAGTTGAAAAAACAGGATGAGATGGCTCTTAAACTCCAGAAAGAAGCATAATTTATAGAAAAAAGAAGATAAGGGTTTGATGTATGAAAAAAGATTGTATCCAGTGTGTTGGCTTTGATTGCGGCAACTCTTCAATCCGTACTGTTATCGGTAGATATGATGGCTCGTCCATTGAGATGGAATTGGTTCAGAAGGAGCCGAATGGGGCGGTGACCGTCAATGGCGTGCACTATTGGGATATCCTCAATATATTCAACATCATGCAGAATGGGCTGAAGAAAGCAGTCGAGACCTATGGACATATTGATTCTGTGGGGATAACTACCTGGGGAATAGATTTCGGCCTCCTGGGACCTTCTGGTCATCTGTTGAACAATCCTTTCTGCTATCGCAATGAGTTTGGAGTGAAAGGGCTCGAGTCGGTCGATGAGGAGACCCGGCAACGGTTGTTTGAACTGACAGGGATTCAGAACCATCCTATGAACTCTCTCTATCAGTTGGTCGGCATCCGCACCCTTATTCCTGAGTATTACTCTTTTGCCAAGGACCTGTTGCTCGTCCCTGACCTTCTTACGTACATGTTTACTGGTAAAAAAGCGACAGAAAGCACTATCGCAAGCACCAGTCAGCTCTTGGATATGAGGACTCAGCAGTACAGCCAGGAGGTGTTGGATCTCATGGGATTGGAAAAATCCATGTTCCACCCTGTTGTTCCCCATGGAGAGGTCCGAGGGATGATGCTCCCTTCTATCGCAGAAAAACTCAATATCCCTTCCATTCCCTTCATTTCTGTGCCCTCTCATGATACTGCATCGGCGGTTGTGTCGGTTCCTGCAACCAGTGAAACATTTGTATTTATCAGTTCGGGTACCTGGTCCCTGATAGGAACAGAACTCTCTGAGCCTATCATCGACTCCAAGGTGTTTGAACATAGTTTCGCCAATGAGGGAGGGGCCTTAGGTACCATTACGCTGCTTAAGAACTCCGCTGGTATGCATATCATCAAGAACATCAAGGATGAGATGAGCGTCTCGTTCGGCAAGGATTTCTCTTGGGACGAGCTGTTGGATATGGCTGAGCAAGCTGGGGTTTCTGTCTCATTGTATGATCCTAACAGCACAAAGCTGTTCAATCCCGAAAGGATTATAGAAGCAATACAGGATTTGAGTGGGGAGGTCGATATTTCCAGGGTTTTGGCTTCTTCATACATCTCTCTTGCTTGCAGCTATAGAGAGGCCATTGACTCTTTGGAAGAGATTACCGGCAGTGCATTTGAACAGGTCCATATCATTGGGGGAGGAAGTCGCAATGGGTATCTGAACCAGCTGGCGGCAAACATAAGTGGGAAGGTGATCATCGCAGGCCCGGATGAAGCCACCTCCCTTGGTGTCATCGCCATGCAGATCCTGCACCATGACCCCTCCCAGTCCTTGTCTGGAATTAGAAAGATGATTTCCAAGTCATTCCATCCAATACCATATCATCCTGACCCACAGTTCCCTTCTGATGCACTGTATGCACAGTACCTCTCGAAGAAAGATATTGAAAATAGTCTGAGCTGACAGGAAGAGGGTCGTTGAAGGATATGAAATCAGAGGGGCTTGGGTGCTGTTTGCCAACAGGACCCAAGCCTTTTCCATCAGCAAGACAGGATCCTAGAACCTCATCGTCGCCCATCTGTCCACCACTTCAAACCCAAGCTTCGTATAGATTGCTCCGGCTGTCGGGTTGTCGAAGTAGAGGCAGAGGAACTCAAGGCCGCTTTCAAAGCATAGGGAACAGATCTTGCTTACCAGAGCTGATGCATATCCGCGATTACGAGCCTCAGGCAGTGTCGCTACCCCTACGACCATCGCTGCTTGTTTGGTGGTGGCTGTTGTGTAGACACTCGACAGGAGCTTTTTTCCCTCAAAAATACCCAGGGCAACTCCCCCTTGTGCAAGGTTGTTGGTAATTTCAGCAAGCTTTTCCTTGGTATGGTTCAGATAGGGCGGTGCAAACTCCTCAATCTGTTGGTAGAGCGAGACTACGGCCGAAGCATCCTCTTTGGTAAGCTTGCGCATGTTGAGGGTGGCCTCTGGTTTTGGTGTGAAGTTTGTCCTATCGCACCGGCATAGGTAGGTGCCTGTGACCTTCTGCTTGGGGTACTGGCTCTTCATCTGCAGGACCAGGGACTCCTTGCCCTTGATGGCAACAATCTTCTCCTGCCTTGCAAGCAGTGATGCAACCGGTTTGGTATTGAAGGTGGGACCCTTGCTGTAGAGGATGTAGTCGCTGTAGTACTTCAGCAGGATAGAGTCCCAGTTCTCCCCGATGGCATAGAGGGCGACATTCGGGCTTTGGAGGCCATAGAGCTCCAGGTCTCCTTGGATGAGAAGGGTTACTTCCGGCTCTCCCTTGATGTATTCATACACCTTGGGAATGTCTTTGTTTGATAGTTTGAACACCTGTATCATAGTAATCCGTTTTTGAACTCCCTGGCAAAGGGAGCGTAGTTGCCTTCAGGGTTATACCACTTGTGGGTGTTGTGGTCATCCGTTATTGCAAAGATGATTTTCGCGAATGAGCCTCTATAGGGGCTCTCCTGGAGCACCTCCCTAAAGAGGGAGGCTACCTGGTTGGGTGGGTTGCAAAAAGCCCCGCAACCCATCGCCGACAGGATCAGGGTCTGGTGGTTGTGGTTCTTTGCAACTTTGAGCAGTGTCCTGATCTTCTCTTTGGTAAGCAGGCGGTCAGGCTCCTCCATTTCATAGAGGCCTTGCTTGTTTTTGATCAGAAGGGGGCCATATATGGCGGGCAAAGCGATGAAGCTTGCCTTGTAAGGTTGGTCGAGAAGGGGGTAGCCATCCTTCTCCCTGCCTCGGAAGACCGTCACCTTTGGGGAATAGACAGCGCCGTATGCATCGTGCAGGGGATAGGACTTTTTTGCTCTGTGGATGCCATAGGCTTTGGCCAGCCTGTCGTCAAAGCTGTATAGGGACAACAGGTAGTTGGAGGAGCGAAACAGGTGTTCCTCCTGTGCTCCGGCTCCTCCTTCGACCCCGCCCCCTGGGGTGTGTGGGTTAGCCATGTTGAGGATCAGGGGATTGTCCTGTTCCTCTTCTGCCACGGCGAGACAGTCTGCATTCACTACGGTGATGAGGGTTTCCAGTCCGAGTGAAGGGGTATCCTCCAGCTTCTTTGTGTAGAGTACGCTCTCTTTGGTAAGGAGCCAATCCAGTGGTAAAAGAACAGTTTTTCCTCTCTGGTTGAGATATTGTTCTCTTTTGATATGCTCCACCGTGTCGGTGAATACAGCGACCCTGAGGGTGTTGAGCTGGTGGTACTCCCCTCTTTGCACTGCTTGTGAAAAACGCCGGGCATACGATCTGCTGTCCCACATGGTCAACTCCTGCACATAGGCGAATGAACTCTTCTAATTGGGTGCAGTATACGGTTTGTGAGGGGGTGAATCAAGCGAGAGGGCTTTGGCAGACATTCTGCCAAGCGTTCTTTTGGTTTGTGTCATATCTATTTGACCTTGGCTCAATCTCCCTCTATGATTGGTTGTGTTGGGGGAGCTTCACAGCCTGAGGGCGAAGTCAACTTCTCCCCCTATTTCTCCTCTCTGGAGGTTCTCCATGAGTTTCTTACTGGTCGGACTGCTCAACACCACCTGGCAACAAGTTTTTATGTTTGGGGTAGGGGGTATTCTCATCTATTTGGCTATTGCCAAAAAACTGGAGCCAGCGTTGTTGCTGCCTATGGGGTTTGGAGCGATCCTTGTCAACCTGCCTTTTTCTGGTGCTGTCACACAGAACATGGTGGGTATTGGTGAGGTCACCGGAATCCTTGATTGGCTGTTCAGCATGGGCATCGAGTCAGCAGAGGCGATGCCGCTTTTGCTTTTCATCGGAATAGGGGCAATGATAGACTTCGGGCCTTTGCTGGCGAATCCCAAGCTCATCCTCTTTGGGGCTGCTGCGCAGTGGGGCATCTTCGCCACCATCTCCTTGGCCACCCTGATGGGATTCAGCCTCGTTGATGCCGCCTCTATCGGCATCATCGGAGCTGCCGACGGGCCAACCTCGATTTTGGTATCCCAGGTCTTGGGCAGCAAGTACATCGGTCCCATTGCCATAGCCGCCTACTCGTACATGGCCTTGGTGCCCATCATCCAGCCCTTTGCCATCCGATTGGTCACAACCAAGAAGGAGAGGGCCATCAGGATGACGTACAACCCACGCTCCATCTCCAAGCGTGCAAAGATCCTTTTTCCCATCATAGTAACTGTGGTCTCAGGCTATGTTGCCCCTGCCTCGGTCTCCCTGGTAGGCATGCTGATGTTCGGCAACCTGATACGGGAGTGCACGGTGTTGGATTCACTGTCCGCAACCGCCCAGACGGTGCTGGTCAACCTGGTTACCCTGCTATTGGGCATTACCATCGCATCCACCATGAAGGCTGAGCTGTTTGTAACTTTCCAGACGCTTCTGATCATGGCTCTCGGCCTTATGGCCTTTGTCTTTGATACCATAGCAGGGGTCGTCTTCGCCAAGGCTCTCAACCTGTTTACCAGGACCAAGGTAAACCCCATGATAGGGGCGGCTGGCATATCGGCCTTCCCGATGTCAGCGAGAGTCATCCAGAGAATGGGCCTGGAGGCCGATCCTCAGAACCACCTGCTGATGCATGCAGTGGGTGCCAACGTAGCTGGTCAGATAGCTTCGGTCATCGCCGGTGGCGTCATCCTGGGTCTGGTCCCAGGACTTATCTAAAGGAGGTTTGCCAATGAGTGATACATTTCTCATATCGTTGCGTCTGATGGGGCAGGGTATGGCCGGCATCTTTGTTGTCATCCTCATCATCTATGTGGTGCTGCTCTTCTTGGGAAAGCCCAAGAAGAGGGTGGAGAAGAGAGAGAAAACAGAAGAGCAAAGATAACCACTGGTTGGAGCCGCGTGTGCTCTTGTGTTTGTTGGTTTGAGACTGAAGGTTCTGCTGACAGTTCACATTGGTGGAGGAGCAACACCCCCTCCACCAATTCCAAAACACCATACTTGGTTTGGTGTCGCCTTTGGCACCCGTATGGTATTACCTAAGGAGGCAACCATATGATGATAGGATTTATAGGATTGGGGATCATGGGCAAGCCCATGGCAAAGAACCTGCTCAAGGCAGGATACTCCCTAGCGGTCTACAATAGAAGCCGGGCCTCAGTTGAAGAGCTGGTGGCTGCAGGGGCAGCCTCTTTCCCCTCGGCCAGGAGCTTGGCTGCGCACTGTGATGTCACCATCACCATGCTGCCCAACTCCCCTGAGGTTACAGAGGTTATCCTTGGAAAGGGCGGAGTCATCGAGGGTGCTAGGGCTAATACCATTGTTGTTGATATGAGCTCCATCTCCCCCATTGTAAGCAGGGAGGTGTCGGCTGCTCTTGCAAAGAAGCAGGTGGTCATGCTCGATGCTCCGGTAAGCGGAGGGGAGCCCAAGGCAATCGATGGTAGCCTGGCCATCATGGTCGGTGGTCCTGAGGATGCCTTTGCAAAGGTTGAGCCTATTCTCAAGGTTATGGGAGGGAGCGTCACCTTGGTAGGTGAGATCGGTAGTGGAAACATCACCAAACTTGCAAACCAGATCATGGTTGCAGCGAACATTGCCGGTATGTCCGAAGCTCTGGTGCTTGCAACCAAGGCCAATGTCGATCCTGAAAAGGTGTTCAAGGCTATCCGTGGTGGTCTCGCCGGGAGCACAGTCCTTGATGCCAAGGCACCATTGGTGCTTGCCGGCAACTTCAAGCCGGGCTTCCGCATCGACCTGCACATCAAGGACCTGCAAAATGCCCTTGATACTGCCCAGAGTGTCGGAACACCTTCTCCCATCAGTGAGGCTGCCATTGAGATGATGAAGAGCCTCTCCTCTGAGGGTAAGGGTAGTGATGACCATGGAGGCTTGATCCAATGGTATGAGAAACTGGCCAAGGTTGAGGTCCGCTCCTAGAACCAAACTGAAAACTGATAAGTGACCGTGAAGTCTGACAAAAAGACCCCACCCCTTTTGGATTTCTCCAGAAAGGGTGGGTTCCCAATATGCAGCAAGAGAGGTGTTAGAAGCCCAAGGCTAATCCGACCTTCCCGTTGATGGCATAGCCCTTGCGATCGATATCCTCGTTCTCGTAGGATACGCTGCCACTGACAAACTTTGCTCGTGTGCTGAAGGGAAATGAAGCTCCGATCCCTCCGACCAGGGCTAATGAATCACCCAAGTGCACCACAACATCTGCTGATGTCAGGAGGCTGAAGGTACTCAGTGCAGTATCAACATCACTGCCTCCGATGCTGGATGTCTGGGTTATCAGTTCATACTGGATCCCCGCCCCAATTTCCAAGGCGAGCATTTCAGACATGGAGGATCTGAATTTTCCAGATACGCCAGCATTCCAGGTCAAGGGGAAATCCGAAACATCGACACTTGATGAGCCTCTTGTCGCCTCAGTTGTCTTGGAGGACCCTAGAAGAAATCCAATGCCCACAGGAGCCCCTTGAAGATAGATGGTTCCAGCAATCGCAAGACCAGCGAGCCTGGCCGTATGATCCTCATCAATGGTGGATGCTCCGACGCTGAAAGAGGTGTTTTCCTGTTTGTATGAACCAGTTCCATGGATACCAATCCAGCTTGGCGATGCAAAGATCAGGCCTGTTGTCAGTAATATGATGCTTAGTGAAAGTAGTGTTTTTTTCATTGTAATTCCTTTGTGTAGGATTCTCATTATGTAGGAGGACAAGCGCAAAACCTATATACCCTACTAATATACTATAAAATTAAATATAAGTCACTAGTCTGAAAAGTGATGGTAAAAACTTATGGTGCAATGTGATGTTTTCAGTGGGTTTGTCATCAAGGAATAATTATATATTCTCTGGTATGTATAAATATACATATTTTCTTATTACCCTGGTTATAGGAAGGTGGAATATGTGTAGGAGGCTGAAGCTCTGATGAGGTTGGCCACCTATCTGTGGGCATGAAAAAAAGAAATCCCACCCCTGGTGAGTATATTCAAGAGGGGTGGGATCATCCTTATGGTTCAGGACCCTGCTGTTTTGCTGAGACGTTCTTAGAACCCGAATGCAACTCCGACCTTTCCAACGAAAGTGAAACCCTTCACATCAAACTCCTCTTCAAAAGATATGCCAATGTTGTCTTCGTACGTTCCCTTTGTGGTGATAGGGAAGGATACGCCAACTCCTCCGACAAGAGATAGGGACTCTGAGAGGTGGACTATCAGGTCTGCTGCTGTCAGTACGCTGAGGGTGTTGAGGTTGGTTTGTGAGGTATACGAGCCAAAATCATAGGTTGTGCTGGTTCGCTCGTACATGAGGCCTGCCCCTAGCTCCAGAGCAACCAACTTGGTCATACCTGCTCTATATTTTGCCATGGCTGCAACATTCCAGGTCAGGGGAAAGTCTTCCCATGCGAGTTCTGTCGAGTCGTTTGTGGCTTTGAATATCTTGGAGGCGCCGAATTGGAACCCTATTCCAACAGGTGCTTCGCCTGGATACACGGTGCCTGCTATGTTCAGTCCGGCAAGAGTCGTGGTATTTTCCTGCTCTACACCGAGAACCGTTGTGGTGTTCTGTTGGTAGGAGCCTGTGCCCTGTACCCCTATCCAGCTTGGGGAAGCGAATAGGAATCCAGCCGAAAGCAAGATGATCGTAGATAAGATCAATGTCTTTTTCATAGTTTTCTCTTTTCTGTTATAATTTTGAGTAGGAGGACAAGCGAAACAACAATACCCACATGCAGGATACATGAAATTGTAATTGTTTTGATTACAACCCTATAAGGGCTTTGTGAAACTGGCTGCGGTTAAAGCTGCTTCGACAATCGCACCAATACTAGCTACCCCTCAATGGGGTCTCCCAATCATGTACATGCTCTTGGCACAATGGTGCCTAATGAGCATAATTTTCCTTGTAGAAAGAATCTACTTTCACCTAGAGCATACGTTGAAGTATGTTGATGCTTCGTTGTATAAGATTCACTCTTGCGCCCTCGAGAACCTCTATCTTCTACTTTTTCGGTACGTAGGTCTTCAAGCTGAGTGACTATCCAAGCATCAAGCTAATGATACAGGTGTGCTCTCCTCTTAGTCAATCTAAGCAGCCTTGTATCGGAGGTCTCTTATTCTTTTTTGCATATTTAATTGTCATATAAGGAAAAGTATATGTGCATAAGAAGAGTATTGCCCTGTTTTTCCCCTTCCTTACAAGGCTAGTGAAATCCCAAGCTCTGCATACACAGTTATTCCTTCTACATCAATATTTGCCTTGTCTGTGCTGTCCCCCCTGGATATCTTTCTTTGGGTGTAGAGTGGCAGGGAAGCGCCGACCCCTCCCACCAGGGAGAATGAATCCGATAGGGGCAGCAGCAGGTTGGCACTGCAAAGGAAGCTCAAGGCGTTTAGTGTCCCCCTGATCTCTGTATTTCCACTGCCTACGGCCTTGTGCATCCGTTCAGCCGCGACTCCCATGCCCAGCTCCATTGCGATGGATCCAAACATAGTGGTGTGATAGATCCCACTCAGGCTCCCCCGCCATGCCAGCGGGTAGTCGGAGAGGTCAGCGCCTGGAGTGCTGCTTTCGATCATGTGCATTTCGCTTGCCCCGATGTGGAAGCCAAGGCCAAAAGAGGATCTCTTTGTGGGAAAGATCGTGCCGCAAACGCTTGCCCCTGCAAAGGTAGCCCTGCTTTCCCCTTCGAGCTGCACTCCCCATAGTGCAAGGGCTGGGTTGTTTCTGCTTGTTGAGGCGAATGCCTGCACCCCTATCCAGCTCTGGGCAGCTGATAGGGAGCAGGTGATGAGTAGCAGCGTCAGGATAAGGGAATACGTTTTTTTCATAGGTTCCTCGTTGGTGTGTGGTAGTACATACCTAAAGGGGGGGAACACCCTGTTTTACTTCAAGCCATGCTCCAACGATAAGCGGCTAGGAGATGCAAAGCCTGATTTTACTTCATTCTATGTGTATTGGTGAGCGGTTTTTTTCAATTTCGATTGCATTCAGAGGCTCTTTACACCACCATATATGTGGCTCACATAACTTGATAGTGGCAGGTATAGGCTCATGGCATTCATAAAAGTGCAGAAACTGGTAAGGAATGAAGATGGGAGCGTCCGTTCAGGCAGCGCCTCGATCCTGACGACCGAATACGACAGCTCTTGCAAAGGCCTCTCCCGCCACAGAATCCGTGAGAAGCTTGGAAAGGTGGTGTCTCTTGCTGATGATAGAAAAAGCGGGGTGTTCCTTTCTCCGACCAGAGGTCTTGTAGCCTATGACTCGGTATCGGATACCTTTGAATTCCTTGGGAAGGAAGATTCAAGGGCCAACGATCCTGGCCCCTTTGCAGAACCTGAGATACATACAGTATTTGGTGATGCCTACCTCTTTCTCAAGGTGTGTGAAACATCAGGGCTTCTGAAGCTTCTCCGGACAGCTTTCCCACAAGGGAGGGAGTACGAGCGGGTCCTTTCACATTTGCTCTACTCAGTCCTTAAGGATGGGGCTAATATTTCTTGTAATGACTTCATCGGCAAGTCCTTCGCTTCCTATCTCTTCAGCGGCATCCCCGCCGAAGCCCTTGGGCATGATGCAGGGCCCTTCTCCATGATGGGTGACGAAGCAAGAAAGATTGCCTTCTTCAAGGCGTTTGTTGCTCATATGAGAGAAAAGGACCCGCTGTTTGGTAATGGATGGTATATCGATGCCACGCCTTTAGCAAACACTATTGGGGACGATCGGTCCGATGCCCTTTATAGAGAGGGACAGGGCCCGATGACGGTTGTGCTTGTGTTGGATGGGAGTACGGGTTTTCCCGTATGGTTTTCCCTAATCCCCCGTTATGAGCAGGACTTGGGAACACTCCGCTCTATAATGGGGGATGTGGCAGAAAACCTCGACATCCGCATAGACAATTTCATCCTTGATGCTGCATACGCCGGCAAGGAACTCCTGGAGGCCTTCCTATGCGGTAATGAGAAGGGCAAGACCCTGACCGTACGCATGCCTGCAACAAGCGAGTACCCATATAAAAATCTCTACCTCCAAGCCAGAAAGTTGATGGGCAGTGCCAAGTATGAGTTCATCTGTGAGGGTCACACCTTTTTTGGCAAGCGTTTTGAGACTGAAATCTTCGGCCTTGCTATGCATGCCTATGTATATGTGGACAAGGACAATGCCCTGACAGGGTGCAGAGGCTACCGTCAGGACCATGAGGATGCATACCAGAAGCTGACCGACAAGGAGAAGAACTGGCTTTCAGTGCGCTTTGGCTTTTTCATACTCCTTTCCACCGAGATGAAGGAACCTGAGGCAATGCTGGATGATTGCTTCGGCAGGACACGCATAGAGAACTCCAACCATCAATTGCTAGCGAAAGGGTCTGGCCTTACAGCCAGGGGAGAGCTTCTCTCAGACATCATATCGGCCATTGCATTGCAGCAGCTGAAAGAGATGCTCTCAACTTCTGGATTCTCCATAAGCGAGCTGATAGGGGCGAGCCAGTCGCTGATGTGCACAAGGAAAAGGGATGGGACGGTTCTAGTTGAGACCCCGAACAAGCGGGTTTCAGAACTCTATCATGCGCTGAAGGTAGAAGTGCCATCCTCGGTAAGCTTGGAGAGGTTCAAGCGTGAAACGCTAGAACTCTCCTGAATACAGTATCCCTATCACTACCAAAGAGGACCCTTCGCCTGGTTATAATCATGACGCTCCTACTCGTATGGTAGGAGCGTCATGTCCCGTTGGAATCTATCTGCCGGGCAGATCTTGCTCTATGAAGGTGCTTCCTTAACCTATCAGGTAAGGATCTTCATGAACTCATCATCGCCGGTATCCACAAAAACCGAGAACTCATCCACCCGCAGGAGGATGTTCTCCCCCTCTGTGTGCTTGTCAAAGGACTTGGGCTCTGCAATGACCCTGACCTGCTCCCCTCCGAGATCGACACGACAGTCATTGACATCCCCGAGGTAGAATTGGCTGACCAGGGTTCCTGACAGGTCCCCGTTGGTCTTGATGAACCTCAGGTTCTCAGGGCGGATTCCGACTATGACATCTCCCTGCAGTTCTCCTTCGTACGGAAGCTTCTGCTCTGAGTCCTTGAACCGGACCTCTCCATTGGCACTTGTCGCCCTGATGAAGTTGATCTTTCCGACAAAGTCGGCAACGAACTGGTTGGCAGGGTGGCGATAGATTTCGGTTGGTTTGCCTATCTGTTGTATGTCTCCATGATTGATGACGATTACCCTGTCGCTCATGGTCATCGCTTCCATCTGGTCATGGGTGACATAGACTACGGTAATGCCAAGGCTTTGTTGGATCTCCTTGATCTCAAAGCGCATGCTGTCCCTTAGCTTTGCATCCAGGTTGGAAAGAGGCTCATCCAGCAGCAGCAACTGCGGCTGCGCCACCAGAGCCCTGGCAAGGGCCACACGCTGTTGCTGACCGCCGGAGAGCTGGCTAGGCATTCGTTCGGTATATTGAGAGAGGTGGACGATTTCAAGCACCTTAGCCACTTGCTCCCTGATGCTCTCCTTATCCATCTTCTTCATTTTTAGGGGGTAGGCAACATTCTCAAACACCGTCATATGTGGCCATATCGCATAGGATTGGAACACCATGCCGATGTCCCTCTTCTCGGGCGGTATAAAGGTCTTGGTGGAACTGACCTCTTGGTCACCAATGAATATTTCACCTCTGGTCGGCTTCTCAAATCCTGCGATCATGCGCAGCATGGTCGTCTTTCCACACCCTGAAGGACCAAGAAGGGTGACGAATTCACCATCGGCAAACTCTGCATTGAAATTATTGAGAACCACCACATCCCCAAATGCTTTCATGACATCTTTGATTACTATTCTAGACATTTCTAACCTCTTTCATTAAATGGAGAATTCACCATCGGTGAGCTTGTTCAATACCCAGTTGATACCAAAGACTATAAACAGGATAGCCGTAGCCAAGGCCGAGGCAGTCTGCTGGTTATGGTAGGTCTGGTAGGTAAACAACTCATAGCCGAGGGTCTTTGTGTTGGTTGAGTAGAGCAACGTCGACATGGTCAGCTCATAGAAACAGGGCATGAAGATGAGGAACCACCCTGCAACGAGGGCGGGGGCGATAAGGGGCAGGGTGACGTTCTTCATGCTCTTCAGCCAGGAAGCGCCTGAGATCTGGGAGGCTTCCTCCAGTGAAGGGCTTATCTGTGACAGGGCGCTCACCACCGTACGCATGCCCATCATCATGTATTTTATCATGTAGGCTATCACCATGATGGTCAGGGTATTGTAGATGTTGATCCCAAACTTGCCGGACATCGACATGATGAGTGAGAGGGCTATGACCACACTTGGGGTCCCGCTTCCTATCGTGATCATGAAGTCGGGGATCTTTCTTGCCTTGAGCTTGGTTCGTACCAGGAGGTAGGCCATCATGCACGAGATGATCATGCCGAAGGTGGCTGCCATGACTGCAGTGACGAGACTGTTTTTCGAAGAGTTGAGAATTGATTTTCTGGTAAAGATTCTGGCCCAGTAGCGCAAGGTCATGTTCCCTTGGGAGAACACAGGCTCGCCAAGGTTTACCGTGATGCTGGAAAGGGCGACAGTGACAAAGGGTATGATGACAATGACCAGTGCAAATAGCACAACGGTCAAGGAAATGATAATCCTCCATTTTCCCAAGTCGACGATATTCGGTCTGGTTGATTTGCCCGAAACGGTGATGTACTGTCGTTTGCCCAAGGTGAAGGTGGATAGGTAGAGGACGACGTTGGCTATCACCATGAGGAATACAGCCAGGGTCGTGGCGTCGGTAAGCCCTTCCTGGCTTCCTATATATACAAAGTCAATGATACGGGTGGTGACGGTATGGATCTGCCCGGGGACGCCGATGATGGAAGGGATTCCGTATGCGGAGGCGGCTGCGATGAAGACAAGCAGGCCTGCAGCCACGATGGAAGGGAGCATCATCGGTAGCGTTATGGTCCTCAAGGTTGTAAAGGGGCTTGCTCCGGAGATTCGTGACGCCTCCTCCAGCGAAGGGTCCATCTTTTCCATAGCGCGGCTGATGGTGATGAATGCATAGGGGTAGTAGAAACCGGTCAGTACCCAAATCAAGCCACCTGTCGTATAGATATTGAAAGGGGCTGAGGAGAGGTTGAATATCTTCTGAAAGAATACATTCATGGATCCTACGGTTGGATTAAGCAGACGCATCCACGCCATTGCCCCAACATAGGGGGGGACCATGTAGGTTGCAACGAACAGGGTCCGGAAGAACTTTTTCCCATAGAGGTTTGTCCTCCCTATAAGCCATGCAAGGGGGAATGCTATCAAAACCCCAAAGACCATGGAGAAGAAGGCCGTGACAACAGTATTGACGAGGGCCGACCAGTTGAGGGAGTACGTGTAGACCCTCTTGAAGGCTTCAAGGGAGAACTTCCCAGTTGAAAAGAATGCCCTGAATACCAGGTAGAACAGCGGAAAAACCTGGAACACAAGCAAAAAGCCTACAATGAGGGCTATGATGATCCACTTCGGGTCTAAAAACCATTGGCGGTGTTTCATCAAGGGAGGGGTGACGAGTGTGGGAGAACGCATTGCAGATAACTCCTTTAGTAGCTATGGGAGCCTGCCGGTATCGGCAAGCTCCTCTCTGAAATCAAATGGGGAGCAGCTGTTACTTCTTATAAACAGCTTCTTGGAACTTGGTGCGCATCTCTTCACGCAGGGCAACCGTATTCTCCCAATCTACAGGAATAGTATTGGCAAGGATTTGCTTGGTGGGAATTGCATCATAAGGAGCATCAGGATAGGAAGCGCTGACAGAGTGCATCCAAGCCTTGACAATGTTCTTCTGCCCTTCCTGGGAGAGGAACCACTGTGTTATGGCCTTTGCAGCCTTGGAGTTCTTGTTGGGGCTCCACTCATCGTTGATGGACATGATGGGGGAGGGAACTACAATGGTACCGTCGGTAGGATAGATGACCTCAATCTTGGAGTTGTCTATCTCTCTCTTCTGCAGGACAGACTCTTCAAGGACCATGACGACTTTGCACTCGCCTGTCTCAAGTTTTGTCAGGGCAACCGAACCACTTTCGATCTTGACTTTCTGTTCACCGAGGGCCCTGTAGTAGTCATAGCCATACTTGTCCTTCAAGGCGCTGATGGTATCCAGTGCCGTACCGCTGGTAAGCGGGTTGGACATGGAAGCCAGTCCGGCAATGCTCTTGTCGTAGGCAAAGTCATAGAAAGAGTTGGGAATCTCACTCTTCTTGAACTTTCCGGGGTTATAGGCAAGGACCATGTTGCTGATGCGTACGGGATACCAATAGCCATCCTTGTCAAACTCGAAGGCCAGGTCGGAGGTATCATCCAGAAGGATCGGCTGCAGGACGCCCATGCTCTTCAGCTCTAGGGCGTAGGAGGGGTCGGCAACCATCAGCATGTCACATCCGAGTTTGCCGGCGGCTATCTCAGCGGCGATTTTGGCTTGCAGGGTTCCTGTGCCACCATAGAAAAATTCAATGTCGACGGTTGGGAACACCTTCTCCAGTGTTTTGTCGATAGCTTCAATGACATCATCGTACATCGAGGTATAAATGAGTATTTTACCTCCAAGGCCATCTGCAGAGACTTTGGAGGTTTCAGCAGAGCCCCCAGCAAAAATGAAAGAACCTAATACCAGTAAGACGCACAAAAGCACAGTTGTTTTCTTCATAGCAAAATTCTCCTTTTTTTATACGTCCACTATACATCACCTGGTCGTGGATAGCAAAAGAAAGGTGGTGATATTTATCAGTGTTTGTGTTTCACCACTTTTTGCGCTATTGGAGAAAAAAATAGTCATCTCTAGTAGTATGACCGCTAAAAAGCTGGGGTTTCCTCCTGTTTTGCGTAAAAATGCAGAAGTAGGTGCACCCTTGGGAGGTAAGCTTGGGAATGGCTCTTGTTCATCCCGAGTGCACTCTCTCCTACAACGTCTCAAACACACCCTTTTCCTTGTTTTTCTTGCAGTTGTCCCAGCTGAATATCTTTCCGCTCATGGTGAGGTAGACACCAGGGGGCAGCAACTGCACTGCTGTGATGGCACAGCCCAGATTGAAGACCGCATCGCTGGCTTCAAGGGAGAAAGGTATCATAGCTCCGGTGAATACCACCGTGTGGCGGTTCTCCTTGCCAAGGGTCTGGGCCACCACCTTGGCGGTGTTGCACATGGTGTCGGTCCCATGGACTATGACAATCTTCTCCTCAGCACTGTGCAGGCAGGAGTTGGCAACCTCCAGGCGCTGATCCTCGGTCATGTAGAGGCTGTCCACGGCAAGAGGGCCTTCAAGGTGTACCGTCAGGGTACAGCGGGACTGCTGCAGCAGCCGGGGTAGCTGCGACTCCCTGAAGGTCAGCTCGCCGCTAATCGCATCATACTGCTTGTCAAAGGTCCCGCCTGTGGTGATTATCCGTAGGTCTTGTGCCATGGTAGTGCTTCCTTGCATGGTGAATGGATGGACAGGGAGGTTTCTTCACGATGATGGCTCACCTGATGAGAACACGCTCTTCTGTGCCATTGAGTATAGCATGAATCATTTGGGGCAGGAGGAGAAAAGTTCAGAAGTAGTATTGAGGTAGTGGTGACCAGAGAAGTGTTGACGATAGGTTTGTGATGATAACACTCCAACCATTTCTTTCCACGATAATTCCTCTTTCATGGAAGGTTGTGATACGCTATCTTTACAGAAGATTGAGGAGCAGCCAATGGAAAGCGAAGAGAGACGCATCCTTGCCGATGCACAGCGTGTGCTACAGAAGACCTTCCTGTTTGATAACCCCTGGGATATGGAGGCTACCAACTTCCCCATAACCTTTGAAGGGGAGATAGACTGGGAACACCAACCCTTTGACGATCCCGAATGGACGTTCATGCTTGCACGCTGTGCCTTCATAACCAACCTTGCAAAGGCCTTTGTCCTTACCAAAGAGAAGAAATATCTTAGTGAAATTAAAACGCTCATCACCGCCTTCATTGTACAGGTGCCCCATACCAAGGATCGGAAGGAAACCTGCTGGAGAAGCCTCGATGCCGCCATCAGGGTGCAGCACTGGACAAACGCCTACCCATTGCTTGTTGAGCATGGACTGGTCGATGACTCTTTTTCCGTTTTGTTCCGCTCTTCCATGGAGAGCCATGTAGCGTTCCTCGCGCCGTTGGACTCGCCTTTTCTGAAGCTGTCCAACTGGGGCACCATAGGGAATGCAGGGCTTTACTTTGGTTCTGTCTTCCTAGGCGATGAGAAGAATCAAGAATTAGCTCTTGAAAAGCTATCAGAGAATGTTGTTCACTCCATACTCGCTGACGGATGGCAGTGGGAACAGTCACCCATGTACCACGGGGAGGTGCTCTTCTCGCTGTTGCACGTTATCCAGTTGGCAGATAAATACAAGAAAACGGTTCCCTCCATCATCAGGGAAAAGGCCCAGGCAATGTGTCATGCCACCCTTGCAAGCATGAAGACCGATGGTAGGCAGTTCCTCCAAAGTGATAGCGATGATACCTCAGTGCGGGATATGCTCACCTTGGGAGCTCTAGTCTTCCGCGACTCTGCGTTGAAGTTTGGCGGCTACCCTGCCCTCGATGCCTTTGCCAGTGAAGAGGAACACGAAACCTATAATGCACTTGGGACGCTAGTGCCCTCCTACAATTCCATCGCTTGCGAGGCCAGTGGAAACTACTACCTTCGTAGCGGGTGGGGTGCAGACGATACTGTAGTGCATTTTCGCTGTGGTCCGCTTGGCAGTGGCCATGGCCATGCAGATCTTCTGCATGTCGATGTCTCCAAGGGAGGGGAGGATATCCTTGTCGACAGCGGACGCTTCTCCTATGTCGATGGCCCCAGGAGAAGGGCTCTGAAAGCAGGGTCCTCACACAATACCATCCAAGTCGATGGCGAGGATTGCTTCACCCTTACAGACTCCTGGGGCTATGCAAAACGTGCAATGCCGCTACAGAAACCTATGGTCATCACAGGTGACTGGTCCCTCTGTGAAGGCTCTCACCTTGGCTACCATCCTCTTGTTGTCCAACGTAGCGTCTTGCTGCTTGGTAAGGATCTGATCATCATCATCGATAGCCTCATAACAGATAGCAGACATACCTATGATAGGTATTTCCACTTTGCGAACACCGCTGAGGTAGTGGGAACAGCTCATTCTGTCAGCTTTGTCTCTAGGACCCTCGATGCAAAACTCTACCCTGATGGGAAGGAGAGCATCATGATCGAACAGACACCCTACTCACCCCACTACAACCAGTTGGAGACTAAGCCTACGGCTAGGCTCTCTTCCCATGCAGAAGGTTCCACCAGCCTTGTCTCAGTACTACACCTTGGGGAGAGAGAATTCCCTTCTATCATGACAGAGGTGCCAGTTGTCCTCTCTGGCTCAAAGAAAGTGTTGGATGCAAAGAAGGCCCGTGCCTTCTCGGTCACAAGACAAAATGCAGAGGACCTTACGATTCTTGTGTGTCTTGAACCTTGCCTTGAAGGAGTTGACCTGCTTTGTGCCAAGGATCTTTGTGGGTATGGACGTATCATCGTAAAACAAGGGTCGAGGCAGGAGGTCTTGGCTTACTGAGGGTTCAGCCTTTGCAGCCTTTCTGAAACTAACTGTTGCATGCTTGCCTTCATCCCTTCGGAGACGAAGCTGGTCTCTATGATCTCCATAAAGGCAGGTTCAAGGTTTTTGAGCTTTTGTATAAGGTTATGGACAACCAAGGCTGATATTCCCATGTGCTCTCCTAGCTGGAGGAAGGTTGCATAGGTCAATTTCGCCTTTTTCCCACACAGGGTAAGGGCCATCTCCTCTGTGTCATCCTCCACGATGAGGTTGACAGGGAGCAGGTCGTACGCCGGGGCCAGAACTTGGTTTCCAGAAGAGTCTGCTATCAGGGAGAAATTCTTCAGATGCATATCAGAGTTTCCTGTGACAAACGAAAAGAGCAGTAGGTAGTAGAAGTTTGTCACATCAAGGAGAGGCCGGCTTGACCATTTCTTGATAAGCTTTGCACACATCTCGTAGGAACCTTTATACTTGTCTTCGGTCAGTCTTTCCGAAAGCTGGCAAAAATCTTCCATAGCGATTCGCCTCTTTCCCTTTCTGTCGATTCGTTTCGTTATATACGCCAACGTACCATCATCAAGATGGATCAAGGCATGGGGTACTGTCGTAATAGTGGCAGTATCTGCCATGCGCATAACCAGATCCTCTGCCTCGGGAAGCTGTGCATACTCGGAGCTTTGGGGCTTCAAGATAAAACCGGTGGGTGTATCGACAATAGTGAGGCGTGGTGTCTGTCCCCTTTCAGTTATTAGAGTCAATGATAGCTTCTTTTGGACTCCTGTCAAAGTAATTCCTTCACCAATTGCTTTTGAAGCTATTGATTCTAGGTTATGCTTTGATAAGGAAACCAAAGAGGGGAGCTCTGTACCAAAAAACTTTTTGCTGCATTGCTGATGCCACTGGCTATGCAAAGAATCGTCTTGGCATGGTTTGCCACAAAACAGACACTGCTTCATTGTAGGGCCTCCACTGACACTGCTCCTATGCAATCACGACAGGCGACTAGAAGAAGTCCCATCCTGTCACGAGCGTCTAGTTTCCAGTTTTTCATGGTTAGGGAGAGGAGCCATCCTTCAGGGATCAGGCCATCAAAGAAGGGGAAAAAAGTAGTGCTATGGTAGGCTTTTTCCCGCAAAGGCATCGTCAGGCTTATGCTCTGGGCATTGGGTTTGGCTAGATAGTCACGGTCATACGTAAAGGTGTAGCCTTGTTCTGTTTCCTCTAAGATTCCTGCTCTTTCTTCATCAACCATAATCTTTGCTTTTCGCTTTCCTTCTTTCATTCGTCTTCGCCCTCTCTGGGTTTTTCACCGGGGATGGCCATGCTGCCAAACATAGCCAAAGCTTGGTTCACCTTATCCAGACGCACCGTAGGTTTTCCTTGTTCCAGGTCACGGACGAAGCGCAACCCCAAACCAGAGCGGAGAGCAAACTCTGGTTGGGTCAAACCAGCTTTTTTCCTTTCTGTTTGTATATAGGAACCGATCGGATTCTTTGTATTCTTGTTCATAGTATGATTGTATACCCGTTTGGGTGTGATTTCAATGAAATTATATATATTTGCATCTGTTCGGGTATGATTTTTAGTCAGAGTATACTATATATACCCGTTTGGTATGATTTGTAAATATTCACATTAAATTATATCTTATAGGGTATAATTTAACAATCCATAAAAAAGCCTTTTTCCGTAGCGTATAATGATGTACTGTATCGAGTGGTATCTGTTATATTGCGCTTTTACTCAATTTTTAAGTTGCATATAAAGCATATCATTCATTAAATTTTTAAAACCTCTGTATGTGGAGTATATTTAGAAAATTAGGGGTATGAAATTCAGCAATATGGGCTATAGTATAGGTATTCACCAAAGGGAGGTTGAATGCAATGCAGAAGTACAGGAGTGAACACGATCTTCTAGGGGACAAACAGGTTCCGATAGAGGCGTATTACGGGGTGCAGACAGTTCGTGCAATGGAGAATTTCGTGGTATCGAAGATTCCCATTTCCACTTTTCCTTTTTTGATTCAGTCGCTTGGATACATCAAGAAGGCCACTGCCCTTGCTAATATGGAGTTCAAGATTCTTGACCCTATAGTGGGCAATGCCATCATCGCAGCGTGTGACGAGATTATTGAGGGCAAGCACCTGGACCAGTTCCCCGTTGACGCCATCCAAGGTGGGGCAGGGACCTCCACCAACATGAATGCCAATGAGGTCATCGCAAACAGGGCTTTGGAAATCCTTGGAAAACAGAAGGGCGACTACAAGAGCGTACATCCCAACAACCATGTGAATCTCTCCCAGTCGACGAATGATGTCTATCCCACATCCATTCGCATGGCAGCTGCATGGAAGCTTGAGGGCCTGTTGGATGAACTGCAGAACTTCAAGGAAGCCCTTGAGGCCAAGGGGGAGGAGTTCCATGATGTCATCAAGATGGGCAGGACCCAGCTGCAGGATGCCATCCCCATGACACTCGGGCAGGAGTTCTCCGCCTGGGCTGTGAGCGTGGGGGAGGATATCGAGCGTCTTCGTATCACCCAGACACTCATGTATGCCATCAACATGGGGGCGACTGCCATCGGTACCGGCCTCAATGCCCCGCGTGGCTATGCTGAGGTGGTGACCAGACACCTGGCCCAGCTTACCAAGCTTCCTCTTACCTCTTCGCGCAACCTGATCCAGGCTACGCATGACACCGGCTCTTTCATCGAGCTATCTGGAGTGCTCAAAAGGATCGCTGCCAAGGTGTCAAAGATCTGCAATGACCTACGGTTGCTCTCATCCGGCCCCCGCGCCGGTATCAATGAGATCAATTTGCCACCTATGCAACCGGGCTCATCCATCATGCCGGGTAAGGTAAACCCGGTAATACCGGAGGTGGTGAACCAGGTTGCCTTTGATATCATCGGCAATGACCTGGCCATCACCCTCGCTGCAGAGGCAGGACAGTTGGAGCTGAATGTCATGGAGCCCCTCATCGCCTTCAAGCTGTTCACCTCCATCAACCATCTTACCAATGTGCTGAAGATCCTTAGGGAGCGTTGCATCGTTGGCATCACTGCCAACAAGGAACGCTGTCGCATGATGGTGCAGAACAGCATCGGTCTGGTTACCGCCCTTGTTCCTACCCTTGGGTATGAGAAGTGTTCTGAAATTGCCAAGAAGGCGCTGAAGACCGATGGATCCGTCTATCAGATTGTATTGGAGGAGGGGTATCTCTCCAAGGAGGACCTTGATAGGATCCTCTCTCCTGAAGCGATGCTGCAACCGTTCTAGAAATAGAGGAAAAGATGTTTGGAAACTGGCTTGGTTCCTTGGAATCAAGCCAGTTTTATGTAGTCCTGTAGGGACACATTCTTTCGATCTTTCTATATCAAGGCTTTGCTGGAAAGAACCTATACCCCCCCCATTTTTTCCATTTCTGAATTTTTACCTTGACAAACTATGCATCTGTAGTAAACTGAAACTAGTTCCATGAAAGCAGTTTCATAATACTATGAGTAAAGGGAGAGGTGATGACACCAAAGCAACCGACCATCTATGACGTAGCAAAACTTGCTGGTGTGAGCCCGAGCACCGTATCCAGGGCGATCAATTCACCTTCGATGGTGAATAAGGAGAGACGAGCCCGGATCATGAAGGCAATTGAAGAGCTGCAGTTTGTCCCCAAGGCGGAAGCCGTGGCAAAAGCGCGTCAGCAGCTGATGAAAATAGCAGTCATCGCACCCTTCTTTACCGAGACCTCCTTTATGGAGCGCCTCAAGGGGATAGCTTCCGTTCTCTCCGACCACCACTACGAACTGGTCATCTACTCAGTGCAGAGCAGCGAGGGCTTGGAAGGGTATATAGACCTTCTGGTGGGCAGCAAGCGTGTTGATGGCCTTATCTCGTTGTGCATGAAACTGGAGGAGAGGACCATTGAGAAGTTGCGCGCCTCAGCTATCCCTGTCTGTTTTGTTGAGACCGAGGTGGAGGGCTTTGACTCAGTGGTCATCCGTAATGTAAAGGGTGGCAGGATGGTTGCCGAGTTTTTGCACACGAATGGATACCGAACCCCCGGGTATGTGGGTGAGGCTTCCTTGAGGCCCTACGCCGCCCGTTCGACCGAACAGCGCCTGGAAGGGTTTGTCTCCCATTTTGCAGAGAAGGATATTGAGGTTGAGGCGCGGAACATCTGGCTTGGGGAGAACCTTCCTGATGTCTCGACCAAGGGAATCCTTGCGCTTCTGGACCGCCCCGACCGACCGGACTCTATTTTTGCTTCCAGCGATACGCTGGCCATCAGGACCATCAAATGTGCTGTCCAGCTGGGAATTACCGTCCCTGATGAGTTGGGAGTTGTCGGTTTTGATGATATTGAGATGGCTGAGTATGTGAACCTGACCACCATTGACCAGAGCCTTGAGGATTCGGGCGTCCAGGCTGCAGAGATGGTGTTGCAAAGGATACGGGAACCAAACCGACCTGTGCGAAAGAGCCTCATCGACCTGAAGCTCATCAAGCGCAGTTCGACTGAGTATATATAGGTGAATATGCATCACGTTGTGATGTTTGAAGTTTTTAGGAGGATAGTATGAAAAAACTTTCTACGGTACTGTTATTTGTCCTGGTCTTGCTGCTCGCTATGCAGGGAGTCTGGGCTCAAGGTTCAAAGGAAGCGGCGGCACAGGATAAGACCATCCGCATCTTCGGTGCTTTCAGAGGTGAGGAAGCTGCCCGTTTTGATGAGATCATCAGGATCTTCAACGAGAAGAGTGGCTATAATGCAGTCTATGAGGGAAGCCCGGAGTTTGAGACTCAGATTCTGGTCCAGGCAGAAGCTGGCACCCCACCGGACATCGCGGCGCTTCCCCAGCCAGGGCTGATGCACAAGTTTGCTGCCCAAGGCTATCTCAAGCCCCTTTCTGCAAAAGTCATAGGAATGGTCGATGCAAACTACGCTCCAGTTTGGAAAGACTTGGGCTCCTCCAAGGGCCAGACCTACGGTGTATTCCACCGTGTCAACGCCAAGAGTTTCGTCTGGTATCCCAAAAAAGCCTTTGAAGCCAAGGGCTACAAGGTTCCCAAGACCTGGAATGAGCTGAAAGCTCTCCAGGATCAGATCGTGCGCGACGGGGGAATCCCCTGGTCCATCGGTTTTGAGTCCGGTGGTGCAACCGGTTGGGTAGGCACGGACTGGATGGAAGATGTCATGCTTCGCACCGCAGGCCCTGAAATGTACGACAAATGGGTTAACCACGAGATAGCCTTTGATGATCCTGCCGTACAGAAGGCCCTCGGCTATCTTGGCGAGATCTTCCTGAATCCGAAATATGTCTATGGTGGGGCTCCCTACATTCTGACCACAAACTTCGGCGAGTCTGTCAAACCTCTGTTTGACACCCCAACGAAGGTGTTCCTGCACCGTCAGGGAAACTTCATCACAGGCTTCATGCCTCAGAAGATACAGGACAATCTTGAAGCTGAAGTGGGTGTGTTCGCCCTTCCTTCCATCGATCCGAAATGGGGTACACCCATTCTTGGTGGTGGAGACCAGTTCGTGGTGTTCAACGACAAGCCCGGCGTGCAGGAGTTCATGGAGTTCCTGACCACTTGGGAAGCATGTGCTCCTTGGGCGCAGGTCGGCGGAGCCTTGTTCCCCCACAAGAACCAGAAGTTTGCTGACTACGGCAACAGCCTGGAGCGTGAGCTCGCCAAGGCTCTTGTCGAGGCGACTGTATTCCGCTTTGACGCATCGGATCTGATGCCAGCAGAAGTGGGCGCCGGCTCCTTCTGGACCGGTATGGTCGAGTATGTCAATGGTAAGGACGGCAAGACTGTTCTTTCCAACATTGAGAAGAGCTGGCCTCGCTAAGCTCATCTGTGTCTCTATAGGGGATTCCGCCTCCTGGCGGAGTCCCTTTCTCACCAGGGAGGAACCATGCAGTTACAGAAAGATCAGGAGAGGAAGGAGTTGGTCATACGAACCATTGTGTTCACTCCCCTCACGCTCATTGTCATGATCGGAGGGTTTCTCCTGTTGAGAAGCAATCCGATGTCACAGATACTGACCACACTGTTCGCCATAGTATGGGGAACATTCACAGTTTTGGCCTTGTTCTACTCCATGAATCTCATCGTACAGCTGTTTCCCACGCAGAAGTACAACAAAATCATTCCCTTTGTCTTTGTGGGACCTGCAATCCTGATCATCGGATGGTACCTGCTGGTACCGACAGTGCGCAGCCTTGTGTTGAGCTTCATGAACCGGGACTCCTCTTCCTTTGCAGGGTTTGCAAACTACAAGTACATCTTTACCGACTCGACGATGCGCACCGCCTTTGGCAATACCGTGCTCTGGTTGGTGTTCGGTACCGCATTTGCCGTGTTTTTCGGCTTGATGACGGCCCTGTTGGCAGAGCGCTCAGCCATTGAGAAGCTGGGTAAGACCCTGGTCTTCCTTCCCATGGCGATCTCTATGGTAGGAGCCGGTGTCATCTGGAAGTTCATGTACGCCTACAAGCCTGTAGGGGCAAACCAGACCGGCCTGCTCAACGCCCTGGTGGTGGCATTTGGAGGCGATCCGAAGAGCTGGCTGGGAACCGCTCCCATGAACAACTTCTTCCTTATCATCATCTTTGTCTGGCTGCAGACAGGATTCTCCCTGGTGGTGCTCTCTGCCGCCCTGAAGGGGGTCTCCGACGAGATCAAGGAAGCGGCGCGTATCGACGGGGCGAAGGAGTTCACCATCCTTATGAGGATAATCCTGCCCTCCATCTATGGCAGCATCGTCACCGTGTCGACAACCATCATGCTTGCAGCCCTGAAGAGCTTTGACATTGTCTACTCCATGACCAACGGTCTGTACGGCACTGAGGTGCTGGCTAGCCAGCAGTACAAGCAGATGTTCAAGTTCCTCGATTACGGACGGGGATCGGCGATTGCAATCATAATCCTGCTCGCAGTCAGTCCTGTCATCTATTATAACTTGAAGGAATTCAACAAACGGGAGGTGTTCTGATGAAAAATAGAATAAAAATGACACGCGGGGCGAAGATAATCACCTTCCTGCTGATCCTGTTCTGCCTTGTATGGACCATCCCCACAGCAGGCATTCTCATCACCTCCTTTCGCGACAGTGATGCCACAGCCTCCTCAGGGTGGTGGACAGCCTTCTCCAGCCTGAAGGACTTCACCTTCCAAAACTATGACGAGGTGCTTGGCGGACAGCGCTTCACCGTAGGGACAGCCGGAGGGGGCACCGCCGCCAGGCGGGGGGCTTCCATGGGAAGTGCCTTCCTGTCCAGTATAACGGTGACCCTGCCTGCGGTCATCATCCCGATCTTCATAGCGGCAGCAGCTGCCTATGCCTTCGCCTGGATGAGTTTTCCCGGAAGGAAGATGCTTTTTGCAATGGTGATCGCCCTATTGGTCGTACCGCTACAGATCTCCTTGATCCCTATCCTTAGGGATTATCAGAAGATTGGTCTCAATGGCACCTATCTGGGAATTTGGCTGGCCCATACCGGCTTTGGGCTGCCGCTGGCCACCTACATCCTGTTCAACTACATCTCGACCATCCCTCGTTCAATCTTGGAATCCGCGTTCATCGACGGGGCGAACCACTTTACCATGTTTGCCCGCCTGATCATCCCCCTGAGCATACCAGCCCTTGCATCGTTTGCCATTTTCCAGTTTATATGGGTATGGAACGACCTGCTGGTTGCCTTGGTGTTCCTCAGTGGAGGAGGGCAGATGATGGAGGTCGTCACCGTGAGGCTGATGAACATGGCGGGAACCAGAGGTTCTGACTGGCACCTCTTGACCGCCGGAGCGTTTGTCTCGATGGTCTTGCCCCTGATAGTCTTCCTCTCCCTGCAGAAATTCTTTGTAAAAGGGTTGCTGGCAGGTTCAGTCAAAGGATAATGCATGGATACGATGAGTTTTGGATACGCAGAATATGATCCTTCCCAGACACCCCATAACGAGACGCTCTTTACCCTGGCCAATGGGTATCTCGGTCTCAGAGGAGACTTTGAGGAGGCTGAGGGCAGCTACCACAAGGGTACATACATCAATGGGTTCTACGACAGCGAACCCATCATATACGGAGAAAGTGCCTATGGGTTTGCTGAGAACCACGAGACGATCCTCAACCTCCCCGATCCCAAGAGGATCGAGCTGGAGGTGGGTGATCTTCCCTTTTCTATGAAGAGGGGGGTGGTTCATGCATCTTCGCGCATCCTTAACTACAGGACGGGAATCCTTACGCGCACAATCGATTGGAGCAGTGCCCACGGTGATCGCGTAAGGATAACCACCGAGCGTCTGGTCTCCTTTGTTGAGAAGTACTGTGCGCTTGTCACCTATACGGTAGAGGCCGTTGACAAGGCTCTCTCCATCAAGCTGACCAGCTACCTTGATATAGGGGTGCGTAACCGCTCCTCCAAGGATGATCCTCGAGTCGGGGCGAAGTTCACCTCCAACCCCCTGCTCATCGACCACTTTTCGATCGAAGAGGAGAGTCTCAACTTCTCTGCTAGGACACGCAACAGCGGCTTGACCCTCTATGGATCTGCATTCCATACCACAACAAAGGAGGCTTTGGAGACGCTTGCCTCTGAGCGCGACCTTGCCCTCAGCTATACCTTTGACCTGGCAAAGGGTGAAGCGGTGACGCTGAACAAGTTCATAGCGTACACCACCGAAGATGATTCGGCTCCCTTCCGTGCAAAGCGCTCTGCTCAGGAGGGCTTTGCCTCCTATGCACGGCAGCAGCAAGAGTTCCTTTCAGAATTCTGGCAGGTGGGAAGGATACTCATAGAAGGGGACAAAAGCTCCGAGCAGGCCCTTCAGTTCAATATCTTCCACCTTCTGCAGTCCTGTGGCCGTGATGGGAAGACCAGCATGGCTGCCAAGGGGCTGACAGGGGAGGGATATGAGGGGCACTACTTCTGGGATACCGAGGCGTATGCCCTTCCGATGTTCTGCTACCTGAAGCCTGACATTGCAAAGTCCTTGCTCGATTACCGGTACAAGATACTGCCCAAGGCACGCCTTCGTGCCGAGACGATGAGCCTTGAAGGAGCTCTCTTCCCCTGGAGGACGATAAGCGGGGAGGAATGCAGTGCCTACTATCCGGCAGGGACTGCCCAGTACCATATCGATGCTGACATTCTGTATGCGGTAGAGAAATATCTTGCGGCCACAGGAGAAGAAGCTCCTCAAACATATGTTGAGATGGCTATCGAAAGTGCCCGCATGTGGTTGAGCCTGGGATCCTTCATAGATGGGCAGTTCTGCATCAACGAGGTCACCGGACCTGACGAGTACACTGCGTGTGTGAACAACAACACCTATACCAACCTGATGGCTCAGAACAACCTGAGGTTCTCCATAGCCCTGGTCGAGCAGTATCTGGCAAAGGACACGATGCTCCCCCTCTCAGTGGGTCAGGATGAGCTTGATTCGTGGGAAAAGGCTCAGGAGGCGATGAAGATCCCCTTTGATGAGAAGGCGGGCATCTATGCCCAGGATGACTCCTTCCTCAGCAAGGCGGACTGGCCGTTTGCCACAACAGCCAAGGAGAAGCATCCGCTGTTGCTCCATTTTCATCCTCTGGTGATCTACCGCCACAGGGTGCTCAAGCAGCCTGATCTGGTGCTTGCACAGTTCTTCCTCTCAGGCCTCTTCACCAAGGCAGAGAGGATACGCAACTTCATGTTCTACGAGCCCTATACGACAGGGGACTCCTCCCTGTCGCACTGCATTCAGAGCATCATGGCCAGTGATTCGTTCCAGCCTGGGAAGGCATGGTCGTACTTCACCAAGACCGTACGCCTTGATATCGATGATATCCAGGGCAACACTGAGGATGGGATCCATACAGCTTCCATGGCAGGGTCCTGGATGGCCACCGTCTATGGCTTTGCAGGCTTCAGGGATTGGAAGGGGACCTTCAGCTTCGATCCCAAGCTGCCTGATGCATGGCAGAGCCTGACATTCTCGCTTATGCTGCACAACTCGCTGCTGAAGGTCGCTATCAGCTCAGAGGAGGTGACCTACTCCCTGATGACAGGGACAGGGCTGAACCTTGTCCATCGCAATGAGAGCTTTACTCTCAACAAAGATGAAAGCAGGACTTTTTCACTCAGACCAAAGTTAGGCGGGGTGCTTTTTGACCTTGATGGGGTGCTCTGTGATACTGCCCACCTCCACTACAAGGCTTGGAAACAGGTAAGTGATGGAAATCTTCTCGCCTTCGACCGGGAGGTGAACAAGGGGTTGCTTGGAGTAAGCCGCGAGGCCTCCCTGCAAGTGATCCTAGACCACAACGAGACTACCTGGCCCCAAGAGAGGCGAGACGAGGTGCTCAAGCGCAAGAACGATGCCTACGTCGCCTCCTTGGAGAGCATCACCCCAAGCAATCTCCTCCCTGGGGTCCTCTCCCTCCTTGATGAACTACGATCAGAAGGGATAAAGATTGCCCTTGCTTCTGCCAGCAGGAATGCCAGGAGCGTGTGTGAAAAACTGGGTATCCTCGATCGCTTTGATGCCATTGCCGATATCAGTGATGTGCAGATGCCCAAACCTGAAGCTGATATATTTCTTGCTGCCAGTGAACAAATAGAGGTCTGGTATACCAACTGTGTTGGAGTTGAGGACGCTAAGGCAGGTATTGAGGCTATCAAGAGGGCTGGAATGAAGGCAGTGGGCATTGGCTCTGAAAGTGATCTTCCAGGATCTGACTTGGTAGTGAAGGAGACCAAAGAACTGAGCATTGCAGTATTGCGCCAAGTAGTGCAAGGGCTCTGATCAGAAAGAAGAAAATCTCTGAATATATCCACTCTGGCACAATCATAGCCGGGGTGGTATATTGTGTTGTACGAGGGTGACAACGATACAAGTGTGATTACCCTAAAAAAGAAAGGGGGAGATGGCAGATGAACTATACAAGTGCATGGGTCGACAGACCAAAACATATACGTCTACTCAGTAAAGAGCTGAGAAAAATAGAGGCTGGGGAGGTGCTTGTCCGCGTCAAGGCTTGTGGAGTTTGTGGCACTGACTTGCACTTCTTCAATGATTTTCCCAACAACGAAATCACGCCCCTAGGGCACGAGGTTGCTGGCTTCATAGAGGCTGTAGGGGCTGGCGTAGAGGACTCTTTGATCGGAACCCATGTCGTGGTTCAAAATCACGTTGCCTGCAACACCTGCCAGTCCTGTCTCGATCAGCATCCATCCTCATGCTCGAATATCCAGACCTATATGGATGACCAGGCGGGAATGGGGGAGTACCTGGTGGTTCCCCGTGCGATGGTCATTCCCTTTGAAGGGCTCTCCTTTGCACAAGCTACGCTGGCTGAGCCCATGACAGTTTCACTGGATCTCTGTAGGGAAGCGGATATCCAGCTTTTTGATGATGTGCTCATTATGGGCCCGGGGGTGATCGCCCTTGGCTGTATAGCGTTGAGCCGGTTGCGAGGGGCTGCCAAGATAGTGGTAGTTGGGCGTAACCTTGATACGGTGCGTGGAAAATACAGGGCAAAGGTTGCCTATGAAGCTGGAGCCGACCTTGTGGTCGACAGTGCCACACCCAACTGGAAGGAAGAGCTTAGAGAGCAGTTTCCTGCCCTGTTCAAGCGCGTGATAGTGACCTCTCCTCCCAAAACAATTCCCGATGGAATTGATCTGGCAGGCTTCCAGGGGCAGATAGTATTCAACGGCATCGATTTTGCCGATGACAGTGTCACCTTCAAGGCCAATGATTTTCATTTTGCAAAGAAGCGCCTGGTTGCTTCCCACGCAATTCCTAACTGGGGATTTCCCCAGGCTTTCGAACTTATTAAGCAAGGACTCATCCCCTCTTCGCTGCTCATAACACATACGTTTAACCTGCATGAGTTGGAAGAGGCTTTTACCATGTTCAAGAAGAGTGATGAAGAGGTCATAAAGCCTGTAATCCTCATGGATTGAGCAGAGGATATCTTTTGGATGATGGGTTGCATGCTGTATTCATCAGGCATATGTGTATCCTCTAGGGCTTCCATCAGTTCGGCCTTGGGCTGTGCCGCTCCCTTCGATGGTGGTGAGGCTAGAGAGAGAATCCGCTCGTTGTATGAAGAACATTTCGCTACACAAAAATAGGAGGCTAGCATGGGCATGGCAAGATACGTGACGGGACTGCAGCATATAGGGATTCCCACAAACAATCTGGAGAAGACCCTTGCATTTTATGAGAGCCTGGGCTTTGAGAGGCAGTATGAGGTGAACAACAAGGGTGAGGAGGTTGCATTCCTCCAACTGAAGCAGGTGATGATCGAGACATACCAGAACTACCAGGGTGCTATGGCCCATGGCGCCATCGACCATATCGCCCTGGATGTCAGTGATGTCGAGGCAGCCTACGCTGAGGTAGGCACTCTTGGCTACCCCATCCTTGAGGGCGGCATCCAGAGCCTTCCTTTCTGGAAGGGCGGAGTGCGATTCTTCACCATAGAAGGTCCCAACAAGGAGAAGCTTGAGTTCAGCCAGATGCTCTAGAGCCTGTTTTTCCAATTCCCTCCATACAATACACAGGTTAGGGTACTGTCGGCCTCTTTTCTGGTATAGGATACTCGTATGAAAACACAAGGATCCTTGCCTGTTCGTCAGATAGCCAGGCTACTTTTGCTTGCCGCCCTTCTAGCACTGGTTGTGGTACAGTGCTCACCATCATTGAGAAGATCTTGCATCTTCTCACTCCCCTTGGCATGGGCTTTGTCATGGCATTTCTAGTGGACCTGCTGGTCAACAAGACAATCGCGTAAAAATTAGAAAGCATCAATAAGCCCAGAATTTGAAGGTTTCAGGTTCTGGGTGTTTGTTTATGGTCAAATGTATATGGTAGTGCTATTATATACTTATACGAAGGAGGCAACTCATGGGAAGGTTTCCGGAATGGGCCGAGTGCCAGAAAAGAAAAGGGACTGTCATCAAGTCCGACGGGAAAGGCAACTACTCGCTGTACAGGAATTCCTCGAAGCGGGTTCCGGGAATGAAAAACCCGCAGCCTGTACAGACCTACATCGGGGCCATCACGCCGCAAGGGGTGATGGAGAGATTCTCCATAGACAGAAAGTCCAGCGGCATCAGGATATGGGAGTACGGTTTCTCCTATGCCCTGCAGTCGCTCGCCCCGCCCTTGTTCATGAAGGACCTCGGGTCGGAGGAACGGGCGACCACCGTCCTAGGGTGTCTCATCGTCAGGGAATCGGATGAATCATACCTCTATAGGAGCCGGGACTCATGGTGCGAAGGGTTTGATGGCACCTGTATCTCTGCCCAGAAGAAAAAGCTTGAAAGGCTTATGGGGTTCCCATTCGAGCGTCTTGCGCCGCTGAAGAAGATACGGCTTGTCGAGGTCGACGGGCGGCTGGTCATGACGGAGATCGGAGAGCTGCAGAAGCAAATCCTAGAAGAAACAGGAGTGAAACTACCATGGGATGTTCAGTGAAGAAGCAACGGATAGAAGCAAAGAAGAGGGACTTTGAGCAATGGAGGATCAGCCTGAGACAGGCCTTCTCACGCGTCCCCGACCCACGTGATACACGGGGCAAGCGATACCGCCTTGATGACATACTCATTCTGGCGACCTACGGGACCCTCTGGGGATACACCGATTTCGCAAATATGTGTGTGGAACTGGAATACCACCTGCCCTATTTTCGAAAACTGCTCTCATTGGAGAATATACCGTCGCACGACTCTTTCTCCGCAACCTTCGCAGCCATAGACCCTGAGCATTTCATAACCTGCTTCATGGAATGGCTGGCCCAGATAACGAGCTCGAGGGGCAAGCACGTGGCGATAGACGGCAAAGCCGTCAGGGCCGCCTGCGAGAAAGCGCACTCGAAATACGTGCCGCACATACTGAATGCCTTCCTCGTGGAGGAAGGGGGTGCTGTTCAGCCAGATGAGGATCGATGCGAAGAAAAACGAGATATCGACGATCCCGGAGTTTCTCGAATGGCTCGATCTCAATGATTCGATAGTCACCATAGATGCCATAGGAGCCCAGTACGAAATCGCCGACAAAATCGTTTCAAGAGGGGGGGGTGTACGTCCTTCCCGTGAAGCTGAACCAGCCGTCACTGCAGCAGGACATCAGCGAATACCTGGAGAATTACGGGGACCCTTATTTTGATGACATTTCCTGCTTGGAGACCTTTGACAAGGACCACGGAAGGATGGAGACGAGGAAAGGCTACTACTCGGAGGATGTCTCCTGCCTCAAGTCCCATGAAAAATGGGGGACTGTCAAGGCAATCGGCATGCTGGAGAGGGAGCGGATCGTGCTTAAGGATGTGACCGACAAGAAGACCGGAGAGGTCGTGAACGCCGATGAAGTGTCACAGGAGCTCGTGTGTTATATCATGAGCGCACCAATCGGTGCAGAACAGTTCATGCAAATTGCACGCTCCCCTTGGAAAATCTTATGCGAAATAAATTTTAACACGAAAAAAATGAAAAACTCTGCATTCCAGATGTCAGGAATGCAGGTAGCGTAATCTATTTTTCGCATTAAATAATCATGCAATACTATAGATAGTCCCAAGGAGGGGCTTTCTATGCAGCATGATTCTTATGAAAAAGCCTTGAAATGTCTTGTTGCAGAAGCTGACGAGCCCATGGCTTCGCGAATCAGCCTAAAGGCAATTGAGTTCAAGAAATTGCTTGAGGAGAGAAAACTTGAGTATTCTCTAGAAAATGCAAGCGACTTGTTACAACTGCTCTTTGAAACTGTAGAGAGTAAGAGTTTTCTTGAACATCAGGAGATCCAATTCAAACTTGCATGGGAAATATTTGACATGTCGGAAGTGCGCGAAAAACTATTTGTACATACCCCTTACACATCCTTACCAAGCTTGATGACGAGCCAAAGATAGTGAGAAGCTCCCAGAAAAGCAGGCAGATCCATTACAGTCACAGCTACGAATCCTGTGAGAAGATGATCTTCGGGATCCTTCCGAGAAGGTACGAGGAACTCATCTAGAGTCCTGGCATTCCCCGCTGGCTATAATCCATAGGGTGCGAACAGATCCGGTTCTGCAATGATGCAGTTCTGAGTTCCTACGTCCATTCATTGCGGTTTCGATTTGTGGGCCCAGAGCAAATTGCTAAGATATGTAAGGGAAACCATAAAAACAACTCATCCACGATGTTATTTGTCAATCCCTATGCGAAATCCTTTTTAAGCGATTGCCCTGACGCAGGGGTATGCATCATGGCTCTGCTGTATGCTGACAGTTTTGCCCGGGGCGTAGAGATCACCACGATGGCTGGATGGGATACGGATCGCAATGCAGGGAATATAGGATCCATCCTTGGGGTGGCAGGGGGCCTGGCACAGATTCCAGACCACTACCGCCAGCCCATCGGGGACATGATGGTGCTTTCTGGCATCTCAGGGTATTTGAATATCCTGGATGTCCCTACCTACGTGAAGCTGCTGTGCAAGCTGAGTTTTCAAGTACGCAACCAAAAGGTTCCTAAGGAATTGGATAGGGAAGAAGGGGTCCTGGATTTTGATTTCTCCCTTCCGGGCTCCACCCATGGCTTCAGGCTCTCCAACACCCATGGCTTTGCATTGCGCAATGAGGACAGCTCGTTGGCTCTCCTTTATGACCGCAAGATTCGGCCCCAGGGGACCCGCCTCTTTTACAAGCCTTTCTATCGTCGTTCAGACTTCGATGATGAACGGTACATGCCTGTCTTCTCTCCCCCCATCTATGCCGGGCAGAGTGTCAGCATGAAGCTTCGGTTTGAGAAGTTTAGCGGGGAGAGCATCACCCTTTCTCCTTATGTGCGAAATACTTCCACCGGAGAGCTCGTTCTCTTTGATAGTTTTGTGGGTGGGACGAGAAGGAGAGGGATGTCTCCTTCACTATTAATAAGGATCATCCGGGGTTGGTCGGTGCCATGATCGACGAGGTGGGGCTCATCTTTGAAGCAAACTCACCTTCCAAGAACCGTGATTTTGGTATTATATTCATCGATAGGTTCACGGTCACCGGAAAGCCCGACTACTGGATAGATCTCTCCCTGCAGAAGAAAGAGCTTGCTTCCATCACCCCCTTCTCCCATAACCATGGCTCCTGGGAGCTGGTGAAGGGCAAAGATGGCAGCGTTGAGATGGAGGTGATGGCTCTCGAGCATGGAGAGGCTTGCACTGGCAACTATTTTGCCAAGGATGTTCGCGCCGAAGGTTCGGTCACCCTCCACCGTGGTGGGTCGGCTCTCATTTCTGTGAGCGTGCAGGGTGCCCGAAGAGGCTACTATGCAGGGTTTCATGGGGGAGAGCTAGGTATTTTCAAGCATGATAGGGGAGTGTTCACCGCATTGGCAGCCAAACCCTATATCTGTGAACTTGAAAGGACCTACGCCCTTACTTTGGAGGTCAGGGGAAAGCTTTTGCGCTTATCCCTCGATGACAAGCAGGTCCTTGAGGTCGAAGATGCTTCCTATGGCTATGGCATGGTCGGATATGCAGTGTACGAGGGAGGACGGGTCGGTTTTGGCTCCCTCAGGGTAAAAGAACAAGAGGAACAAAAATGATAGCGAGAGAAGATTTTATTGCTGACAGGGCATTGGTAGTGGATAGGGCTGTGGGCTCCCTCATTGGCCTGGCCATCGGGGACTCCTTCGGTGATGCTGCAAGGATGCAGGCAAACCGGGAGACCTATGGGGTTATCACAGACTTCAATGCAGGGGCTACCTGGAGTACTGACGATACAGAGTTTGCCTTGCTTACGGCAAAGACTCGTATCAAGAGCAAGGGGAACCTTACCACTGAAGATGTGGTGAATGCGTGGTTTGAGGACGTGGTTGTCCAAGATGAGTTTAAGCGAGGTGGGGCAAGTGAGGTCTCGGCCGCTAGTAACCTGCGCAAAGGGCTTCGTCCTCCTGAGAGCGGGAAGTTCAGCACCTTTCATATGAGTGACGGCACCGCCATGAGGATTCCTCCTGTAGGAATCATCTGTGCAGGGGATCCTAAGCGCGCCATAGAGCTCGCTGCGATAGATGCTTCCATCAGTCACGCAGGTGATGGAATCTGGGGAGCTCAGGCAGTAGCCGCAGCGGTAGCTGTAGCGATGGTTGATGGCACCTTTGAGGAGATCTTTGCAGCCGCCATGGCTCCCATCCCCAAGGATAGCTGGCTTTACTACAGTATGAATGTCGCCTTTAGGATCATTGAGGAGGCTGACGGCAATATTCTGGACTGCTGGATGCCGCTGCATGACGAGTTGCGTGCTAGCACCTGGGCGACCACAGCAGAGGCTATCCCCGCTGCCTTTGCCTGCCCGGCCCTCAGCCATGCAGACTTCCGTAGCGGCTTGGTCCTCGCTGGAAACTTCGCCCGGGATGCCGATACAATCGGGGCTGTTGCAGGGGCTATCCTGGGGGCAAAGTATGGTCTTGCCGCAATCTTACAACGGTGGGTTGAGAAGGTGCGTTACCCTTCAGGAACATGTCTGCAGTTTACCAAGGGCCTGGATGTCTGCGCGATGGGTGAGCAGTTGGCCCTCCTGATCAAATAGGTCCTGATAGAGCAGTAGCGATACGACGGTATAGCGTAGGATCCTAAGGCTTTAGGATGGGTAAGGGTAAAAACAAGAAAATTATCCAGTGAACCAAACAAATGAAGAAGGCACAATCCATACTACGTATAGGTTGTGCCTTCTACTTTGTTCGTATCTTGCTTGGCGTGAATACTCTTCACTGCAAACATCGTTTCTTCTGAAGAAAATGAGACCCCTCCAAAGGTGAAGGGGTCTCATGGATTACTAGTTGTCTAGAAGAGCGAAATACAGGTCATCCTTGGCCTGACTGCCTTCGAATACAGAGGCGAGTTCTGCCTTATGATCTTTGAAGAGCATATAAGCGCCTTCGTTCTCTGCAACACACTCCTCCCAAACGGGAAGTCCTATTCCGTTGGGATTCCCTGTTCTCATGAAGTTGGACCAGTATGTCATCATGGTATCACTTAAGGCGTGGTCTGCTGCAGTCCACTGTCTCTGAGCAGGAATGTCTCTCATGGAACCAAACATGTACCACAGCTCGGAAGAGTGGAATGCACCATAGAAACCTTCATCACGGCCACCTACATATTCGGGGAGGTGGAAGGGAAGATCCTGGTTGAAGTAATAGACATAACTGGTGTAGTCGGTCCTACTCTTGGTGTTGATGGAGTTGATTCTGTTCTGCATGAAGACCTGCTTGCTTCTGAGCTCCAAGTTGGCTCTATAGGCTTCGGTCTCATTGGTTGCGGGGAAGATGGAGAGCAGATCATCACGATCGCCAAACGTCTTCTTCAAATTCGCTTCATACGCTTCGAGGGACATTGTTCCTGCTGGATTACCTGCAAGTGAGGTCATCTCATCAGAGGTGCCGCCGATCATGATATCAAGGCCTGCAAGTTTGCCGCTTCCTTCGATATCAAGTCTTGCAACACTGATGACTACGTCATCTGCAATGGAAGCCTTGCTGATGCTCATGAGGGGGTTGATTTTCTCAGCATAGAATACATCTGCGTCAAAGCTACGAAGGTCGCTGACGGTGGTTCCTTCGCCGAAGATCTTGTCGACCATCGCCTTGTTTTTAGCTTGAGCCTCCTCAAGTGAGGTCAGGGCCAAGGGGGAGATGTTGTAGCCAAATCCACTTTGCAGGATTGCACGGTTGTAAAGTCCGTCAGCAGAGGGAGTGGAAAGCAGGACTCTTGCGTCCATCGCTCCGGCACTCTGGCCACCGATGGTTACGTTTGCAGGATCGCCACCAAAGGCTTTGATGTTGTCCTGTACCCACTGGAGAGCTTTTACCTGGTCCTGGATGGCATAGTTGCCACTTGTTCCCTGCTCAGCTGTCAACTCTGGAAGAGACAGGAAGCCAAGGACACCAAGTCTGTACTGTACCACTACAACTACAACGCCCTTGTTTGCAAGCTCGGATGCCATGAATTCAACTTTGGATGCATACCCATGGTCATTTCCACCACCGTGGATGTAGAAAAACACAGGAAGGTTTGCCTTATCGACTGTTGCGTTGGTCGCAGGGGTGTAGAGGTTCAGATAGAGGCTGTCCTCGCTGACGATAGGGTCATGATCTTTGCTGTAGTAGAACTCGTCCCCATAGAAGGATCCACCGGTGTTACCGCTTTTGTCCTGGATGGGCATAGCAGGCCATGTATCACAAGCTCGGACCCCTTCCCAGGGAATGACATCTGCAGGAGCTCTAAAGCGAAGCTCGCCGACTGGGGGTGCTGCAAAGGGAACACCCTTGTAGAGGGTCACACCATCGGTATCAGTTTCAACACCGCTGATGAGGCCGCCAGTTACAGAAACGACACCAAGAGACTTTGCATTTCTATATGCAATCCCTTCTTCCTTTGTTCCATTAGCGAACAAGAGTCCGACTAATGCCAACAGAGTAATTCCAACAATAAACTTTTTCTTCATGTAGCATCTCCTAACCCTACGATAAACCCAAAAGTAGAACCATACCCTAATCAACCCTCTCAAAACCTTTGATTCTCACATTTCAGAGCACTTTTCCCCACTTTTAGTTGCTTTCTGAAGATCTTTGGTGTATCATAAGT
>JAVERP010000023.1:0-60366 GCA_034007055.1 Sphaerochaeta sp.
TGTTTGCACTTGCCTTAAGCTAGTGGTTCTGCCCTTGGCAGTACCGCACCCACAGTGGACTTTCACCACCTAGTTATTGCCCATGCTGGGCAAACCAAAGAGAACACCCAGATTCGTTAACACACGTATCTGGGTATTCACTTGCAATAGGCCCCCAAGAAAACAAACTTGACCGATCACACCAATTTGATATTTCTCCAACTGGTAGCCTACAGTTGATCGTCTACGAGTTAAAGCGGTCAGCAGAGGTTTCACAACCACTGCTGACAATGACCAATTTTATTTTCAGTAAAGATTTTCTAGATTCTTGTAGTTTGGTTTATCTTGGTACCAATCAGGGTATTTCTTGCCCCCAGACTCAGCCCATGCCCCAAAATACCTATATCCTTCCGCGATAGACTTCTTTTCCAAGGGATAGTCCCATTTGCCAGGTATATGAATTGCCCAAGGAAGATTGCGTTCAGACTTGTAGTAATCTTTATTCTTCAGTTCATCTGCTTCTTTCAGGTAATCCTGGTTTGCCTCGGATGTAGGTGCAAAACCAATGAGATGCACTTCTTTAACAAGAATTTCTGTATTATCTCCAATTAGAGCGTTATTGACCAACATATAGACATCATAGGGAACATCACCAAAGTTCTCCTTCACGGTAGTTTTGGAAATGGGAGTGTTGAAATCCAAGGTAAAGGAAACTGATTGAGGATCAAGTTCGGTATTATTTCCTGTATTGAATGGCCTCTCACCCATAAACTTAGCCGAATCCTGTCTCTTGAATATCAGTATTTGTGAACCAGCACCTTTAGAAATCGGTGTAACAACGGCATCAGTTGGGCTTACATCACTTTTTGTATAGGTTAGTTGGCTAATCGTAAAATCAGTAGTCAGAGTTAAGGGAATCGCCAACGCAAGTCCATTAGGCAACGACGCACCACTTGCCAGGATGGTATACTCCATTTCCATGCTGACAATCTCGTTGGCCTTGTTTCCATCTATCGTATACTCATACCCTATCACCAGATCGTTGAAGTCATAGTCACCGAGTTTCGGCCACAAATCTTCATAGGCAAGGGTGCCAGAGATGATTTCTTTTGTCGTGCGATCCTTATCATCAGGATACGCATCGAGGGCATCAATAACCCCGTCACCATCCGTATCAACGGCTGGAGGTATGACATTGGATCCTAAATCGCCTACAAGGTCATTGTCGCCTACTACAACGGCAAAGATTATATCATTGAAAGTATGACCATTAGCAGTATGTGCATTGTCTTCCATCCCGACAAGGAATACCTTCTCACCATAATATAGTATGGAAGCTTGAGGTTTTTCGTCTGGATTTAGCTCTTTCTGTGAATAATAGATGCCTTCACCTTTTCTGCTGACCTGTCCCTCTGGACGGTATTTGTCTTCCTCTAACCAACCATCAGAAATCAGCACAAAGCCAATAGAGTGACCCTTAGCTATCTTTCCAATGTACACAGAGTCTCCACTCTCAAGATAGTCATCTTTTCTCTTGCCATAGGATGCATTGGGAAATACTATAGTAGTCTTCTCATCAATGTTTTCTAACGTTGGGTTTGTACCTGTAGGATAGGTGTAATACCCCAGAGTATTATCGAACCAAGTCTTTTCATGGATAAATGTCATCCACACGTCGTTTTCTTCAGACATATCCAAGGTTCCAACATCCATTCCAACTTTGATCTCTGATGGGATATCTCCTTCATTCTTATTGTTCTTAAAAATTGAGTTCACATCTTTGAGGAAATTCTTTTTGATGTCAATCGAAAAGAGAGAATCAGGAATTCCTTCATCTGAATATTCATCATTCACAAAATTCCAATACTTATCACTTTGCGTGATGCTGGGAGTAACTGTTCGCTTTGGAAGGGTCTTGCTGAACGTATAGTTATCGTCATCATCATCGTCATCATCATCATCGTCGTCTGAGTCTTTTCTCACTGGAAACGCCCTAGAAACAATTCTCTGGCCAGTATCAATTGATAGCCTGATCTCTTCAGGCAATCCTATATAGTTTGGTTTCAAGACTAAAGAAACGCAACTGAGAGGTACTGTAACCTGTGTCTCCAAACGTCCGGTATCACTAGTTGTTCCAGAACCAACAACGAAATCAAGAATACGTTGATCCTCAGTGGAGATATCATATGCTGATCCATAGATTGCTATGGGAATGTTAGAAAACTTTTCACCGAATTCATGGGTTACCGTGACAACCTCAGTTGTCCGGAATGTGAAGTCATCAGGTATGGTAAGTTTGTCTATTGGTTTGGGAGGTCCATCATTGCTTGGAGTGTCCCAACATCCAACTAAAAGAAAAACAGAGAGTCCAACTAACCCTAAAAATAAAAATATATGTCGTTTGTGCAAGGAGTACCTCCAAATAGTACCTTAATGATATGTAATACTACTGGGAGAATACGCACGTGTAAAGCTATACGTACCTGATTACTCTAGCTGGTGCATTATATCCATTCATAAGAGACAAATAACAGATTCCTTACGTTCAAAGCTTATAATAATTTTTCATCCTATATTCAAAACATCTAAAAACCCAGAACCTTTTTCAAGGGTTCTGGGTTTTTTCGTAATCGTCTATCAAACGTACGAGCACATCTCTTTGATGTTTTTCTAACAGGTGATGGTCTACGAGACAATGAGGTCAGCAGAGGTTTCAAGACCACTGCTGACACTGAACATTCCTATATGGCTCAATACAGATTTGCTAAATTCTTGTATTTTGGTTTGTTTTGGTACCAATCGGGGTAATTCACACCACCAGATTCAGCCCATGCACCAAAATACTTGTATCCTTCTACAATAGACTTCTTCTCCAAGGGGTATTGCCATTCACCAGGAATATGAATAGCCCAAGGAAGATTTCGCTCTGACTTGTAGTGGTCCCTATTCTTCAGACCATCTGACTCATCAAGGAAACCCGGATGTGCCAATGTAGTAGGAGCAAAGCCGATGAGATGCACCTCCTTCACAAGTATTCCAGATTGACCATCCTTTCGGGCATTATCGACGAGCATGTAGACATCATAGGGAACTGCACCCAAGATGCTTCTCGCAACTGCAGGGGTGAAAGTCAGGGTAAAGGTAACTGATTGGGGAACAAGTCTATCGCTGAGGAGGTCTGGTATTGTGTTGAAAGGTCTGCCACCCACTACCCAATCCTGTCTCTCGAATATCAGTATTTGTGAACCTGCATCGTTGGAAATCGGTGAAACAACGGCATTAGTTGGGCTTACACCACTTTTTGTATAGGTTAGTTGGCTAATCGTAAAATCAGTAGTCAGAGTTAAGGGAATCGCCAATGCAAGTCCATTGGGCATAGAAGCACCACTGGCCAGGATGGTATACTTCATCTCCATGCTGACAATCTTGTTGTCCTTGTTTCCGTCAATGGCATATTCATACTCTACAACAAGGTCATTGAAGTCATAGTCCCCGAGTTTCGGCCACAAATCCTCATAGGCGAGCGTTCCGGTGAGTACTTCTTTTGTTGTACGCGTAGCATCATCCGGATATGCGTCGAGGGAATCAATAACGCCATCATCATCTTCGTCAAAATCGGTTGGAATAATATGTGAACCTAATTTTTTTACTGCATCTTTATCGCCAACAATGACGGCAAAGACCACATCATTGAAGTTATAATCCTTTTCTGAGTGCTCGTTATCTTCTATCCCAACAAGAAACACCTTATCAGAATATTGTATTATGGAAGTATGAGGCTCTGTTTTAGGGTTTAGGTCAGCTTCAGAATAATAGATGCCTTGCCCCTCTTTCCTGACTTGGCCTGTAGTATCCTTGACTCGTGAAAACCAGCCGTTGGTTATCAGGACAAAGCCGATTGACTGACCTGCAGCTATTTCACCGATGTATACCGTGTCCCCGCTTTCTAGATATGTGTCTTTTCCTTTCCCATAGGAAGCATTGGGAAATACTAGGGTAACAAGATCAGGGGTTATCTTAGGAGGTCTATTGCCTGTTTCATAGGTGTAATATCCCAGTGTATTGTTAAAGCCAGCCTTTTCATCGATAAAAGTCATCCATACCTTATTAGTAGCATTCATGTCCAACGTCCCTACAGTAAGACCATCCGTAAGCTCTGTAGGGACATTATCATCGATACCCTTGTTCCGTTTAAACAGGGAGTTGTTTATGTCCTTGAGGAAATCCTTTTCGAGTTCAACGGTAAAAAGAGATTTTGGTATACCATCCAATGTATATTCGTCGTTCAGAAACAACCAATGGTTATCACTCTGCTTGATACGTAATGGATCTGGTGTTCTGGTTGGAAGATCATCACTGTCGAACGTATACTCGGGATCTGAGCCCTTTTTTGCAGTAAGTGCTCTGGAAATATATATTGCATCATCTTTTGCTATCCGAATTTCCCCAGGCAACCCTATATAGTTTGGAATCAGGACAAGGGTGACACAGCTGAGAGGTACTGTAACCTGTGTCTGCAAAAGTCCAGTGTCACTGGTTGTTCCAGAACCAACCATGAAATCAGGAATGGTTTGATCTGTTGTGAAGGCATCATACGCCGACCCGTAGATGGCTATGGGAATATTGGAAAAATTTCCACCAAAATCATAGGTAACCGTGACAACCTCAGTTGTCCTGAATGTGAAGTCATCAGGTATGGAAAGTTTGTCTATTGTTTTGGGAGGTCCATCATTGCTAGGAGTGTCACCACAACCAACAAATAGGAAAACAAAGAGAAATGCTATGACTAAGAGTAATGAAACGTGGCGTTTATGCAAGAGGAGCCTCCAATTTATGCTATGAAATACAGTTAATAATACAAGGAGAAAACCAATAATGTAAAGTGGAATGCCCCCAATATTTCTTACTATTAGGAGCTAATATCAATAATTTCTATTGGTCTTGCTATATTTTCCCGTAGTATTTCTAGTTTTATGTCTCCATAATCCCGTTTTACATACAGAAAACCCAAAGACTTACTACAGTTTCTGGGTTTTCATTTACAGTTTTATTATTCAGCACAACAGACTTGTACATCCATTTGGTGCTCTCCTCCCCCATCATCATTTGCGAAACATCCACGATGAGAGAAGAGTCTGCAGTGCAGGGGTCACATACCCCTGCGCCATGAGGAAATCTTTTCTCTATCGGTAGATGTTGGCGGTGTTCCTGTAATCTGGCTTATCTTGGTACCAATCGGGATACTTCTCGCCACTGGACTCAGCCCAATCACCAAAATGATTGTATGCTTCGGTAATGCTCTTATGTTCCAAGGGATAGTCCCAAGCTCCGGGGATATGTATCGCAAAGGGAAGATTACTCGCAGACCTATAGTACTCTGTATTTTTCAAGGTAGTAGCTTGATCCAAAAAAGTCTGGTTAGCAAGAGTTGTAGGACCAAAACCAACGAGATGCACTTCTCGACCCTTTTTGGAGTCTGCATTAGGATCATCTTTGGAATTATCCACTAGCATGTAAACATCGTAGGGAGCGGTACCCAATGCATCCCCTAAGGACTCCTTAGACATTGCAGGGGTGAAATTCAGGGTAAAGGAAACTGATTGCGCTTCAAGCTTGCGCATTTCATCGTCACTTGTATTGAATGGCTTTTCTTCCATTACAGATAGTTGTTTCTCAAAAATCAAAATCTGTGACTTATTGTCATTAGTAACATTAGAGATATCTGTGATCTCAGCTACAGTTGAAACCTTACCATTTTTGGAGTATGTAAAGTCAGTAATCCAAAAATCTGTTCCTTCAACGAACGGTAGGGCAAGTGCAAGCCCATTAGGATACCATGCTCCACTTGCCAGGAGGGTATACTTCATTTCTATGGTGACAATCTCGTTCGCTCCGTTTCCCCCATAGGTATACTCATAGCCAACTACCAGGTCGTTAAAGTCGTAGTCAAAAGTTTGCGGCCATTTATCCTCATAGGCAAGAGTACCTGAGAGGGTTTCACTTGTCATACGGGTACTATCCCGTGGAAAAGCATCGAGTGCGTCAGACAACCCGTCTCCATCCCAGTCAGGTTCGGGTAATGCGGCATCTGAACTTACTGAATTCTCTACTAGTTTTTCATCCCCTACGACAACAGCAAATACCAGATCATTGAAATTATAATCATTGGCGGTATTCTTATCGTCTTCCATCCCTACAAGAAACACCTTATCCCCGTAGTACATAATGGATGCATGGTCCCTGTATTCAGGATCTGGAGCAGGGTCCGGAACAGGAACTATGTTTAGCCCCTTTTGTGAATAACGGATACCATTATGGTTTGTTGTCCTGACTTTATGAGTATTACTATCAAATCCGTTAGCTATCAAGACAAAGCCAAGGGATTGCCCTGCCCCAACTTCTCCAATGTATACGGTGTCTCCGCTTTCTAGGAGTGGGTTGGCTTCTGTCCCATAGGAGGCATTAGGAAATACCAAGGTAATATCATCGACGCCAATTACAAGGGGTTCACTGGGGTCACGATCTGTAGGGTAGGTATAATACCCCAAGGTATTGTTCCAATATTTTGCCTTTTCATCGATAAAGGTAATCCATACGTCGTTAGCAGCAGACATGTCCAAGGTACCAACAGTCAGACCATCTATCAGCTCTTGAGGAGCTTGGCTTTCTTGCTTATTCGTTTTAAATAAGACATTGTGCACATCATTGAGGAAATCATCGTCAAGGGAAATCGAAAATCGGGATTCTGGTATTCCACCCAATGAATAGGTATCGTCAACAAACAACCAATGGTCATCACTCTGTGTGATACTAGGATTGACTGTTCTCGTTGGAAGATCACTGCTGAAGGTATACTCACCATCGAGGCCTCTTGCTGTTACAGCCCTGGAAAGAGATCTTTCACTGTAATCTTTCGGCAGCCTGAGGTCAGTGAACCCTACTTTGTTTGATGTAAACACAATATGCGTGTACCCATAAGGTATGGTGATCTGAGTCGACAAAGTACCTTCACCATCGGTCATTGCGGCCCCGACAACAACATCAGGGACGGATTGGGTTGCGGGTTTCGCATCATATGCCGAGGCATAGATGGTGATAGGAATATTCTTATACACATCGGTAAAATCATAGCTTATAGCCTTCAGTTCAGTAGTCTTGAAATCAAAGCTAGCCTTGATGCTAAGGTCTTCGATGGGTTTGGGAAGTGTGATATTGCTGGGTGTGTCACCACAACTGGCAAAAAGCAGCACGCTGAGTAGTCCTACGACTACAAGTACTGATAAGGGATGTTTGTGCAAGGGGAGCCTCCAAATAATGGTATAATATTTAGTATCTGTTTAGTCGTCCCAATTTTCTGAGTAATTACATCCATAGCAAGCACCTATCTGATGTTTTGAGTTCCAAACCATATTTTTCAAAGGAAGGCCTTCTAGGGCCTTCCTTGCGTTTCTCCTGGGCTAATAGATGCTTCTATTGACTGTTAAATATATACAATGTATAATTTTATATTATTTTTTTAGTTGACTTTTTACCGTTTCCCATAGTACAATGGACAGCATAAAAGAGAGGCTTGTCCATGGGTAAGAAGCGTAAAACCAGCAAAGATGCAGAGGTCCTGAAAGGGACTTCATCGAACATCCCTGCTGATATGTCTTTTGATATCCAGGCGCTTTTCGCTGTTATTACAGGCCTTAGGGAAACCATCAATGTTCTAAACGGAATCATTGCATCCAACAACAATGCAAATCTTCCTGCTGAGATCAAAGGCCTTATTGCCACTGTGGCTGCACATAATAAAACTATTGAGGATCTTGTCAGAGCTAATGAATCAAGCAACAAGATCAATGCAGCAAATTCCAAGATTAACCAAGAACTGGCCAAGCATAATGCCGAGCAGGCTGATAAGATCAATGAGCTTACCGCTCTCATCGCTACTTTGGTCGAAAAGGACAAGAGGAATACGTCTGCAAAATCCAACGACAGCTCCAACAGCGGCATACCCCCATCGGCTTCCAACCCTGCCAAAAGTACAGGAAACCTCACTCCCAAAAAGGTGAAGAGGAACCTCTCTCTACGCAAGATGACCCAGGAGAAGCCTGGTAGGCTTCCCGGCCATGAGGGTTCTGGCATGAAGCTTAAGGAGGTCTCTGACCGATTTGTCGACCTTGTTCCCGAAGGGTGCTCAGGGTGCCAAAACCTTGCTTCCTGCATGCAGCACGGTAGGGTATGTGATAAACGGTATGGCATGGATATTGAGATTTTGGAGATTCAGACCGAGTATAGGAGCTGGCAGTTCACATGCCCTAGCAAAGCCAACCAGAAAGTGCAGGGCCTTTTCCCCCATTACATCACCGGTTCCAAGCAGTATGGTCCGAACATTAAGGCGTATGCAATCCTGCTGAAGAATGTTGGTTTTGTATCCTACTACCGGATGTCTAAACTCTGCTCTGCTATGGGGCTGGACTTAAGCACAGGCACCCTCTTTGATATCTGCAACAGGTTTGCAGATAAGTGTAAGGAGGTGAGGTCCATGATAACCAGCCTGCTTCAATCCGCACCTGCTTTAGGCGTCGATGAAACAGGGGCGAATATCAACGGCAACAAAGCTTGGCACCATGATACTGTCTCTGAACATGCAACGCTGATAACCTGTCATAGTGTTCGTGGCTTGGAAGGCACCCTCGCTGCTGGCGTGATGCAGGATTATACGGGATTTGTAGTACATGACTTCTGGAGGGCTTACTTCAAACTGGAGAACGTGACACACGCAATGTGTGCTGCTCACCTAGAGAGGGAGAACAACAAGGCCCAGGCGGATAATCCTAAACTCAAGTGGCCTACACTAATGAACGACCTTTTCCATGATCTGCAAAGGCTAAGGAAAGAATGCCTGGCTCTTGGTTTCGGCCGGATACCGGCGGATGTCCTTCTTCCTTACCTTGAGCGGTATGATGATATCCTGAAGATAGGTGAGGCTGAAGATCCTTTCCCCCTGGTAGGAACGAAGCTGAAAAAGAACGGAAAGCCCAGAAAGCCGGCGCTTTCAGATGCACAGAACCTGCTCAAACGCTACTTGAATTACAAGGAAGAGATACTTCGCTTTGCTGTAGACTTTGATATTCCGGTATCTAATAATCGCTCAGAGCAAGGGTTTCGTATGCTAAAAGTGGCCTATAATGTCTTCGGTTGTTTTAGGACGGTAAAAGGTGCGGATGGATTTTCCATGATGCAGTCTGTCTTTGACACTGGACGCAAGCAGGGAAAATCTCCAAAAGAGATTGTTTCTAGTGTCTTCAATGGAAAATATCTGGATATATTCAATGATGAGTGTTTAGCAATTCTGATGGCCAATGGAGCAATTCCTACCCTTGCTTAGAGGGTAGGACTAAACAGATACAATATTTATTACTACTAGCCATGATACTGGAGAAAAACGCTAAAAGTAAAGGAGTATCCACCCTGTTTTCTTCACTATTAGGAATTATTCCTATAGTATTATTTGAATGTATTCTATTTGATTCCTTTTTAAAAACATCTGAATTCTTAGCGATTCTCTTGCCTTACTTTAGTCCGCATACAGGAAGTTCTCAATCTTGTCACACACCGTGGATGTCTCGGTCTCAGGATGGAAGCTCTCAGGAAGGGAGCGCATCATGAACACCCCGTAGTTCTTGGTGACTACACGGCTGTCCAGGATAAGGACCACCCCCCTGTCCCCTGTATTGCGCATCAGGCGCCCGAAGCCCTGCTTCAGCTTCATGGTGGCCTCCTTGAGGGCCAGGTGGTAGAAGCCGCTGCCCCCATTGTTGTCCAGGTCATCACACCTTGCCTTGAAGACAGGGTCGGTGGGGACGCTGAAGGGAAGCTTGACGATGATGACCATCCTCAGCGTATCACCTGGGGCATCCACCCCTTCCCAGAAGGAGGATGTTGCGAACAGGGAGCTGTCCTTCTCCGCTATGAAGCGGTTGAGTAGCGAATAGCGGTCCATATCACGCTGGCAGAGGAGTTCCAGCCCTTCCTGTTCAAAACGGGGCCTGAGCCTTTCGCTTACCTTTTGCAGCATCGCGTAGGAGGTGAACAGGACCAGGGCCCCCCCTCCTGCTGACAATACAGCTGAGAATACCGTCTCGCACATGTATGATACATACGCCTCCTCATTATCCTTGGCAAGCTGGGGGGCATCGCTTGGGGTAAGCAGCATCAGGCGGTTCTGATAGTCAAAGGGCGACGAGAAGGATGATTTCCTATAGGGGCGCTCCTCATCGTAGGGCAGGCCCACACGGCTTCCCCAGAAGGCAAAGTCATCATTGAGGTCCAGCGTCGCAGAGGTGCAGACCACCGTGGCAAGCTTCTTGAACAGGGCATCCACCAGGATGGGGGCTATCGACAAGGGGGTGATGCAGACCTCCACCGACCTGATGTTCCTATAGGACTCGGCATTGAACCAGTGCACCTCATCCCCCCAGAGGGGAAAGTTGCAGAACTGCGAGAGCACCTCGCTCATCTGTGCGATCCTTGTCCCCCGTACCATCAGTTCATTCACCTTGGAGGCATACTCATCGGGCGCCTTCTGGCGCTCGATGAAGTACCCTATCTTGGCAGCGAGGCGTCCGCTTGCCTGGGCGACCTTGGTTGCCTGGGCGACAAACTCGGCAAGGCGATGCTGTTGCTCGACCTTGATCAGGACCGGCTGGAAGTTATTCTTCTGAAACACAGCCAGCAGGTACTGGTCCAAGGTGCCCACCTCCCCGCTGAGCAGATGGATATCGTCACGTATGCGGTCAAACAGCTCGGGTTCGGGGGAGAACTCGCCCAAATGGTCCAACAAGGACTTTGAGGCGAACCTGCCCGAGCGCTGTATCCACGAGATCTGGCGAAGCATCTCCTTGGAGGTGTATTCGGAGGTGAAGAAACTGGAGGCGTTGCTCTCGATGTTGTGTGCTTCGTCGATGATGAGGCGGTTGTATGCAGGAAGGACAGCCTCCTCATCAAAGCCGATGTCGCTCTCATGACGCGAGCGCGCATCGGTGAACAGCAGGTGGTGGTTGCTGACGATGATGCGAGCCTCCTTTATCTTCTGCTTCGCCTTGAAAAAGAAACACTCCTTGAAATACTCACACTTATGGGTGTTGCACAGGTCCCCGTCGCACAGGACCTCGCCCCAGATCTCACCAAGGCGACCTGGATAGTCGCTGCGTAGCCCGGTATCTGTGGTCATCGCCCACTCATTGAGCTGATAGAGTTCGCTCTGGGGGTCCTGGGCAAGCAGCGAGGCGTCATTGCGCACAGCGATGAACCGATCGAGGCAGAGGTAGTTGCCCCTACCCACAGCCAAGGCAGTCTTGCACGAGAGGTTGAGGATCTTGAAGAGCATCGGGATGTCCTTCTCGTAGAGCTGCTTCTGCAAGTTGATGGTGGACGTTGCGATGACGGTCCTTTCATCGGTTTCCTGCATGGCATGGTAGAGGGCCGGAACCAGGTAGGCAAAGGACTTGCCGATACCTGTGCCTGCCTCGATGGCGACTATCGCATTCGTATCGTAGGCTTCACGCACCATGTCCGCCATGAGCAGCTGACCCTCACGGTATTCATAGGTGGAGAAACGCTTCTCAAGGCTCCCCCCCTTGTCAAAAATCTGGTATATGTCATTCTTGGTCAATGTGGTATTCCTGTAGTTTCCTATGGAGTGTCTTGCGCCCGATGCCCAGCGTCTCAGCTGCGCGGGTCTTGTTCCCCCCATTCATCACGAGGGTGGAGAGTATCAGCTGCTTTTCAGCCTCAGCGAGGGTGATGCCCACCTCCAAGGAGAGCTGTGCCGACTTGTCGGTGAGCCTCACCGATGGGGGAAGGTCCTCCACCTCTATCACAGAAGAGCGTGAGAGCACAACAGCACTCTCGATGGAGTTGCGCAGTTCACGGATGTTGCCTGGCCAGTCATAGGAGAGCAGAGCCCTCTTGGCCTCATTGGAAAACCCTTCCAGGCTCTTGCCGTTCTCCTGGTTGAACTGGGAGAGGAAGGAGGTCATCAGCAAGGGGATGTCGTCCTTGCGCTCACGCAGGGGCGGCACATCAAGATGGACCACATTGAGCCTGTAGTAGAGGTCCTCACGGAAGTTGCCCTTCTCTATCTCCTTGAGCAGGTCGCGGTTGGTTGCACAGACGATGCGCACATCGACGGTGATGGGCTTCTCCCCCCCTACCCGCTCAAAGGACCTCTCCTGGAGGACCCGTAGGAGCTTCACCTGTATGGATGCGTTGATCTCCCCGATCTCATCGAGGAAGATAGTCCCCCCGTCTGCAAGCTCAAAACGTCCCTTCTTCTGGGTGACGGCACCGGTAAAGGAGCCCTTCTCGTGGCCAAAGAGCTCGCTCTCCAGCAAGGACTCGGACAGCGCTGCGCAGTGCACCTTGATGAAGGGGCCCTTGGAGCGGTTGCCCAGCTCATGGATGGCATCGGCCACAAGCTCCTTGCCCACCCCGCTGTCGCCGGTGATGAGGACCGAGGCACGGGTGGGGGCGACCTGGGCGACTGTCTCCATAAGGGCGATCATCTTCTGGCTCTTGCCTACGATGCGGTCATAGCGGTTGCGCGCCTTCAGGGTGGCGACCTCAGCCTTCAGCTTCTCATGCTCGGCATAGAGGTCGGTGGTGGAGAGCGCCTTCTTGACCACCAAGGAGAGGCGGTCCAGCTCCACCGGCTTGGTAAAGAAGTCTATCGCACCCTTGCGCATCGCATCGACGGCCGTCTCGATGGTGCCATGGCCGGTGAGGATGATGACCGGCAGCCTCGGATAGGCTCCGTTGATCTTCTGCAAGAGTTGCTCTCCGCTGAGATTGGGCATCCGCAGGTCGGTGATGACCAGGTCCACATCCTTCTTGCCCATAAGGGCCCACGCTGCCGCTCCGTCTTCAGCGGTGAGGCTCTCATAGCCCTCCAGCTCCATGGCCATGGCAAGGCCACTGCGAATATTCTTCTCATCATCGACGATGAGGATGCTACGTTTCATGCACAGGCTCCTTATCAGGTTCGGTCAGGCTGAGGCGCTCACTCTTGGGGATGGGAAAAGAGAGGGTGAAGACAGAGCCTTCGCCCAGCTTGCTCTCCACGGTGATGTCGCCGCGGTGCTCCTTCATGATCTTATAGACAACAGTGAGGCCCAGGCCGGTCCCGGTCGCCTTGTTGGTGAAGTAGGGTTCAAATATCTTGTGCAACGTCTCATCATCCATGCCGATGCCGGTGTCCTGTACGCTTATAAGCACCTGGTTGCCATCAGGACGGGCGACCAAGGTCAGGCGCCCGCCCTGCTCCATGGCATTCATCGCATTCTTGATGAGGTTGAGCAGAACCTGCTTGAGCAGGTTCTCATCAAACTCCAGCCTTGGAAGGGAGGTGGAGAAGTCGCACGTGAGCTTCACCCGATTCTCGGTGAGCTCCGGCTGCACAAAGGTGACCACATCGTTGAGGGTCTTTGTGATGGATCCCAGCCTAAGGCGCGTATCCAGGGGGCGCACGGCAAAGAGGAAATCGACGACAATGCCGTTGAGGCGGTTGATCTCCTCCTCCAGGACATCTATATAGCGCTGGGCATCATCATAGGTGAGGCTCTGCTTGCGCGCAAAGGCCTTCTTCAGCAGCTGCAGATGGATGCCCATCGCCGCAAGGGGGTTCTTTATCTCATGGGCGACGCCGGCGGCCATGGTGGTCATGGATGCGAGGTTCTCTGAACGGCGCATCCTTGCGTCGTTGGCATTGTGCTCGGTGACATCGCTGAACATCAGCACATAGCTGGCCTGTCCCTCCTCGGCCATCTTGTAGGTGTAGACGGTCACTGCAATGGTCTGGACATTGTTCCCCCGTTGGAAGGTGAACTCATTGTCCAGGTCCTCTGCCCTGTCATAGACAGAGAGCACGATGTAGCGCAGGACATGCTTGTCGTCTATCACCTTGGAGAGGGGAAACCCCTCGTACGAACGCTTCCTGACCATGGGGATCAGGTTCGGGCAGTGGGAGTTCGCATAGTTGATCGTAAGGTTGGCATCGGTGAGGATGACCCCGTCCTCGATGGAATCGAGCACATTCTCCAGCATCTCCAGCTCCCTGGACTGGCTTTGCATGATGTCCACTATCTGCTTCGTATCCAGCTGGTCTATCTTCCTGATCGCCCGTTGGACAAAATTCTTCATGCTACCTCCATGAGCTTCAGATAGAGTGCCTCAAACATGAGGCGCTTGTTCTGATTGTACAAGGTGGCTGTGCTGTAGCTCTCTGAGATCAGGGCCGACAGGGCGCTTGCCCGTTGCCACGTGATCTGCCCTGTTGCAAGCTGGCCGCCCAATGCGGAGAGCACCGCCTTCAGAACATACTCATAACTGCCCTGTTCATCAACAAAGGCGAGCAGCTCGTTGAACTGCTCTTCCGTGAGGTAGGTGCGGTTGGAAAGGGAGGCGAGCAGGGTGGCGACAACCTCGGCGTGCCGCCCCAGGTCGAGCCCGCCGCCTTGCAGGAAGAAGGACTCCAGGCTTTCAAAGCTCTCCTGCCCAAGGAAGAAGGGCTTAAGCAGGGCGTTGACCCCCTCCCTCTTCAGCGGTGGGAAGCTGTACTTGCGCACCCGTGAGAGGATGGTCTGCATGATCCTGTTGGGGTATTCGGAGATGAGGAAGAAGTAGACATCCTTGGGCGGCTCCTCAAGCAGCTTCAGGAGGCTGTTGCGCGCAGAGGTGCCTGCCATCTCAAGGCCCTCGAGGATGATGAAGGTCTTCTGCTCCCCCATGCTGGTGCGGTTCACCCACTCTTCCAGCGATCGCACCTGGTTGACCGATATGGTGGTGTTCTTTCGTGAGGCAGCCAACAGCGGCTTCAGGGCCGAGCGCAGCCCCTGGACAATGCTTTTCGCCTCTTTCTCAGCAAGCTCCTGTTTTTGGGAAAGTTCCATCAACAGGTCGCTGACACCCGAGGCACTCTCATAGTTGGTGCTCTGAACAGCAGTCTGGGTGTTTCCCAGCAGCGATGCGTGGTACTGCAGCAAGAGGATACGAACCGAACGAATGAGGAATTTTTTTGAGAAGTCGTTTCTGAGGCGCACAAAGCTGTTCAAGGCGGTCTCGATGACGCTTGTATGGTCGCGATGGCTTACGATGACCAGGTTTTGCATTGTCAGGGCTTCGAACTTCCTGCAGCTGGGACAGCGGCAGAGAGCTTGCCCGCCTTCAGAGCAGGAGAGGACCCGGGATGTCTCGATGGCTGTGGTCATCCGCAGCGAATACCGGCTGCCTCCGAAGAGGTTCACCTGCGTGAAGGTCCTCCCCTGTATCTGCGAGGAGAGCTGGCTTGCAATATCCTTCTGGCTGAGCGCTAGTTCATCAAACATGGGCGGCATTCACCGTCACGGTAAACCAATTGACCGTCTCGGGGACCAGGGGCCTGACCAGGCGCAGGACGAACTGGCTCTTGCCCAGCAGGGTGGAGAGGTCGAAGGCTGTCTGCAGCTCCAGCATATAGAGCACGAAGGCACCAAAGACGAGCACCTCCAGCACACCCCAGAGAAAGCCAAGCAGGCTGTTCACCGCCCCGAGGCCGGTGACGCCCAAAGCGGTCTCCAGGAGATTGCCCACCACCCTCATCAGGATGTACCCCGCAAGGAAGAGCAGGACAAAGGAGATGAGGCTTGAGAAGAACATCGCCAGTCCAAAGGAGTCGAACAAGAGTTCTGCCAGAACCTTGGTGAACATCAGAGCGAGGAAGAACCCCACAAGGAAGCCCGCCCTGTGGGCGAATGCATCAGCAAAGCCCGTAATCGTTCCGGCTATGCCGCCGATGATTGCCACCGAGAAGACGATGATGTCTATTGAGTTGAAATACACCGATCCTATTGTTATGCCCCAATCCATATCTATACTCCTTTTTGCATGAGGGAGGCTATCATTTCAGCACTCCCCTTTCTAGCCAGTTCAGTAGCGTTCGCCTTGAGGATACCTCTTTTTTCCGGATTTTCCAACAGGTCCTCGACGCTTGAGAGGAAGGTCTCTCCCCCAACCTCCCCAAACAGGGCGCAAGCGGCTCCCTGCTCCACCAGCAGGCGTGCGTTGGCGATCTGCTCGCCCCGGCTGCCCTCCCTGGAAAGCGGGATTATCAGGGATGCACAGCCGAAGGCCAGCAGCTCGGCGATGGTGCCGGCCCCCCCGCGGCTGACCACCAGGGCACTTTTTCGGTAGAGGGTGCCTAGCTCCGCCCCCAGGAGGGGGACCGGGTGGTAGCGCTCCCTTCCAAGGGGCAGGAAGTCAGCCTCCCCGCACTGGTGGATGACAAAGGCGAGGGTGGTGAGCCTGTCCAGGTTCTCCCTCACCAGGGCATTGATCTGTTGTGATCCCTGGCTGCCGCCAAGGACCAGCAGCAGCGGCATCCCTTCGGGGATGGAAAAGCGGGTGATGGGAGCATCCAAAAAGAGCTGTTTGCGGATGGGGTTCCCCGTGACCACCAGCTTTTTGGGAGGCAGCCCCCCCCCGCTCCCCTCAAAGGGGATGCAGACAACCGAGGCACTGAGGCTGTTCAGGCGGGTTGCCAGGCCGGGGGTCGCATCACTTTCGTGGGTTATGATCCTTATGCCGAGCAGTTTTGCTGCAAAGACAGGAGGAACCGAGACAAAGCCACCCTTGGAGAAGAGCACGTCGGGTTTTTTCTTCCGTAGGAGTGAGAAGGCCTGAAGGCATGCCCCCATGATGCGAAAGATGTCGGTGAAGTTGGCAAGGGAGCGGTAGCGCCTGAGCTTGCCGCTTTGTATCGGGTAAAAGGGGATTCCAGCCTCCTCCACAGCCGCCCTTTCAAGGACATTCTCGCGCCCGATCCAGAAGGCACCGTAGCCTCCCTGTCCAAGCAGAGCTTCGTGTACGGCAAGGGCCGGATAGATGTGTCCGAGGGTCCCCCCTCCGGTATAACAGACCAGCATGGGCGGAGTATACCACGCCAAGAGGGCTCAGCATAGCTATTATGTATCATTTTGATACACTGCGGGTATATTTGACCTGTTAATTTGCGAACCTTATGCTTTTCTCTACCCCCTGTTTTGAGTATACTTGACAAGGTGGTGTGAAGGCATGCCAAATACCGTTGAAGAGAGTCATTATGGGAACGTCAATATTTACCAAGCTGTTCGGAACCAAACAAGATAAGGACCTGCGCACCCTCAAGCCGGTCGTCGAGGATGTAAACAAAGAGGACTCTTGGGCAAAAAGCCTCAAGGACGAGGACTTTCCCCTCCAGACAGGGCTCTTCAGAAAACAGGTAGCCGAGGGAGCCTCCCTGGATACGCTGCTTCCCAAGGCCTTCGCCCTGGCACGCGAGGCTGCGAGCCGGGTCCTTGGCGAGAGGCATTACGATGTGCAAGTCATGGGAGCTGCGGTCCTGCACAGGGGTCAGATCCTGGAGATGAAGACCGGTGAGGGAAAGACCCTTACCTGCGTACCTTCTGCCTACCTCAACAGCCTGGAGCAGAAGGGGGTGCACATTGTCACCGTCAACGACTACCTCGCCCGTCGAGACTCTGAGTGGATGGGGCCCATCTACAAGTTCCTGGGTCTGAGCGTCGGGGTAATCCTGTCGGACATGGACACCGAGGCGAAGCGCCTCGCCTACAATGCCGACATCACATACGGCACCAACAACGAATTCGGGTTCGACTACCTGCGAGACAACATGAAATGGTCGCTTGAGGAGAAGATCCAGCCCAAGCACCACTACTGCATCATTGACGAGATCGACTCCATCCTGATAGACGAGGCGCGCACGCCCCTGATCATCAGCGGCCAGAGCGAGGACGACTCCGTCCAGGTGCTGGGAGCTGAGAAGATAGCCGCCTTCCTCACCGAGTGTGAGAAGGACCCCGCTACCAGGGACTACTACGAACAGGACCCACTCTCCCGCTTTGACCGCAGCGCCCAACCGTTTGAGGAGAAGGGGGACTACAAGCTCGATGAGAAGCAGAAGAAGGTCTCCTTCACCAACCAGGGCATGAACCACATGGAGGAGCTGCTCAACAAGCACAAGGTCATCACCGGCTCCATCTATGAGGATGAGAACTTTGAGTATGTGCACTACGTCACCCAAGCGGTCAGGGCCCTGAAGCTCTACAGCCACGATGTCGACTATGTCGTCGTCGAGGGCCAGGTGCAGATAGTCGATGAGTTCACCGGTCGCATCCTGCATGGCCGACGCTATGGCGACGGCCTGCACCAGGCCATCGAGGCCAAGGAGAAGATCAAGATCATGGGCCAGAACAAGACGCTGGCCACCATCACGTACCAGAACTTCTTCAGGATGTACGACAAGATCAGCGGCATGACCGGGACAGCCGATACCGAGGCCCCTGAGTTCCTGAAGATCTACAACCTCGATGTGGTGGTCATCCCCACCAACATGCCCATCGTCAGGATTGACCACCCTGACCAGGTCTACTACAACGAGCAGTTCAAGATACAGGCCATCTGCGAGGAGATCGCCCGCGTACACAAGCAAGGGCAGCCGATCCTCGTCGGTACCATCTCGATCGAGAAAAGTGAGATGCTCAGCCTCCTGCTCAAGAGGATGGGGATACGGCACGAGGTGCTCAACGCGAAGAACCACGCCCGTGAGGCCCTGATCATCGAAGAGGCCGGTGCCAAGGGGGCGGTCACCATCGCCACCAACATGGCAGGACGGGGAACCGACATCAAGCTCGGAGGCAGCCTCGATGCCCGTGCCCGCAGGGTATGCGGCACCGATGCCACAGCCGAAGAGTTTGCCGAAGCACTGAAACAGGTCACCCCTACGTGGAGAAAAGACTATGAAGAGGTCAAGAGCCTCGGTGGCCTCTATATCATGGGTACGGAGAGGCACGAGTCGCGCCGTATCGACAACCAGCTGCGTGGGCGCAGCGGCCGCCAGGGGGACCCGGGCACCAGCCGCTTCTACGTCTCCCTGGACGACTCGCTGATGCGCCTGTTCGCCTCTGAGAACATCCGGGGCATCCTGGGCAAGATCGGGATGCAGGACGGGATGCCCATCGAGCACCGCATGCTCTCCAATGCCCTTGAGAAGGCACAACGGCGTGTTGAGGACCGCAACTTTGAGATTCGCAAGCACCTGCTGGACTATGACGACGTGCTCAACGAACAGAGGAACTACATATACGCCGAGCGTGATGCCATCCTCAGCGAGGAGCACCTCCTTGAAAGGGTGCGCACCAGCTGCCATGAGATTGCCGTCGAGATAGTGGACTCCCTGCCCAAGGAGACCAAGGACAAGGATGTCGCGCTGAAGATCATCGAAGAGGTCCAATCTGAGTTCCACCTCACCGTCATACCCTTGCCACCCGAGGCGACGCGCGAGGAGTACAAGGCGCACCTTAAGAGGAGCATCGACGAGGAGATAGATGCAAAAGTAGGACAAACTGGAGAAAAGCCGTTCAACGACTTCCTCCGTTTCAACTACCTGCGTCAGATCGACATCAGGTGGCAGGACCACCTCATGGCCCTGGAGGACCTGCGCGATGCGGTGGGCCTGCGCTCCTATGCACAGAAGAACCCCCTGGTCGAGTACAAGGTCGAGGGCTTTGAGATTTTCAACGATATGCTCGAGGGCATCAAGCACTTCATCGCCGATACCCTGGTCAGGGTGCAGATCACCCAGGCCGAGGACAAGTACAGGAAGAAGAGTGCAGCGCACAGGACAGTCGAGTCCCATGGGGCCCAGGGTGCCTTTGCCAGTGCCGCCCAGGGCGGTAGGGTCCAGGGCGGGGGGGATGTCTCCCCTGTCACCGTCAGGCGCAGCGCCCCGAAGGTGGGACGCAACGACCCCTGCCCCTGTGGAAGCGGCAAGAAGTACAAGAACTGTCATGGCAGGAATGCCTAGTGTGGCTGTTTGCTGGTACGAACGCATACAGCCCAAAGGCCCGATGCATGTACGGATAAAAAGTAACAGAGCAGTAGCAATTCAAGATGTATACCGAAGGAGCTTCTACGACAGAAGCTCCTTCGTGCTTTCCCGCACGGTAAGGGATGTGGGTATGTACAGCTTCCTGGGCAGGGTGTAGAGACCGCTCACCCTGTTCTTCAGGATGTCCACTGCATTCTGTGCTATGAAGGGCATCGGGACATGGACTGTGGTAAGAGGCGGCTCGAGGAACTTCACCGAGCTCTGGTCGTTGAAGCCCACCACACTCATCTCCTCTGGGACCCCTATCTTTTTCTGGTGCAGCCTTGCAAGCACTCCGGTGGCGGTGGTGTCGTTGGCACAGAAGAGCGCTGTAGGACGGGGGTCGGATGCTATCAGGGCTGAGGCGAGGGAGTACCCCTCGGTATAGGAGAGGCGTTCCCCCTCATAGATGAGCCCGGGCTCGAATATGCCCTGCTCCTCCATGAACTCAATGTAGGCGCTCTTTCTCATATCCCGGCCCTGGGCTCCTGTATCACCGATGACCTTCCCTCCCACATACGCGATGCGCCGGTGGTTCAGGTCATACAGATGCTGCAAGGCGAGCTTGGTTCCGAGCTCGGTGTTGATCAGAAGCGAGTCGAAGCGGGTGGCATCGGGACAGGAGTCCAGAAAGACGATGTAGGGAGAGAACTCGGCGATCTTCTCGATCTGCTTGAGGTTGAACCTCCCGATGGCGATGATCGCATCTATGGGGGTGTCCACCGAAGGGACAAAGTGCCCGTCCATGTTGATGAACTTGACGGTGTTTATACTCTCCCTGGCAAGCTGGCGCTCGACGGTGGTCATCAGGTAGAGGTAGTAGGGATCCTCTATCAGGGCAGGATAGTCATACCACTCGACGATGGCGAAGGTAAGCTTCTTGCCCGCTTTTCGCCTCTGCTTCCTCTGCTGCAGCGTCACATATTCCAGCTCCTTGGCGGCGACGAGCACGCGCAGTTTCGTATCGTCTGAGACACTGAGGGTGTCGTCGTGGTTGAGGATTCTGGAAACTGTGGCGATCGAGACGTTAGCCTTGTGTGCGATGTCCTTGATAGTAGCCATGGCTTTCCCTCTCTATGTAGTAAAAATTTACTAACATCATAGCATCTTTTCTCATATCTTTATAGAGATTCTTATTAAAAAGAACAGAAAGGTCCCAAATTCATAGCAAAAAGAGAGGATTATGGGAGTATTTCCGGTGTAAAACTTTAGTAAAATTTAGTAAAATTTTCTTGACAGATGGAATTCCGTATCTTATGCTACACCTATAAGGCAGGAATACTGCCACACGAAAAGGAGATTACGAGTATGAAAAAAAGTGTAATTATTCTCTTGGTGCTTTTGGCATTGATGACCCCGCTGTTTGCAGCAGGGGCACCCGAGGCTAAAGCAGCAGCTCCCATCAAAATCTGGGCTTGGGATCCAAACTTCAATATTTCCATCATGAACGAAGCTATCAGCCGCTACCAGGCAAAGCACCCCGAAGCCACCTTCGAAGTGGTTGAGCTTGCAAAGGCCGATGTAGAGCAGAAGCTGCACACCAACCTGGCCTCCAGGACAACACAGGGTCTTCCTGACATCGTCCTGATCGAGGACTACAACGTGCAGAAGTATCTGACAAGCTACCCCGGGCAGTTTGCAGACCTCACCAGCGCGTTCAACTACAAAGACTTTGTCGGCTACAAGGCTGACGTCATGAAGGTGGGCGACAAGTACTACGGTGTTCCCTTTGACTCCGGCGTAGCGGGGTTCTTCTACCGCACCGACCTTATGAAGAAAGCTGGCTTCGAAGCCAAGGATCTTGAGAACATCACCTGGAACCGTTTTGCCGACATAGCAAAAGAGTACAAGGCCAAGACCGGCCAGTACATGATCGCCAATGACAAGAGTGACGGCGGCCTGTTCAGGGTTATGTTGCAGAGTGCCGGTTCCTGGTATTTCGACGATGCCGGAAAGCCCGCCCTGGTCAACAATGCGGCCCTCAAGGAAGCGATGAAGCTGTACAAGCGCTTTGTTTCCGAGGACCTCGCACTTCCCTCCAACGGATGGAACGAATGGGTAGGATCGTTCAACTCAGGCAAGGTTGCATCAGTGATCACCGGCGTTTGGATCATCGGTTCGATCAAGGCCGGAACTAGCCAAAGTGGCCTGTGGGCAGTGGCCCCCACTCCCCGCCTCGACCTTGCAAACTCCGTCAACGCCTCCAACCTGGGCGGCTCCTCATGGTTCGTCCTGCAAAACGGTGCAAGCCGGGACAAGGCAGTTGAGTTCCTGAAGGAAATCTACGGCAGCGACAAGGCTTTCTACCAGACAATCCTGATGAACAACGGTGCCATCGGCTCCTACATGCCGGCTTTCAGCGGCGATGCATTTGCAGCGAAGGACGCTTTCTTTGGCAACAAGGCCATCTTCAGCGACCTGAGCCGTTGGGCCTCGATGATTCCAAGGGTAAATGTCGGGCAGTACACCTACGAAGCTGATGCTGCGGTCATGGCTGTTATGGAAGACTTCTACAATGGAAAGACCACTGTGGACCAGGCTGCCATGGCAGCGGAAGCCCAGCTGAAGAATGCCATTCAGTAGGCACTGACCTAATCCTGAAAGGCAGGAGGATACCCTCCTGCCTTTTTTACGAAATGGAGCGAAATGCCCACGGGCTCTTGCCGTGGGAGTATTTCAACTGGAGATACCCAACATGGCAACTGAAAAAAAACTAGACAGGACTGGATGGTACTTCATACTTCCCGCAGCCGTCCTGCTTGCATTCTTTATCGTCTACCCCATCTTCTTCTCACTGTACCTCTCATTTACCTCGACCAAGGGGATAGTAAGCAGTTTTGTTGGGGTGAAGAACTACATCAGGATGTTCAACGACCCCATGTTCTTCCTTGCCCTGAAGAATACCTTCAGGATATTGCTGCTGCAGGTGCCCATCATGCTGGTGCTTGCCATATCGTTTGCAGCGATCCTGAACAACAAGAATGTCCGTTTCAGGGGTTTCTTCAGGACCGCCCTCTTCCTGCCCTCAGTGACCAGCCTGATCGCCTACTCCATCCTGTTCAAGATGCTCTTCAGCTATGACGGGCTGGTGAACAACACCCTGCTCAGGTTCTCCCTCATCGACGTGCCGCTGCAGTGGATGAGCGTGCCCCGTCTAGCGACCTTTGTCCTGATACTCGCCATGATCTGGCGATGGACCGGCTACAATATGATCTTCTATCTCTCTGCGATGCAGAACATCTCCGAGGACCTCTATGAGGCTGCCTCAATCGACGGCTCTTCCAAGGTGCATAGCTTCTTCCATATCACCATTCCCCTGTTGAAGCCGATCATCCTCTTTACGACGGTCATGTCCACCATAGGGACGCTGCAGCTCTTCGACGAGCCGATGAACCTCTCACAGGGAGGGACGACAGCGAGCATGATAGGGCCTGACAACTGCTTTCTCACCCTCAGCGTCTACATATACAACATCTGCTTCAAGTACACTCCGAACTTCGGCTATGCCGCTACGGTCAGCTATGCCATCCTGATCATCATAGCGCTCTTGACCCTGGTCCAGTTCAGGCTGAGCAGCGACAAGGATGAGAACCTGCAGAAGAAACTTGAACGACAAAACAGAAAATTACAGAAGGGAGGCGTACGATGAATATAAAAAAAGGGTTGGGCTCATTCTTCCTATACCTGTTCCTATGCGTTTCGGCATTTTTTTCCATATTTCCCTTTATCTGGATCGTGATCGGCTCAACCAACAGTGCCGTCGATGTCCAGATGGGAAAGCTCACCATCGGCGACCAGCTGGGAGCCAACCTGCACAAGCTCTTCGGCAACGCTGATATGGGCGGGGCCCTCTTCAACTCTGCAAAGATAGCGGTCCTTACGGTGGCCCTCTCTCTTCTGGTGACCAGCATGGCCGCCTATGGCTTTCAGATGTACCGATCAAGGGCCAAGGAGAGGACCTACTCCTTTTTCCTGCTGACCATGATGATCCCCTTCGCCTCCCTGATGATCCCCCTGTTCCAGATCATCGTCGTGTTCCGTCTGCTGAACTCGCATATGGCCATCATCCTGGTAGGGAGCATCAGCGTCTTCATGATCTTCTTCTTCCGCCAGAGCTTCTCCAACTACCAAACTGAGATCCTGCAGGCAGCGAGAGTCGACGGAGCCGGGGAATTCCGTATCTTCTTCACCATTTTCTTTCCAAGCATGAAGAGCATCTACGCAGCTGGGGCTATCTACGCCTTCATGACCAGCTGGAATGCGTATATCTGGCCCCTCATCGTATTGCAGTCAAACGACAAGAGGACCTCGACGTTGCTCATCTCAAGCTTGTCCTCCTCCTACACCCCGGACTTTGGGGTCATCATGGCTGGAATCGCCTTGGCGACGCTTCCTGTCATCGTTGTATTCTTCGCCTTCCAGAAGCAGTTCGTACAGGGCATGGTGGGCTCTGTAAAACAGTAAAAGGAAATATAGCATGCAGGCACTACAATCACTCGACCCGACGATCTTTCAAGAGAACCGCCTCCCTGCCCGCACCCTGTTTGCACGACAGCGTGCGGTTAGGGAGCTCTGCCTCGATGGCAGGTGGCACTTCTCCTACTACGACAACCCCCAGGAGGCTACTACCCTGTTCCTGGACAAGGGCCGCCTATCAGAGATGCAGAGCATTGAGGTGCCCTCACACTGGACCTTGCAGGGCTTCGGGGTGCCCCAGTATACCAACACGATCTATCCGTGGGATGGCCTCGATGCGATCCATCCTCCGCAGATACCGGAGCAGAACCCCACCGGCTGTTATGCCAGAACCCTTACCCTGGGGGAGGAGGACCTTGACAAGGACCTTATCCTGCGCTTCGATGGTGTGGACAGTGCCCTCTATCTCTATGTGAACGGAGAGTATGTGGGGTACAAGGAGGATAGCTTCTCACCCGGGGAGTTCCTCATCAACGCCTATGTGAGTGAAGGGGAGAACCTCATCTCTGCTATGGTGCTTCGCTATAGTACTGGCAGCTGGTTGGAAGACCAGGACTTCTGGCGCCTGCCGGGGATCTTCAGGTCCGTAAACCTCCTAATATGTGAAAAAACACGGATAACCGATCTGTTTGTCAGGCCGACGATCAATTATGACCACTCAGAGGGGGAGGTCACTTGTGAAGTCACCACTTCACAAGACAAGCAGTTCTCCTACCGCCTCACCATCGACGGCCAGGAGATCTCCCATACAATCATATCCGCCAATGCCCATGAAAACGAAACCATAGGCATTACCCTGACCAATCCCAGGCTGTGGAGTGCAGAGGAGCCCAACCTCTATCACTACACCCTCGAACTGAAGGAGCATGGGAAGGTGGTGGACAGTGTCTCCTCTCACTTCGGCTTCAGAAAGATAGAGGTCAGGGGCAGGACGATCTTCCTCAATGGCAAGAGGCTCATCCTCAGGGGGGTGAACCGCCATGAGTTCGATCCGTATCGAGGGCGCACCATCGACAGGGCCCTCATAGAGAAGGACCTCCTGTTGATGAAAAAGCACAATATCAACGCCCTGAGGACCAGCCACTACCCCAACCACCCCTATGTCTATGAGGCGTGCGACCGCCTTGGCATCTACATGATGGACGAGGTCAATCTGGAGACGCACGGGACGTGGATGGTCGCCGGAGTGGTGGAAAAAACACCCTACACCATCCCCGATGACAAACAGGAGTGGAAAGGCGCTGTCATGGACAGGGCCATCTCCATGACCATGCGGGATAAGAACCACCCCTCCATCCTGTTCTACTCCTGTGGAAACGAGAGCTACGGGGGATCGATCATCGCCGATGTGGCGACCTACTTCAGAAGCTTGGATGACAACAGGCTTGTGCACTATGAAGGTATCTTCCATGACAGAAGGTATGACTGCACCAGCGATGTGGAGAGCCGCATGTATGCAAAGGTGGAGGAGATACAGCAGTATCTGAGGACAGGCTACAAGCCTTTCCTCCACTGTGAGTTTGCCCATGCCATGGGAAACAGCGTGGGTAACCTTGATGAGTATGTAGCACTCGAAGATGAGAGCGAAGCGTACTGTGGTGGCTTTATCTGGGACTTTGTCGACCAGAGCCTGATCATAGACGGCAAAGAATTGGCAGGACTAGGCTTCAGTGGTCCCACTGACGGGTACTTCTGTATCAATGGTCTTGTCGATGGACTGCGCAACCCTTCGGCAAAGCTAGAGCAGGTTGCCTACTCCTATAGCCCCATTGCAATAACCATACAAAGCGACACAGACAGAAAGGGTGAAGCAGAGCAAAAGGATTCAGGAACCGCCAGGGAGGAGATCATCATACGCAACAAGAACCTGTTCACCTCAACAGAGCAGTATGACTTCCTGTACGCCTACACCCTCGATGGTATTGAGGTCGAGAGTGGGACCCTTGATGTAGAGATGGGGCCCCTTGAGAGCAAGGCCTACCCTATTCCTGCTTTGAAGTATAAGAAGAGAGAACAACAAGAGGGAATCCAGGGCGAAGGTGGGGAATATCAGCTTATCGTTCGAGCAGCCCTTAAAGCAGACACGCCCTGGGCAAGGAGGGGCCATACCATTGTCAGCGTGGGCTCTGTAATGGAGAACCTGAATAAGAGGGAAAAAGAGAACAGTGATGATGCTGAAAAGAATACGCCTGAGACAAACAGCCCCCTCATCGCAGGTGCCATGCATACCGGCCACCGCCATGGCAACTTCTCCTTTCTGATCCATCATCACTTTGGACAGGTTGTAGCCATCCAGCACAGGATGAGGAACCTCCTGCAAAGCCCTATAAGGATGGAGTTCTGGAGGGCTCCGACCGATAATGATATCGGCGTCAATCCTGTGCTGCCCCATATGGGGTGCAAGCTCGCTTCGCTCTACCAGGTTGCTGAGAATTTCCGCATAGAAAAGGATGTCTACCACACTACGGTTAGATGCGGCACCTACCAGGTGGAGGTTGCCTACAGGTTCAGCGGCAACAAAATGATCATGGAGATCGAGCCGCCGGCCTTTGATTCCTATATCCCTTGTTTCGGCATCTCGTTCTCCATAGACAAGAGCTATGAGCATGTCTCCTACTACGGCAATGAGATGATGGAGAGCCATCTTGATAGAAAGGGTGGCAATGTACTGAGAAGGGTCGATTTTAATCCCTATAAGGATCAGAAGTCCTACCTGCATCCGCAGGAGTATGGGAACAGGTTCGGAGTGAGAAGCCTCACCCTTAGAGACACTATGCATAAGGGTATGACCATCAGGGCCAACAGGAGCTTTGAGTGTTCGGTCCTCCCCTATAGCTGCCACGAGCTGGAGGAGGCTACGTACATCCATGATCTTCCCAATACGGACAAGTTGCATGTAAGGATCCTTGAAGGACAGAGCGGTGTTGGAGGGGATGACTCCTGGGGTGCTCCTGTGCATGAGAAGTACAGGTATAGGGGGCCTAGGGAGAAGTGGGTGGTGGAGCTAGAGGTGTTTGAGTAGAGGAGTATTATCAAGTTGAATCTTCCCTTCTTGTATTATGTAATCCTCCTTTGTGTAAAATCGATATAGTTCGAGCTTTATACCAGTTTGCTGGAAATTCATGTATAAACCGACATGATTATGTCGGTTTATATTGTTAAAATGTCGGTTTGAATAAAACAGAAAAAAGTATTATTGAATAGAGAAATCAGATATCCAAATGAGAATAATCAGCATACTTCAGTATAAATATCATGCTTACATTGAAATAATATAGGATTATTGACCAGTTTAGATAAGACAGACTCAAACCCTCCTTAGAGGCCGTTGCCCCCAAGGAGGGAAGTTTTATCTATCTGAGTAACCTGTTGCCAATCTCTCTGCTGAGCCTGGAACCATGAAAGTACAAGGTAGGGAACGTGATTCAGAGATCTGTCAGAACGTTCTTACGTTTCTGATTGCGCTACATATACCGGTTGCTTCTTTGCTTCTTCAATGAAAGCCAGCATGTTTTCCAAGGGTACATCGCCCTCAACTGCATGGGATGGGGAGAAGATATATCCACCTTCTGCACCTATTTGCAGCAGGTGCTTGGATTCCTTTACTACATCCTCCACCGTACCAAAGGGAAGTGTCTTTTGTGTAGAGAGACCACCCCAGAAAGCTAACGTTCCCCTGTATTCCTGAATCAGAGCATCAGTGTCCATGACTTCGGGTTGGAAGGGATTAAAACAGGAGAGCCCTATGGAAACAAGGTCAGGAAAGAGTTCATCAACATCACCACAAGAGTGAATAAGAACATACTTACCCCTTTCAATGACAGCTGCATACATCTTTTTGACATACGGGAAAATAAATTCCTTCCAAAGCTGAGGCCCCATGATCAGACCCTGCTGAGCTCCCCAGTCATCGCCAAAGTAGACAGCATCAATATCATAGGTGCATGCTTTATCGAGTTGTGCGATATTATACTCTACTATTTTAGCAAAGAGCTCATGCACAAATTCCGGATTGATATAGAAGTCCATCAGAAGGTCTTCCATCCCCCTCATTGACCATGCCCTTTCATACAAGGAAAATCCAATATCGAATACTCTGAAGCGATCCGGATCCCGAGCGATTTTAGACTCGATATCATCAAAAAAACGATGGTCGAGAGGATTTGGGAACGTATACCCTTCAAGTGTAGGCTCCTTCAGAAGGACCTCTTCAGGCAGACCAATATCTTTTTCAACAGTACGGTCCCACACAACACCAAAAAGATCCTTGAATCTATTTCCTTCCAGTTCATCGAAGAAACCGATATCACTGCCAACTTCGGTAAAATGATTATCGAGAGTCAATTCCCAATCTTTGCCAAAGTGCTTTTCCAGTGTAACAATTGCCTCTTGGGTAAATCGAAAAGACCATGGAACGTACGGGGGCCTTTTCCCATCCAGGACTAGCTTAACAACTTCTCTTTTTGATATCGCCATGAAATGCCTCCTATTTCTTGCATGATTACAGTATAAGGGGGGCTAGGGATTGGGTATGAGTGGTGTATCTGCTGCTCTTATGGAAATATCTGCTGTTTTCTATACATTGTGGGTGAGAGCCCACTCTCTTTTCGAAAAACCCTTGAAAAATACTGAGCATCTGCATATCCCACTTCCTGGGCCACTTCATCGATATTCATATGTGCATAGTGGGAAAGAAGAAACCTTGCAGTTTCCATTTTCAGGCGTCTCACTAAGGCAGTGTAGCTTATCCCGTAGCGTTCCTTTACCACATGAGAAAGACGAGAAGCTGAAAGATTCATCTCTTCACAAGCGTCAGATAAGGGCAAGGCTTCATTAATATTCTGTTGGATGTATGCAGAGAGTTTTGAGGGAACATCAACGCCTCTATAATCAATCATATTGTTAGAAGTAAGCAGATCCATCAGATATGAGAACATCTCTATGATGTGCATCAGATTCGATTGGCTGATTAGAGGCTGGGAGCTGAAGATATCCTCAAGCGTCTCGCTATGGCCCTCATTCCAACGGGAACTCCAGTATGAGACAGGATGGGCACCTGTTCTGATCTGACCGATCATTGCATATCCTAAAAGATTCCCTTGCTGGATAATGGGTTTTACCACCTCGCTCATACCCGCATGACAGGTGTATATGACAAGCTTCTTTCTCTCATACGCTAACTTTCGCCCTTCCCTATCTTCTTTGCTACACGCAGCAGCTCCGCCTTTGCACATCCTGACCGACTGGCAATACCTGCATATGCTTACATTGTTGCCAACCTTCAGTTCCTTTCCATCTGGGGCGTAAAAAGCTATTCGAATACCAAAAAGCAGATGAAAGTTATTAAAGATCTTTTGCACATCTTCGTGAAAGAGAAATGATAAGCTCATATTATGAAAACCTCTTTTTATACTCGGTGGGGCTCATCCCCGTAGATTTCTTGAATACCGTACTAAAATAGGAAGCATTGTCATATCCTACCTTTGGCCCTATTTCATAACTTCGGTCATCGGTATAGAGGATAAGATCCTTAGCCTTGTTAATCCTCAGATCCGTAAGATAGAGGCTAAAGGTCTTTCCTGTCTGTTGCTTGAATATCACAGAGAAGTAACAAGGGCTCATCCCGGCAGAACTTGCTACATCATCAAGGCTGAGGGTTTTATCCTGAAAGTGTAATTTCACATATCCAATGGCCTGATCTAGGATTTGAGATGCATGGTAATCACGTCGTAAGGCAATATAGTTGGTGATGCGGGTCAGCTGATAGATAAACCTTTCTGAAAATATCTCTACTGTCTGGCTCTTCCCAAGCTTTTCCCACTCACTGAGAGGATTGTCAAACACCTCATCTATGGAGAAACCTCGTTCACCCAGGATAAAGATAATTTGGTGCAACACATCTGCTGATAACCAATGAAGCGTCCTTTTTGGATCTTTACTCTTGAGCAGGTTCTCTCTAATTACCTGAAACTGAACTTCCAGCTCCGCAATGGTACCACCCTTCATAGCCTGCATGAGAAGATTGGTATCAGGGAGGTACTCATCTCCCCCATAGGCATTTCGGTATATCTGGTAATCCCTTGCATGATAGACAGCATTTCCCCCTTTCATAAACTTCAACTCAAGCGCATCTTGCGCATCATGGAAGCACTGGTGCAGTTCCCTCAATGAGGAGGCAGGATTGCTTACGCCAATGGTAACAGTAAAATCAAGAGCTTTCGTTTTCTTCTGTATGGCAGCTATCCCCATCTGTAACTGCTCTTTGAGTTCACCTAATGAATTCGCTGATAGGCAGATCTCATACGATGATAGTGATTCACTTATCCTATAGACAGATGCTGCATCAAAGACATCAATAAAATGATAGAAGGCTCTTCTATGAAGATCAACATCATTGTCGATGCTGACATCTCCTGCCATCTGGTAGAACAGGTCAATCTGCAGACTCAGGATATAAAAATGGTGATTGATCAACTCCTCGCTATCACTGAGGGGGTTCTGCCGTATCTGTTGAGGGCTTTCATTGCCAAGGATCAGGGCTTGAAGGAACTGTCTCAGCTGAGCTTTATGGGAGATTTCCATAGCTGACTGCTCTTTTTTACGAGTTTGAATGGAAATGATGATATCTTTGAGTCTCTCTTGCAGATAGAGGGGGTCTATAGGCTTGAGGATATAATCGAAGGCTCCAAGCTTGAGAGCCTTCTGGACATAGGCGAACTCATCATGGCCGCTGATAAAGATGACAGAACATTCAGGGTCCACCTCTTTTGCTTCTGTAATCATCTCAAGGCCATTCTTGTAGGGCATCTTTATATCTGAAATAATGATGTGGGGTTTGTACTCCCTGATCAGATCCAAGGCTTCTTCGCCATTGATAGCTTCCCCACACACGTGGGCACCAAGAGCCTCCCAGTCAATATGTTCCCGTAAGCCACGTCTGACAATCTGGTCATCATCAACTAGTAGTATCTTGATCATATTCCCTCTCGAATTGGTATCTTATACATCACCAGTGTACCATGATGCTCTTCACTATGAATCGTCAATCCAAAATCAAGCCCATAATAGATTTGAATTCTCTCATGTACATTCTTCAGTCCATACACCGGTGATGTCAAGGGTTTGTCACTTCCTGACAACACACCTTGCACTTCCTCCAACCTTTGGGATTTCATCCCTTTTCCATTGTCTGCTATTTCTATCATGATATGTTTGTTGATCTTCCGTGCGCGAAGCTCAATATGCCCTTTTCCCCCAGCCTTCTTAATGCCATAGTAGAGTGCATTCTCCACTATTGGCTGTAAGATAAGTTTTATGACAGGGATATCGAGTACAAGAGGGTCTATATCGAATTCGTAGGTAAAGGAGAAATCATACCGGAACTTCTGAATCAGCAGGTAACTTTTCACATGCTCGAGTTCTTCCTTCATGCTTATGAAGTCCCTCCCCTTACTGATGCCAATCCTATATAGGGTAGTAAGTGCACTCACTACCTCCAGTACATCCTCATTGCGGTTTTCTCTGGCAAGCCAGCTGATGGTGTCGAGGGTGTTGTATAGGAAGTGTGGGTTGATCTGGGCTTGTAGGGTCCTGAGTTCTGATTTTCTTAATTTCACCTCCTCTTCCCGTATCTCAACGAGCAGGCGCTGTATCCGATCGATCATCTGGTTGAAGTTTCTTCCCAGGTCCCCAAACTCATCAGGAGGGAGATTTATAACTCTTGCACCAAGGTCCCCCCTCTCTACTTGCAACATGGCTGAACCTAGTGCTTGCACAGGTTTAGCTATATTCTTTGATAGGACTGATGCGGTGATGGCAGCACCTGATATGGTACCGATAATGATGATGAACAGGATCAGGGCGAGCTGTTTGCCTTCACGGGTAAGTTCATCCAGTGATATGACTGCTGCGAGCTTTACCCCGGAGAGTTCAAGATCTCGTATGATGACGAGTTCCCTGTTCTCTTTGAGCAGGTTTTCATCAATCGTTTTCATACTGGCAAGTTGCACCAGATACTCAGAGTCAGGGGCGCGTGCATCGGAGCTGGTAAAACCAGTCCTGCTATACTGTACGAACAAATATCCCGCTTCTCCTAATCTATTTGCCAACAAGTCCTTGATCACTTGCTCCTTGAGTTCAAGGGCCACTACCCCAATCCTTGCTGTCGATATACTGTCTTCCACAGGGATGGTTATGGTAATAAAACTCTCACCCCCATTTTCAAAAATATAGGATCCCATATGGGGTGGTATATAGCTTCGGGATATGGTTCTTTGCAAAGCTTCCCTGTACCAGTATGTCTTTCTATAATCCTGAGAAAAGGAAGGAACATCAAGGTTCAGGATACTCTGGCCATTCTCACCCAACACTGCAATTCCATAGATATCTGCACGATAGTCAAAGAGACTGAGAAGTTCTCTCCCTGATGCTAACTTTTGCCTATACAGTTCATTGTCCAGGGAGAAGTTCTCTTGCAGGCTTTCTTGTATGATGGCATTTTCAGCAATGGTTTGCAGAAATGAAAAGTATTCTCGCAAGAGGCCATCCAAGTCATCTTGCGTCCTATCAATTATCATCTCAGCATTTTTGTGGGCATTACGCACAATAATGCGGTTGGAAAGCTGTAGGGAGAAGGCGAACATAAGGATTAGGGGGATAACAGAAAGCAACAAATGGCTTGCAATGAGTTTTGTGCTAAAATGTTGTTTTTGGTACCATCGTGTAAATGAATTCATAGGTAAGTATAAGAGCGCCCATATTGCCCTGCAAGCTAAATATCCCAATTCACATAATATGAAAAGATTATCAAAAGATATCAAATTGTCAGATCTAGAATCACAGCCCTATAATGAAGTCACGAAACAAAAGGAGACATGTATGAAGAAAGTACTGATCGTAATGCTAACATTACTGTTCGCATCATCATTTGCACTGTTTGCAAGTGGAGCTACTGAAAAAAAAGAGAAAGTCATTAGGATGGGGTATACCACTATGGACCTTGCGAACCCCTACTTCGTTGCAGTTGTGAACGGTGTAAAGGACAGGGCGGCTGAACTTGGGATCAAGGTAACTGTCCACGATGCTAAATCTGATGCAGCAAGCCAGGTGACAGCAATTGAGAACTTCATTGCTCAGGGAATGGATGCGATTATGGTAAGCCCCATCGACCCGTATGCCTGTGAGCACTTGGTAGACCTTGCCCATGCAGATGGTATTCCTTTCATCAATCCTCACCAACTGATCCGTGGCAACGATGCAAACATCAACCTCAATGATTTCGATTATGGGTATGCCGGTGGTACTATCGCTGGTGAATTTATTGTAAATGAACTTGGCGGTGAAGCTGAAGTGGCAATTCTCGGATTCCCCCAGATGGAAGCACTTATCGACAGGGCAAATGGCATCAAGGCAGGTATTCTTGCTAAGGCTCCAAATGCCAAGATTGTAGCTGAAGTATCAGCGAACACTCCAGAACAGGGAATGAGAGCCGCTGAAACCATCATGCAAGCCCATCCTGGTGTAAAGATCATCTGTGGAACCAATGACGCTGGTGCTTTAGGTGCTATGGAAGCTGTACGGGCCATGGGTCTCAACACAAAAGATTTCGGAGTATTTGGCCTTGATGCAACCGGTGAAGCTATCGATAAGATGAAAGAAGCTGGCAGCATCTACAGAGGTACTGTAGACATCGACCCGTACGGAACAGGAAAGCTCATCATTGATGTTGCACTTGAAGTCATTGCAAATGGCCCTATCGCAGATATGGTTAAGATTCCAATGATTCCTGTAACAGCGGCAAATATGGATTTGTACTAAGATTGATACATGAGTATACCGGGTACGATTCGTACCCGGCATACCATTGAATACATGAGGAGCTTTGAAGTGAAACAACCGTCTGTACTCTTGGAGTTAGAAAGTATAACCAAACGATATCCTGGAGTCACCGCACTCGACAATGTGTCACTCTCCTTTGATACAGGGGAAGTACATGCCGTATGTGGGGAAAATGGTGCTGGCAAATCTACCTTGATTAAAATCATCACAGGTGCTATCCAGCCTAGCTCAGGGACAATTCGCTACCTTGGGGAGCAGATAGCCCACCAAAACCCGATAACATCGATGGCTAAAGGGATCGGATGCATCTACCAGGAATTTAATCTTATCCCCTACCTCTCTGTTGCAGAGAATATCTTCTTTGGAAGAGAACCAAAGAAACATGGATTTGTTGATTATACGCTGATGAGAAAAAGGTCTGTAGAAATTTTGCAGGAACTTGGTGTTGAAATAGAGCCAACCATGCTTGTTGAAGAGTTGTCCGTAGGATTCCAACAGATTGTTGAAATAGCAAAAGCCTTGTCCCAAGATGTGCGAGTGCTCATCATGGACGAACCCTCTGCAGCCCTTACCAATACTGAACTTGCCTATTTGTTTGCCATTGTAAAGAAACTCAAGCAAAAGAATGTCACTGTTATTTATATTTCCCATCGTCTTGAAGAGGTATTTCTTCTTGCAGACAGGGTGAGTGTCATTCGAGATGGTCATCATATCAAAACAATGGACATAGGAGATACTGACAGAGTAGATCTTATCAAGAACATGGTAGGAAGAACTCTCACTGATGGATTTCCCAATGAAACAGTAGAACTTGGAGAAGTAGCACTTGAAGTTAGGAATCTCTGCACTCCCAAACTAAAAGATATAAGCTTCTCTGTAAGGAAAGGTGAGATCCTAGGCTTGGCAGGGTTAGTTGGAGCTGGAAGGACCGAGATCGCCAGGGCTATCTTTGGTGCTGATAAGGCAGATTCAGCAGAGATATTGATCTGTGGCAAAGCGGTAACAATACGCAGCCCAGAAGAGGCGCTTGAACTGGGTATCGGACTTATTCCAGAAGACCGCAAGCAGCATGGTATTTTGAGTGAGTTGAGTATCGCCCATAACATTACCTTCAGTTCCCTCAAAAAACTGACCAAAGGATTTCTGATCAATAGCTCAAAAGAGAAAGAGGAAGCACAGAACATGATGAGTGCCCTTAATATCAAGGCTCCTGATCTGCATGTCCTGGTAAAGGCTCTCAGTGGAGGAAATCAGCAGAAGGTGGTCCTTTCGAAGATTCTGCTTACTGATTCAGATTTTATCATTTTTGATGAGCCAACGCGAGGAATTGATGTAGGGGCAAAGCAAGAGTTCTATCAGATCATGAAGAATCTTGCGAAGGCTGGAAAAGCTATCATCATGATTTCTTCTGAGATGCCCGAGCTCATAGGCATGTCCGATAGGATTATCATCCTTTGCGAAGGAAGATTGGTGAAAGAATTGAAAAAAGAAGAGTATTCCCAGGAAATAATCCTTGAATGCGCTTCCCAAAGGAGAGATGTACATGCCCAATAAATTGGCAAACAAACAAACGGTCGCAATGAGAATTTCAAAGTATGCTATCCCTTTAGCTCTTGTTCTTCTTGTCATAATATTTTCCTTGACCTCAGAAGCGTTTCTCACTTCAAGAAATATATTTAATATTTTTCGCCAGGTATCAATTGTTGGTATCTGTGCTGTAGGAATGACGTTCGTCATTCTCACTGGTGGAATTGACTTGTCTGTTGGGTCGGTTATCGGGGTTTCTGTTGTATCATGTTCTTCCTTGATGGTGAATGGTGTGCATCCTGTTGTTGCAGTGCTCATCTCGCTGTTGATCGGCATCGCCATTGGTTTGATCAATGGGGTATTTATCAATGAGATTGGCATTCCCCCTCTTATCACGACACTGGCAATGATGACTGTCCTAAGGGGTATTGCCTATAAGGTGACTTCAGGGTTACCGGTATATGGATTCCCTAAATCCTTTGCGGTAATCGGACAAGGCTATGTAGGAAAAATCCCTGTCCCTGTAATTATTATGGTTATAGTATTCATCATTGGGTACGTTCTTATTACAAAGACTCGCTTCGGTCGGTATGTATACGGCCTTGGAGGAAATGAAGAGGCTACACGACTCTCAGGTGTTAATGTAAAGAAAACCAAATACAAGATATATGCCCTTGAATCCTTATTGGCAGCTATTGCCGGTGTTGTACTGTTATCACGGGTAAACAGCGGGCAACCTAATGCTGGAGAGGGATATGAGATGGATATCATCACAGCTGTTGTCCTTGGTGGAGTAAGTATTTCTGGTGGGACAGGCAAGATTACGGGTGTCATCACTGGTGTGCTGCTGATGGGAGTTCTCACAAACGGGATGATCCTTACTAATGTGGATGAATACACCCAGTGGATAGTAAAGGGTGGAGTGCTACTTCTTGCTGTCAGTCTTGATCAGATTTCCCATAAGCTTAAGAAATAATACAAGTCAAACATAGACACCAAAAAGTAGTTGATACGCCGTACTGTGTATCAACTACTTTTTTTGTCTTATTGACTTAAAGCTTATAGAAGGCCTAAGAAGAAGGTTAAGTAGACACTTATAGGAGTCAATCTCCAGTACTGACAGACTATAAATGTCCCTCCTAGAACCGTACAAATGCCGATAAAATAATTATCCCGACAAACAGAAGATTCTCTTTCTAACCCTTTATCAGACATAAAGAAGATACTTTTACTATCGGGATAATTTTCTAGAGTCCGTATAGCTTTTTGATAATATCCTCATCCAATACCATTGGGGCTTCAGCTATAAAAAGAGGATCATCACTTCCCAATGCTTTTTCTATGGCAACCCTTTTCCTATTCACATCAAAGAAAGTGTATATCAAGGATGTGGTAAGTTGGGATGACTCAATTCATAGGGGATGAGGCTCGTAGAAGTATGGACGGGACTAGCAAGCAAGAGGTTTGGGAAGCTTGGTCAGAAGAACCCCGACCTAGATGCGGATGGAGCTGAAAGGAGAACAGTTCATGTCAGAGAATCTTGCAGGAGTGGATAGGGCTCACGAGCACAATGTCTTAAAAGCTTCCGCGCAGCGGATTAGTTCAATCGAATATTATGGTTGTCGCTGGGGAATAAACTCTGTTCCAAACCTGTAAGTCTTTTCTGGGGGCTACAAAAAGGTACACAGTCACTGGACTATTCCGAAATACATGCAAGTACAGCGATAGTCATGTTCCAGTATTCCATGATGTCATGGCTGAACCGTCAGAACTCAGACGAGATTAGCTTTGGTGAGCTATTTTACCAATTGCTGGAGGAAGTTCAGGGTGCAGCACTATTTAATGCACTCGAAATGATGCTATTTCTGTTTGTGGAGATATTCGCAGAGGATTTTTCTCTTTCAATTGAGAAACTCAACGAAACAGTAAACAAATTCATTAAGAACTTACCCGAACGGACGAAAATATTTATGCAATCAGCCGCGTAAGCATGTGCGAAGTTTGAGAAAATCTTATTGATTTCCGTGTTGAGGGAAATATCCCGTCTGAGTTGATCGATTCTCTCCGGAATGTGTACGGAGATGCCATGCACATTGAGGACGATGGGCACCTGATGTGTGCCGAGGATATGGATTGGTACAAAAGCTGGAGGCAGAAGACACTCCAGGAAAGAATCTGCTGTTTTACCGCAAGATGCAAAAACTGACTCAAGCTCAACTCGGCGCAAAGATTGATGTAGCGAAGCAGTTTTTTTCTGATATGGAGCGGGATTACAAGCCGATCAGCCGACAGATGGCTAAACGGCTTGCTGGCATTTTTTCCGTTGATGCCGGGAGGTTCATCTGATCTGTACGGCAAAAATGACATTCGAATACAAGTATAGCAACAAAGATACTACCATGAGGTTGCATACTGATGTTTCTGAACCTGTTTAGACACTATTATTATGTGATGGCAAAAGCTTTCTTGAGAGAGATCACCATCGCTTCCCATGAGTTTTCGGAAGTGATTCTCACATAGTTTTCCTTTGTCAGCTTTAGGTGGGTATCAATCATGCTACTTGCCCTTGCAAGGTCATTATCCTTGATAGACTCAACTATCAGACGATGTTCCCCTATAGCATCCTGATATCGTGCAGGTGTCAGGATTGAAAGCAATCGCAAACGCTCTCCCTGGATACTCATGGTGTTCATCATTGAGACCAACCTTGAATTATCACAGAAACTAACAAGGGTCTTATGGAAGAGAGAGTCATACTTGAAGTTATTGTAGTAATGGTTTGACTCTAGGCTTTCAGCAAGACTATCCTCGATTTCATCCAACCTGCTATACTGCATTTTGGTCAGGCCACCCCGTTCAATAATGAGCTTTACACTCATGGTCTCTATAGCTTGTCTGACGTCAAGTATTTCCAGAATATCATCAATGGTGATAGCTGTTACCACAAATTTGGTTTTTTGTTTTTCAACAAGATTCAACTGGACAAGATTCATGATGGCCTCCCTAACGGGAGTCCTACTCATATTCAATTCTTCGCTGATACTAAAGTCGGAAATGGTATCACCTGACTTATATTCATATTTATTAATCCTGTCCTTGATAAAATCAAAGGCAATCATTGAAGAGTTACTTTTTAATCTAGCCATGTACGTATTCCTTTGATCAAAATCAATACCACAAAGTTGTATCGTTATTAAGACTTATATATGCCTAAATGCCGTCTTTTGATGAAATCAAAGATATTCACGTATGATTTCATTATCAAGAACTATTGTATTCAATTAGGAACATCTTTTGTCCAAACGCATGATACCTATATTCTCACTAAAAAACAATGATTCTAAAAATCTGATTCATAGATATCCTCCATAGGTACCAATATAATAATTTGGTCGCCTATGAAGGACTCTTCAGAAACAGGTCAGAGCATTATACCCCATCCATGTTAGTTTTGTGTAACTTTTAGGAATTTCTCTACTTGATGGTTTTCTCGAAAGCCTGGACTATTTGTACACTCGGTAGTGGAGGATTCCCTGGAATTTTTACCCCATCAAACTTGCAGTCCCGAATGGCTGCATCGCCAATAATGAATACATGCTTGAACGTCTTCTTCGGTATGGGAGGATTGTCTCCGACGAATACGCACAGATCTTCAGTGAGTTTGTCTAGGGTACCATCCCACTCCATCCTTCTGATAGTCGCTGCAATTTGTGCGAGTTCAAAACGAGAAGCCCCACCGGCAAATATCTTGATCTTATCGCACATACCGATAGGATTCCAGATTCCCGAACGCTTGAAGTATCTCATGTACTTCTCAATCGGTTCACCGATGATCTCGATCTCATCAAGATTATCACAACCCAAACCTTCCCTAGCACAAAGCCTTGTGATGGGAACCTCAATAGGTTCGATACCCATCAGCTTGCTACAGACAGCATCGGTAGCAACCACATCTGTGGAAGCGATGATAAGACCCATGTCCACGGGTTCCGTATAGATAGGGCCAAAGCCTTCACCCGCGATAAGGCCATCAACAATGTTCAGATCAGGCATTGCAACCTTGAGCATATCCGCCATCTTCCAGGGGAAAGACTCATCATGGAATTTAATCTTGTCATCAGTGCTGTAGACACCCTGCATACTCTTGATGCCACAAGTTATTTCAGTCTGACCATGAGTTTTCAGCTTGGGGAGATTGATAAAGTAATCACATTCAAGAATGGAAGCAGGAACATCCACAGCATCCCACAGCATCAGGTCAGGATGTTTGACTGCAACAAAAGGTTCTTCATCCCATGCTATGATTTCTCCACCCCCACGTCTGACAGCATCAGCAAGGCCAGAGCCTTCAAATGCCTTCCTTGCTCCGGCATTGATATGCCTCAAGTTGACACTCTTACCTTCACCTACAAGAATCTGAGCTACCCCATACTCTTTAAGGATGCTGCAAAGGGCCTCAAGAAGCCTTGGGTCTGTAAGAACTGATCCTGCTGTCTTAGGATAAGGCACTTCAACCAGGTTTGGTTTTATAAGAATCTTGTCGGTGTGTTTTATTAGAGTATCAAGCCCGCCAAGATTATAAAATGTCTGCATAAGCATATCTTTTACTACCTGCAGATCACGGTTGCTATACTGTTGTTGTGTCTCGGTTACCTTTCCATGTACGATTGAAACTGTTGCTTTCTTATCCATTAGACTACTTCCTTTCTCAAGTTATATATCATAATTCATATAGATGGTCTTCTTCTGGAGATACCCCTCTAGGCCAAATTTCCCATCTTCCCCACCAATACCACTGAGTTTAAATCCATTATGGAACCCATTGATCAGTTCCCTATTTTCCCTATTTACATATACTTCACCAAATTCAAGCTCACGTGTCATTCTCATGATGTTCTTAGCATTATTAGTAAAAAGATAGGCTGAAAGACCATACTCACAATCGTTGGCATATTCCAATGCCTCTTCAAAACTACCGATCTTCATCATAGGTGCCACAGGACCAAAGGTCTCTTCCTGCATCAGGATATTCTTGTTGTCTGAAACTTCAACAATCTGAGGGAAAAACCAGTTACCATCAGGATACTCAGAAAGCAACGTGGATACATAGGCTTCCTTGCTACCGTCATAGAGGATTCTAGAACCTTGGGCAATACTTTTTTGTATCATGTTTTCAAGCTTTTCAATCTCGGCCTTGTTGACCTTAGGGCCCATTGAAGCTTCAGGGTCAAAACTGTCGCCGACCTTCAATTTTTTCACTTCGGCGATAAACTTCTTGCTAAATTCATCATATACTGCCTCATGAATATACATTCTTTCATTACAGGTACAAATTTGTCCACAATTGGTGAACCGAGCGACAACTGCACACTGGACAGCCTTATCAACATTGGCATCATCCATCACAATGAACGGCGCCTTACCACCAAGTTCAAGTCGTAGTACGGTGATATTCTCAGCAGCAGCTTTGTACAATTGCCTACCGGCGCCTGTACTACCTGTCAGGGTTACAAGCTTGGTAAGCTTGTCGCTGACCAGAGCGTTACCGACTTCCCTTCCTGTCCCTGTTATAAAATTCAAGACACCCTTCGGAAGGGATGACTTTACAAGCATTTCACCATATCGCATAACAGTAAGAGGGGTCTCTGTAGGAGGTTTCACTACCATGCAGTTACCTGTCACCAATGCATTGCCAACTTTCCTTGCCATGAGAGCAAGCGGAAAATTCCATGCAAGAAGTCCCACGGTTACTCCATACGGAACCCGTTCGATCCAGATTCTTTCATCCTTAATTTCAGAGTCTAAAATATTGGCTTCAATCCTTCTGGCCGATTCAGCAGCATACCTGAGAAATCCAATGGCTCCTCCGACCTCGCCCCTTGCTTCATTGATAATCTTTCCTTGTTCAAGAGAAAGAATTTTAGCCAGCTCTTCCTTGCCCTCTTCCATGATATCAGCAAGTTCTACAATAAAACCTGCACGAGTCTGAGCTGGAAGAAGAGCCCATTCCTTGGAGGCCATAGTTGCTTTTGTAAGGGCATGATGAGCATCCTCAGCATTACCTAAAGGAATTGTTCCGATAGTTTTATTTGTTGCTGGGCAAGTTACTTCAACTCTTCGATTTGTGGAACTTTCAAGCAACTCACCACCTATAAAAAACTGTGTATCTATCATCAAAGAATCCTCCAATATGCTACTGATCAACCAATTAATTGTATACATAAAATATCATACATACCAATAGGTGTCAATAAATCTTTATTCTACTACAGCATTAAAATGTCTTTTTTCGAATATACTAATCTTGATCTGTAATACCTAAAACTTTATATTTACTATATATATTTAAAACAATACGTGTACAATCAGTAATAATATTATGAAAAGTAATTCGCTTGTTTCTATCAATTTCTGGAAACACTAAAAATTTGAAACCATTAAAATTGTATTTTATAAACACATTTACAACTATCTTAATAGGGCTAGATAAACTTCAACTCTGATGCAGCATACAGCAAATACCTTCAAGCACAAAACGTACTTGAAGGTAGTATTTGCAATCATTTTGAATAATTTATATATAAAGCACGTTTCTGCATAAATGCATCCAAACCATATTCACCATCCTCTCCGTTGAGACCACTTAACTTGTGACCACTATGGAAACCGTGAACATATCCAAAAATCTGCTTATTTATGAAAACGGTCCCTACCTGCAAGACTTCAGAAGCTTCGATCATTATCCGATAATCCTCAGTGAAGAGATAGCAAGCCAAACCGAAAGGACTAGCATTGGTGATGTGTACAGCTTCATCAAAATCCTTGATACGAATAATAGGCAAAACAGGCCCGAAGATCTCATCCTTGGCGGCCGTCATATCTTTAGTCACACCGGTGAGCACTGTCGGCTCATACCAATGCCCTTTCACAAACTGCTCCCCTTCTGGGCGTTTTCCCCCAGCTGCCAGGACAGCCCCCTCGGCAATAGTTTTCTGTACCACTGCATCAATCTTCTCCCAATCAGAACGAGAAACCTTTGGCCCCATTGTTGTAGTTGGATCGAAAGGGTCTCCTACCTTAATTTTTGCCACTTTCTTCAGCAATTTCTCAGTAAACTCTTCAGCTACTTCATTCTGGACAAAGATCATGTCACAGCAGGTGCAAACCTGACCACAATTTGAATATCGAGATACTATCGCCGCATCTACTGCCTTGTCTATGTTAGCATCCTTAAGTACAATAAAGGGGGCTTTTCCACCCAATTCAAGAACCAAGCCTGCAATATGACCTGAGGCCGCTTTGTAAATTGCCTGACCTGCCCCAACACTTCCTGTAACACTTATCAATTTGGTAATAGGGCTGCTTACCAAGAGATTTCCTGCTTCAGTTCCATTACCAGTTATCAGGTTGACTACCCCAGGAGGAAAGCCCACCTCATCAACAAGTTGGAAAAACTCTGTAGTTGCCAAAGGTGTCAGCTCATGCGGCTTGATGATCATGGTATTCCCTGTGATCAGGGCAGGCCCCAATTTTCTCCCAACCAAGGCAAGCGGATAATTCCATGCACATAGGGCAACTGTTACCCCATAAGGCACTTTCTTGATTACAAAGGCCTCATCCTTGTCCATCACAGGCATTATATCGCTTTTTATGTGCTTGGCACTCTCCACAGCGTATTGCATGTACCCAATGGTATCAGCCACCTCTCCTAACGCTTCCTGATATGTTTTTCCCTGCTCCTTTGCAAGTAATGTTGCAAAATAAGGCTGTTGCGAACGGAGTTTTTCAATAAGTGTCGTCACATATTCAGCTCGTTTGAGAATAGGGATGCTCTGCCAATTCACCTGTGCAGCATCTGATGACTGAAGTGCTTTGAGTACATCCTCACTATCAGCATCAGATACGTAGCCCAGCAATTCCTCATTTGCAGGATTCTCTACCGCAATATAGGTTTTTGAATGCGGGGCAACCCACTTCCCATCAATATAGAGCTTGTGATACTCAACTGTGCCATCTTTTCCCATCATAGTATTCATATGTGACTCCTCATGTGTATGTATTTTTCTAAAGATTAGTCCAACACCCTAGGCACCGAATCAAGGCCCAGATACCTACAAATACCTCCGATGACCAGATCATGGTCAAGAACCACTAAAATACCTGAGGCAACGATGCTGCCGATCATTCCTACACCCCTGACCCTGATAGGGAAAGCCCCACCACAGGTTGAGTACTCGGATTCTGGTAGAAACCAAGTTTCAAGGGTAAGTTGTTGGGACTCTAGTATTGCCTTTGCCTTCAGAGAACTCATCTGCTTGACCATTGTTAGGTTTACCTTGCGCTGCATCCAGTGCTCATGGTCGAGACCTGTGTCATCAAAGCCATACTGAAATACAATATAGCCATTATTCAATCGTATGCTGATCGCAGGCTTGAATCCACGGAATCGGGCTTCTTCCACTATAGCAATTCCCAAATCCCAGGCGTCTGTATTGGTAAAATGAGAAAACTGCAAGACTTCTTCCTGTTCTTCCAACCTCTCAATGATTTGTTCAGTAGTCATTATTCTCTCCCTTTCCTTATCGATTATCAATGCATTGCGGGGTGAATCGATAGTACCCACGGCTAAACTGGTTACGAATTGCTCTTCCCTGGACGTACAAGGCTTTTGCTTCAACCATTGCTTTTGTCTGGTCATCGACCATCAGGGTATAACAGTTCTCAGCCAGTACAGTTCCTTCAGAATTCTTCAGACAAATACCAATGGCAAACCTATCGCCTATAGATCCTTCAACATCCCATTGCACTGTTTCAAATTCCTTAGAGGAGTTCGGTTCAATATCCACTACCGTTTCAACCTCTTTGACACATTTCCAAGTATCTGAAGAGAAATTACCTTCTGCCATGAAAACTCCAAGATCGGAATTTGTTGTAGTATATATCTTGCATGTATAAGTTACCTGCGAATACATCTCATACAGGTCGTTCACCACCCACAAGGAGCCTTTGAAACTCTCTCCTGGAACATAACGTCTTTTTTGAAACTGCAGGCTAGGGAGCAAGGGATTATAACTTTGCTTCACAAAGGCAAAAGAGCGTTTTTCTTGTCCATAGTAATCAATGATATCCCACTTGATAATTGGCCAGTTAGTAATAAAATGGCAGAGGGAAACTCCACTGACCCGAGGTTTCAACCGCCTGAAATGTTCAAGGGCAAACTGGAAAATAGTACCTTGTGCTATCTGGGTTGCAGTTACAAATTGGGTAAGAGAATCCATACAGATGGAACCAAAGACTTCATAGTTTAGAGTCTGTAACAAATCAATATTTCCCATATGGTAGCCCCAGCTGAGACCCATGGGCCACAGTTCATCTTCTGGTATAAATTTCTTAAGACTTTCGATATCTGGAGAAGAGGCCGCAGTCAGTTCAGGGACAATACAACAGTCGAGCGCGGGATAATAATCCTCCATAAATACTGCTCCAGCAGCATAGTAGTGAGAGTTTGCATGCATTGATTCTTTGGGTTTGTATCCCATTCGGATCCCCTCGCGCGAACTTAAGGGGGATGCATCGGCATAAGGGACGTCAGTCAGGCTCCTCGTCACTTCTCCTATTTTCTGGATAAGTCGCTTATTCCCACTCTGGACGTGAGCTTCTGAGAAATAGACCTCTTCACCACCCATCCACATCACCATGGAAGGGTGATTTCTTCTATCTAGTACGATTTGTCTGGAAGATTCCAGAACGTCCTCCACGTAGGGAACATCGTCACGAAATACCTGGGTAGCCAAGGGAAAATTTGTCCAGACAGTAATTCCCAGTTCATCGCAAATCTCATAGAAATCAGAAACCTCTGGTGGATGCCAACCAAATATCCTGAGATTATTGATATTGCATTCCTTAGCTTTTTCCAAGTAGAACCTGTATTTCTCTCTGCTATTGCGTTCATAGAAAAAAGATGGCTGTCCGCCCCAACAGGCAGAACGCAAAAACATCGGTTTGCCATTGATACAGAACGTCCAAGGAATCTCTGCTTCCTCTTCAGTAAAACCCGGATTCATCTGCATTTTGATTTCACGAAGTCCCACGTTGTCTGTAATCCTGTCCAGTTCCATTTCATTTTGGAATACTGATATCTTTAATGCATACAGGTTAGGTGTTCCCAATTCATAAGGCCACCATAAAGCAGCTTCGGCAATAGGAATCTGTAACGAGAAGGTGTTTTCTCCAGTAGAGAGGTTCACTTCTTGCAGACCGATATGGGTTTCCCCATCCTTTGTCAGTTCAGCTCTTACTGTCAAAGCCAAATTCCCCTGTTTTTGCAAACAGCTCACTTCACCGTCTATGCGTACATCTGCACGATCATCTTCACCAACTTTTGTCTCAATCCTATAATTACCAATCTTCACCTTGTGGGTAGCTATAAGCTTAATGGGTCGCCAGATTCCAAATGGAACCAATCCTGTAAGGTAATCACCAGCAAAGTTATGCTTCATTCCTGCAATATTCTTCTGGTTCTTCGGGGGAGGATCGACCTTGACCGTAAGCAGATTATCAGGCACATGGGATGGGGTGAAACTCACCAAGTCTGACACATTGTAAGAAAAAGAGGAGAACATACCTGTATTCTGGCCTAAGGTTTGGCCATTAAGAAAGACTTCACAACTATAGTCTATTCCCTCAAATACAAGAAAAATATCTTTTCCTTTCAGATTCTCAGGTACAGCAAAGGCATGGGTATACCACCACTCATAGTCCCCTACCCACTTGGCTTTACCCATATTACGCCCAAAGTGTGGATCATCCAACTCTCCAGCATGATAGAGGTCGGTATACACGTCACCAGGAACCGTGGCTGCATTCCAACTGAAATCATTACCTGAAAGTTCATTTTGCAAGAGATGGATACCCTCTGCTTTTCCTTGTCCTGGACGCATTCGTTCCATCAACCAGTGACACCCACTTAAATCAATTACAGTACGTGCTTGCCCTGATTCTTTCATGTGAAAATTAGGATCCCCACTCTCCAACTCACGGAAATTCTCGTATCTCTTATCATCTTTTCTCATCAGCTTATGTCCTTTGCTTCTATGATCAATCTATTTTCCTGATAGTGAATCTTCGAGTTCTTTCTCACCAAAAAGAACTCGATACAGAACTTTCATCTGTACTTCATACAGAAATACAGCAAAAACCAATGTTACCTATTTCCATAAATATCTTTGGCACTGTTCATCGGATAAGGACGCCTCCATTGTCGCTTGAAATACTCTCCAGGTTTTGGACTCAATGTGGTGTTAACCGTCTTATCGGAGTTGGCATATATGAGAGAACTGAACAACTCTTTCTGCAAATCACAATCCTACATGGTCAGCTCACAACCAAAAACTGTTTCTAATCACCCCATTCTCAATCGCATTCATTCCCATAAGGAGAGAAGCACTTGTAGGAATACAAATTGGAGAAGGATAAATATAGTGTTCATACTAGATGCCTTTTGCAGCAAGGTCGTCAAGAAAGGGAGTCTTGGCAAATGAAGCCCCAAACAACCGAGAGAATCTGCTCTAGGCTGCCTAGAAGCATTAATACAATATTTTTCTTGTCTTTATGTATACTATCAGCCTTTCACTGCCCCAGAAATCATACCTTTCATTATTTCTTTGCTAAAAGCAATATACAGAAGAAGAATAGGAAGGGTCACCATACAAAGTCCTGCAAATTGCAATGTGTAGTCTACCTTAATATCAGAACTAAAAAATCGTACAGCAACTGCAACTGTTCGTAGGTTTGTCTTTGGTGTCAAAATTACAGAGAATGCAAATTCATTCCAAACGCTGATAGCAGTCAATATTGATATGGTACCGATTATAGGTCGACAAAGTGGGAATATGATTCTGCTCAATCGTTGCACTATCGAACATCCGTCAATCGTCGCTGCATCATCAAGCTCTCTGGGAACCCCATCAATGAAACTGCGATATAAGAATATAGCTAAAGGCATCTGCATCGCAAAATATGTAATAACCAAAGCCAATCGATTATTGAGCAGTCCTAAAATCTTATATTGGACGAATACAGGTACCATTAGTGCATACAAGGGGATCAACATTCCAGCAAGATACACCGAAAAAATAAAGTTTTTTCCTTTAAACTCATAACGTGAGAAAAAATATGAGGTAATAAAGGCACCAATATTGACTAAAACAAGGGAAAATATAACATACAAGGTGCTATTCCCCATAGCCATGAAAATACTAGAAATCCTACTTGCTGCTACATAGTTTTGTATAACAAATTCCTTTGGGAAAGCAATAGGATTCAACATGAAGGATGCATTGCCACGTATAGATGAAACATACATCCAAAGCACAGGAACAATGCAAATGAGGGAAATTACAACACAGAATACATTTAAAGCTATTGAAGCAGGCAACATTCTTCTTTGATTAGTTTTCATCTGCAATCCTCTTTGTAAATTGTTTCATGATGATTATGAGCAAGAAACTCAGAAGTACAACTCCAATTGCTGAGGTAGATCCATAACCAAGTTTGTTTGAATGAAAGGCAAGATTATAAGAATACAAGACAGCTACCATCGATGAGTTGCCAGGTCCTCCATTGGTCATGATAAAGAATATATCAAACAGCTTCATACATCCTGAGATGACCAACATCAAAAGTACAAATATCGTTGATTTTAGCAGAGGAAAAACAATATAGAATGCGCGTTGTATTGCGGTTGTACCATCGATTTCCGCAGCCTCAAGTACTGATTTGTTGATATTTTGCATCCCTGCCATGATTATCAGGCAGTATTGACCAACATATTGCCAGATGAGCACTATGCTTATGGCCGGCATTACAAGTTTGGGACTATCAAGCCAGGGAATAATCCAATTTTCTAGGTTCAAGGAACGAAATAGTATGGCAAATATGCCGATATCAATTCTATACACCAACTGCCAGACCATACCCACTACTGCAGGAGCCAACAAACATGGAAGAAAGATAAGACGCCGATGCAATTCTTTGAAACGAACTAATTTGCTATTATACATCAAGGCAAATACAAAGGCAAAACCTATCTGTCCAACAATGAGATAAGCCATCAATTCCAAGTTATTACCAAAGGCATTCCAAAACTCTGCATCTTGGACCAACCTCACATAATTATCTATGCCGTTAAAGTTTATTTTAGGCCCCCCCCGCCAACTTGTAAAACTGATTCCTAGGCAGGTAAAAATGGGAATGACTAAAGCAAAACAAAATAAAATAAACCAAGGTAGGATAAATTTGTAAATAGTTTTCACTTCTTTAGATTCAAATGAACGCATCGTAGGCTCCTTTATAATTTTGGGGGTAGGAATCATCCAACCCCCAAAATATTCGAACAATTAATGTGAAGTGTTATTTCTTTAGAGCCCTTACATATTCAGCTTGCATTTTGCTTGCAAGTTGTTGGGGAGTTACGCCCATTGTAAGCAAACTCTGCAATCCTCTCTGGAAAACCTCACGAACGTCTATGTCCATGACACCATCCCAGTTTAAGCAAGGCTCTGAATCATATGCATACACATCTGCCATGATAGGATTAATTTTGGTTTTGTCTATTTCATGTTCCCAAGAAGCAATTGATCCACCAACTTCAATGTGTTGTTTTCCCCATTCTGGAGTCATATGGTAATTTGCAAGATAATCCATAGCAGCTTGTGTTTCTGCTTCAGAATTATTGGCGCTCAAAGCGATAGTCCAAGCACTACTATTCTCAAAGGAATCTCCTGCTTTTGCACCGTTCTTTGGTCCGGGCCATGCAGCAACCTTGGTCATAGCAGCCACATCTGGTGCTTCTCTAGTGATCTGAACACATTCCCAGTCACCGGCGCTGATCATTGCAGCTTTCTTGCTAGAATACAAAATTCTTCTTTCATCATGGTCAAGACTAGCCAGGTTAACATTAAAAGTGCCATCCTTTGCAAGTTTTTGGAAGGCTGTCAAGGCAGCGATAAAATCAGCGTCTAGGAAACTAGCTGTGCCATCTTTTGCTACAATGCTATCTGTCCAATCAGGACCAACAAACTTATTTACAAAAGCGCTGAAGGTAAGAGAATCAGCTGGCCAAAGAGGCTTGTCGCCCAATGCCATAGGAATATATCCAGCTGCATTCAATGTGTCACAGGCAACCTTGAATTCATCAAGATTTTTCGGGAATTCTTTAATACCAACTTCATCGAAAATCTCAGAGTTATATAAAATAAAGCCATAATACCCGATTGCCCAAGGGATTCCATAAATAACACCATCTACAGAAGATTCCTTGTATACCCCTGGTCTCATCCTTGCATCAAGGCCAGACTCCACCAAAAGGTCATTCAATGGGAGGATTACTCCATTCAATCCATACGCCTGTGCCTGGGAAGCTCTTAGCATAGAGATTTGAGGAAGGTCGTTTGATGCTGCAACTGCCTGAATATTTGTAGTATACGCAGCAGAAGGGAGCAAATCATTCATAATTTTGATATTCGGATTTGCTGCATTAAAGTTCTTTATGCTCTGGTCTACCATTTTGAAGTGGGATTCGCCCTCTGTTGAAAAGTTAGCATAATGAATTTCAAGTTTCTTGGCAGAGCCCTGATCCTTTTCCTGTCCACCTTGAGCAAAAAGACCTGTGGTGACTAGCATTACAACTAATGCAACTGTTAGTAATTTTTTCATGTTTCCTCCATTATTATGTGACGATAAGATTTTTCGTCCTTCATTGTATACAATTATATACCCTAAAAACCTACCTGTCAATTAAAATAATTAATAATTTAAATTTATTTAAAGCAAGTATTTAACTGTAAAATAGAATTCTATTAGAATTTTTGAATATCCAATAATATAAAACATAATTACTAATAAAACCAATTCTTAGTGTTATAAGACTTCATAAGCTCATAATGTAAAATGATCTTACTGGTCCCCGCACAAATACCCTTTGTTCTAGCTTGGATATCGTGTCCGTACGACTAATATACTCCTGTAGGGAATACTAGCCCAAAACACAGCCAGAGACGCTTATAGCTATAGCTCCAAGCGTCTCTGAAATATTGGTGTTAATTATGTAAGTAATCGCAATTGCTCTTGGGATATTTCATCGGTCTGCAGTAGGGATGACGGGTATCGACATCAAAGCGGACTATATGATTCCAAACCCCACCCCTTTCATCAACATGACACAATCCCCACCGAATACCTTCCAAGGGACAAAGATCAGGATTCTTGCTTCTGAAAGCACCTCCAGCCTGAGGGGTATCCTGAACTTTTGCCATCAAGGAAAAGTTGATCCCGTCCTTGGCATATTGGATCGTATCTTTCTCAGGACCATCGCGGTTGAGCAAGGCAGCAATACCTCCCTGATACGGCCAGAGAAGGGTTTCGTGTCCACTGTTTGTGACTGGATTGTATTCACTAGCATGATAGGGACCCGTTATGCAATCAGCGATGGAAACGCCCCATCGGGTATCAACTTCTGCATACTTCTCAGCCTCACCAGTTGAGCAGCATTTATAGTAGAGATAAAATTTTTCATTATAAGCAAACAACATAGGGTCATGACAACGTCCGGTATAAAAACCATCGTTATAGTTATCATGCTGACCAAACCATTCTCCCTGATCCATTGGATCAAGGATATTTGCCTCTAGCTTTTCCCAAGGGCCATTGGGATCACTGGCAATTGCCATCGCCACATGCTCTTCGCTCCCATCGTATTTTGTCCCTTGAGGAAGTGTCTGATACACAAGATAGTACTTTCCCTCATGCTCCATCACATCAGGGGTGCAAACGGTTCGTTCGTCATAGTCGCCCTTCCCCCCATGTGGTATGGCACATCCTCTCTCCTCCCATGCAACCCCGTCGAGAGAAGTGGCATAAAAAATGTTTGCATAATCCCAAGGATACTTTTTTGCATAAGGATCACGGACGGTCTGGCCAAACATGGGGCCAGAGCTCTTGGTATACCAGACATAATAGACCCCATCGACCTCAAGGATACTACTTGGATCACGACGATGAATTCCTTCCTCATACCCAAGCCCAAAAACAGGGGTGTAGGAGAATCCACAACTCCACTCTTCCTGCCCTTTCGGATAGGTCATAGCCCTCTCAGATGCTTCACTCAATTTCATATTGATTTCCTCCATTTATATCCAACATTTCTTACATAGGACCATATTCCTATGGACAATACAAAAATTTCACATATAAACGTATTTAATATCTTCCATATTTCTTCACGGTATTCCACATGGAAAATACATTTTCTAACGGAACTCCCCATTGCAGGGAGTGCACTTGTGCAAAGACAAACCCACCACCAGGCATCAGTATGTCCATTTGGCGTCTACATTCATCTTCCACATCCTGAGCTGATCCAAAAGGTATGATATTCTGAGTTTCAATTCCTCCGCCCCAGAATGTCAGCTCTTTCCCATATTCCTTTTTCAAAGTTGCTGGATCCATATCATTCGCCGTATACTGCAGTGGATTAAGAATCTCCACACCTGCATCGATCAAAGCGGGGATAGCCTTAGACATGCTTCCACATGAGTGCATCATCATTTTCACATGAGGACTTTTCTTCTTGATGAAATGAACCAGTTTCTTCAGTCTTGGCTGAATCCTCTCACGATACGAGTCTGGTGAAATCATCATATTTAACTGGGTACCCAGATCATCAAGCTCCTTTACGATGTCTATGCGATCTCCAAACCGAGTGAGGACTTCATCCCAGAACTCCATTTTCATATCAAGAATCTTATCCATCACATAGTCTGCAGACTTTTCTTCCAATGAGAAGGCAACTAAAAAATTGTCATACCCCATCAGATGGTTACCCATCTGAAAAATCCCATTCCCCATACAGTTGTCAAATACAATGGGATACTCCCCATTGCTAGATAGAAGATCTATCCGTTCTGATAAACCTTCAAATCTGCTTGGCTCCCTACTATCAGGAAAGGAGTACTTTTCTATATCCTCATCTTCAAGACCGCTAAGGGGGAATTTACACATATCATAATACAAACCTCCTTCTTTCGGCTTTCTCCAGTAGATACCAAATTCATCAACAATAGAGATATATTCACCTTCATCAGTAAACTCGATTGGATGAGCCATAGAGGGATTAGGTTGTACCCCACGAGCATCTGCCCCTATGATTTCTTGTATCTCTGGATCAATGTCGGCAAACTGGGCAGTTAGCAGTTTCACCCTGATAGGGTCATCCTGCTTGACCTGCAAAGATTCCTTCAAAGTCTGATATAGTTTGATGCTCATCGTAGTTTCCATAGTTGCACCAAAGTCAAAAGGCAGCCTATCCGGTTCTCTATGGTCTAAGGCGCAAAGTATTCTTTCTCTTGAAGTCAAAATAACATCTCCTTAACAGTCTCAAAACAAATTTATGATATATTCTATTAACGCATCCACTTCGGATAGTATTTTTCAAACACGGACTCATCAATTAGAAGACCGAGACCTGGATCTTGAGAAACAGGAACAAATCCATCCTTTGCCATATAGTTTTGCCCACACAGTTCTTTTCGTAACTGATATGATCCCCCACTGGTAATATATTCTGCAGCAAAGGTATTTTCACATGAGGCGAGCAACTGTATAGCGGCTGAGACCCCTACAGATGCATGGATATGAGGAGCTAGCGGAACAGAGTAGGCACTTGCCATCGCCGCTATCTTCTTTGTCTCTGTTATTCCTCCTGCATGTATTATATCGGGTTGTATAATATTTACCGCTCGTTTCTCAAAAATCTCTCTAAATTCAAAACGAGTATAATAGTTTTCACCTGCGGCAATGGGAACTCCTGCATTTGCAGAAAGGTTCGCCATACCATAAAGATCATTGATCCGTAATGGCTCTTCGATGAATGTCAGGTTAAAATCTTTATAATACTCCACATTTTTCATGATATCAGGATAGGTAAAGCACTGGTTTGCATCGACCATGATCCCCCTATCTGGTCCAAGGGCATTTCTGACGGCAGCTAGGTTTTGCATGTCCTTCTCCAAACCAAACCCTACCTTCATCTTAATTCCCTTGAATCCTGCATCAGCATAACTTTTTGCTTCATCCCCACACTCCGCTGGTGTGAGAGCTCTACCCTTTATACCAAAAAAACCAGAGGCATAGGCAGGAATTTTATCAAAAACCATACCACCAAGCAAATTGTATGCAGGAGTTTTAAGCAATTTTCCAACCAGGTCGTATAGGGCGATGTCTATACCAGCTACTGCACTTACAGCAGCACCCTTTTCACCAAGAGCATAAGCACTGGTACCACGACCTAGCATCTTCTCATACAACCTTTCACGATCAAAGCAACTCTCACCGATAATGAGGGACTTCAAACGGTATTCTACTATCGCAGTAAAAATGGGTATTCCCCCACCATGAATAGGCCCAATCTCACCATATCCGCAAGTACCATCCTCAGATGTCACTTTCACGATTACTGTGCTCCAGTTATACCAGATACCAGTTGCATCCTGTGAAGGATACTCAAGAGGAAATTCAATAGGAAAAACCTCTACATTCTTAATTTTCATAGCGCCGTCCTTGTCTCTCTATAGAATCAATCATCAAAGCATATTCTCTAAAGTACCTAAAACACTCGTTATACTATTGAACAGTTTGTTCGAATTTTAATTTCTCATGCTTTATTGTATACAACTATATCATAATTTTCTTATATGTCAATTCAAATTTTTACTTTTTAAATTCAATAATTATTCAAAATTTCGGTCCCTTAAGCATTATTAAAAATATATTTAATTTATTAATTAAACATATTTATATTTTGTTTTAATTTTTTTATTTGTTTATAGATATATATTTATATTAGTATACATTATATATTTAGTTTTGATTTTAAATAATTACTTAAGTAAATTTTATTATTGATGAATACTCATATCTAATACATTTTAATTCCTATCTAACTATTTATTAAAAAATATATAGTTATAGAATACAATTATTATAAACTTGAAGTCATTTTTGATTATATGAAGCCTAGTTTCTGCGTGCAATTTAAAATTGATTTTGAGTTTTTTTTCTTTGAATATATAAACTAAAAAATTTACCTTCATGCAAGCATCAGGGCCAACAGGAGCTTTGAGTGCTCGGTCCTTCCCTATAGCTGCCACGGGCTGGAGGAGGCTACGTACATCCATGATCTTCCCAATACGGACAAGTTGCATGTAAGGATCCTTGAAGGACAGAGCGGTGTTGGTGGGGATGACTCCTGGGGTGCTCCTGTGCATGAGAAGTACAGGTATAGGGGGCCTAGGGAGAAGTGGGTGGTGGAGCTAGAGGTGTTTGAGTAACAGTCCTCAGCAACAACCAATACAAAGAGCAAAAGCAAGGACTGGCATCCAGGGCATCAGATTTTACAATCTGATGCCCTGGGGCTTTTGAGAGGGCCTATGTGTTACTTCTGAAATTTACAGCTGAATAGACAGAAACTCACCATGCTGTTCCTGAGCTTGTACTCAAGGTTCATGAAATACCTTTACAAGGATGCATATCCGCTATAGTGTAATTATAATTCATAAGGAATAGTAATGAATAAGTGTTTTTCAGATGCTGTAATGGTTTTTCACGGATTCTCACTTCCCGGAGAGGGAATCCCAGCCGGATATGGAAGGTCTTGTCACTATCCACTTCCATGCTGTATCAAGGTCCATGTTCGTGCTCTCATATGTCTTTTCAAGAAGTTCACGAGAGAGTGCCCAGTCCCACTTTTCCTTCTCAAGATTATCTGCTTGTGATAACAAGGCCGAAATGGTCGGTTTTTGATCATTTCTTAGTTTGCCAATGCACTCAAATACCGACTTCTTCGAAGCAAATGGAATAACAATGGACATACCTGCTTGGTAAATTGAAAACCCCTGCCATCTGAAAATGGCACCCAAAGCCTCGTTGACATCATCTCCCAACCACGAAAACAGGAATACAGATGATCCTGATTGTACAATATCCTCATGCTTCAAATTGTTTGTCACATATGCTCTTTGCCCCTCTTCAACCAGCCGTTTGGTCACTGCATCAGCATAAGGGACCAAAGCCAATCCTTCGTAGATCTTTCGCATCATTGCACGAACTTCTGAATGCACGAGCCCCCTTGAGCTGTAAAAGACGGGGGGCTTGCCCTTCCTCTGGGGACTTACCTGGATGGTTCTTGATTTCATGTCAATTGCAGTGACTATCCACGATTTTCCAGCAAAAATGATGAAGTCATCAACAGCTACAAGTGATTTGACAGGGAGCGTCCCCAATGTCTTGGAATCAGAAACAATCCTGAATTCCTTTTCTGTGTCGAATGCGGCATAAAATGAATAATGATTAACCAGCTGTTCGCCTCTCTTCCCATGAAACAGCAATCCCGTACTATCCTGGGTAATCAATTCATTCATGGAAAGAGACCTGAGCAATTCCATAAAGTCTTTTTTGGTAACAGTATCGAATGGGCCAGCATCACAAAGGAGCCTATATGCGGACTGTACTGAAATGCCTCCGTGTTGAGAAATGAGCGCCAGTATCTGTTGGACAAGCGTGGAAAAATTCAGGGTCCATACTCTCGGGGGTTCAAACCACTTCAGCAGCAAGAGATTAATCATTGCGCAGAATTCGATGGTATGCTCTCTCAATTCAGAAACAAGCGTTGACTTGTTAGAAAGCTCCTCCTCGATGGTGAATGCACGCAAAATGCTTGGCTTGCCCTTCTCTCGTCCAGATCTTCCAAGACGTTGCCGGAGACTTGCTACAGACGGTGGAGCCCCTATCTGCACGATGCTTTCAACGGAGCCGATATCAATGCCCAGTTCAAGGGTATTGGTGCATACGATGGTTGTTGGGTGCTTAGCTTCTTTAATAGTAGCCTCAGCTTCCTCGCGAATGGTGTGAGCCAAGTTCCCATGATGGGCAAAAAACCCGTTTGGGCATTTGTTTTCCTCACATAATTCAGAAAAGAGTTTTGTATAATATTCCACTTTGGCTCTGCTGTTCGGAAACACAAGATTGTTAGATTGTTTGAGCAGTGGGAATACATACTTCGCTATCTGAAACGAAGCGTCACCATCATCAGTTTCTTTCTCATCATCCTCAACCTTGCTTTGGGTATACCCCTTCATCAGGATTTTCAGTTCCGCAGGGACATCTGAATTGATGATTTCAGGAGGATCAGCTTTTCTCAGATACTCCGCCGCAAGATTCATATCGCCAAGTGTTGCAGAAAGCCCTATCCTTGGGATTCTCCTTGCCACAGCAGTTTCAAGGAGATGCATCAACGTTTGAAGTTGTTTCCCCCTCTCTGTTCCAATGAAAGAATGCAGTTCGTCAATCACAATGTATTGAGTATCTGAAAACAGCATGCCAACCTGCCCACCATGGTTGCAGAACAGTGCTTCCAAGGATTCAGGAGTAATCAAAAGAACACCCGAAGGGTTTGCAAACATTTTTTTCTTCCTGGATGCAGGGATGCCGCTATGCCAGGGATACACCGGAACCAAGAGACTTTCACACAATTCCAAGAGACGAGAATACTGATCGTTGATCAAAGCCACCAAGGGACTGATGTAGACGGTGAGGCCTATCCCCTCTTCCCGCCGAAGCATGTGTGTGAGAATGGGAAGGAACGCCGCCTCGGTTTTTCCACTCGCCGTGCCTGAGGAGAGAATGACATCCCGATCATGAGATAGGATATGGGGGATTGCTTTCTCCTGGATATCCCTCAGCTCATTCCAATCATTGTTCCAAATCCAAAACTGGATCCTCCGATCGAGCAATTCAAAGGATTCTGATGATCTGTTATCTGTCATAATCGGAATGTTGCAAGCTCGTCATCTTCAATGACCCCATCTTTTTCTGCGATGCCCCCATTGTCCTGACGGACCTCAAGTGATCCGATCAGTTCCTTCCAACCAGCATCCTTGTTCTGCTCCAAGATAGCCAATAGATTGATGAATGCAGTGATGGTGGTCCTTGGGGTTCTGAAATAACTGTTGCCAAGCCTGTTCGAACAATACCTCATGAATTCAGGGAGCGCCTCATCAGGGACAACCTTATCATCTTCCTTTCCAGAAGCGTATACGAAATTAATGTTTTCAAGCAGGACATATAGGTCTTCAGGCGTCAAACTCTCAAGCTTGATGACCGGCCCACTGAGATCCTTGTACTTATCATTGGAGAATGAGTTTTGGGCGAGTCTGCTTCTCAGGGCATCATAGCTGAACATCCCCCGTCTCGTATCGAGATAGAACTCAGGAGTCCCTCCAAACATGAAACCAATCCCTTCGGTATTCCCCTGCAGGCAGTCATTCAGAATTCTCAGAAGTTGTTCATAATTCGTCCCTCGTGAAACGGTATTTGCTAGTTTGTAGATATTTACCATCTCGTCCATACAGACCATCAACCCTGCATACCCAGAAATCCTGATGAATTTAGCCAGCAGTTTCAACTGATCATAGTAGGTGGCATCATCAATGATATTGCGTACCCCCAAAGCTTTCCTCGCATCAGTCTTTGTGGAAAACTCTCCTCGAAGCCATTTGATTGCGTCATTTTTCAGTTCATCATTTCCCTGTTCAAACCCTTGGTAATAACACGTAACTACCTGAGCAAAATCAAATCCACAAACCAGTTCTGTAAGTCCATTCAACTTCTTCTGTATGAGTTCCTCGACTGTCTGTGAAGTTGCCTTGGCCTCATTTCTGGTATTCGCTATGAACTTCTCAACGATTCCAACCAATGCACCCCCGTCTGGCTTGGTTCGTGTGGACAAATTCCTGACCAACTCCATGTAGAGCGACTTTGATTGTCCTGAAGTTGAAAACAGCCTTCGGCTTGGGTTCAAGTCTGCAGAAGCCGTGACCAATCCCTTTTCCATTGCGATTGTCCTGATGAGGTTCAGAAAGAAAGTTTTTCCGGACCCATATTCTCCGATGATGAAACGGATGGAGCTACCACCATCTGATATGCGTTCGATATCAGAAAGAAGCGCCTGTACCTCTAATTTCCTTCCCACCTGAATGAGATGAAGCCCAAATTTGGGAACCACACCTGCCCTGAGTGCTTGAATGATGGTATCCCGATCCTTCTTCCGAATCTTTGTATCTGCTACCATTCCGTCTTCCCCCAAAATTCTTCAAGTATTTCCATTTCATCGTCACCTTCAGTTACAGGTAGGTTATATTGGTCCAATGCACTCTCATTGATCAATTCCAAAGTTCCATCCAGCATAATTTTCAGTTCATCGGCAAGCCTTTGAAGCTCCTCCCTTTTCCAAAGTGGTTGTGAAAGAAGGTGCGTAAGAAATACCATCTGGGAGTCATCCAAACCCAATGGGTTGCATTGCCTATTATCATTTTCCAATGGAACAGGGAGTACATCAGACTCTTCATTGTCTCCGGTCACTTCGGCTTCACTATCTGAGAAGATTTCTGAAAGTATGTCAGAAACCTCGGCAGATTCTTCTTTAAGAGATTTGACACGGTCGAAGTCGATGGTTTCGACCGTATCATCTGAACGCATCCTACCAAACTCATTCGGATTTTGGATATGGTGATACAGCTCGGAAGTATCAATGTCCAGGTACTTGTAGATTCTTTCGAGAAATTGAATTTCAGATGAATCGATCACACCATCCGCCAACACCACATGATTGACGGATGCAAGCAATTTTGCCACATCAGATGATGGGATGGCTTTCAATTTTTTCTTTATTGAAGACTCCTGCACTGAAGCATGCCTAAGGAATTTCTGGTGCTTATGCAGCCTAAAAGCTTGGTAATCAGAGATGCCCTTAAAAGAATGGATCAGGTGGCCGATAGCCTCACTCTCTTTCTCGTCAACACTCCCATCCGCTCTGGCAACAGCTTCGGCTAGCTCAACAACCATCACATTCAGAAGGTAATTTCCATCCGTACGGTCCTTTGGAATGCTCATGCTGAGGGGAAAGAGAAGAATTTGATCATTGGGGGAGAGATCGTATGGGTATGCCAGCACATCAGGCTCCATCCCAATGTTTTTCATTTCCAGAATTCTCGTCAAAGAGTGCAGCGATTCCTTGGTGGGCTTTTCTTCCTCAAGGATTTTTTTCAGGACATTACCAACTGGAATCACTATTGATTCCTTGTCCAATAGAAGGTGTTGGATCTCTCCAATCGATTCCTCTTTGAGGGATGCGACCAATTCAGCAGGCAGGAACGCCAATGATTTCTTAAGGTCATCCAAACGGTCATTTTTGCCGATATATCGGCTGTAGCGGTCCAAATCAGAAGAACATTCATTAACCAGATTCTGTAGTTTTTTCTGTATTGATGATAGGACAGTAACATCCGACAGTTTTTGTATATTGTGCAGATTCAAAGAGGTCCCATACAAATTGGCTGAAGCGGAATGATATGCTGGTTGCTGGTAATGTCAAGCAGTTTTAACATTTTGTGGTAAGCAATTTTTCTTATATCTTGGTAAACAAAATTTCCTTACTCTTGGTAAGGAGTTTTTCTTAGTTCTTGGTAATGAGTTTTCCATACTCCATG
>JAVERP010000024.1:0-58699 GCA_034007055.1 Sphaerochaeta sp.
AAATGCAATGGTTGCCAAGTTTGATAAAATCAAGAAAAAGATTGAAAAGGCAGATAGGGCTCGAGACAAAGTTGCTGCTAGATATGGACTGAAACCAGCGTCAAGCACAAGTTAATTTACGCTTACAACTGATTACAGCAATTTTTCCCATCAATGAGTAGAATATAGTAGCCAAAAGCATATTTTTCGTATCGCATGGTAGGAAAGTATCTTTTTTGTATACCAACATCGTACATTTTGCTGTAGCAGGCCCATCAAACACCACTGATATATCTGCTTACCAAGGGTTTATCGGCACTTTTTAAAAACTACTAAAACCATAGAAATTATATAGTTATCGCTAAGGATAGTCCTAACCCTATCCATCAAGGGCCTCAAGCACCTCGAAAGGCCCCTTTCCACTACACTCAGGTCTCTTGGCTTGCTACGGCCCTTGTTGTCCATAAGTCAGGAAGCATACAGCCAAACAGGCCGGTATACAGGGCAATGCCTTAGTAGGAAGAAACAGGATCAGGTTGAATCACGGGATACTACGCACCCCGTATGTGTGGTCTTGCAGATTAACTGCAATCGGGTCGGTACAGGATGAAAGAGGTGGATGAGCTGGTCTGTGACCAGCTTCTTCACTTTGTTTCTGCTTCGCTTTTTTTCTGCTTCACTTTTTTTGGGTTTCACTTTTTTGGGCTGTAATGTATTCAGCTTTTATTTTCCTCAGCTTGTACCTTTCTTTCCTGCATTTTCTCCTGATTTCCTGATCTCCTACGCTCATTTCCACTCGTCCCTGTAGCATCACTGCCTCTTATGGGCTTCGTACTCCTTAGTCAAACATACTACGCATGGCTACGAGAATTACGATAAAAACTCCATATCGTTGGGGCTGTCCAACCTCTTTGGTACAGCAGGTGTTCAAGCAGGCCCATGCTTTGGCTTCAATGCCTGTCCTGCATGTAGTGCAACACTGCTTCATTGTTGCCCATAGCATCTCTTTGACGAGAAGGTATCATTCAACCTCAAAAGCCTCTTCAAGGGCACACCTCATCCCTTCCCTGTCTGGATCCTTACCTGTCCACCCTTGTATGCCAAGCCTTCCCTGGTTCACCAACATGCCCAAGCCATCGACAAGGGTGCAGCCAGCTTCCTGTGCTCGCTGTATAAACAATGTTCGGACGGGATTAAATACAACATCACAAGCGATCAGTGGAGTATTTGCTCTGTTTGTCTGTTGTCCAAACGTAACATCAACACAAGCAAGAGGTGAAAACAGTCCCACTGATGTTGCTTGGACAACTATGTCTGTATCACTGGGTATCGTATAGGTGCCCACCCAACGATCGACAGAAAGCACGGTAGACGATATGCCACTGAGCCTCTTAGCCAGGGTGCGTGACCGCTCCTCTGTCCGGTTGACCAACACCACCTCCCCTGCCTTGGCCAAGACAAGCTCGACCGCGATGGCGGAGGCGGCTCCTCCGGATCCTATGATGACAACCTTCTTGTCTTTCACCTGTAGGTTTCTGTCTTGTAACGACTGTAAGAAACCCTTCCCATCAGTGTTGTCCCCATAGTAGGTACCATCACCCTTACGGGTAATGGTGTTCACTGCCTTGCACAGCAGGGCAGACTCACTCATGTCATCAAGGTATTGCAGTACGTGTTGCTTATGGGGAGCTGTCACATTGCCTCCGGCGAAGCCTAGGGCACGAAGGCCCCATAGGGCAGGAGCAAGCTCCTCCTTGGTTACCCTACAGGTAAGATACCTCCCAGGATATCCCATAGCCTTGAAAGCATAGTCGACCATATGCTCGGTAGGGTTACCTACCACCGGATCCCCTATGCAAAAGTACAGAGGGGGTAAAGGACCTTTCATCAGAGCATGCAGGGCTGTGTTCTCTTCCATACCTCACCAACCTCTCTATTTGTACTCGTATAGTACTACAGAGCATCCCATATGTACAGGAAATCCCCCTATGGGAAACATTCAAGGCTCACGCTAGACCAACAGCACAGACTATGTGGATCTTCCTTTTCAGCAGCATGTATCTGCTGTAGGCAAAGGGGACTGCTTTTGCCCTGATCATGCTGCTGCTCCTGTTGTACAAACGGCGATGGTGCCAAACCTATTGCTACACGTACAAGCGGTATCACCGCAGTAATACCGCAGTATTACCACACCACCACTGTAGTATCATATCTGATCCCTACACCCCGCTTGTACTATACCCAACCTGTTCTATCAGGAGCAAAGGGTGGGATCTCATCACTGGGGGCAACAAAGATACCAGGGTTATTCTCTTCTTCCCTCCAAAGGACCAATCACAGGCCATTGCAATGGCAACGCTATCATCAGAAGCCCTTGTAAGCTGGCCAACCTGGAGATGTTTCTGATACTTCTTGTTAGGGCGGGAGGGGTACCCTGCCGCTTCCTATCCAACTGCCTCTACCAGCCTTTATTTACGCTATAGGATCTATGAGGCACCCCAACCATGGCTGGGTAGTACAAGTACAGCAACAAGGGGTTTGCTATGGGAAGGCACCTTATGGACAAACCCTACTACCACAACAGTGGGAAAGGATCCTCCTTCTGGACGTACACCATTAGGATCCATAACGGAGTGCAACCTAGATACTTGTACAGCAGACATAGCAGATTCCCCTATGTGGTGTATAAGGTACTATCAGACAGTATGGTGATCGCCAACAATAAAAAATACGCATGAAAGCCACTGATGTTGCAAAGGACGTCATTGCTATCTGCTACAAGGACACTATGCACCTCAGCAATCTCAAACTCCACAAGACGCTGTTCTTCCTGTGGATAGATGTGTATTGTGCTGCCCAAAAAAGCTTGTTTGGCGATACTGGTTCTATGCTTGGCCTCTGGGCCCTGTCATCCCCTCGATCAAGTGTGAGTTTCGTGCATATGGTAGCGTACCCTTCCTTCCCTATGGAAAGAGAGGCTCCGAAATACTGCCTATCAGCAAAGAGGAGACAGAACTGCTTGATACCCTCATACCACACTATGCAAGCATGAGTGCCTGTAACCTGGTTGAAAAATCCCACAAGGGAGGATCCTCTTGGGCAACCAAATATAGGGATGGTCTTGGAAAGACCTTTGCAATTCCTTTTGACCTGATACAACACCTGTGCAAATAAGCAACGACAGAGATGATTGGTATCAATACCCCAAGGCAAGTGCTAGATCACCTCCCCTTGCTTTCCCCCTGCCTTGCTCGATAGGGCACCATCAGGATGCTCCCTTTTCCCTCGCTTCGTTGGGGATCAAGACCCTTCACAGAAGCACCCAATGACCTTTCTTTGCATTGTCAAAAAAGCTACACGCCGACAAAAACAGAGCAACCTATGGAGTTGCAGGCTCCAGGATATATGGGCAAAAGACTTTCGCCATGTATACCCATACTTCTTCACCCTGATACATGGCATTGGTGAAAAAGAAAGAAGAAATTCACATCCTATGTGGTATCCCCTGTGCCTTTTTGCTGGGATAGTACAACACCCCAACCTCCTGTAGTCCATCCTCTATAGCGGGCCTTTTCCTGTATAGTGCCTACAGACACTCCCTGCTTACCATCATTGCTCTCCATCAGGACAGGATCCTTTAGCCAACAGCAAGGCCACTGTACCCAGTGTGGCTTGCTGTTGTTCCACCATCCTGATAGCTTCCTACCTGGTGAGGGTACTCCTTCATCAGTTGTGGGAGCTCTTTCTCCCTCTTAGGACTATAGACTAAGCACTGGCCCTATACCCTTTGCTTGATATGTGCCTCGCTTGTAGGTCAGCAAGCAACCTATCACCAACAGATACCAACTCCCCCTCTTTATAGCTCTCTTTCAGGGTGTGGCACTACGAAAGGTTGTCTTGCAAAGGGAATTCCTTTGCAAGACCCTGCTTTTTATCTCCACTGTATTCCCACCTTCTTGGTATACCCTGAACAGGAGTTCCCCCCAATTGAGGATCCTGTACATATGGGAGCTGCTTGTAGTTCTCTTCTCCACTGCAAGGCCCTTTTTTGCTAGTTTCTAGGCCATGCCATGGTCTTTTATTGTCATAGGCTAGCATTAGTATGGTTATAGCCTGGGCTTCATCCAGCCTTAGTGCAGCGGAGCTTTTTGTTGTACCGCTGAATACCCTGTCTTACCTTCAGTAAGGTCGACCAGATAGTTTTATACAACTTCCTGGTCGACCACAGCATCTGCAACGTAGATACAGAGCCTAGGCAGGGTTGTTTGCCGTATCATCTCGTAGCTTTTTGCCTCAGGAAAGAAACAGGCAAACAACCAGGCTGCATCCTCAGCAGAAAGTACACATCCAGCAGACACGAGCACTATCGGTTCTGTAGCCTCTTCACCATCTTCGTCTATATGCGATCAATACCCCAGATCAAGAGCTGGAATGGGGAGGCATTGCCTCCCTATCCGCCGCTGGGGCGGAGTATCCTACCTTGTTTTCCCCTTCCTCGTTCTGGCAAGCAACCATTACGATGCTCTCTTTCCTCTCACTTGGCTGGGAGATCAAAGTCGGAGAGACCGTGCACCATCATACAAGCCATACAGGATCCTCCCCTCCATGATGGCAACCCCTATCAGATTCCTGAGCTCCTCAACATCTTTTTGAAGGTTGAGGAGACCTCACCATCATCTTGTTCTCATGCACGATACTATGCCATGCGAAAGGGCGTGGCTAATCTCAATACCAAGGGTTATCAGATTGGTCCTGTCATCTGACGATGTAAAAGATCCGACACCAGGTGAGGGCTCCTGTTGCAATAGATAGAGAACAAACCAATGCTCCATTGCTTACGCTTTTCACCACAGCCTTGAGGTCGACAAGAGCAGGCCTATCAACCAGGGTATGCCTACACTCTATCCTCTTGATGACGCAGGGCATACAGCACTGCAACCCAATGCTTGCAGGGCCCTTCCCTTTCATAGGGACAGGTACACCCTATTTCTACTCCCATCCTTATATCATCAAGGGTGGGAGTAAGACAGGGAGTTCTTTGTCTCTTCCACTGTGGCACTACAGTGGTTAGTGACGTCTCCTTTCCAAGGCGATCATACTGCCATCTTGATGGAAGGTATTAATTCTTGATGGGGCTCAATGTGTGGAAGGAAAGTTTACAGTGGCACATTTTTTCTTAAAATTGATTATCAGCATGGCGAAATCCTTTGCTTATGACAAAGATTAAATCATAAAATGTGCTATATTCTGGTTTGCATTCTTCATTTTCTAATGTCAGATTGCCTCTTACGTGAATGGGAAAACGTTGAGAATAACCATACTAATAGGTACTTTTTACTGCATGTTAAGAGAAGAAAATTACCATGTTTCTTAAATATTATGATATCATCCAAAATTATGACCTATTGTAGTAGGCTAGATGAGGAACCGTATTATTGGTTTCTATTTTTGTAGAAGGTGCATAGATGTTATTCAATTCGATAGACTTTGCCATATTCTTACCGATAGTATTTCTTTCCTACTGGTTCATCTTCAAGAAGAACCTAAGGGTGCAGAATGCTTTCTTGGTTGTAGCCAGCTATGTCTTCTATGGCTGGTGGGACTGGCGGTTTCTCCTCCTGATCTTTTTTACCTCCACTTTGGATTTTTTCATCAGCAAGAAGATATCCCAAACTGACGAGCAGAAGAAAAGAAAAATGTTGCTTACGATCAGTATCGTTGTTGACCTTGGTATCCTAGGGTTCTTCAAGTACTTCAACTTCTTCCAGGAGAACTTCATCACAGCCTTCAGGTTCTTTGGTCAGGAGATACAGGGCAATAGCTTGAACATCATCCTTCCTGTTGGTATCAGCTTTTATACCTTCCAGAGCCTCAGCTATACAATTGACGTGTATAGAAGGAAACTTGAACCTGCCGATCACATTATAGACTTTCTGGCATTTGTCAGTTTTTTCCCCCAGCTTGTTGCAGGCCCCATCGAGAGGGCAACCAACCTGCTTCCACAGTTTTATGCACCAAGGACCTTTGAATATGACAAGGCTGTGGATGGGATGAGACAAATCCTATGGGGTTTATTTAAGAAGATGGTCATAGCTGACAACTGTGCAATCTATGCCAATATTATATTCAATAACTCTTCAGAGTACTCAGGTAGCACCCTTGTATTGGGAGCCTTGTTCTTCACCTTCCAGATATATGGAGACTTCTCAGGATACTCTGATATTGCCATTGGTACATCTAGACTATTTGGCTTCAACCTCATGAGAAACTTCGCCTACCCCTATTTTTCTAGAGACATTGCTGAGTTCTGGAGACGATGGCACATATCCTTGTCAACCTGGTTTAGGGATTACCTCTATATACCCCTTGGTGGAAGCCGTGGAGGCAAGTGGAAAAGCATACGGAACACCTTCATCATATTCATTGTGAGTGGATTCTGGCATGGGGCCAACTGGACCTTTGTGATCTGGGGTGCACTGAATGCAGTCTACTTCCTGCCGTTGATGCTGACCAAGAACAATAGGAAGAACCTAGACATTGTGGCTAAGGACAGGATGCTGCCGACCTTACGTGAGTTTATAGGAATGGTAACAACCTTTGCTTTGACGGTATTTGCTTGGATCTTCTTCAGAGCAGATAGTGTTGGGCATGCAATAAGCTATGTAACAGGTATTTTCTCTTCTACAGCATATTTTGAAGATAGCTTTGTAATCCAAGAAATATTTCCTTTGTTATTACTCCTGTTTGTTTTTATCAGTACTGAATGGGCAGGGAGAACGTATGATTGTGCTTTAAGCTCTATCGTTTCTAAACTTAATAGACCTTTAAGGTACTTGCTCTATTTCTCCATTGTATTTATAACAATTGGATTCAGTGTTTCTGGGCAGCAATTTATATATTTCCAATTCTAGGTGAGGGATATGAAGAAATTTATCTACAGAACTTGTATTTTTCTTATTTTACTATTTATATTCAGTGAAATACTGATACGATTATTAAATGTTGTTTCTGACATCCCAGAAAGATATGTTGATGAATACGGAGTTCAAAGATATATTCCTGAGCAAAATGGGCGATATGATAGAATAAAGTGGAAAACTAATGAATATGGTTGGATAGGTCTGTCAGAAACAGAAGGTGAGGTGATTTCTATCATAGGCGATTCATATATAGAAAATTTGATGAATCCAATCACCTGCAATCAGGGGTATCTTTTAAAAGAGCATCTTCCTAATTATTCTTTTTTTGAAGCAGGGCGATCTGGAATCACATTGATAGAAGCCTTAAAAATTTCAAGTATCTTGGAAAATGAAATACATCCTAAACTCCAACTTTTATATCTTAGTACAGGAGATTTTTCAGAATCTATTTCAAATATTCACCGCTACTCTGATCGCTATCAAGTTGATTTAGAAACTAATGAAGAAAAAGGCGGAGCGATCCGTGGCCAAAGATTAAAGAAAATATTATATAATATCAAAACGCTTTACTATCTTTACCAAAAATATCCAGTATTCGTAGCCAAACAGAACAAGGCAGAAGACAATGATAAATCAAAAACTTCAATTTCTTATGACAAATATATTCCAATCCTATTTGACTATATAGCAGATAATTATGATTTGAACACAATTATTTTTGTTTTTCATCCGGGAATCAATCAAGATATTATTAGACTCGCAGAAGGGCATGGAATAGAATATATAGAGCTTCAAACAAACGAAGAAGAAACCCAACTATGGCGTATGAGTGATGTAGATGGACATTGGTCTTGTTATGGACATGCGCAAGTTAGCGCTCAAGTTGCAAAAATGTTAGAGGCTCTTCTTTAGAAACACCTATGTCTTGGATAATTTAGCAGTGATTGATTCTGCTATAGATTCCCCCCAATCATAATCTTTAAGTCGGCCAATCACATCGTACTCCCTCTTCAGTGAGTCCCCTGCTCTTGCAAGCAAGAGCAGGGGACTCACTGCAATTCTTTTGGTTGGATATGCACTATGGCACTCGCTTTTGCAGGGGCTGTATCATTGCCTGCTATAGGTGCCTGTTCCCTTTGCTTAGGTTCTTTGGGTCTTTTGATCTGATGCTGTCCAGGGATTTTATTTTTAGGTCTGATCCTTTGGTTCTTGTTTCTTCTTTGCAGGATAGCTGATGTATTGGGTTGTTAGTATCACCATCGCCTATAGGTATGAACTACCCAGCGATCAAAGATGTATGCAAGACTTTTAGCAAGGGGGTTGCCAAGTTTAGAACGTATGGTTTGGATTGGGGACGAAGGGCCAAAAGCTTGCAAAAAGATAGCAAAACGCTTATGACGTTGCATGCATCAAGGCGAGCGCTATCCCAAGGGGTATGGTGGCAGAGGAACGGCCACCAACCATACCCCCTGTCCTTGATCCTCACTGACCGCAAAGCTATCAAGAAGCTCTCCTCCAGGCATGAGACGGTATTGTCCTCCCTACCAAGCAGGTACTTTCATGCTGGGAAGACAGCCCTGCTTTCTGGGGTTTCTTCACTATCACGGCGATAGTGAAGGGTGACCTCCTGATGATCTGCCCAAGGGGAAGGAGCACCTGTTGTACTCACCAGGTTGCGCTACCATGCAAAAGGGCAGGGAAGCACGAGGTAAGCACTACCTCTGCCTGATGGGGCAGCAATGGCGAGTGTTTGCAGAGAGAAGGCCTCATCAGGTTCAACTCACTAGCACCAGCAAATATGAACTGCTAGTGCAACCTCTTTGAACCTGATGAAAGGCTGATTCCGATACTCACCAAGCATTACCCCCCCTTTTTCATGGTCGATGAACTATCAGCAGCCCCTACGATAAGCCATAAGGGGCATGCACTGCTGTATATCTGGCAGGATTTTTCCTTGAAGGAATTTTCGAGCTTCTTGGAGGACCTGTGAAAAGGGGAGCAACCTAGGTCAGTATATCCTAGATGCCCCTTCTGACACCCAACACAGACCCTCTGGCTCTAGACTCGTCCCTGATACTCCAATACAGGGTCTATGGCGCTTTCTACCACCACAGTGGCTGTCGTGCAAATGTTTCTGGACATAAGGTATCCAGAGCTGGCCCTGACAGGGGAGCCTGACAGGGCCAGCTCTATGGGTCTTTTTTTCCTATCCAAGGATGGGCTTTGCTCGTCCTTGGGCAGGGGTCGATGCCATCAGGGAGGCAAAGCCCCTGATGGTATTGATAATGGTAGTGAGGACCTCGATCAGAGCAACCTGCTGTACATGATGGCTAAAAACACGGAAGAACACTTTTATCAGGCAACTTTCAGCAAAGAGTCAGGGATAAGCATAGGGGATACTGAAGAGCTCATAGAAACCGTGGAGCACCATGGCAATACGATCATAAGACCATGCATTCCTATGCAGTAGAACCATAAGACAAAAGGTATGAACTGCTAGTGAGAGGCGCCGATTCTTTGATGGAGGAGGCAGTCAGGTCTCTTTGCACTCGATGAAGGGACTATGAACATACAGAAGGTTGAAGCTCTTACCGGTGAATCCTACAAGCAAGATGTATTCGATGGTGGGCTGTTGGCCTTAGTGGAAGAGATGCGCTGTTCATCAACTCTTTTGAGCATGATCTCTCCTATGTCCTGATGAACCTTTTCCTCTGGATCCTCTTCTGCAAAGGCAAGGATTGGACTCCTATGCGTAGCTATGCTAGTGAGATACTCAAGCTGTTCCCCTACTTGCTGGACAAGGACTACCCAAGCTTGGAAGCCTTTGTTCAAGATTTCAGCAAATCCGGCAAAAGCAGACTTTCAAATCGTGAAATTTGCTCACTAGCGGCTCGCCCGAAGGCAACTGAGGTTATTACTGGGTTATATGCTATCAAGGGCAGTGGGGCCTTCTGTAGCTTGGTGGAAGCTGTTAATGCTTGATAGGGAAGATTCTCTGCTCTGTTTTATGTAACTATTGTTTTCTCTTTCTATTGTCTTCTGTAGGAGAGCACAAGAGCCTTGCCGCTGTGCGGTAGGGCTCTTGTGCTTGCTCTCTATCTGCCTTTTTTTACTCCATTGGGTCAACAATAGCCACAACCAATGAGGAGTGCCCTCTACCATTTTACTCAAAGGCAGGACAGGAAAGTCTGAAGAGTGTGTCGGACGATTGAAAGCCACGTAAGGAACTACTAGGACACCGTCACATCAGTGAGCCATTGGTCAACCAAGATGTTTGAGGTGTACGTAGTGTAGACAACGTATCTTCAGTAATGGAGGAAGGTTGACCAATGAAGTGAGAATATGGGGGGGGAAATACCAGTACGCTGAAGTATATTGATACCATTAATTGAAAATAATTCGGTTGAAATTTATAAAGACAGAAAATATCCTAAATAATGGTTGTTATCATACCCAATTTGTTCAATAATGAACTTGAAGGAGGTGCCATGGCGAATACACCAAAAACCCTAGAATTTCCCTTTCCACAGAGAAAATTCATCAGGACAAGCGATATGCTCCATCTTGGGTATAGTTACTATATGGTTAATCGTTTTGTCAAAGATGGTATCATTGCAAGGATTAATGGGGATACCTATGAAAACCTTCACTACACGCTGGATGAGAACGAATTCCTCTATGTCGATGGCTATGTCAAACAGGGCGTCATTTGTTTGATGAGTGCAGCTGTGTACTATGGCATGAGCACGTTCAGGCCGTATCAAATTGATGTGGCAATTCCAAGCAAGTCTAAAGTATCGATTCTTCCAGATTGGCCATCCATCGGTATATTCTATTTTTCCAACAAGCGTCATCAGCTCGGAGTTGAGAAAAATGAAATTGATGGGGGTTCATTTGCCATCTATGACAAGGAAAAAACTGTATGTGATCTCTTGACCTATCGAAATACCTATGGTCAGGAGGATTGTCTGAGTGTGCTGAAGACCTATCTTAGACGAGAAGACCGCGATATCAACAAACTTATCCGTTATGCGCAGCAGTTGAGAAGCTATACTATCTTGTCAAAATACCTGGAGGTACTCCTATGAACATCGTTGAATCCACCAAGGCCAAACTAAAGAACAGAGCGATCAAAAACAACCGTTCATATAATGAAATTATTACGGTATATGGGCTAGAGAGAATGCTGTATCGTTTGTCACTATCACCATACAAGGAACACTTCATACTAAAAGGTGGTATTCTTCTGTATGCTTTATTCCAAGGCAACTACATGCGTGGGACAGCCGATGTTGATTTCTTGGGGCTTCATATCTCAAATACGACAGATACTATTACAACTGTCTTTACAGAAGTATTCTCCATAGACTGTCCGGAAGATGGTATCAGGTTCGATTTGGATTCACTGCGTGTCATTCAGATTGCTGAGTTTAAAAAATATGGAGGTATCAATGTTTCTATAAATGGGTATCTAAATAGGACAAAACTGAGAGTCAATATTGATATCGGATTTGGAGATGTAATTTTTCCTTCCAGTATTCTGATGGAATATCCAACGCTACTTGATCAAGAAAGACCAATGATACTTGCATATTCGATCGAATCGGTTATTTCAGAAAAGTTTGAGGCAATCATATCACTGGGTAAAGCAAATAGCCGAATGAAAGACTTCTATGACATATACGTGCTTTCAAAATCAATAGATTTTTCTGGAGAAACACTACAAGCAGCTATCAGAGAAACGCTTGACAACCGAAAAACCAACCTCGATGTTATCGTTGCATTTGAATCAGGCTTTTGTGATGATCCCCACCGTAAAGGACAATGGACTTCATTTGTAAAGGGGAAAAACGTTGATTCATCACTGAATCTAACTGAAGTGATTAGCCAAATCACAATATTTTTACTCCCGATTGTACATGCCTTAAGGGAGGAAACAAAATATCAAAAGGTATGGAATAGTTCCCTCTGCCTTTGGGAAAAATGATACTTTGCGTAAGCTCATGTACCTTAGTATGAAAAAAAAGGAGATATAGGAATCAAGCTCTAGGATACCTGTTTTTTCCAATGCTCTCTTCATATGTTGGCAGTGAGTCTATTTCCTTCTTGAGTGCTAGTTTCTCCCTCTCCAGGGAGACCTTTGTCTGCAAATCGATACAATACTGGTCACTGGTCCCAAAGTAGTGGGCAAGACGCAGTGCACTGTCCATTGAGAGTTTTCTCTTGTTTGCAAGGATCTCCTGAATGCGACTTACCGGCACATTGATGTCTTTTGCAAGCTTGTAAGCACTGAGGCCGAGAGGGATCATGAATTCTTCTTTCAGGAACTCTCCAACTGTCAGGGGCGGTAAATATGTATTCATCGGTCTTTCCTCCTAGTGATAGTCGACTATCATAATGTCAGGCTCGATACATTCTGTCTCGTTCCAAACAAAACATACTCTCCATTGGTCCTTGGTAGTTGCTGTGACCAGAGTTCTTGCCTTGCGATAGTCTGGGTTTCCTTGGAAAACTCTGTATCATGTACAAATCATACTCGAATAGCGTGTATGCGCCAATCAGGTATATCTTTGCATATGGCCCTTTGTATCTTTTCCGCACAGTTAATGGATGGTAGGGAATCTGTCCGATCACCATCGGAGTATGTGTACAAACGGTACGTTAGGATACTTTCTTTCCAGCCCTATAGCCCTTCTACTTGGGAACAACTATGCAGGGGCCTTACCATGGATAGCAGGGGGTCTTCTGGGTCTGGTGAATGAGCCTTTGTTCTTTCTAAACGCCTGGGTTCTTGGTTGCATTTGATCGTAATTGGGCTTGTGTGTATATTTCCTACTTGTCATTCCCTCCATCTCCTGTAGAATGTGGGTATGAACTACACAGCGCTCAAAGAAGTATGCAAGACGTATAGCAAGGGGTTTGATGAGGTTGAAGACCTCATCATGGATTGGGGACGGGATAACAAGGACCTAAAGAAACCTCTGCAGGAGATTATGGCTCTGGACAACAATGCCCGCTATCCTGCAGGGTATGGCAACATGAGTGCAGGCAACTACCTCCTGTCCTTGGTCACTACTGTTCCCAAAGCTATCAAGAAGCTGTATACGAAGCATGAGGCTGTTTTGACAGACCAGTGCAGGAAGGTCTTTGGACAGTTGAAGGAAACCCCTGCGTTCTGGTGCTTCTACGAGATTAAGGAAGAGCTTGAAAAGGATTTCATGACCATAATCGACCAGCTCACCGGTATGGAGTATCTTTTGTACTCCCCTGGGGTTGCAGGTATGCAAAAAAGCGGGGGATCGCGGGACAAGCACTATCTGACCCTTATGCTCCCTAATGGTGAGTGTCTGCAGACAGCAGGCGTCATCAGGTATAATTCGCTTACACGATCAGACTTCAATTTCTACAGGAACCTGTTTGAGCCATATGGAAACTTGGATTCTGTGATCAACACGTATTACCCCAAGTTCTTCATGTTGGATGAGATCTCCACCATGCCAACCGTAGCGCACAGGGGCAACCTCGTGCTGTATACCTGGCAGGAGTTCACCCTGAAAGATTTTGACATTGCCCTCCTTGGTGGAGAGTGGGCCATCACAGAAGAGGGCAACCAGATAAGCTACTCCCTTTCAAAGCCTGACACCCATATGATGGAAGTCCCTCATGGGGAACTGCTGGAAGTAGACTTTCCTGCAATGAGCTTCACCCTCTACCGGGATACCAGTACAGGCTCGATGGCCATCAACACCACAGCCCTTGCTTCCTACTCCATCATAGCCTCCCTCCTGACCAGGGCTTATCCAGACTTGGTGTTACCTAAAACGCCGAAGGTGGCCATCTCGATGGCCCTCTCCTCTCTCCTCCTTCGTATGGACTTGGACCTTCCCTGGTCCAAGTTCAAGACGATCAGGGATAGTGAGAAGGAGCCTAAAGACAAAGGCCCTGATGGTGAGCAGATGGCCCAGATTAACAAACTCCTACAAGCGTACATGCTTGCACAAAACACCGGCAAGCCTTTTGATGCTAAGGCCTACAGCAAAAAGAGTGGCATGTTGTTAGCTAATGTAGAAAACATCATAGAGTCACTGCAGAAAACCTTTGCCAAAACCATGACCACCTACGAGGTAGGGCCTGAAGACAGACAGTATGAACTCTCCGGGTGGCCAGTACCCCCTCCAATAAAGAGACAGCTATTTGCTGACAGCATTGTAGGGTCAGAGCTCTTCAACTTCGACGAGGGTCCCAATACCTTGTCTGCCTTTGATGCCCTTACTGGGGGAGTGTATAAGAAAGAGATCTTTGAAGTGGGGTTGCAAGAATTCTTAGAGGAACTGTTTTTTGACTATTTTCAGGAGTATGACCTTGTCTGCACGCTTGAGAATGCATTCTGTTGGATCCTCTTCTATAAGGGCAGGGAGTGGCTCCCTGTGCGTAGCTATGCCATTGAGATGCTCAAGCTGTTTTCCAATCCCATAGGCAAGGTCTATCCTGATGCTGAGACTTTCATAGAAGCCTTTAGCCAGTTCACCAGGAAGATACTCTCTACCCGGGGAATTTGCTCACTGAAGGCTCGGCCAAAGCAAGATGAGGTTACTACTGGTCTCTACCTCATCAAGGGCAGTGATGCGTTTTACAGCTTGGTGGAAGGGGTTAATGGGTAATAGGGGAGATTGTTTTCATCCTCTTAGGAATGGAAACACAAGAGCCTTCTGTGTATAGCGAATCCCCCCCTCTATTGGATTCCTCCAATAGAAGGGGGTTGTTCATTTGTTTGTTTGGAGCCTGAAAAGAGGAAAGAACATTACTACATGGATTGTCTACCTCGTCTCAGCTATACGATAGCTATCAAGCACCCCTACCACGCGTGGGTGGAGGTGCAGTACAACAACAAGTGGCTTGCAATGGAAGGTCATATCGTAGACAGGGCCTACCTCGTGAAACTCCAGGCAAAGTTCCCTGACTACATCGGTAGCTTCTATGGCTATGGCGGTGCTCCATTTCAGAAACACGGACAACAGATGAAACGAAAATAACACCTAGGTGTAGAACCAGGCCATAGAGGAAGATCTGGGTCTCTTTGACACCCCGGATGCTTTTTTTGCCCAACACCCCGAATCTGTAGCCTATACCAGTTCGTTGCGGTACAGGCTCTTTATCAGGGGAAGACTGAACAAGAGCATTATGACAGTACGGAACAAGAAATAAAGCCTTCTGCCTCTTGGGTGCATTCAATGCCAAACACCTATAGCCAGGACGCTAGTGCTTATAGCATTGGGCCCTGCTCCCTGAAAAGTGGTATTTTCAAAGAGCAGGGAAAATCATCAAACAAAAGGTGAACAACACAACCCTGTACCAGGGAGTAGCCAAGCAGTACCACACTCTGTCAGTACCTATCTGATCGATCCTCCGCCCTTTGTGCTATCAGCATGTCCCTACCCCAATGGGGAGGCCCTTTGAGCTACGCTTCTGCCTATTGGGGTTCCAACACCCCTACCTGTCGTAGTTCATCCCCTGTAACCGACCTCAGCTCCTTACAAAAGACCGACCTTCCGCAGTTCATCTTTCATGGCAGGCCTCTTCTTGTACCTTGGCTCCAAAGCCTCGACACACCCCTTGGCGACATCAGAGCCTCCAACTGCTACAAGGCTCTCTAGCCAAGAAGCCAAGCCTCTGTATTCACTGCGGCTTGCAACTGTTCTACCCTCTTTCAGGATGATCTGCTTGTACAGGGCAAAGACTTCGTCTTGGTATTGGGGAAGCAGGACATCCTGATACTCCCGAACCCAATAGCAATTTTCCTGCACAAAGACCAGCAGTCGTTGATGCTCCTTCTCCAACTTGAGGACTTTAGGATAGGGATTTCCCGTATAGGGCCAGTTTTCCCTAGCACTGTTCTGCAGTTCATCAAGCAAGCCATCAAGAACAGCTTCCCACTCCCTTTCTGTGTAGCTCTCCTTCAGGATAGGGTAATAGGCAAGATCACCAGTATAGAGGAATGACTTTGCAAGCTCCCTCATTTTTTCTATGTCCCCACTCTCCTGGTACACTCTGAACAAAAGCTCACCCCAGTTGGGACCAGAAGACAATCGTCTTTCTGGTTCTTCTTTCCCCAAGGCTAGCCTTTCAGCAAGGGGATACTCCCCTGTTGCCATGGCCCGGTCATAGGCGAGCTTACGCATGCTGTCATAGCGGAGGTTCTCCAAGGCGAAGGCTTGGGCTTCCGCCACTCTCTGCTGCTCCAGCAGCAGAGCATGCCGTAGCTCAACAGAGCTTTTGATCGTGCTATTGAATCCCCATCCGTATCCCTCCGTCTCACCTTCGGCAAGTTCGACCAGATAGTGTTCCAACACATTCTGGTCGGCCATAGAGTCTGCCAGGTGTATGCAAAGCCTAAGCAGGGTTGTTTGTTGCTCTATATCGTAGTTTTCAACCTCTGCAAAGAAACGCTCAAACAACCAGGCCGTATCTTCAGAAGAGAACTCTTTCCCCGCAAACAGGGCCACTATCTGTGACAAAGCCTTCTCAACATCTTCTCCTATGTGGTCGGTATTACAGTCGAAGACAGAGATTTCATGGACCATCATGGAGGCGATGGAAAGGCCATAGCGGATCCTCCCCACCATGATGGCAACGCGTATCATTTCTAGCAGGTCTTCAATCTTCTTCTTGAAGGTTGAGGTAAAGTTCCAGATGTAGTTCTCTTCATTCTCCTCTTCCCACTCGTAATCCCGCCCAAAGTACGTAATCTCTCCTCCGTGGACACATGCGCGTCTGAACTCAATGCCAAGGTTTATCAGATTGAGATCCTCATCAGAGGAGGGAAAGGTGTGGACAAGGGCAGAGGTTAAGGAAGGGCTGTTGGTAGCATAGTCAACCAAGAAGGTAAGCAAATCCTCTTTGCTGACATCTTGGAGGAGAGTCCTGAGGTCGACAGACCTAGGTCTCTCGACCATGAGTCCTTCTTTCTCTAGTTCTGATTCTATCAGTGCACTCTTTTCCTTTTCCCCCATTCCTTGTGACCCTACAAGCTCTTTTGTCCCTTCTGGGCCAGCAAGCAGGTCACGCAGGGCATAGAGAGATGCAACTTCATGCTTGCAGTGCTCGCCCCAGTCATAGGGGCAGGTGCAGGAGATATCCTCCACCTCCCTATCGTCATCGAGGTGGACTGTCACTTAATATACCTCTGACCCAGCCACCTTTGCACTGTAGGTATGTGGGCTTGTCCTTTCCAAGGAAAGCACACTGCCAACATCATAATAGTACAGTCCCCGACTAAGGATTACTCCCTGATCGATAGCATCTTCAAAGTCATCAAGGTTCATAGGGCCTCCAAGTATTCCAATACTACCATAGCCTTTGGGTTTGCTGAAGAAAGAACACATACAGTGTCAGGTGACTGTCGATCCCCTAGGGATTCCTGATCAGGCCAGTGTTTCTGGTGCCATACCCCCATCTCCATCGGATGGGGGTATGGGACTACACTGCTATCAGAGAAGTATGCAAAACTATTTGGCAATGGATTTGCCGAGTCTGAAACGTACATCATGGATTGGGAACGTGAGACAAAAAGCCTGTAGAAGGATATCAAGGCCCTGATTGTCTTGAACAAAGACAAGCACTATCCCAAAAGGTCCTTGATCCTTACTGACACCAATGCCATCAGGAAGCTCACCTCCAAACACAAAACTACGTTGTCCCTACCTACCAAGCAAGTATTGGCATACTTGTTGGAGTTTCTTCACCAGCACCGAGAACTGGAAAGGTGACTTGCTGATAAAAGAGGACCTACTTCTAGGGGAGGAGATCCTCGTGCACTCCATCGCCTTGATGTTAGGCAATACTCCGCGAAAGAGCCTGCCCAACAAAGAACTTCATTTTCAGACTCCACTATGAAGGGTTCTCCCTCCTAACGGGACAACAAGACAGGTGCTTTAGCCCTTACTACCAGTACAGAGGCTTCCTACACCATCTGCAAGGCCATCTGAATCTAGGCAGAGCTGGGTAATGAGTCTTCTTTCTCTTGTGGACAGGATGGGCTTCGCCCTTCCTTGGACACAGCTCAAAGCCATCAGGGATTTTGAAGGCAAAGACTCTGATGGAGTTGGTATTGGTAGTAGTGATGTTGTTGGTGGTGATGATATTGCTGAAAATGTTGCTGGTATGGCTCAATCACAAACTTTGTGGAGTTTTTCAAGCTTATGTCTATATTTTCCTATACAATTACAGCAATATTCACTGAGTTTTATGCCGTAAACCCAGAGCAGGTTTCAGGGTTTTGCAATATATGAGGAACATACATGACAGTCAGAGAGATGCTAGAAAAGAAAGAGAAAATACTAAAAGAACAGAGCAAACAACTGCGTTATAACGATGACAAGTATCGTCACATTGATCGTGAGCTCAAAACACTCCAAAAAGCCCTCGCTTCTGAAGGGCCTATCGATACTGTCGAGATAGAAAAACGGATAGATGCTGTCGATGAGGAGATGAAAACTCAGCGCGAACAGCTAAATGAGTTGAATTTCTTCAAGGAGACTCCGTTCGAAGTCCCCCTTGAAGACCTGGAGTTTGTATTGCAGGGATACCCAATCCCTTCGCCTTATTCGAAGTTCTTCTTTGAAACCGACCTTCATGTCTCCAGTATGTTTACCGTCTTTGACGATGAAGAGACACAGGAGCAGTTCATCACAATGACAGGTGGGGCCTTTGATGAAGAGATAACCGAACATGGGCATGTCAGGTTTGTAGAAACTATGTTTTCGGACACCTTTGATGATGATATTGCCTTCATCGTGATGAACGCCTTCTTCTGGGTCCTCCATTTTAAGGGTGGTACGTGGTTGCCTGTCCGTAGCTATGCCATTGAGATACTCAAGCTCTTTCCGAACGCCATCCTGGAGCAGTATCCAATACCAGAAGATTTCATTGAGGCATTCAGCCGTTTTACCAGGAAGATACTCTCAAGCCGGGGAATTTGCTCACTTAAGGCCCGTCCTACCTCTGTTGAAGTGAAGAGGGGTCTGTATGCTATCAAGGCAACAGATGCGTTCAAGAGCTTGCTTGAACCTACAGCCGAAGCCATGACAAAGACCTTGGGCAGTTCACCTGAGTGAAGCGGCCCTGTTCTGGGACAAGAGGTGAACTGTGGGGTTCAGTGGCCATTTGTGCATTCTGATCGCTTATTAAAATATCTTACAATCAGCTTTGGGTTTCATTGCAAGGATAGTCTTCACTAGTTCATGAACAGCTGTTCCAGGGTTAATTGGCAATTCATCACTGCCAATACAACTCTTCTCTGACCGTTCGATTGCCAACTGAACTCTATCCCGATAGTCTTCTTCTTGAAGGTTTGACTTGTTATATGATCCAAGTACTTTTCTAATTTTGGTTTCCATGTCTTCACTTGTAAGAATTGCTTCAGTAGGCATTTCAGCAACGTGCAGATAGAGCCAAAGCTCAAAGCAAGGGGAGCTAACGACTAGTCTTATAGGCTTTCGTTGAATACTCTCATGAGCAACGGTTTTAAGTTGGGTAGTATAATGCCATCTATCTCGATCTATGACTAACCAAAGAGAATCTCCTTTTCGTATGTCATAATTCTTCACAGCATTTTTTAAACCATCTAAAACATATACTGGTGCTGAATGCCCATTCTCAGATGGTATTACTTTCAATTTAACCCGTGGATGCTGTAAAAAACTGAAAGCAAAATACTGCGCTTCTGTTTTAGAGCCTTCACAAGCAATAAAGCATAAAAAGGCATCTCGAAACTTATCAGAAGACTTTGTAAATGTATTGATGGGTTTTTGAATTTTTGATTTTCTTGCCATTATGCTACTTAATCCTCAAGGAATTTCCATGAAAAATGGGAATTGCCCCAAACCGCCCAGCTAAATATCCTTTCTCATAGTTCAAGCCAGTTGATAGAATAAATTCAACAAGATTACAAAGTTGACTTGAAGAACAGGAATCTTTCTCCATAAACCAAATCTCATCACTACGGAGAAGATCACTATCAAGCAAATTAGTGTCATGGGTACTAAAAACCAATTGGCTGCCATTCTGACTTCTCGTAACAGTTTCTATGAAGGCCTTGATAAAATATTGCGACAACAAAGTATGAAGACTACTTTCAATTTCATCTACAACAATTAGCGTGTCTTCATTTTTAGCAAAAGCAAGTGCAGGAAGAAGATCTAACATCCGCATGAACCCATTGGAAGCCGTTGAAATATCAAAGCTAACATGTGTTCCATCCTGTCTCTCATGACAAATTTCAAGAGTTGTCAAATACAACTCATTATTCTTTTTCTGAACACATTGGGGACGTCCAAAACGTGTTATTGAAAGTTCAATAATGTCATCCTCTTGCATCTCTTCTAAAGAGTTTCGAAAACTTTCCGCATCCTTCTCGTCAAGCTGGCTGGCATATTGATCAAAGTTGAATTTCTTTTCTTTTGTCTCCAATTTTTCCAGATGCATACCCATTTCAAGTAATTGGTCATTCATGTGTTGCAAGGTTTGTGGTTGTCTCTGGAGTATAACCTCTAAAGCAATAGCCCGACTTGAAGGGTCAAGAACAAAGACATGTTCACTGAACCACTTTTCGACTGGTTGTAACAACGAGACATCACGCTTTACAGCCTCACGCAAGAAAAGCTGATCCTCTTGCATACCTTGGAATATAAAGCCCAGAAAAGACTTCCCTCCCTTCGTGCTGGATATGAGTTTCTGCCCAAAGTCAATCTGAGGCTTTCCATCTTCCAAGTAACGCTCAAACAGCATTGTCTCTTTAGCAGAGAAATAAGCTGACAACCACTCTTGTGTGACTACTCGTCCCTGAACTGAGAATCCATATCCGTATACCACTTTCTGAAATGAGAACAACACTGAAAATGTAGAGGGCAACTTCTCTTGATCATCATCAGCCAATCGAAAGGGAATTGCTGGTATCACATCATCATTTTTTATTCGTTCTTTCATAAAAGATATTGCTTCTATAAAATTGGTTTTTCCGCTTCCATTTGCACCATAGATCGCACCTACAGGCATAGCTTCAGCCTGCTTCTTGGTATTGGCAACCAACACATGGTCTTTCATTGTCTGCAAGCGTTTTGCTGGAGCCATGTTAAACAGTATTTCGTCTTTGATCGATTTGAAGTTTGAGACTGTAAAGTTAATGAGCATAATGCCTCCCATTGGTTTCTTAATAGTAGGATGATATGCTAGATTTGTCAATTATTATTGAACTTAACGAGCAATATACTTTTTATTTGTGTTTTTATCCTACCCCCAACTCATGTACATCTGTAGTTAGATCGTAATTAGGCCTTTATGGGTTTTCCTGCTTGTCATTCCCCCTATCTCCTATAGAATGTGGATATGAACTACACAGACATCAAAAAGCTATGCGTAACCTACAATGCTGGGTTTACCGAGATCGAGTCTTTGATAATGGACTGGGGAAGAGAGAACAAAAGCCTACAAAAGGATATCAAGGCCCTGATGGCCTATACCAATGATGCTCGCTTTCCTGCAGGGTATGGCGGCATGAGTACAGGCAACTACCTCCTGTCCCTGATCCTCACTGACAGCAAGGCAGTACAGAAACTGGCCAAGGACCATGATCCTGTATTGCGCTCCAGAGGGAAGGAGGTCCTCGCCCACTGGGGCGAACACCCCGGTTTCTGGTGTTACTTCTCCATCAAGGAGAGGCTGGAGGGTGACTTCCTCACCATCAGGGACCTCTTGAGCGGAGAGGAACACCTGCTGTACTCCCCTGGCATCTGTGATATGCAAAAAACACCAAGTGCACGTGGCAAGCACTACCTCTGGATGATGCTCCCCAATGGCGAGTGTCTGCAGACAGTAGGAATTCTCAGGTACAACTCCCTGAGGGTTTCAGACTTCCTGTTCTACTGCAATCTGTTTAGACCAGAGGCAGATCTGAACAGTATCATCAACAAGCACTACACCAAGTTCTTCACCCTCGATGAAATCTCAACCTCACCAGTGGTAATGCACCGAGGGGAACTGATTCTGTACACCTGGCAAACGTTCACCTTGGATAATTTCTCCATCGATACCCTTGGAGGGCATTGGATCATAGCGGAAAAGGGTGATGAGACAAGCTATACCCTCCAGGAACCTGAAGCCTCCATGATGGATGTCCCCTATGGGGAGCTGCTTGAGACGGACTTCCCCACCATGGGCTTCACTGTCTATCGGAATACCAAGACAGGCTCGATGGCCATCGCCTCCAGCGCCCTTGCTTCGTACTCCATCATCGCCTCTCTCTTGCAGCGTTCCTATCCAGAGCTATCGTTACCACCCGAGCCGGAGGTGGCCATCTCGATGGTACTGTACTCGCTGCTTGATCGCATGGATGTGGACCTTCCCTGGTCCCCATTCAAAGCGATCAAACAACACGAGGAAACCAGCAGAGAGGCTGAAAGTGATGACTTGGCTAGGGTGAACAAGTTCTTGCAAGTCTATATGCAGGCACAGAACACAGGTAAGCCTTTTGATGCACAGGCTTACAGCAAGAAAACAGGTATGCCCCTCGATGAGATTGAAAGCATCATAGGGTCATTGCAGGGCGTATTGCAAAGAAATGCCCCTGACTATGAGGTACCCCCTGAGGACAAGGCCTTTGAGCTATCAGGGTGGCCAGTGCCACCACCGGTAACACGAAGGCTCTTCTCCAACAGCCTTGATCGATCTGCCCTATTTGTATTCGATCAGAGGCCAAATACCCTGACAGCCTTTGACTCGCTGACTGGAGGCCTGTACAAGGATGAAATCTTCCAATTGGGGGTACTCGAATTCATCGAACGGCTGTTTATCGAAGCTTTTGACGAGTACGACTTCGTCTGTACCCTTGAAAACACCTTCTTCTGGATTCTCTTCCACAAGGGGAAGGAGTGGCTTCCTCTTCGTAGCTATGCTATCGAGATGCTGAAGCTGTTCCCCTATCCTATTGGGCAAAGGTATCCTGATGCTGAAGCGTTCATCGAAGATTTCTGCATTTTCATCAGAAAATCTCTCTCTACCCGGGGGATCTGTTCACTGAAGAGTCGTCCAAAGGCAACAGAGGTACGGAAGGGCACCTTCCTCATCAAGGGTAGTGATGCCTTCTATAGCTTGGTGGAGGGGGTGAATGGCTGATAGGGAAGATTGTTTTCTGGTCTCTCTTTATTTCTTTTGAGGGCTTCCTATGACAGAGCATAAGAGCCTTGCCGCCTAGCGGTAGGGCTCTTGTGCCCTCTCTCTTGATTCGCATCTTTCACTGGCAACCACAAGGGCAAGAATTGAATCCCAGTGAAGAGCTATGCAGTAGGGATGCTCAAGCTGATCCTCTATCCCATACTGCAGGTCTATTCTGATACTTTGGATCTCTTAGATGTGTTAAGCAGATTCACCAAAAAGACCCTCTGCAGCAGAGACCGTCATACACTTGAACGCCTCATCCTGGTTCTTGGCTTCCTTGGAAGAAGTGTATGCGTTATGTAGTGCTGATTAGAAAACCAGAAACCATCATGTACAAAAAAGCCTCCCCTCCACGAGTATTCCTCCAATCGCAGGAGTTTCTCTTCTAGTAATTGCTAATAGCAATAAATATCAAGATTCATTAATAAGTGCAACTTGATACATATAACCTTTGATTTATCTGATTATTGGTATTATACTACACGTAATAGTTGAATATAATACATAAGTGAGATTGCGAATGAAAATACAAAGCATATCTATCGGTGGATTCAAAAATCTCAAAGTAACAAAAATCGAGGTTGAACGCATAACTGCGCTGGTCTCACCGAACAATTATGGAAAATCCAACTTCCTTCAAGGAATCAACTTTGCCTTGGATTTCTTGAGTGCCGGAGAAAAAAGCCGTATGAAGATGACCGCTTGGCAGAAAGGGATTCCCTTGAATCCCATTTCTGCAGATGATCCATTCTTCTTTGAGATTGAGTTCCATGACCCTTCACTAGGCGAGTACCAATATGTCCGGTATGGATTCTCATTCGCTTGGTTGCGCGATGATACAGCAGGACAACGGATTGTTGATGAATGGTTAGAAATGAGAGAAACTGAGAGCGTCAAATATACCAGGTATCTGAAACGTGATGAGGGGCGCTACAGGAAAGCCAAGAGCACAAATGCGTTTAGGAATATCGTGCTCAGTGAGTTCCAGCTGGCCATCGATACGTTGTCTTCCGTTGAGGACATTGCATATGCTCCTGTACTCAAGCAGATCAAACAGCTTTCATTCAAGACATGCGCATCCTTAGACATGGATAGGCAATATCTGCCTGTTCCCTTTGAAGTGGATGCGACGAATTCCCCCCTCTCATATACCAGTGATATTCCGAAGCTGCTCAATACTCTTAAGAGTACAAACCCGGAGAGATATGAACTGTTCAAGGAGTCTATTACAGCGCTATTTCCTGAGATAACTAATGTTGAGGTGCTTAAGGCTACATTCGAATCTCATCGGGAAGATACAAAGGTGTTTTCTATGAAAGATAGGGAGATGGGTGCAAGCAGTGTATCGGAGGATCCCCCCTTCACCTGGAAAAACGAAATCTATAAGATTTTTGTGACGGTCAAGCATATAGATCAACCTATGGATATCACCATGTTGTCTGCAGGGGCCAAACGACTGTTCTGGATCATGACCATCCTCTTCAGTAGCAACTCGGCTATCCACATGATTGGTATTGAGGAACTGGAAACCAGTATCCATCCAAGGCTTTTGAAACAGACTTTGGAGATACTCAATGAACACCTTGGGTCTACAGTACTCCTCATTACGAGCCATTCTCCTTATCTGGTCCAGTATCTGAAATTGGAACGGGTTTATATTGGTGTTCCTGATGATAATGGAATCGCCTCCTTTGGGCACATTGCCAAAAGCAAGGCAAAGTCTTTACGTACTACCTCCCATGCTCTTGGACTCTCCGTGGGAGAGTATCTGTTCGACTTGATGTCTTTTGATCTAAAGTCCTCTTACATTCTCAAGAAATTCATCAAAGTTGATCGTGCATGAAGCATAGCTATTCCAATGGAGTTGCATTCATATTCGAAGGAAGGACAGAGCAAACGTTCTACGAGATACTACTCAGCTATTTCAGTGGGAAGCATCCAGGACACTCATACTCGAGCACATTTGATGAAGATGTCAACGAATTTGTTTCCATTTCAACGTCCATACACACTTCTGTGATAATCCGCATGCATTCTGTGAATACAATAACTCAGATAACACATGCAGCAGATTGGTTTAACAATTCCTGCAAAAAGGAATACCCTCGGATCAAATGGACTGTCTTTCTATGCTATGACACCGATTCTCATCTTGCAGATATTACAAAATTTTATGAAGGCGATTGGCTCATACTACGGAACAAGCTGAAAGCCAGAAACGTCGAGATTATTGATCTAGCTGCGCGAGCAATGATCGAAGATCTATTTCTCTTCGATATGGAGGGTATCTGCACATATCTGGGAGTTCCGAATCAGACCATCCCACGAGTAGGTAATGGCAAGACTACGGTAAAACAATTTTTCAGAGATTGTAAGAAGGCCTATCACGAAGGAGAACGAGCAGAGGATTTGATATGGGGCTTGGATATGGATCTAATCATTCAGAAAGCTGAAATCCAACTCAATCTCGTCGATGACCGCTGCTTCCCTATCTCTTGATGCAAAAGCACATTCTTATGACCAAAACCAGAAAGAAGTGCAAGCATGACAAGAGTAAGAACAGGACCCCTGTCTTCTTGTACAAAAAACAAGGTTCCTGTGAGGTTGACATCGTAGCCACAAGGACCAATGAGAGACTGTATATCCAAATATGCTCTATCTTGACAGAGGACAATACACAACGAGAATTCTCCCCCCTCGAGGCGATAAAGGACAACTATGAAAAAATCGTTGTCTCGACGGACTCACTGATGAGCTTCAATCGTAATGGCATACGGCAAAGGAACATCATCGAATTCCTGCTGGATGCATGATCTCTACCAGAAACTAAGGCTGCAAAGCCAAGAGAGCTCCCATAATGCAGGGCTATCCTGATGCTAAGGCTTTTATAGAAGCCATTAGCCAGTTCACCAGGAAGATACTCTGCACCCGGGGAATTTGCTCACTGAAGGCCCGGCCAAAGGCAGGTGAGGCAGAAACAGGTCTGTACCTCATCAAGGGCAGTGATGCGTTCTATAGCTTGGTGGAAGGGGTGAATGGGTGATAAGAACTCCTTTTTAAGGATGGAAGTACAAGAGCCTTACCGTAGTAGCGGTAGGGCTCCTATGCTTCATCTTTGTGGGTTCCTAATGAATACAGCCTCGCGTACATTGTACTTCTGGTTGCTTGTGAAATTCTAATTATCCCTAAATGCATCACCTTTAGTACTTCGCCTTTGTGCCGTTTCTAGAATCAATTGAATAAGCTTTTCCTCATTTCTCCATTTCATTGCCAATCTCGCATTATCCATGCCGTATTCAGCAATAATATCCTTTAGCTGTTCAATGGTAAGGTCATCCAACTTGTCTTTTAGTGATAAATCATTGTTCATTGCTAGCTCAACTGGGTTCAGAATAGCAGCATTTCGTTTGTTTCCTCCTTTTTTGCCTTGTTTTAAGCTAACTTTCAAGTCTCCACTTAATATCACCGATATTTTCTCGTTAAATTCATCATTTTTAATCATCTCGTCGATAATACAATCAAAAAGTTTTTGCAGTTTTGCTTTACTCGAATTTTTCATATTAATATTACTCATTATCATTGTATTCTGTTAAAATTTCATTTGCAAATTCTTCAAACCGAATATATTGTCCCTGGTATCCCCATTTTTGGCGTAATGTGCTTACGTTGATATATTCAGCAGCTTCACCCATCTGATTATTTTCATAAAAGATTGTACTGAAAAAATGTGCATCTTTTTCTTTTCGTAATTCTTCCACAGTCCGCATATGTAAAGAGGATTGCCCCCTAACTTTTGTAGCAAGTATACCTATCGGCTGTATATGAGCACCAATATCTTTGCTGAATTCATTCACTCTTGAAATAATCTGTGGAATACCATAAGTTGAAAGAACGTCAGGTATTGTTGGAATAATATATCCCGATGAAATTCTCAATCCATTGAGAGTAATAAGTCCTAAATTAGGAGGACAATCTATCAAAATATAATCATAATTATCCTGAATATTCCTAACTTCTTTCATGAGGATTTCTATTGGTTTATTCGCATAAAATTTTCCAGCAGGCATCGTAATCAGTCTATCTTGTAGATCAATCAAGTCTATACTTGAAGGTAGTAAATCTACATGTTTAACATCGTCAATATTTGAAACATTTTTTTGCAATGTTTTTTCTAAGTTGAAATTTTGGGTTTGCTCTATAGCATCCTTAAAAAGAGTTGCCAATGTATTACCATTTTTATTCAACTCTTCCCACCTATCTTCGCCTATCAACATAGTAGTTGCATTTGTTTGTGGATCCAAATCAATCACAAGAACTTTTTTATTAAAAGTTCCTGAAAGAATCTGAGCCAACCCCACGGTAGTAGTTGTTTTGGCAACTCCCCCTTTAAGATTAATCGTTGAAATAATATTTACACCCATGATTTTACCTTTCCTCCCTAACCATGATTTAATTTGACTCTCAGAAAATACTGGACCTGCTTTCAATACTTTTATAGGTTTTGGAAAATCTTCAAATCTTTTTCTCCAATTTGCAATTGCTGAAGCCGTTACTCCAGCAATCTTTGCAATTTCATAAACCCCTATCATTTCACTTGTATTAATATCAAACTCCATTCACACCTCCTGTTAATTAAAGTAACAAATTAATTATAATTATTAATATTGTTAACTGAACTCACAATATTTATATCACATGTTACTTTCACTGTCAACATGGAAAGACTTTATTTTCGGTTCTTCTTGTTAGCAATTAGAAAGACTTGATTTTACCTGTTGACAGGGAAAAGTTCCTCTCTGGTGCGGGAGCTTTGCCAGAAAAGGTTGCAAGCTTCATCCTTGAGATGGATCCCTACACCGTACCACCAGAGGATAAAGCCTTTGAGCTATCAGGATGGCCAGCTTTCCTTCAAGCACTAAAGAGGTTCTTCCACAAAACCTTGGTAGCATCAGAGCTATTTGTATTCGATGAAAGACCAAATACACTGGCAGCTTTCAATGCCCTTACAGTAGGCCAGTACAATAACGACTATTTTGCAGAGGGCTTGATAGTTTTCATTGAAGACCTGTTCATTGACTTCTTTGACGACAAGACTCTCTCCCACCAGCTCACCAACTACTTCTTCTGAATCCTCTTCTACAAAGGCAGGGAGTGGCTTCCTTTGCGTAGCTACGCTATCGAGGCACTGAAGCTGTTCCCCTACCCCATTGGCCAGAGGTATCCGGATGCTGAAGCGTTCATCCAGGAATTCAGCCTCTTCGTCAGAAAATCTCTCTCTACCCGGGGAATTTGCTCACTGAAGGCCCGGCCTAAGCAAGATTAGGTTATTACTGGTATGTACCTCATCAAGGGCAGTGATGCGTTCACTAGCTTGGTGGAAGGGGTTAATGGCTGATAGGGAAGATTCTCTTGTGCTTGCGCTCTATCTGCCTTTCTACTCCACTGGGTCATCACCATGTAGCAGTGCCCTGCATAATTTCAACCAAAGGCAGGAGAGGTAAGCCTGAAGAGTTCATTGGGCGATGAAAGCCACGTAAGAACACCATCACATGATCTTGATGGATATATCATCCACTACCAAGGTGATAATTCGCATAGCCTCATAGTTTGATATTTTTACCTGTATGAGATGATAATCATACTTTTGTTACTTTTATTTCTTTTATACGAGAAACTTTTGTATTTTAGTCATACTTATCCTACTATAAGAGAACCTTTATAGGAGGTGATCCTTTTGATCGTACGTGAGACATATATGAAGAAAATCCACTCCTTCATGGACACACCCGTCGTGAAGGTGATCACAGGAATGAGAAGATGTGGGAAAAGCGTCCTTCTGGAACTATCCAAGGAAGAACTGATCAAGCGTGGAGTGCTAGAGAAGCAAATATTCTCGGTCAACTTCGAATCATTGCAGTATGAAGATCTGAAGGACTACAAGGTATTGTACAAGGCTATCAGAGATGCCGCCAAGGCTGCGAAAGGTAAGCTGTACCTGTTCATCGATGAGATTCAGGAAGTCGAATCATGGGAGAAGGTGGTCAACTCTATCAGAGTGGACTGTGACTGCGACATCTACATCACAGCTTCCAATGCAAGGCTTCTTTCAGGAGAACTGGCAACCTTGTTGTCGGGGCGTTATGTGGAAATCCAAATCTACCCTCTTTCCTTCAGTGAGTATATTGCCTTTGCACAGGCTACTGAAGATATGGGTCTCCTGAGCCAACAGCAGCACTTCTCAAATTTTCTCCGGTATGGAGGACTTCCTGGGATACATGAGATGAAATGGGATGAGCCAGTACTGTTCCAGTATCTGACTGATGTATTCAACTCTGTCCTTTTGAAGGATGTGGTCAAACGGAACAATATCCGTGATATCGACCTGCTTGAGAGGGTGATCCTGTACCTGATGGACAATATCGGCAATACATTCTCAGCCAAGACTATTTCTGATTTCCTGAAAAATCAGGGAAGGAAGCTGAGCACTGAAACGGTATATACCTACATCAGTGCACTGGAGAGTGCATTCCTCATCCACAAGGTAGGGCGATTTGACATCAAAGCCAGACGACTACTTCAGACCCAGGAGAAATACTTTGTCTCCGACTTGGGCCTTCGTCATGCAACTATGGGCTATCGTGACAATGATATTGGTGGCCTGCTGGAGAATGTAGTGTATCTGGAACTGCTTCGTAGAGGGTGGACCGTAACCATTGGAAAGCAAGGAACCTGTGAAGTTGACTTTGTTGCTACCAAGACCAATGAGCGACTCTATATTCAGGTGTGCTACATCTTGACCGAGGACAATACACAACGAGAATTCTCCCCCCTTGAAGCGATCGACGACAACTATGAAAAGATTGTCCTCTCCACTGACTCGCTTATGAGCTTCAATCGTAAAGGAATACGGCAAAGGAATATCATCGAATTTCTGCTGGATGCATGATCACTACCTAAAACTAAGGCTGCAAAGCCAAGAGAGAACCCATAATGCAGGGCTATCCTGAAGCTAAGGCGTTCAGCAAATTCACTATGAGGAGACTCTGCAGCAAAGGCCACAGTTCACCCGCTCCCCTTCTTAAGGCAACGGGGATAAAAAAAGGGCGGTATCGATACAATAAAGGGCAGTCATGCCTTCTATAGCTTGGTGGAAGGGGTTAATGGGTGATAGGGGACTTCTCTTTCTTCACCTTACCCTGTGTAGGTAAGGGGATGAAACAGTTGGGTGATACCAATCAATGGCACAACAGGGCTCAGCGATATCCAAATTCCTCTTCAAGGTGTTCTGCAATTTTCTGCGTTTCACGAAGATTTCTGCCTGTGGTCTGCACAACGAGACCTATTCCAGAATCAGTCCAAATTAGTACGATTTCAACAATGCCATTTGGTTTTACACTCTTGATGAACCTATGACAATGTGGATTGAACGGCAAGGAATTAACTACGCCAACAACGTACGGATTCCTTACTATCTTGATAGCCAATGCATACAAGATATTCTGTCCATGATCATCCCGAAGCAGAATATGTTTATCTTCAACAGCGATAGGACAGGGAACAAGGGAAACCTCTTTTTTTGCTCCCAGCCAATCATGATGATCATCAAAATGGTTCCCCATGCTTACGTGGTGAACACTTGCTTGATCACTGCCACGCAGAATGGTTATGCTTGGTGAAAGCCAATTTTCTGAAGCAATACTCAGAGAAAGCGTATCATAAATACAAGCCCAAGCGAGCCCTCCGCATGGTTCCCCCTGATAACTCCAGCTGTTTTCCATAAATTGGGTTTCTTCCAAGTCAGAAAGGGGTTTTTCATAGGGAGAGGCAAAAAATGCATAGGCAAAATTCATGATGCTCCGTATGTTCTGCAGTCTCGGATTGCTTTGGAGATACTCAAAAATGGCTTTTCTATCGGAAACTGAAAACCTGCATACAGAGAAGCCTTCTAGCTTGCTCCGCCTATAGACTTCCTTCAGATTGATTATATAAGCATATTCCACTGGTAGTGAACTATCGAGCGACAGTTCGTTGAAATAGAGTTCCATCACTGCATCCTATAGTAGCTGAGACATTAGATTTCCCCACTCATCAAGGAGCCCTTCAGGATAGGTGTCTAATTCACCTTTATCATCGATGTCAACGACAGTTACTTGTGTTTCCAGGTTATCGCTCTTTGAAAAATAGAATACTCCCAACTTGTCAGAGGCGAGTATGTGATCTTTAACAGCAACACGAATGCCATTGATAATATGGTCGCTATGGGATTCGCAGAAAACTTGAACCCCGTTATTTGCTGCCAATGCGATGATTTTTGCAAGTTCGCTCTGCCCTCTTGGATGTAAATGGGATTCAGGGTTCTCAAGCAGGACCAAATCTCCCTCTTTTGCTATCAGTAGCGTTATAATGATTGGCAAAACATATGGTATGCCAAATCCAACATTCACTGGTGAGAAATCATCTGTCAAATCCCTGTTGTTCTCATACCTCATGGAGAGTTTTACCCGTTCCAAATTACTGAAGAGTTCTGCTTTGATCCTCACTCCGGGAGAAATCTCTGACATCCAGGCTGAGACCTGATCGAAAAGCGTATCGGACTTAGCCTTTGTGCTGCACATGTTTGGAGATATTTTCTTGGAACCATTTTTTGCAAGGTAGAGCGGCGCATACTCGCCTGCTATACCTATGTTGTTTTTCCAGCCTGCTGTCTCATACGATTTCTTAGGACCAATATGTTCTGCTCCTAGATAAAAAAAGGCTTGCTCCTGACTGAACAAAGCAATGCTGTTCGGCATAGGATCTTTGTACCCTATGGAATCTTGTGCTAGTACGAGGCTGTCAGAATCACTATTCTTCAAATCATAGCTATACCGCAGGTCAAGTTCCTTCCCCCCAAAGAACGAAAGAAAAAATCGAATCTTGGCATGCTCATCGGCCTTCTGGAAAAGAATGTCTTTCTGGGAACCAAGGCTGATAAGGTCTCCATTAGAAAGAAGGGCTTCGAAAGAACCCTTGTTTGCAAGGTAACTTTGACGAAGCAATAAAAGGCTTTGCAGAACAGAGGACTTACCCATTCCATTCATCCCAAAAAACAAATTTAGGGTGCTTGTCCTAAGGCCAATCTTTTTCAAGGATTTGAAATTCTCAATTTGGATATATGTAATCATGCTAGGACCTTCTCTAGGAGAGTTTTACATTTCAAATGCCTGATTTTAGCATTTTTTTCGTGTCCTGTTGCACTAGATATGCTTTGAAGAAATTCAGGATCTTTAAATAGTTGCAAGTATGCATCTAGGAATAACGATTTCCTGACAACTAAGAGTTCAGCTTGTTTGGGGGAAAGAAGCGCAAGGTTCACAGAAACACATTCGAACAACGGTTTGTTAATTGGACCAAAGCCTTGTTTGCCTTGTTTTTCCTGTTTTTCTCGGTTAAACGGTTTTCTGAAGGCAATCTCGCCAAAAAGAGAACACGATAAATTCATTGCTTGCATAAAGGCTCCTCGATATTCGTCAAGGATTGGAGTCTTGGCAGTTTTAATTGTATCGAGGCCGTCACAGAGAAATTCTTCCAGATTTCCTTTATATGCATCGATGGAAAGAATATAAAAGGACAAGAACCGATTGACGAATTCCCTGTCGAGCATTCGTACCGAGGATATACGCCTACGGGTAGCCTTCAAGAAGGATTCATATTTGGCCAATTCTTTTAAGAGTTCGGCTGCTTGCCCTCTATAGACAGAATTTTTTATTTCTGCAGGGGTCAGGGCCATACCTCCGGTATTTATTCGTTCAAAAATGCTGTTTCGTATCTTATCAGGGGTGCCTTTTCGTATCAGGTAGGCAAGTATTGTCTGTTCTTTTATTCTCCGCTGGATATCCCTGGGAAGTTCTTCAAAATATAACCCGTCATACTCAGTAAGGTACTCCAAGTTTTTCAACTTCAATGTATTTTCGCTGCCAGATGGCTCGACTATAAAACGTTTCATAGCCCATAATCGTTGTAATCCATCAACAACAATCCATTTGTCCTCATCGGAACCGTCAAAATAAAAGGTGGGAAGGGGAATTCTGATGATCAAGGACTCAATGAGTCTACTCTGCCTAACGTCATCCCATACATTAGGGTTGCGTTGAAAGTCGGGAGTTAATTCAATTTCATCATGCCTGAGCCGTTCAAACACAGTACTCAGGACTAATGGTTGAAATATAATATCTACATCAAGGGGGTTGAAAGGCTTGTTGATTTTAGCACTTGAAGAACCTTCATACAGAGCTTCTTCTTCAACATCATTTTCATTACACATTAGGAATTCTCCACTAAAATTAATCATAAGTGATAACAACAAACTTAACAAGGAAGGGTTTCTTGGAATTCGCTATTTCAAGGATTCTGGCAGGGAAAAGACTGCACATTCTCTTTATTTCTATCCATGTAGGAAATAGGATATCTCCCTGGAAGCTACTAGTGCCAGATGGTATAATGGGGGGCTCTCGTATTCCAAAGCCAACAGGAGCCCTGTTGGTAACATCTCTACTACCCTTCTTTTGGATTCTCTTCCATACAGGCAAAGATTGGATCACTGTTCGTGGCTTTGCCATTGAGTTGCTCAAGCTGATTATCTCTTTTATCCTGATGAACTATTTCACAGCTGAAGACTTCATAGCAGACTTCAGCCTCTTCACCAAGAAAAGGCTCACAACCCGGGGAATTTGCTCACAGAAGGCCCTACCTAAGCAAGATGAGGTTACTACTGGTATCTACCTCATCAGTGATGAGTTCTCAAGCCTACTGAATTATTGAGAGGGATGGGGGCCAATAAAGGTAACCTAATTTTATTAGAATTTCTATTTGTAATGATTCTATTCTTCTAATATTTGTAGATTTTTGTTAATTTTACTTAAAATGTATATATGTATCATATTTTTATAGATTACTCTTTTCGTTAGTCATATACTATTTTCGTATCCAATCATCTTAGTCAGACAGGAGGAAGCAAACATGATTCAAGAATTCTCCCTTACTAACATACTTTCCATCAAGAAAACTCAAACTCTAAGTTTTGAAGTTGCAATCAAGGATACAGAGCCATCGCGACATTGGGTAGAAATGCCTGATACAACTAAAATTCTCCGGTTGGCTTGTGTCTATGGAGCCAATGCTTCTGGAAAAACAAACCTTCTCGAAGCTTTTGACATGTTCATGCATTTCATACTGGATGGATTTACGACTCTCAAACCTAACTCGTCTATTTCTGTAGAACCGTTTCATTTCGATCCAAACACTCCCAATGAGCCAAGTTCTTTTGAGATTAAATTCTATGTAGATGGACATCGGTATGTGTACTCCATTTCAATGACAAAGAAACAAGTAACAAGTGAATCACTCCACTGGTATGAGACGACTCAGAAAAAACTGATTTTTAGCCGTGGATCTGATGGGGAAGTAAAATGGGGAACCAGTATCAAAGGGGAAAAGAAACAAATTGCAGAGATGACAAAACACAATGTCGCATTGCTTAATGTTGGCGCCAAACTTGACCATCCATTGCTTTCAAAGGTCTACCGAAGTTTAGATAGGATGACAAGTTCTCTTATTTCTCCAGATTCAGGCTCTCTTATGCAACGAGTTCTCAAATTGATTTCAGAAAATCCTGAAATGAAGTCAGAATTTCTAAGTCTGCTATCCAATGCAAATTTTAATAACATACAAGATATCGTTGTGGAATCATCAGATGTACCTCAGGATTTCTTGTCCATGCTTACTCAAGAGTCTATCGAGTCCATGCAAGCTGAGGGGATGGACTTTAAGCGCTGGACTGCCCAAATAGTGCATGGATTCAACGGGAATAGTTATACCTTGCCAATTGGTAGGGAATCAGCAGGGACTCAGAGGTTTATGGAGCTCATCTTACCCCTATATGATTCTGTGCATAATCAAGGGATGTTTCTCATTGATGAAATTGGCTGTTCCCACCATGAAGAACTACTGGAATATTATATTGAGACATTCCTTGAGCAGGGGCATACCTCACAACTATTGTTTACAACGCATGTTCTAGATCTGATGGATTCAGAACTATTGCGGGACGATGAGGTTTGGTTTGCCATTAAGGATTCCCAAGGATCGACCGAGTTCAACAGCATTACTGATTATGTAGGGATTAGAAAAGATGTATCCAGAAAAAAACTCTATGAAGCCAATAGGTTTGGTGCAAAACCCATATTCAAGCGAATGGTATTCAAGCAAAAGGGATCCCAGAAGAGAGAGTAGAAGGTGGCAATCAATCAAAGAGAATTCCTCCAGTCAGAACGATTCTTGTTGTTACTGAAGGCAACCATCAAGCAAAAGGAAGTAGCCTCAATACTTTTTTTCAAGATTCGTAATCAGCAATAGGCTCGCAGTGCGTAGCTAGGCCAGTGGTTGTCGTCTGCTGTATTTTTTTTGGTTGTCGTCTGCTGTATTTTTTTTGATTGACATAAATTCATACGCGTACTACACTGTATTCATCAATGCCCGCCAAGGTTAGACGTAGTAGTACGATCCCTCACATAGGCGGGCTCCTCATTTGTGGAGAGTATGAATTATTTTAATGATGACGCTAATCGTGAATATTCTCAGACTTTCAAGACTTTTAATAAAAAGCCATCTTCTTTTAGGGAACAAATAGAAAAACTTGAATCACGTGGAATGCTCTTTGCAGATAAGGATACAGCCTTCTTTCTACTTCAACATATAAATTACTATAGGCTTGAAGCGTATTGGTTTACATATTATGATTCTAAAGAGCAAGACCATCGATTCTTGGCAGATACCAATTTTAGTAATATATGGAGAGACTATTCTTTTGACCGTAAGTTGAGAGCTCATATTCTTCGGGGTCTTGAACGTATTGAGGTATCTTTTAGAACGCAGTTTACTTATTTTTTAGCTCATAAGTATGGTGGATTCCCCTTTAAAAGGGAATATTTTTATTTTGATGAAACAACTTGGGATGAAAATCATGATGCATTGAAGAAGATTTGTAGAGAGTCTGGCAAGCAATTTGCAACGCATCTACGGTCATGTTATGGCTTAGAAATCTTTCCAATTTGGGCACTTACAGAACTTTTATCTTTTGGCAAAACTGTAGTTTTCTATAAAAAACTCAAAGATTCAACTTTAAAAAAGCAAATTAGTAGGGTCTATGGGATTGAGCCACAAATTCTTGATTCATGGCTTGACCACTTATATAGTGTTAGAAATCTATGTGCTCATCATGCTCGATTATGGAATCGCAGATTTGTAAAAACCCCGAAAGAATCAAAAAACATTAGGCAAGATATTGGATCTCGATGGCTTTCTCAATTACAAGAGCCTAGAGAAGATGATCCAAGAAATGAACGAAGAATTTATAATACGTTACTAATTGTTGACTATTTACTATCCAATATATGTCCAAAAAATTCATGGAAAAAAGATTTAGTGAATCTAATCCTTGAATATGGAATTGATACAAAGAGAATGGGATTCCCTGATAATTGGACAGAAGATGCCTATTGGATTTGTGATTGAAAATAGTTTTGCGCATATTTCTTTTTTGTCCATGGAAGGCCAGAAACTTTGACTTGCCAGAGCTCGAAATTGTCGCTTTCATAACCTCTTGCTTTGATAAACCGTGATCCTTCGGTGAAAACTTTGTATGGATACCCTTCAGGGTGAGTCGTGTTAGTCCGTAGAACTACGCACTGATAGTATTAATGAGGGTATTATAAGATAGCATCCATGGAGGACCAGGATGCTATCATTGCGAAAATCAACTCATAGTGAATGTAGTACAGCCCTATTGGGACTGTATTTCAGCCTGTCTGGCCTCATACTCTTCGATGGGGATCATATTGTTGGCAATGAACCGGTATTGCTCGGTGACGAGGGAAAGGTCATCCTTGGTTACATTCCATGGCATGAGAGGTTCAAGCATGTCCCTTCCTATCTCCCAGCTTGCGGAAACCGCTCCCTTCATGAATACGTAGGACAGGTAGTCACGGGGGTTGAGGCCGTACAGTTTGGCGGTCTCGACGAGGCTGTACATCAGCGAGGTTGCCCTGGCCCCTTCCTCGGTGCCATGGGTAACCCAGTTCTTAGAGCCAAGTTTTACGACTTTTACGAGTCTTTCAGACCTATTGTTGTCAAGATCTGTCTTGGCAGAAAGAAAGATATTCTCCATATGTTTCCAGTTGTTCAGGGTGTATCTTACAGCCCTCTCAAGAAGGGTGTTTCTCCCATAGCCAATCATTGCACAGTTGTCACACCATACCTTCAGATCTGCAAGGATAGGAAGGCATTTGGCGTTCCTATCCTCAAGGAACTGTTCTTCAGTAATCTCTCCAGCCTTGAGCTTGTCCCTGAGAATACCATCCTCATGGTAAATGGTGCCGAAACAATCCAGGGGGAACTTTACGGCAGCCTCGGAACCGGTAACCCTCCGATAGTCGACGTACCGCCTGCGACAATGTACGATACAGGCGCACAGAGTCGCTGCATGAAGGTGTGCAGGATAGGCCGCATATGCATCGGTCATGCAGAATCCGGTGTAATCCTGGAAATATCTGAGGGGATCTGCTCCCGCCCGTCCCGGAAAGTACCGGTACCAGGCAAATTCATCGGAATTGAATACCCATATGTAGTTCTTCTTCTTGGTACTTTTCTGGGTGACCGTCGGGACTTCGTCAATGTACAGGACCTCGGCGGCCTTTGCCTTTTCCCTGAACAGGTCTTCCATTTTCCCAAGCCTCTCGTAAACCTGCATATGATAGCGGTCGAGGTCCTGCCTGCTTATGTTGCATCCGTCAAGCTTGAGTACCTGGCTGTACCTGTTGAAGGGGACATGCATGGCATATTTCTTATGGAAGAAGTCCCCAAGGAAAAGATCACCGACCTTGGTCTTGGGCAGGAAACGGGCGGGGGCGTTCGCTGTCACGATGCTCTCCACACCAGTATCCTTGTCCCTCACTGCGTATTTAACCTTTATTACCTTGAAACGAATCATAGAACTGATGGTCTGATAGAATTCACTCACATCCTGGCCAAGTACCCTGACCATACAGCCGGTATCCTCAATCATCCTGATCTGTTCGTCGGTAAGGGCATATATCTTCTCAACCACATGGGTACACCCGGTAAGCCCTTTTTTTGGATAAGTCTTACGTGTTTTGGCTTCGTCTTCCTTCTCATCAGATGCAAGGAGAAGCCTATCACCATCCTGTCCGATTATCTGTGGATCTTCTGCGAACAGGTCGAGGTCGCCAATGGGAGACTCGGCGCACCTCACATCGGCAGTTCCATCCAATAGTGAAATGATAAGACCGAGCTTTATCTTGAGCATATCGTTGGTCTTGTTCACCTCATTGACGGCCATAGCTGACATCTTGAGCAATGCGATAAGCTCTTCATTTGAGGCCTTGGCAAGGAAATTATCATCAGGAAGGAGCATGGGAGGGGTAGCAAGCCCGTTGTCTTGCTTTTTCTTGAGCATTGAACCCAATGCTATGATGACCGACCGGTCCTGATGGCTTACCTCAAATTTCATGGTTGAAAGATACCATAAAAAGGCACATTTGTACACTGTTTGATAGCCTAAATATGTATTTTAAATACATCAGATGTACTTAAAATATATTATTAGGCTATCATTTTGGATTCATGTCTTCAGGAAATCTTGACGTCAGCCCAGGGGACGAACTTGCGGAAGACATCGATCCCCTCCAAGAGCTGGCCCAGCTGCTGGGGTGTTATCTTCATCACCTCCTTCTCGTCACGGGGCCATGCGAAGGTAAAGCCTACAAGACGTTTTTGGATATTCCAAAAGCCCGTCCCATCCCAGAGAATGCACTTGATTGTAGTCTTCGATTTCGAACAAAATATGAACAGCCCTCCCTGGAGCACATCCATCTTCATCTGTTCCAGGATGACTCCCACCAACCCGTCGATGGCTTTCCTTCCATCGGTGAAACCAGGGCGCAGATAGATTGGAACATCGCCGACATCCATCATAGTGATACCCCCTTTTCCGAAACCCCAATGGGCTCTGAGGGCATGCCGATGAAACCTACCAGTATAAGAGGTTTGGTATTTTCTTCGGCTGTACGATATTTCAGTCCACTTTTGCGGCAATATCTGGCTTTGGTCTTCTTCTTATACTTGCCTGAAAGTTGGTAGGTGCGTTTGCTGATCGGTTCGATTCCAAAGCTGAATGTGCTTTCTGCTATCTGTTCCATGGGTTCCTCCATGTTCAACAGCATACTTTGAATCAATACAGGGGATTAGTGCGTAGTTCTACGGACTAACACGGTGAGTCCGTTGAACAGGGTATTCCTAGTCAGCTAAAAGAGGATGCTCTCAGTAGCTCTTCACCCCTCATAGCTATCTAAGCGATAGCAGTTGCCCCACTTTTCTAGATCTTTAAAAGAAATCTCAGAGAAGAAGAATCCTGGTGTCAATATTGTTGTCTAAGTCTGAAATGATAGAACTGACATAGATCCCTTCTGACCTACATGGGAAGACAAGCAACTTCCCTCATCAAAAAGGCATAGGCTGCCCAGATTCCTAAAACCCGGGGCGGTAGGAACCACAGAGACTTCCTTAACAAACCCGAGATCTCCCCGTTTACACGAATAGGAAAAGGTGAGGCTCTGGCCTCTCTCATAAGCATCACCATCCTTGGAGTATCACTAAAATCCTTGAGAAAAATAGAAACAGCCATATTTGTTGTTTTGTTATCTCCACTTGCTGTCATATCTTTCTGGTTTCCCCTGTAGCCCCATTGCTGTAGTATGATGGGTATGGAAACCAACAAACACTTGCTACAACACTGCAGAGCCTCTGAACAGGGGTATGAGGATATTGGGCTGCTCATATATGAGTGGATGAAGGAGAACAGATCATTCAAGAAGACTTGCAAGGCAATACTGGATCAGGGGGAAGGGGGACCCCATCCCCCTGAGTACTATCAAGCGAGCTCATTGAATTACCTGCTGAGCAACATCATCACTGATGCCAAGGCCCTCAAGCGGTTTCAGAACAAGCATGAGGCAGTGATGCTGCCAAGGGCAAAGCAGGTGGTGACCTCCATGATCGAGCACCCCGCTTATTGGAGTTTTTTCTTTGTTGAGGAGAAAGGCGATGATAACTTCTTCACCATCGTCGATCTGTTGACCCAACAAGAGCACCAGCTCTACTCCCAAAGGCTCCCTGACCTGTTGTCGGACCCCCGTATCAAGGGCAAGCACTTTCTGTCCTTGGTCTTCTCCAACGGAGAGTGCCTGCACACTGCAGGCACTCTCCGGTTCAACTCCCTCACTGTCTCTGATCTGCGCTTCTACACAGCTCTGTTTGATGATATAGGTGATGATACACTTGATGCAGAAACCCTTAGGACCATCATCAACGACAACTACATCGAGTTCTTCAAACTCGATGCCATCTCCTTTTTTGCAATACAGCACGATACAAGCCAAGAGATCAAACGGATATGGCAACCCTTCACCTTGGAGGAGTTTGACATCACAGAGTTAGGAGGCACCTGGGAGACAGTAGAAGTTGAGAACCAGATCAAATACTGCCTTCTGGAACCTGATGAAGGGATGAGGAACTTGCCCAATGGGAAATTGCTGTTCTCTGAATCCACTGTGATGGAAGGAGAGTTGATGCGGGATCTAGAGACTGGACAGATGTGGCTTACGGCATGGACAGACAAGGCCTACCTATTCTATTCCCGTTTGCTCACCCGTTCATACCCAAACCTGAAACTGCCTAAGAAGCCCTCTTATTCCCTATCCTTTCCCCTTTCCATGCTATTGATGAATATGGAGAAGGAACTGCCGTGGTCACCCTTTAAGGAGATCATCCTCGCCCTCACCGATACCATGATAGAAGACCTCTTCGATGATGAGGATGAGGATGAAGATGTCTTGTGGCAATTGGAAGAGGAGGAAGCATACCAGGTCCTCCCAAATACAAATCCAATGCCACACATCAATGATGGTTCGATCATTGATGTGTGGATGGCAGAGTTTGAAGAGGAAGAAAGGGTCAAAGGGCAACTGCTGGCAGAGTACACCCTAGCCAGGAATGAGGGTGTCTCCTTTAACAAAGAGGATTTTTGCCTACGAACGGGGGCTGTACCCGAGGATGTGGCTAGGTTTGTCCGTGAACGCGATTACTACACTGTCCCTCCCTCTGATAAGGAGTTTGAAATAGAAGGTCTGCCTCTACGCCGTAGCCTATCACTCTGGCCTTTTTCCCAAAGCATTGAAGAGTCAGGGCTCTTCCAACTCGACCAAGGCCCGAATACTCTGGATGCATTCAATGCCCTTACAGAAGGACACCACAAGGACGAGTATTTCTCAGTGGGATTGCTGGGCTGTATCGAGGGGGCCTTCATCGAGTTCTTCAAAGAAAGGACATTCGCCTACTATGTTGCGAACCACTTCTTCTGGATCCTTTTCCATAAGAGCAAGGATTGGACCCCTGTGCGCAGCTACGCCATCGAGATGCTCAAGCACATGAGAGGTATCATCCTACAGAAGTATGACGAGCCTGAGGCCTTCATTGCAGATGTAAGTCTCTTCACCAAGAAGTATCTTGTAAATCAGGGAATTTGCATAATCAAGGGTAGTACAGAAGATTCTGAGGTACTACATGGCCAGTATCCTATCAAGGGCAGTGAGGCCTTCTTCAGCCTTGTGGAAGGAGTCGATGGTTGATAGGTGATCATCTGTAGTTGCAGCAAATTTCTGGTTGGTTTAATCCTGTGTTTTTACTTTGCTTAGCTTTGGTATGATCTGCAAGGAAAGCCCAAGAGCCTTGCGGCACTGAGCCAAGGCAATCTACATGAGCAAAATCTGCATCTCCGTACATTTTAGCTTAGCAATCCTTGGCTAGGGAATTGAGTACTAACAGGAGTTGTCAATTGTTTCAATCGGTACCTGAAAACACTTTTACATGCATATTCCGCAGAAAAAAACAGTATTTCCTCATCCCAGATCAGAGCGCATTTTGGTCAGGGATCTGTTCAAGGCTTCCTTTTAGTCAAGTGTCAACAAGCAGTTTTCAACCTACATATGCCATTTGTTAGGTCTAGTCACAAATTCTTAGCTTGAGTTCTTCCGACCGGATGGGAAGTTCCTTATTTGGATTGACATATATACGTCATTGGCGTATATTATTGGTATGGAATTCATTGAAACAAGCATCTTTACCAAACAAATACAAGAATTGCTTGATGATGAATCCTATAGGGAGTTGCAGCAGAATTTGCTTTCCATCCCGGATGCAGGCGCTGTAATCCCTGGTGGTGGAGGCTTACGAAAAATTCGATGGAGTGGAAGTAATAGAGGTAAACGAGGTGGAACGAGAATCATCTATTACCATATGCATGCTAATGGTAAATGTCTGATGTTGTATGCTTATGCAAAGAATGAAATGGACAATCTTACTAAAAAACAGCTTCAACAGCTTTCAGCATTGGTAAAGGAGGAATTTACATGAAAAATGAGAATTTTGAATTATTGATGGAGAGTATCAAGGAGGGTGGGGCAATCCTTCGCAAGGAAAAAGAACCCAACAGAAAGTTTGTTTTCCCTCCCCCTGATATTAAGACAATCAGAAAACATGCGAACGCTACACAGGTTGAATTTGCAAAGATGATAGGAGTAAGTGTCGGTACTTTGAGAAACTGGGAACAAGGAAGAAGGACTCCTGATGGTCCTGCCCTTGCCTTGTTGAAGGTTGCTTCTGTTGATCCCCAATATATCAAGACTATCCTTGCAACGTAACTATAGGCCCAACACCATTTTCGTACTACAGGTCACATACCCTCCCCAAGTTCGTAAATGGAGTGCGCAACCACTTATAGACTTTCGGCTTTGGGCCCCTTTTCTTCTTGAGTTGTGCTGTCACTTTCTTCGATTCCAGAGGCAAGGGGACATCCAGTCACTTTAGAATCAACACTTGCCTTTTAGAGACTTCACACCACGTAGTCTCTCCTTGTATGTCGAAGGTGTGCATGCAACCCAGTTCCTTGAGCACCTTGTTGTAGGTTGTCTTCCTGGTGAGCTCATTCCTGTGGGCACGCATCTCGTTGCGGATGACAGTGAATACCATGCCCGCCAGCATGATGATGAACACTTTACCCTGAAGGGTGACGTCGGTCTTCACTGAAGGACTGTCGTAGGCTATGTCATTCTTGGCGTTGTTGAAGACACGTTGGACTTCAACCTACAGCCCATAGGGCAGTAATGCCATCTCTAGCCTTGTGAAAGGGGTCAATGGCTGATAGGTGATCATCTCTAGGTGAAACATCTGTTCTGTGCTTTTGCAGTACCTACTGGAGAGAGAATACGTATTGGAGAAGATACATAATGATTACATATGTAGAAGGCGATCTATTTACAAGCCCCGCACAAGTAATTGTAAATGCTGTTAATACCGATGGGGTAATGGGTAAGGGAATAGCTTTGGAGTATAAAAAAAGATACCCAAAAATGTTTGATCAATACAAGATGTATTGTGACAAGAAACAACTTGAAATAGGCACGTTGATGATTTGGCATGCTCCAGATTATTGGGTTTTACTATTTCCTACGAAAAAACACTGGCGTAATCCCTCAAAACTGGAATATATCGAAAAGGGACTGATTAAGTTTGTGAACACGTATGCTGAAAAACATATTGTTTCGATTGCATTCCCAAGGCTTGGTTGTGGAAACGGAGGGTTGCATTGGGATGCAGTAAAACCATTGATGGAAAAATACTTACAACCACTATCTATAGATGTTTTTATCTACCTCAAAAATAATAAAACCATCGATAGCTCTGTGCATAAAAATCCAAGAGAAACCATAAAATGATAGCTTAGGGGAATAGTATGTGAAAGACTCCTCTCCACTCCTACAACAACCCCACCTTCCTGATCTCGTCCTTCATGGCTGGTCTATTCTTATACTTTGGTGCCAGCTCCTGGACACACGCCTTGGCAACAGCCTCTCCTCCGATGAGAGCAAACTCCTCAAGCAAGGAGGCCAGGGCCTGGTACTCGTTACGATTGGCAACAGTTTCACCCTTGGCCAGTATGATCGTCCTGTACAGGGCAAAGACCTCTTCCCTGTAGTGAGGAAGCAGAACGTCCTGGTAGGTTTGTACGAGGTAGGGCTGTCTCTTGATGTAGGTGAGCAACCGTTCAAGCTTACCCTCAGCCTTGAGCACTTCAGGATAGACCTTATCGCTATTCCAGGTATTCCGCTTCGCACTATCACGGCCTTGGAGCTCATCAAGCAGGCCATCAACAACAGCTTCCCACTCTTTTTGGTCATAACTCTCTTTCAGGATGGGGTAATAGGCTATCTTGTCATGGAGGAGGAACTCTCGGGCCAGGCTTCTTACCTGCTCCTTGTTCCCACTCTTTTGATACATCGTAAATAGGAGGATGCTCCAGTCAATGGAGCCGAAGGCTCTATAGGCTGAAGCCTCCTTCTCCTTGGCAAGCTTCTCAGCTAGGGCATACTCTTTGGCCTCAAGGGCAGACTCAAATGCGATCAGGCGCATCCCTTCATAGGAGAGATGGTCCAAGGCAAAGGCCTTGGCATCATCTCCCCTATTCTGCTTGACCAAGAGGTAATACTGGAGCTCTAGGCTTGCATATATGAGAGCGTTTGCCGCACCTCCGGTTTGTGTCTCACCAGAGGCAAGGTCGATCAGGTAGTTTCTCAACATCCCCTGGTCGCCCTCAGTCTCTGCTACCTGAAAGCAGAGACTGAGCAGTGCCTCTTGGGGAACATCGTTATAGTCCCTTACTTCAGGGAAGAACTGAGCAAACAACCAGGAGGCATCATCAGAGTCGAGCGTACTATCATCAAACAAGGCTCCTACCTGCTCGATAACCTCTTCGATCTCAGAGAGCAGGTACTCGCTGTCATAGTCGAGGCTGCAGAGCTCGTGGACCATCATGGAGGCAATGGCGCCTCCATGGCGGATATCTCCCCTTTGTATGGCACTACGTGCCATGCCTAGCAGTTCCTCAATCTTCTTCTTGAAGGTTGAGGAGAACTGCCAATCTTCATCTACATCCTCATCTTCATATTCATATTCATCCCATCCATAATCATCTTCATTAGGCATCAGCTCTATACCGTTATCACAAGCATGACTGAACTCGATGCCAAGATTTGTCAGGTAGCTCTTATCTGGCTGGCCCTCCAAACCAGTCTCACTGGATTGGATACCTTGATTTTTCTGGTTGATCTCCTCAGCTGGGGAGAGGAAGGCAACAGCCAGGGCAGAGGCCAATTCAGGACTCCTCTTGGCATAGGCGAGCAAGAAGGAGAGTAGCTCTTTCTTGCTCTTCTTCCCCAATAAAGCCGCTAGGTCGACCTCTTCTGGCCTCTCGGCCATTGTATGCTTGTTGTTGTCTAGGTGATGACGTAGGGCATACATCACTGCAACCTCATGCTTACAGTACTGTCCCCAGTCATAGGGACAGGTACAGGAGATATCCCCCACCTCCCGCCTGTCATCAAGGGTAGCTGTCACTACATACAGGCGTGTTCCAGCGACCTTAGCCTTATAGTGGTTAGGTTGGGTCATTACCAAGGAAATGACACTGTTCTCCCGGTAAGAGGAACGTCCTCTGCTGAGTATGGTGGGATCGATTCTTTCTTCAAAGCTATCAAGGTTCATAGGGCCTCCAAGAGGCTTGTATCGTACCATAGGCGCTGGGTTTCCAGAAGCAGGGAAAAAGGCAGTTTGTTCTCAATCTGGGTTTGTTTTGTTTTGTTTGGAAACAATAAGCCATTTCTATCCTCCCTCGAAAGTGCCTTGCAGTTGTATTGCCTGGATGTATGGATCTGTTTGGTGACGCTATCGTTCGTCACAGGTACAGTTCTAGCGTTTTCTTGGTATGCAATTGCGCTGCTTGCCATCCAAATGTTTTCTGTCCTTGTCTTTTTTTCCTGTTCCCTTTTGTACCAGTTCCTGTACAATACAAAACATGCATACCCTCAAAGAGATCAAGAAAACCTGCGACCTGTTTATCAAAGCCTATCATAGCTACAATGATTTCGTCCTCGATTGGGTAGAGAGCAAAGCCACTGTCAAAAAGACCGTGCATGCAATCGTCTCCCAAGCCGTTGCAAGTGATTTGCCTAAGGACTACTGGATTGCCCAGGCATCACTATATACCGATGCCCAGATGCTTACCGATGCCAAGGCTATCAGGAAGATACACAGGGAGGTTGAAGGCTTTGTGCCAGACAAGGAAAGAGAGGCTCTCTCCTTCTGGGCCGACAACCCAGGATTTTGGTGCTACTATGCCCTCGTGGAAACCCTTGGGGATGACTTCTACAGCATTGAAGATCTGCTCTCTGGGGATACCCACCTCATGCACTCTGAAAATATGAAGTATATGCAGGTAGACATCCTTTCGAAGGACAAGCACTACCTCAGCTTGCTGCTGCCCAATGGTTCATGCCTGCAAACAATAGGTGCTACCAAGTTCTTCTCGCTTCCAGTCTCTGATTTGCAGTTCTATTTCTCGTTATTCTCTCCTAACCTAGACTTGGGGTCCGCCATCAACAGGCATTTCCTGAAGCTGATCGAACTGGAAGCTATCAGCGCCATGCCGCTCTTCTTTGAGCAGGGAATAGAGATGAAACAGACTTGGCAACCCTTCAAGCTCAAACGCTTTGATATAAGGAATCTGGGGAGCAACTGGGATGCAAAAACAGTTGGCAGGCAACAGATTTTCTGGTTCAAGCATGAACAGGCAAATAATGAAAGCCTACATACCGCCAATAATCTGGGGATTAATTCTGGAGTCCTGAAAGTTTCCTTGGTGCGGGACACCATAAGCGGTGAGATGGGTATCTTCACCTCTACAGATACTTCCTACCTCTTGTTCTCAAGGTTGCTTAACCGTAGTTATCCAGAGCTTGCCCTGCCACAAGAACCTGCTGTTTCCATTTCACTAGGGCTCAGCATGCTCCTAGCTGACGGCGATTACCCCCTACCCTGGAAAAAGTTCATTCCCGTTATAGACGCCATGGATGAATATATGGATGCAAACACAGTGATACAAAAGATGCAGCCAGAATATGAAGACGATTTCATGGAGTTGCTCGGCAGTAACAGGTCTGTGGAGATACAGGATGCCCTTTCACTGATGGAATCAAGCCCTGAAGAGGTTGTTGCTGTGTATACCGTCGATCCAGAAGATGAAATCTTTGAGCTGTTTGATTGGCCTAAGCCACCCAAACAGATCCAAGATCTTTTTGACTCCCCCCTAGACGACTCAGCACTCTTTGAGGTGATGGATGACAGCAACAGCAGAGCCCTGTTCAACACCCTGACCAATGGCTCCTATGCACAAGCGATAGAAGACGAAGGCTTGGCAGTCTTCATTACCTCCCTATTTGATGACAAATTCCCTGAAGAGATAAGCAGGAGCCTGATGAACGCCTTCATCTGGATCCTCTTCCATAAGGGAAGGAGTTGGGTCCCTGCTCGCAGCTACGCTATCGAAGTGCTCAAGATGCAACCATATCCTCTGACAGACATCTACTACAAAAATGATGCCTTTCTCCAGGATTTTACCAACTTCATCAAAAGGATCCTCTGCACTCGAGGTATCTGCTCATTGGCAAAGAGACCTAGCTCCGAAGAGGTCAAAGCCGGTACGTTTGCCATACAAGGGACAGATGCGTTCTATAGCCTGATAAGAGTCGGTGAGTACAAAATCTTCTGATAAGGAAGACTTTGTAACTGACAATACAACCTGACAACTATCGATAAGGGAGTATAATCAACACGTATCACCCTTATTAGTCAGGCCTCAAAGAAATTTTGGTTCCGAATAGAACTATTTGCCTTGAATTCTAGGAACTTGATTGCTTCATGACGCGCTTGATAATACTATTATTCAGTACAGATATACAAAAAAGGGAAACAATGAAATTTTCAGCTACTAACATTGGACGATTTGAAAAAGTTGAGTTGGAGCTCAATGGGTTGACCGTTATCTCAGGCAACAACGGCTGTGGTAAAACAACCCTTGGAAAAGCTCTGTATGCTGCGACTAAATGTGAAACCTATTTGCTGCATAATATCCTTCAGAAAAAATATGAGATTATCCAAGATACTCTTTCCCACCTCCAAAAGGTTCTATTCTTTGTTGGGCAGGGAAATTCAAACCCCAAAGAAAGTAGTAAGGGCAATAAGACTCTAGAAAAAATCAAAGCTTTTATCGAAAAAAACTCTAACAATGATTTCCCTTACAGTTTTAATCTCCAAATAATCATTGATGAATTAGCAGAGTTGCTGAAAGATGATAAAGTTAGAGATATTCTAAATCGTGCCAAGAGTTTAGGAATAGAAAACTCTTACGACGAAACCATTCCAATACTCAAGGCTCCAGTAAATTTTGATGATTCTGATTTTAACAGAAAACTAGTGGAATATGTTTTTCAAGCTGAGTTCGAAAAACAACTTACCAGTTTTGCCAGATTAGGAGAGAGCAGTTCAGTTACCTTAACAACAGCAAAGAACAGCTCTAAATCTACCTTCTCAATACGCAACAATACTTGCACTTCTTGTCTGTTTGGGCAGCCCAATTTCCAAAACATCATCTACCTTGATGATGTATATGCTTTGGATAACAGAGAAAGTGATGATTCGCCCCAGAAGATAATGAACCGAATAACTCAAAAAAAACGACTCATTATGTATGATAAGGACAGGGGCCCTTCAAGTTCTTTCGGATCAGACCACAGGCTAGATTTGGTTTCATTACTATCCTACATAGCACAGCCAAAGGATAGGAATATTGCTGAAGATATCAGCCTTGATAAAATTGCAAAGAAGTTTGATCCTATATTCAGGGAGATTATTGGAGGCCAAATACTCTATTCGAAAGATACCAAGGATTTCATATTCTCCGAGAATGATGAAAGCCTATACTTGCGTAACACAGCAAGTGGTGTCAAAGCGATTGGAATAATTGAGCTCCTACTCCGTAATGGGTATCTTCATGATTCCACCTGTCTGATAATTGATGAGCCCGAAACACATCTACATCCTGAGTGGCAAATAAAACTAGCAAAATTGCTGGTAGTGCTCGTTGCTGAAACCTCCATAAAGATATTGCTCAACACGCATAGCCCCTATTTTGTGGAAGCTATCAGGACATACTCAAAATCATATGCAGTAGGGGACAAGACAAAATTCTATTTTGTTGAACCTCAGCCAAGGTTTTCTTCAAGCATCACTGATGTCAGCGATGATATCACTCCCATTTTTGAACTCCTTGCTAAGCCATACAGAACTTTGGATTTGGCATATCAAGAAACACTATGACTACATTTGAACAGTCTTTGCTGTCTGAACAGCATGTAAAATATTGGCAACCAATTTCTGCTGTGTCGGATAGCCTAGGTGAGTTCTTAAGTGACTGTACTCGTAAAGTATTCCACTTTGAACCGTTTTGTGATGCTGATAAGAGTCTGAGGAATGTGCATAGGGTTGATGCAATTGCAATCAGAAGAAAAAACTCCCAGAAGACAGAAATTAATCTTCTTGAATTCAAGGGAGGAAAAACTAGTACCGATTGGACTAAAGACTGCTTCGCACTTAAGGCCTTTGATACCCTTCATTGCGGTTTTTCCAAATTGGTTGGTAATAATAGACGTGCATGGGCTGACCTGTTTAGTGATGAAGAGCTTGTTTTCAATTTCTATATCGTCATTTCAGACAACCACATAATGGCTAGCTTAGAGACAAACCCTAAAAATATAATCATGCAAAGAGATGCGCAACAGATAGCTAGAGAGCAGCTTGATAGCCTACAGGGAACATTACACCGATATGAAGACAAGCATCCGTTTGATTTTGTAAAAGTTACTTCAGCTAGTAAATTTCGTCATAAGCTCAATACAATTGTTGATGATATCCAGATTTAATACTTACAGTACAAGTAGAATGTGCTTCAAAAACACCTGTATGCTCGCGCCTGTATTTGGAAGACCTCGCTGAAATTCAGAAAAATGATCACCAGTCAATTCGAATACGTAGCAATGAGGTTATCCTGTCTTCCCACACCAAGGTATGCTATTTCTCTCTTGTCAAGCGCGACCATGTTACAACTTGGGGAGATTTGATAAACCATCTCTTCAACTACCAGCTGGTATTCAGCAAACCAATTACCTCTTTATTGTGTGTCGTATGTAAAATCACATACTCTGCAACCAACCATAGATAAGTTTAAAAAGATTCGGTAGAAATATATAACGACCGAAAATATTTCAACTTTCTCCTTCACTATCGACAGATGTAACCCCAAGAGTTACAGTTAACCATGAGATTAACTTCCAAGATTTAGGCTCCACCCACTCATAGGGAAGGATAAAAGTATCTGGCCAGTCATTGCTGAAGAAGAAAGACTGATCATCTTCGCCTTTGAAGGGGGAGACTCATTTGTTGTCAATCATCAGTAAGAGAGGAGTGATCTAATGAGAAAGAGAAGACCGACACATCCTGGAGAGTTACTCAGGGAAGAAGTACTAAAACCGCTGAATCTTACTATCACCGAAGCTGCCAGGAGACTCGACATCTCACGAAAGAACCTGTCGGCCTTGCTGAATGAAAAGATATCTCTTAGCTCTAATATGGCTGTCCGAATAGCACTGGCAACAGGGACATCACCGATGAGCTGGCTGGAGATGCAGGTTAAGCTCGATATCTGGAGGGCTCAAGGGAAAACATTTCACATCATCAGATTCCAGAACCAAGATGATGATTCAGACATACACATCACGGATAATGAAGGTCTTGTTAACCAGATTTATTCCAGGAAGCAAGATACCTACTTTGTGAATAAGGTATATCCTGTATTTTCTGTATCGGATCTGCGCCACGATTTGATCGACCGTGCTCGAAAGATGACCAGGGCGAGAACTCAAAATCACCCATGGCAGAATATGACTGACGAAGAAATACTTCGAAGTGCTGGCCTCATACTGACAGATACATCAAGTGGGAGAGAAGGCATTACGTTAGCAGCAATCCTTTTGTTTGGACCGGATAATTTGATCATGTCAGCTTTGGCTCATCACAAGACTGATGCCATCTTTCGTGTTTTCAATACTGACCGCTACGATGATAGAGATGTGATTATTACAAACTTGCTGGAAAGCCATGACCACTTGATAGCTTTTGGTAAAAAACATCTAAATGACCTGTTCGTCATGGAAGGACTACAGAGCATCAGCGCCAGAGACAAAATCCTTTGTGAGATTGTGTCAAATTCACTTGCTCATCGTGATTATTCCAATGCGTATGTTGCAAAGTTTGTTATTGAGAAGGATTGTATCTTTACAGAAAATGGCAACCGTTCCCACGGATTCGGCAAGCTGGATCACGCATCCTTTCAGCCATTTCCCAAGAACCCTCCTATTTCGAAGGTGTTTCGCGAGATTGGGTTAGCCGATGAGTTGGGTTCAGGAATGCGCAATACCTATAAGTACACAAAGCTGTATTCCGGGGCAGAGCCGATATTCAGTGAGGGGGAGGTGTTCAGAATTGTTGTTCCATTATATAACGATTTCACATCTTCCAACACTATATAATCCTGATACCAGCCCCTGTATCCGGCGTAGTGAACTCATGCAAGGTTTTTCAATCAACCTAATTGTTGCTGATAACTTACAAAAAAGACCTATCAGGGATATGAGATTCATGTATCCTTGCCTTTTTTTTGTCTTTTTTACTAGCTTTTTTTGTTGTGATATAGTCCTTATTAGTGTATAATAAACACTATACAAGGATGGATTATCATGGCCATACCGGAAGCTGTCAGAAAGGTCCAGAGACCCAAGAATACCATAGTGGTCAGGAGAGGCAACGGCCCCCTCATGTATGCGGTGGTGGAGAGGATTGGCTGCAAGCGCGTCGGCGAAAGCAATGTCCCGGTGAACGGATACACGGTAGGCCACATCATACAAGGGGCCTTCATCCCCTATGTCGAAGCCGTCTCCCAGAGGAAGCTTGAGATCAAGGACTATGCCGAAGCCGTCCTGGTCGACTCGGTGTCTAGGCAGCTGCTTGACGAATTGTACGCCATTTACTCCGCTTCCGATGCCATGCGCATCTATGCCATCGCCCTGCTGAGGGTGTGCTACCCGGGGGTGCCCTGCTGCAGGCTCGACCATTGTTATGAGACTAGCTGGGTCAGCGTGCTCTTCCCCGGCCTGGCGCTGGGGAAGAACAGCGTCTCCACGTTCCTGCAGAACCTGGGCAAGTCGTATTCGCTGATAGTCTCCTTCATGAGAAAGAGGGTCGAATCTGTCGCCGTTGGTCACCACATCGCCATCGACGGCACGCTGAAGGAGGACAACAGCATCGTCAACTCGCTTTCCCACTACTCGTGCAAGGCGCGGGTCAAGGGCACGATGGACATCACGGTGGTGTTCGCCTACGACGTGGACCTCAAGGAGCCGATATGCTCGAAGGTGTTCGCCGGCAATGTGCTCGACTGCGTCAGCTACCAGCGGTTCCTCACTGAGAGCGGGCTCACCAGGGGGGTGGTGATGACGGACAAGGGATTACCGAAGAAGGAGGCCGAGCAGGCCTTTGCGTCCTCACCGGACCTGCACTGGCTCAGCCCGATCAAGAGGAACGACAAGCGGATCGCCGCTCACGGCATGTATGGCTACACTGGGATGCTTGATGACCACAACATAGACGTGCTGTTCAAGAAGGAGCAGGTTGAGGACTATTGGCTGTACTCGTTCTATGACCGCAGACGGGCGGCAAAGGAAGAGGCCGACTACTTCACGCACCACAAGGGCAAGTCTTTCGATGCCCAGGACATGCAGAAGAGCGACGAGCGGTTCGGCACCATCGTCTTTGAATCCGACCTGGACACCGAGGCCCTGGTCATCTACAGGATGTACGACGAAAGGTGGCTCATCGAGGAGTGCTTCCGCTATTACAAGCATGTCACGGACTTCGATGACACCAGGGTCCATTCGGATGTTTCCGTGTATGGGAGCGAGTTCGTGAACTTCATCTCGTCGGTGATGACCGCAAGGCTGATAAGAAAGTTCGACGAGACGGGCCTCTTCTCCGAAATGACGTACAATGACATCATGAGCGAGCTCGCCACAGCCAAGAAGGTGAACACTTACGGTGACGGGCAGTGGGAATACGTCAGGACCACCAGGGCTACCGATAAAACCCTGGAAAGGCTCGGCCTGCTTCCCAAGGTGGAGGAGCCTGCCAAAAAGAAAAGGGGAAGGCCCAAGAAAGAAGTCGATCCGAATGCACCAAAAAAGAAGCGTGGAAGACCTAGAAAGAACCCTTCTTAAGGGTATATAGTGTTGAAAATTGGGAAATCGTTAATTATATGAAGCCGCTACAGCAACTGTAGGACCTTCCAAAGTTCCAAAGTCTCATGCTGAGACTTTGGAACTTAGAGTAATTGCAATTTTGAAACATAATCCCCGTCTAACTCAGCGAGAGCTTTCCAAGCAGCTTACAATTCCTCTTGCAACCATCAAGCGGACCATGATGGATATGGTGCAAAAGAAAACCCTAGAGCGCAAAGATGGAAAGCGATATGGCTATTGGGAAATCACTACAGGGTAAGAAATCCACAGGCCTCCTCTATGGGAGATTCTCCTAAAACTATCGAAGCCTGGGAGCGTGGAAGAAATACACTAGCAGGACCGGGGGAGAGGGTCCTGCACCCTAAAGGGCATATAAGCCTTATCCCTACATAAGGGGGGAACAGGAATCCCCTTCATTTAAGTGCGTGAGGATGTCAACTATTTGTAATTTGCAATGTAAAACACCGAGTATATGATTCAACTTTTTGACAGTAATTTTTTCTGCATCTCCTGTTCGTAAATTCATGATTGTTGTTTTAGATACATTAGCCCTTTCTGCAAGTTGGCGTACAGATATATCCATTTCATTCATAGCATCGCATATCTTTTCTGAGATAAGGAATACTTCGTAGCCATCATCAAACTCTTTTTTAAAATCAGGGTTTTGCATCATTCTATCAAGTGTGGATATTGGATTACCCATAATATTCTCCTCTCTTCGTGCGATATTCATAATCTCTTTTATTTCTTGTTGATAATTTTTTTTCATGGCTATGCTGTATCATTATATTGGTACAATTACAAATTCTCTTCCCGTTTTTCCTGTTTCTGTCCAATGGGTCAAAGATTTTCGTGATTTAAGAACATTATGAATGCATAAAGAGAACCCGAATATGCCAAGATATACTACAAAATCACTCTTAAGAGAACGGGGCTTTATGAGCCGAGTGGTTAAAAAAAGAGTATAATGAGCTCCTGACTTTATGACTTTCTAATTCCATTTTTCTAAAAAATCATCAACCCAGAAGCTGAATCAAAGGTTTCTGGGTTTTTTATTGTATTATTTTTATCCTACCAAATCCTACCAAATATATTTACACATCTGTGTTTCCCGTGCTATAGTACTTCTAGGAGGACCCAGCCATGTATGTAGCACTCGGCGGACCCAAAGGATATGAGACGGTCACTGTCAGGGAGGATGTCCATATCCCCGGGACAAAGAAGAAAAGGACCACAATCATCCGTAAGGTCGGCAAGCTGTCCGACCTCCTAGCCGAGGATCCCGACTTCATGGGAAAGCTCAAGGCCCAGGTAAGGGAAGAGACCCTCGCCCTCAAGGAGGCGGATAAACCCATAACCCTGTCGCTTCCCAACGCCACCATCACCACCCCTTCGGATGTGACCCCCTCCTACCAGTTCGGGCATGCGATCATCGCCAGGCTCTGGGACATCATGGGGCTGGACATTTTCCTTGAGAAGAACTGCACCAAGAAGAATGCCAAGAGCGTCAGGAATGCCATCTATCACCTGGTCGCCCACCGCTGCAGCGAGCCTGACAGCGTAAGGGCCACAGCTGCCGACCAGGCCAGGTATGCAGGGGTCACACCCGTAGGGCTGGATGTGTTCTATTCGGTGCTTGATGTGCTCTCAGAGAAGAAGGAGGCGCTGGTGGAGCACCTGTGCTCCTTCTTCAGGCGAAGGACCACACGAAAGGAGGACATCGCCTGCATCGACGTCACCACCCTGGCCTTCGAAAGCACCAAGTGGGGGCAGCTGAGGCTGTTCGGATTCTCCAAGGCCCACAAGAACAACGAGGTGCAGGTGGTGATGGCACTTCTCATAGACAACAACGGCATCCCCATCACCTATGAGCTGTTCCCCGGCAACACCATGGACCAGAACACGCTGGTGGACTCCATATCCAAGCTGAAGGAGATATATGGTCTGAAAGAGATAACCGTCGTGGCGGACAGGGGCATGAATGCAAACGACAACCTGCTGTTCCTGCACGGGGGAGGCTATCATTTTGTCATCAGCTACACCCTCAAGCGCTCCAAGCAGGAGTTCAAGGACGCCGTGTTCGGGGACGAGACCCCCTGGGCAGTGGAGCAGTACGACATCAAGAACGGGCAGCTCTCCTATGCCTCAAAGGTCCTGAGGCAGAAGGTCACCGCAAAGGTGGAGCTTACCACCGAGGAGGTGGAGGCCCTGAAGGTGCAGCGCAAGCTGGAGAAGAAGAGGGGAAGGTGCCCCAAGTACAGGCACGTGGAGATAGAGGCCAATGTCCATGTCACCTATTCGATGAAGCGTGCGGACAAGGACCTGGGTGACAGGAACAGGATGCTCGAGAGGCTTAAGGCCAAGCTGGAAGACCCGGGCAAACTGAAGTCGTCCATGAAAAGGGGTGGCAACCAGTACCTGCAGATGGACCTGGACACCGAAGGGGCCACCCTTGACGAGAGGAAGATACGCGAAGCCGCAAAGTTCGACGGCTACTATGCGGTTGTCACTGACCGCATGGAGCTCACGACCGAGGAGGTCATGGTCATCTACCGCGGCCAGTGGAAGATTGAGGAGAGCTTCAGGGTCCTCAAGACCGACCTGCAGGCAAGGCCGGTGTTTGTCTGGACCGACGACCACATCAAGGGGCACATCGCCATGTGCTATCTTAGCCTGTGCATCATGAGATATCTGCAGTATATGATGAAGGAGAACGGTTGGGAGGTGGTCCTCTCGGCGGAGGAGATTATGAAGGCCGTCTTTGAGCCGCTTGTGTTGCTGCAGGGAGAATATCCCAAGATGGTGGTCACCCCCACCTGCGTGAACCAGTCCTATCTCGACATCTCCCGGATGCTCAGTTTGCCAGATCTCAAGCAAAACATGACACTCACCCAATTCCGGGCAAGCACGAAGCTCGATCTGGACATGAATCTCAAGGAAGAGAAGAAGAATTTGGTAGGATAAAAACATTCTTTGAAAATCATCAAAAAACTGCATTTGGGAATCCCAGATGCAGTTTTTCATGCTCTTTTTGTGGGGCTGGTCATAAACTCAGGATAGAATCCTCAAGCTATTAAGTCAAAAAGTAGCCAAGGAGTGTAAGATTATTATAGTAGAAGGGGATCATAAGGCTCTCTTGGTTAATCTGGCAGTGTAGAATGGAATTGTGGTGTTATAGGATGGCTACTTTTTTCTCCTCTCCAGGGTAGGGGATATTTCTTGTTGGGATAACGTATTTAAGCTATTTTAGGTAAGGCTTCTGAGATTGTTTGCTGGTTTGCTACCTTTTAAGCTTTGAGCGATTTTTCTCTTCCTATATACCTTGAGCTAGGGTAGACTGCTACCTTGAGGTGTATTTCTAGATGATATTATATTTTATACACAAATGGCAATCAACTAAACATAAAGAGAAGAAAATGGAAATCAAGATACAAGATCTGATGTATGCATATAAGAAGGTCAAGGTTGATCTGTTTTATTCAAACTGCGAAAATTATGCTTCCTTGCTGCAATATGAACACGACTTGGAAAAAAATTTACTCAATCTGAAAAATAAGATTGAGCAGTATGCCGAAAACCCAAAGCCCTTGGATTATATAAATTCTGACTCTTCCTATTCGCTTATTGGAAAGGAGTACGATAGTGTTAAGGGAATAACCTTACGGGTAATGTCAAATTTTCCTATAGAGTTTCATGTCCTTTCATCATTATGGATTCAAAAGATTGGTTTCAAAATTGATGCAGAGTTTGATGATTCCATGATTTGGGGAAATCGATTACGCCGATGTGCTGATGGAGAACCAAATAAGATGGCATTGGGTAACTTTAAGCCATACTCTGGACAGTACCACCATTGGCAAGACAATGCTATTAAGGCTATACAATGCTCTTTGGAAGCAGATATTGATGTGTCGGTATTCTCTACTGATGCAAAAGCCTTTTACCACTCAATTTCTCCAAGAGTACTGAAAGACAAGAAACTCGATAAGTACACAGTAGGATTTGAAAACCTTCATGCAATGTTTTCTGATGCCATCATCGAATGGAGCGAAAATCCTAAAGCTATTTTTCTACAACCTAAAAATGGTAAGCACTTAGGGATTCCTGTAGGTTTGTCAGCATCTTGTGTTATTGCTAACTGGGTTTTGAGGGATCTTGACCAAGAAATAGCAGAGACTATTAGGCCATTATCCTACGGTCGGTATGTTGACGATATACTTTTAGTTGTTCCTGCAAACAAGGGTGACAAGACAAGACATAGCTTTTCGCAGTGGTTACTAGACCGGATTGAAGCCCTAAAGTTTTGTCCCAAGGAAGACGGTTCAGGTGAGTATCTTCAATTCACATGGAAACCTGCAATTGGAAGTGTAGATATCCCAAATATCACTATCAGCTTTGACAATGGAAAGGAGCAGTATCAGGAGTTTTCTGGAGAACGAGGTAAAGCTGGGTTAGGTATCTTCATACGTCAAATCCAAGAAAGAACAAGCGAATGGCGTGCATTACCAGAACTTCCCACTTCAAAGTCAAAGGTCATTGGTAGGCTTTTAGAAGTTACCGATGCAAAAATGGTTCCTAGCCAAACATTAGGTTCTTACACCAAAATATCTGTTGTAAAATCACGGTTTGCTTTCCTTCTTAGAGATTTAGAATCTTGTCTTCGTATTTTCCCCCCAGATGCATGGAAAGAACAAAGGATTGCATTTCTAGAGGCTTTTGCAACCTATCTCATTACACCTGAAGAGTTTTTTACATACGAAAAGTACTTGTACAGGGTATTGGCATTAGGGGTTGTCTGCTTGGACTATACTGCTATCAGTAATTTATTGAGCAAATTTGAAAAGTTGATAAAAGAATTTGCAGATTCAGATAAGCCCTGCAAGTTAGCAGGCTTCCTTAATCTGTCAAGTAAGATGGATCCTAAAAATTGTCATGCGCTTTTATTGTATGCACAAACAATACGTGGGAATGTGAGAGATTTGTTTTATAGGGGGAATCCTAATTTTGATATTGATACTTTTATTGATACTTTTTCAAGAGATTTTCTTGAAGCAAGAGTAAGCGTAAATTAACTTGTGCTTGACGCTGGTTTCAGTCCATATCTAGCAGCAACTTTGTCTCGAGCCCTATCTGCCTTTTCAATCTTTTTCTTGATTTTATCAAACTTGGCAACCATTGCATTTT
>JAVERP010000025.1:0-57565 GCA_034007055.1 Sphaerochaeta sp.
ATGCTGCCTTTGATAACGCGATGGAAATAATCCTCTATATGTTCGTTGACAAGATTTGTCAGTCAGAACCCCACCTCCAGCAAAAGCTATATATGATGGCCGACCTTTTCATCGATGACCTACCCGACTTGATGAAAAATCAACTGAAAAATTGCTCATGATACAAGTGCGAAGTTTGAGTAATGAATAATTCTTAACCTGTTTTGCTGATATTTTAGGAAGCAAAGCCCTTTCGCAATCAATAAAACATTCAAACCTTGTATGTATATCTCCATAATGTATATAACTAATTTCACCAATTTCATTTAACTCTGCTCTAGAATACGTTGCAGTTGTAAGAAAATGAAAAAGTTCACCATAAGTTATCATTTCCCAATCCTCAGGAATAACTCCTATTTCTGTCTGTTTATATCCCTTATTCTTACCAAATCCAGATAATCGCCTTTTGCCAGTAAGCAATTCCTGCATAGCTCCCTGTTTGATGGCTTTCTTCTTCTCGATGAGTTGTTCTAAGGAGGTTATGAGATTATCAATATCGGATAATGTATCGGCTATGATTTGTTGTTCTTTTTTTGAAGTTGGCTGCACAATTTTAAAACTTGAGAAATCTTTATTTGTAATTTGATTAATTGTTGCCCCAAGACTTTTGTTAATTTGTCTTTGAATAACATTGGATTGAAATTGATAAAACGAAAAAATAGGACTCTTTGCTCTAAGAATGGACATGAAAGCACCAAAAGCACTTCCAGCCGCTTTGCTATCTATCAAGGTGCATTTACCAATCAGATGCCGACTCCCATTTCGAACACAGATAAGAATATCATTCTCTTCCACGATGACACTATCTGGTAAGTTCATTTTTACAAATACATTATTAAGATACGAAAGCTTGTTATTTTGAATATTTGATGATCTTAATACCAACGTACCAAAGGGTTTTACATTATTTGGACTGTATGTTAACCCAGAAAAAATCTCGCCAACTTCATCCAGTTTTTTTACTTCCCAATCTTCAGGTATCACCCCAACCTCTGTCTTCTTATAGCCTTCAGGTATCTTATTCTCCATCACAGCACCATTCCCATAGCCTTGAGGTGCTCTTCTACCTTAGCAGTCAGTTCTTCTACTTCTTTTTCAATCTGGGCTAAAGGTTTCTCATACCTTTCAGCAAGGTCTTTTACTTTGCTTGCCAATCGGTGGCTGATGTTATCCATCTCAGATTCAACACGCTCCCCTATTGTTGCTAGCCATTTCTTATCAACCATAAGAATCTTGATGTCTTCTTCTGTGAGTTTCGGGTATTTGGTTATTACCTTTTTCTCAAGCTCAAGATTAAAAGCCTTTATATCCTGTTTGGTGATTGATTCATTGGCTAGTAACTCAAGATATTCTTCCAGCAGGTCATGAGCTTCTGCATTATCAGAATCTCTCTTACCCAAGCTCTTCAGAGCATCCTGTAGCTGTTTTTTTGTAGTTTTTCCATCTTCGTATGCATCTTCAAGCAAGCCATCTTCAATGCCATGCTCTTCATCGATTTCACTCTTTCTTGACTGAATTGATTCTAGTTCTGATTCAGATACTTCAATTTTTTCTAGGGTTTCTGGGAAATACTCCTTAATAATCAAGGATGTGGGGATGATTCTGCCTTCCAGGCCTTCCAACCCAGAAATGTCTTTTTCAACACCTTTGGCATTCTTCTTCACCAGCCTGACCAGCTCATTACCAACACCCCACCCACCAGTGGAAATGACATACAAATCATCCTGCATCACCTCATACCAATAATCCATGAGGATCTGATAGACATCATACTTATCGACAAGCTTCTTTTCAGCAAACACCTGTAAAAGACTCTCAGCAAACTCTTCAAGTGTCTCTTTGGGCCTTATCCCTTTGTCCATAGTTTTTAGAAATGCTCTTGTCTGAAGTTTCCATCCATCAAATTCATCAATTAATGACTGTTTGAAATGTATGGTATCACCATGGTTGAGGATAAACTCCCTTACAGCATCTGGAACCACAGAAAGCTGGAGATATACATCCTGATTATTCGAAGCAAACAAATCTTGCTCTAGGTTGGGAAGTACCTCCCAATACTTATTCATAGCTTGAACATCATGTCTTGGAATACCACCAGTAAGATGTGCCTGGATATCCTGTAGATCCTCTTCCTCCTGGTTATCGATGTATCTTGGAATATTGAGGTTGTAGTCATTCTTTTCACCTGCGATCTCTTCGAAGGGTACGACTCTGGAATATTTAGGAATTTCCATTCCAGAAAGGTATGTATCGATAACTTTATGGATATCCTGTTCTCTCAATCGATTCTTGTTTCCATCTTTTATATAGCCATTGCTTGCGTCGATTATGAAGATGCTTCTACGCTTGTGTGCATCTTCCTTATCAATAACTATCAGACAAGCTGCAATACTTGTTCCATAAAAAAGGTTGGAAGGGAGCCCGATGATTCCCTTTATATACCCCTGATCAACCAGTCGCTTTCGAATAAGAGCTTCTGAGTTTCCTCTAAACAACACTCCTAGAGGCATGACAATACAGCCCTTACCCTTTGATTTTAGGGACTTCACTAAATGCAACAGGAAGGCGTAGTCACCATTTTTATCAGGAGGAAGAGTATATCCTTCGAATCTCTTGTACACATCATGCTCGGGATCCCATCCATTCTTCCATGACTTGTAGGAGAAAGGGGGATTGGCTACTGCATAATCAAACTGTTTCAAAGCTCCTGTAGCTTCATCAGTAAATTTTGGGTCTGATAGGGTATTTCCCAAACGGATGTCAGAATCAGGATTATCATGGAGCCACATATTCATCACGCTCAAAGCACGGGTTGCATTATCATATTCTTGACCGTAGATAGTAATATTGTTTTGGGTCTCATCTGCAGCCTTTAGAAGCAGGGAGCCAGAGCCACAGGTAGGGTCATACAGAGTTTCTGTCTGACTCTTTGACTGGTTGATACCGATGAGCTTGGCCATGATCCTAGAGACTTCAGCAGGGGTGTAGAACTGCCCTTTGCTCTTTCCACTCTCTGTAGCAAACAACCTCATCAGGTATTCATAGGCATCACCCATGAGGTCATCACCTTCTGCCATGTTCTTGCTGAAATCAAGTTCTGGTCGTTCGAATATTGCAAGCAGATTGCTGAGTTTAGCTACTTTATCCTTACCCGCACCCAGTTTTTCATCATCGTTGAAATCAGCAACAGTAATAACTCCAGTCAAACCATTTGCATCTGCCATTTTTCCTATAATTTTATTTATTTGGTCTCCAATATCACTTTTGCCTTTGAGCTTGAGCATATCGCTGAAACTACCACCTTCGGGGATTTCAACCAAAGAGATTCTCTTCTTGTCAGAAACATATTTCATAAACAAAAGTACTAGGATGTAGTCCTTGTACTGACTGGCATCCATACTGCCTCGTAATTGGTCACAACTATCCCACAAAGAGCTATACAGCTCTGATTTCTTTACTGCCATTACTATCAACCTCGATTGAAAAATTATAAGAGTGCGAATAAAACAACACCCCAATATCCCTAGATTACTTCGAATCTAAGCCCTGTGCAAGGAATTATGCTTTCAGCTGTGTTTTAGTAGCACTTAATCGTGCTACTTGATGAGAAAAACAGCGCTAAAAAAATTTAACCATACCAATAAAAGAGCCGAATAGCTTTGTGACTTCCAAAGTTCACTTAAACCAGTGAGTTTTCGTTAACGGTTCTCAACGGTTCCAATTTTGAGTTGGCTCTAGCTTTTGTAAGCGTCATGCTCCTTCGCCGCATGGACAATCCAAGCATCTCAGCGATATCGATATATGGTTGAGGAACTATCACCGGGATAACGATATTCTTAGAGAAATATCCTTCCATACACAGTAGCACCAATCCTTTGAAATCACCTATATGATCCCCTGTGCCGGGAGATCCTATATTAGCAATCTCACCGAGAGTAAGAACTAGGTTTTGGGAAACCTCCTCGGACAACAACAACAACAATCATAATTTGGGACTGACCAATCTTATGATTAAATACATCAATATCGTCTTCTACAATACCAATTGGTGATGTTTTTGATGTTGCCTCTAGCACAGTCAATACACCAATACGTTTTCCTAATCCTATTGCATAAGATGCTGTTTGATTAAAGTATTTAGAAAAATCCTTTGGGAACAGAACCTTACCGTTCTCAACTTTCAGTTCAATCGGGATGTCTCGAAAAGTGAAATCTGTAATCCCTCCTGCTGCTTCAGGATGACCTTGCAAGTGTTCTCCAATATCGCTCCTATTTCGAAGCATCTCAGTGACCTTTGCTTGAAATTGCTTTTCTGAAATCCCTGCATCGAATAAGCCTCCTTTCAAAGCTTGTGCAGCGATGTTGCCCAAGCCGCAAAGAATAATCATAACATTGGCAAGATCATCTAAATACAAACCAGGAAAAGCTCTCAACTTGTCACGAACTCTGAGGAGATGCCTATCAACATTTGAAAACCCAGTTAACGGGTTTAAAACAACATCACTTCCCTCTAAGAGTAGACGTCGATGCCCTAAAATTGCAACTTCCTGGTAATTACTCTTATTATCGAACTCTGCTGCGTACAAGAACTCATAGGGTCTTGAACCGAAAGAATGAGCCACCTTCAAAACCACCCGACCAATACCAGTATAGATGAAAGGGCTGCCCTCTTTGGATTTCTCAAACCTAAAAGTTGGCAACCAGTCTCGTTCACGGAGATCAATCGTCACAGGAACCAAAGACAGAACATTTGCACCTTCTGGCCAATTTGAGACTCTGACTTCTATTGCAAGGTCGTAAGATATCCCAGGCTTAAGATAGTTCCATTGCTTGGCAGGCTCACCATCGATGTCAAACTTTAAAAAAACAACAGTCGTTTCAAGTTCTTTAGCCTCTTCTATACTTCCATTTGAACCAAGAAATCGAAGACCACTAAAAGATTTATCAGGAATATTAGCAAACAAGAGAAGAGGTAAAGTCCATCGTATCAACTGATCCTGTATGTGTATCAACTCACTCACAGTCGTAAGACTATTAATTTGATCCAAAAACGTTATCAACCGTTTATCTGCTGCAAAACTCAAAGATTTATCAACCTCTGACACTTTTAGTTTAGCTGACATAAAAAACCTTTGAGCATCTGGTTCAGCATTTAGAATGGCCTGCTTCCACTCAGCTAATACAATAAAAATAGAGCAGGCTGTGGAAAATGCACGGTACTGATCCTCGACATCACCTTCACCGATTTCAGAAAGTATTGCGTCTAGCTCCTGACAAGCTCTATTTAGACATGCTATTCCCTTTTGTGGTGGTTTCAAAACCATTACAAGGTTCTCAGTAATCTTTATCCTTGAAGAAAATGCTCGGTGGAAAATCTCGAAATTTGGCTCGTTCCTCATACTCATTCTCCAATTCTGATTTAATACTGTTCCATTTATTTGTCAAATCGCCAATAGGCTCACTATTTTGTATTGCTTGTTCAATTGCAGAAGCCTCTGCAACTAATTTCGCTTTTAGTCGCCATTGTTCATATCGAACTTCCAGAGGAATCCTTGCTATCAAATCCCTGAAGCAAGTACTTGCTAATGCATAATTTCCTGCTTTTGTTAATGCAAAAGCATATAACAAAGCCTCACTAAATTCTTCGGATTTGAATGGCCTAAGTGCTTCAAATGCCTTTACAATTTCGTCTACACTACTCTTGAGCGCATTACCTGAGGCTCTCAAAATCGATAATGCGCAGGCATCAATAGAAATGGAGCGAGTAGTGGCGTCTTTAATAGACTTCAATACAACCTTCGTAAACCCAGGAACATTAGCAAAGTCGAGATGCAACCGATTGATGGCATGGTATAGAGCATTTCCTTCTAAACTAAATAAGATAGCAGAAAGCAATTTCCCAAAACTTCCCTGTATTTCTTCAGTCGATAGACATTGAAAAGCAAAAACATCAATACAGTCCACAATGAACTCTTCTTGCTTACTTTCTTGGGTGTAGTAAAGAATCAGATTCCAAAGCCCAATCTTGATAAGATTATATTTACCTTCAGGAAAAGGTCTACGTATCAGTGAATGTACAACAGATCGATGGACAATAATATAAGGGTCTGTCAACAATATGGAAATAGATTCAAAAAACAAATCAGGGAAGTTCTTCACTAAATCAATTGGAACATTTTCCCATGCTTTTACTGCACTGGCTCGAACTTCTGTGCTCTTGTCCATAAGTGCACGATACCAATCAGAAAGTACGAGTGTTAGGCTTTCAACGTCAGTCAACAATTCCGATATATGAACAATCATGTTCCCACGTATTTGTGTTTGGTCCTCAGGAAAGTTCCGGTATATTTTTAAAAAATCTTCTATCCCTTTATTTCCTTTGAATTTAGCTCCGATCACAGCCCACTTGAGTAGCCCATCCTGTAAGTTGTGAACAGCTGTGCGTTTGTTAATAATTTGAATTTGAGCAAGCACATTATTTACCACTTCTAGAGATTTTTCTGTATCAATTTGCTCATACTTATCGCTAAGAGTCGCTGCGGCACCTATAAGATCATTGAAATGCTCAGCAGCGAGTTCCGAAAACTCTTCCGATGAATGCCTGAAAAATTGTCCAGCTTCATCCATATAGTTCTCAGGGCTTTCAATGGCAGCCCAAAGTAATCTTCCAAATGCTATCCTTTGTGCTGTTCCTATCTCTACCTTCTGATTAAAGTTGCGTTTCAGAATCGAACGATAAGTTCTAAATGCTTCTTCTTTAGCTGTATCATCGTTACCAGCGAGGAGCAATTGCATTACCTTGTCCGTTTCCTCTGGGATACGTTCAAGACACTTCGAAGCCGCTTTCCGAAGATAAAAGAGTAGAACACTGTCCGATGATGCTCCTGGAAGAAAAATTTGTCTACGCATCAGCTTAGTAAAGATGCTATTTACATTTTTTAAAAGCAACTCATCGCAATCCGTAGCGAGTATCACCTCAACTGAATCCCTAACTTTTCCCGGATTCGTATTTCTTAGAAGTGCTTCGACCTCTGCAAATATGTCAACCCGTCTTTTTTTGAAGAGCAATTGAATTGGTATGACATCCACTCTTAAGGACTCCCCTCCTCCAAAATACATTCCTGGCGGTGGTTCTAGAGCCATTGACGCAAATCGATGCAAAACTTTTGTTAGATCATCTTTGGAAAGCTTTTCAGCATCAGATAAAACCACTTCGATAGCAGATGGTGAATTCACATTGCTACTCACCAATTGTACTGCCACCGAAAGCTTTTCATTTGGTTCTAATTGAGCTCTCAACAATGCTTTCCCAGCAGAGATAGAATACGGCAAGTACTCGTGTAGCACTGCTGGCATGAGGTGTTCTATTACCTTCCTGGTAAATACTTCAGGAGCTAGGTTTGCAAGTTGCTCAAGACGTAGATCATTCTTTGCTATATCTTCTTGATCAAGTTCATCCAACAGATCTAAGACAAAGGCTTCTTCTAAGGAAAGCTCGCAACGAAGTTTCTCCCGTTCCTGCCGTCTGTCGATTTGCCTCTGTTTTCTATCCCATTCTTCTTCTTCGCGCTCACTCTTACGCTTTTCAGCAGCATTCTCCCTAAGGGTAATAAAACTCATGATATTGGGAATTCCTACAGGCACACGATCTTTACAGTTCTTGCAGTTATTTAGAAAGAAATCATAAACTGCGTCTTCCAGCAACCAACAATACCGCAAGTTTTTCTTAGAAAACTTGCACTGAACCCCCATATGCCCGATTGGAAGCCCTGTTTGAGCTTCAATCATTCCTCTGCCTTCAGTTCTAGTAAACTCAGCATGGAAACACCAATTGCTAAGCAACTTTTTTGTTCGGAGATTTCGTTTGCCTGCTTCTACAGCGTTTTTATACTGATCATCAAAATCGTTCATTTGACTTCCTTCTGATCTAAGCCACTGGAATGTGCGTCAAGTATTTGATATAAGAACAGGTGGCAAGTGACTTTCAAATAGTAGTGAATTATTGTGTTGGTATAATGCATCATAGTACATTGAATGAGTAATTTCCTTCCCCCCCACTCGTTAGATTAAAAGTAAAGACAAAACATTTAAGAGAATCCTTTTAATAAAAAAATTATAGCATATTACGGACAATAAAGATCAATTTAAACGTGGCTTAATCTTGGTAAAATTTCACAATGAATGGATGGTCAACAATTTCATATATTTTAGCCAATAGAAATCACTCAACAATGCCGTAAAGCATGCCAATATCAAGAGGTTTCACCAAGTTTTATACTGTTCCATAATGCTTTACAAAACTTAGGTTTAGGAACAGAATAGAACAAAACAGGTGTGACCAAATGCACGCTCATAATCCGTGGGTCGATGGTTCAAGTCATTCTGGGCCAAAGAGAAAACGCCTTGCATTGCAGGGAGTTTTCTTGTTTCCAGTGCTATAAACCTGTTGAATCCTAAAAACATCTACAATGGGTATATAATGTCAGAAATAAGCATACATATTTCTGACATTGTATTATGCTAATCCTATATGAAAGTATTACAGTAAAAGTATTTAATAGGATCTATGATCATGGGAGGGGTTGGGTATTTTCTCAGATTTATTTCATTGATCTCTGAAGCTACCATCATGTAGCTTCATTGCATAGCTCTATCTATGTACACCTTATACTGTCAGGTGCCCTATCCTAGCCCTCAGAGAACAGCCATGTGGAGAGATACCGTTCACCCGAGTCGGGGAGCAGCACCACAATGGTCTTGCCCTCATGCTCCTTCTTTGCAGAGTAGGCCAAGGCGGCATCCAAGGCGGCTCCGCTGGAGATGCCGACCAGCAGGCCCTCCATGGTGGCAGCCTGTCTCGCCCTTTCGCCGGCCTTTGCGTCTTCGACGGTGTATATCTCGTCGATGACCCCGGTGTCGAGGATGGAGGGTACAAAGCCCGCCCCGATTCCCTGAATCTTGTGCGGCCCTCCATGGCCTAGGGAGAGCACCGGACTGGTGACAGGCTCAACGGCAACAATGAGGGCCTGGGGATTCTTCTCCTTGAGGTAGCGCCCTACCCCGGTAATGGTCCCGCCGGTGCCTACCCCTGCTATGAAGATGTCCACCTGATGACCGCTATCTTCCCAGATCTCCGGTCCGGTATGCTCATAGTGGGCCTTTACGTTGTCCTTGTTGTCAAACTGGGAGGGGATAAAGGAGTTGGGCGTCTCCTTGGCAAGCTCTTCAGCCTTTGCAATCGCTCCTCTCATACCCGTAGAGCCTTCGGTGAGCACCAGCTCCGCCCCCAAGGCAGAAAGCAGCTTGCGTCGCTCGATGCTCATGCTCTCAGGCATGGTGATGATGAGGCGATAGCCCTTCACCGCTGCTATGTAGGCAAGCCCCACCCCTGTATTTCCGCTGGTAGGCTCGATTATGACCGACCCCTCTGTAAGCAGGCCCACCTTTTCCGCACCCTCTATCATGGAAAGGGCAATGCGGTCCTTCACACTGGAGAGCGGATTGAAGCTCTCAACCTTGGCAAGAATGGTCGCATGCCCATCGTTGAGGCGATTGAGCCGTATCAGGGGGGTATTGCCAATCTTTTTTGTTATGTCTGTATGGATATTCGCCTTCATGCTCTGCTCCTTGAACTGTATGGTTCGTATTAAATCATAGTATTACTATAGGAGATACAGTAATTACTATTCCGGGCCCTGTCAACCAGAGGACAGCTAGATCATGTAGGTGAACCACTCGGCCTTGGTAACATCAGCCAAGGTGACCCCTTCAAAGGTCTGTGCAACCTTCTCATCCAGCTTTTGGAAAAAGTGGATGCGGATGCATCGCTGGATGGCAGTCTCCTCTTTTTGTGGGATCTCTGCAAAAGCAATATTGCCCTCAAGGAGGTCCAGGACATCATAGATGAGGATCTGCTCACTTTTCCTGCTCAAGAGGTAGCCTCCTCCGGCACCCTTGACAGAGACCAGGTATCCGCCGCGAGTCAGCAGCAGGGCTACCTGCTGCAGGTACTTCTCGCTCAGGCCCTGGCGGGAGGCTACCTGTGAAAGGGCGACCGGGAGTTCGCTGGAATGTTCTGCAAGGTCTACAAGCAGCCGAAGCCCGTAGCGTCCACGTGTTGAGACTTTCAAATTCCACCTCCAGCTTCAGATGCAACCAGATGGGAAGCCAAGTCCTCGACCAAGATCTGGTGAGCGAATTCGCTGACCGTATCTTGCAGCATCGACCATATCTGATGGGTCTTGCAAGCATCGTTCTGAATACAATCCTCACAGGGCGTTGGTGTAAAGATCCCTTCGCTGGCAGAAAGAACCTCACCACAGGTAATGTCCTTTCTTGCAATGCGATAGCCACCCTGCACCCCACGTTCTGACTCAACCAGGTTGAACCTCTTCAAAGGGATCATGAGCTGTTCAAGATAGCCGCTGCTTATGCCGGTGGCCTCACTTATCGAACGGATACTGCAGTTTCCCCGACAGGTAGAGAGATAGACCATAGTCTCCAAGGAATAGCGGCCTTTTGTAGATAATTTCATACCATAAAGGTACCAGCACTTGGCACACACGTCAAGATTAGTCATGCGCTCAGAGCGATGAACCCTCCAAATCATAGCAAAATCATGTAAATAAACAAAAAACAGTGCCCAACAGAGAAAATAGGGTCCACCTGAAACCATAGGATATGCTTTTGGAAGTAGAAACCTAGGTGAAACCATGGTACAATCGGTTTCAAAACGATACAAGGCAGAAACCCTATTCATGAACAGCACAGAGCTAGCCCATACCCTTACCCCAGCAGCAGGGGCCAAAAGATGACCATCCCCTACCTGGTGCTCCTCCACCTTTGTGGAGGGGTCGGAGGCATGCTGGTCAAACGCATGCGCGTGCCGGCAGGCGCCCTTATCGGATCGCTGTTGGCCGCCATGGTCTTCAATGCTTTCTACCCGGTGATCCCAACCTATCCCAAGGACTTGCGCCTTGGCATCCAGATACTCTCAGGTCTGGTCATTGGGACGCGCTTCACCCAATCCGACATCAAGACACTCAGGACAATGGTGCTTCCTGTGATCATCCTGGTTGTCATGCTGCTGCTCATCAATCTGGGCTTTGCCTTTCTGATGAGCGAGCTCACAACCTTGAGTTTCATGACCTCTTTCTTTGCCTGTGCCCCGGGAGGGGTATCGGACCTTGCCCTGGTGGCAGCTGATTTCGGGGCTTCCATGGAGCATGTGGCGCTTTTGCAGCTCTTCAGGCTCATATCGGTGATCATCATCTTCCCACCTCTGATCCGCCTGATGGTCGCACCCGCACAGCGGACGATCCAACCTGGGGTAACGGCCGAGAAGGGGCAAAGGCCCGCCATGCTCAGCTACGTTGTCTCATTGGCAACTGCGTTCGCAGGGGGGGCCTCATTTGTGATGCTGAAGATACCTGCAGGCGCAATCCTGGGCTCGATATTCGCCATAGCCTTGCTCAACCTTGCCACTGACGGGGCTGTCTATCCCGCCCCCCTCAGGGTGGTGGTCCAGATAGGCGCAGGGTGCTACATAGGAAGCAAGGTGACGTTCCAGACGTTGGCAGAGGGAGGGGTGCTGATTCTTCCTGCCCTGATTCTCCTGGTGGAACTCTTTGTCATGGCATTCCTGACAGCCTTCGTGCTGTACAAGGTGTGCAGGCTCGACTGGGGTACGGCAATCTTCTCAGCAACGCCGGGGGGCATCACAGAGATGGCCCTCATCAGTGATGAGCTGGGCCTTGAGACACCCAAGATCGTGCTGATGCACACCTTCAGGATCCTTGCAGTCCTGGGAGTACTGCCCATCATAGCCAGCCTTCTGGGCTGAGCTAGCTCGGATTGTACAGGTTTGAGGTGGGGAACTTGGGATCACTGGTGACATTGAGCACCAGTTTCCTCAGGCCCGAAGAGTCCCCGGAGGAGGGTATATGGGTCATGTGCACCTCACAGCCCTGCAGGAGGGGAAGCTCGGCAGCCGCCTTTCTCGCATCGTCGCTGATGGCACAGCTCATGGCCAGGCAGATAAGCACCTCATCGAGGTTGAGGCTCACCCCCCTGCCCTTGAGCACATCGCGCTTCATCTCCGTCACCGACTGCATGATCGCCGGTGAGATCAGGTCGACCTCATGGTCGATGTCGGCCATGACCTTCACCGCATTGAGGATCAGGGCGGATGAGGCATGCATCAGAGGTGAGTTGCACCCGGTGACTATCCTTCCATCAGGAAGTTGGATCGCAGCCGCACAGACAATGCCATTGAGCCCCTTGTTGCGCCTGATGCCATCCTGGAGGGCCTCCGCCGCTGCAGGGACGACGGTGCGGTCATCGAAGGTGAGCCTGGCACTGGCCATGATGGAGCGGCTGCGCTCGACAGTCTCCTTGGTACCTATGCCCTGCACATACTCACACGCAGCGCGATAGTAGCGCCTGATGACCTCCTGCTGGCCCGCCTTGCGAACCACCTCGTCATCGATGATGCCGAAGCCGCAGCGGTTCACCCCCATGTCGGTGGGACTCTTGTAGATGCAATCCTCACCGGTGATCTTGCTGACTATGCGCTTGAGCAGCGGATACGCCTCAAGGTCGCGCGAGTAGTTGACGGTGATCTGGTTGTACGCACTGGCATGGAAATGGTCGATGAGGTTCTTGTCCCCTATGTCGGCTGTGGCGCTCTCGTATGCTATGTTGACCGGGTGGTCGATGGGCAGGTTCCAGATGGGAAAGGTCTCAAACTTCGAGTAGCCGCTCTTCCTGCCCGCCTTATGGTCATGATACATCTGCGAAAGGCAGGTGCCCAGCTTGCCCGAGCCGGGACCTGGGGCAGTGACGATGACTACAGGCCTCTCTGTGGGTATGTAGGGGTTCGCCCCATACCCCTCATCGCTGACGATCAGGTCGACATTGTTGGGGTAGCCCGGTGTAGCATGGTGGATATAGACGGTGATGCCCCGCTGCTCAAGCAGGTTCTTGAACTGGATGGCCCCCGGTTCCTCGTCAAAGCGCGTGATGACCACGCGCGTAACCTTCAGGCCCCATTTAGAGAAGTCATCGATCATCTTGAAGACATCGGTATCATACGTGATGCCGAAGTCGCTGCGCATCTTGCGCCGTTCGATATCCCCTGCATGGATGCAGATGATGACATCTATCTGGTCCTTGAGGGACTGGAAGACCCTCATCTTCACATTGGGGTCAAACCCTGGCAATACCCGCGCCGCATGGTAGTCGAACAACAGCTTGCCGCCACACTCAAGGTAGAGCTTGCCGTCGTTCTGAGCCACCCGTTCCAGGATGTAATGCCTTTGCTCTTCCAAATACTTCTCGTTGTCAAATCCAATGGTAGCCAAGGCCGGTCTCCTTAATAGTAAATCCGCTTGCCTATCTTCTTTGCAGTTTCTTCATCGAAGATCTTGGCTATGATGGCCAGGGAGAAATCCACAGCACTACCAGCTGCCTGCGCAGTGATGATGGGCCCGTCGGTGATGACCTTCTCATCCTCAAGGACAAGGCCTTCGAAGCCGCTGCCGGGGAAGCCGGTGACTCGCCTGCCTTCCAGCAGACCGGTCTTTCCAAGCACTACAGAGGGAGCTGCGCAGATGGCTGCGACCACGCCCTTGTGGCTTGTCTTGATGGCAAGCTCCAATACGGCAAACGAAGACGCGAGGTTCTTCGAACCCTCCCCGCCTCCGGGCAGGACCAGGGCATCATACTCCTCTGTACACTCACTGAGCAGCCTGTCGCACACCACCGTTATGCCATGGGAGCCATGGATGGTAAGGCTGCCAAGCCCAGCAACGGTAACCTTTGCCCCACTGCGGCGAAGCAGGTCGATCGGGGTGATCGCCTCAATCTCCTCAAACCCTTCTGCCAAGATAACCAATACTGACGGAACCATACGGACCTCCTATAGGGGAAGGGCATTGCCTTCCTCAAGTCGAGCCTTGCGAAGAAGTTCACAAGCATGTACCAATATACGTTCGGTCTCATCCCACCCGATGCATGCATCGGTGACCGAGACGCCATACTTCAGGTCGGACAGGTCGTCCGGAATCTTTTGGGAGCCTCCAAAGAGGTTGCTTTCCAGCATGAAGCCCCTGATGGCAGCCTCCCCCCAGCTCACCTGGTCCACGATAGAGCGCAGCACCCGCTTCTGACGGTCATAGTGCTTGCGCGAGTTGGCGTGGCTGCAGTCGATGATGATGGCAGGATTGAGGGCGTTGTTCACCATCAGGGTGCGGGCAGCCTCAACATCATCCTCATAGTAGTTCGGGCTCTGGTCGCCTCCACGCAGGATGAGGTGACAGCAGTCATTGCCAGTAGTCCTGAAGATGGTGCTTGCCCCGAGGTAGTCCATGCCGATGAAGGAGGCGGGACTGTATGCGCACTTGATGGCGTTGATCGCATTGAGCAGATCGCCGCTGGTGCTGTTCTTGAACCCGACGGCGACGCTCAGGCCGCTGGCAAGGTTACGATGGATCTGACTCTCAGTTGTCCTCGCCCCGATCGAGGACCAGCTCATCAGGGCGTCTATATACTGGGGGATGATGGGGTCGAGAACCTCACACCCCACAGGAACACCCAGGGAGACTATCTCCAGCAACAGCGACCGAGCCTGGGCGATGCCCTCCTCGATCTGGTAGGAGCCATCCATCCTCGGGTCGAGGATCAGGCCCTTCCATCCCAGGACGGTGCGGGGCTTTTCAAAGTATGCGCGCATGACGATGAACATCTCAGACCCAACCTTTTTGGCGAGGTCCTTGAGCCTTGTGGCATATTCGACAGCGGCCTTGCGGTCATGCAGAGAGCAGGGACCTACGATCGCAAGCAACCGGTGGTCCCTCCCTTGTATGATATCATTGACTGTCTGTCGGCTCTGGGCGATAAACGAAGCTGTCGCCTCGTCAACCGGGAACCTTCTTGCAAGCTCACTGGGAGTTGCAAGAGCTTCCGTCTTCTTGATTCGTATGTCTACATTAGCCATTAATAACCCTTTGCTTGAGGTATACCACACCTGAGGCGAGAGGCTCAACCCTATTTTTTCTCTTTGGTGTCGTCGCTGCTGGATAGCCTCGAATAGAGGAACCTCTTTATCTTCTGTGTTGGAGTCCGCTGGAAGGGCTCCTCATGCAACTCTGCGGTGCTTATGCGACTGAAGGCGCTGAGCTCCTTGTTCACATCCTCGCGGATCTTCGCCACATACTTGAGGGCCTCAGCCTTCGCATCGTTGACATTCAGGGCCATCTTCTGGGCGAAGGAGTCGATGTCGATCTTGATCAGGGCTATCAGGCCCCCATCCTCGGGGACAACCAGGGACTCTGAGACAAAGCTGAGGTTGTTGATGACCGCCTCAATGTGCTCGGGATAGATATTCTCTCCCCCCGCTCCCAAGATCATGGTCTTTGTCCGTCCCTTGATGGCCAGGCGCCCCTTCTTGTCAAAGAAACCGAGGTCGCCGGTACGGAAGTACCCGTCTTCGGTGAAGACTTCCTCGTTGAGCTTGGGATTGTCGTAGTAGCCCTGCATGACGTTCGGCCCCTTGACGAGGATCTCTCCCACCCCGGTTTGGGGGTCCTTGTTGTCAAGGATCACATCAACATGCTCGACGAGCTTGCCTATCATGCCGACATGGTGCTTTGTAGGCAGGCCTCCGGCGATGAGGGGGGAGGTTTCGGTAAGGCCGTACCCGATGGCATAGGGAAATTTGGCATCTGCGAGGAACTGCTCGACATCACGGTCAAGGGGGGCCCCACCGATACCGAAGAACTTCAGCTTGCCGCCAAAGGTAATCTTGAGCTTGCGTCCGATGATCCTGGAGATGATCCTTTTGGTCGGCCCGAACTTCAGCCAGGGCTTGAGCTTCTCGTTGTCACGCATGACAGGAAGCACCGAGCTGCGGTAGATCTTCTCCATCAGCAACGGCACGCTCATCAGCAGCCTTGGCCTCACCGCCTTGAGGGCTGGAAGCAGGATGCTCGGAGCCGGTGCCTTTCCTAAAAAGGTAATCTCCGTTCCACACATCAGCTCCAGAATCTGGCCTGTGGTGAACTCGTAGACGTGGGCGATGGGCAGGATCGAAAGGATATGGTCGCCGGGCCTGAGGTCGACATAGACATCGGTGGAGACATCAGCGTTCCAGACCAGGTTCTTGTGGGTGAGCATGACGCCCTTGCTGCTGCCGGTGGTGCCGCTGGTATAGATCAGGGAGGCGAGGTCCTCTTCCTTTGCCTTGCTGGTTGCCCTCAGCTCATGGGCCTTCTTATCCAGCTTCCTCCTGGTTATGTCACGCCCCGGGGCGGAGGCAAACTGCTCCTTGCCCTTGAGGCTTCCGCTGATGGGATCGGGGATATGGAAGAGGTCCTCCATCCTCACCAGGAAGGAGGGGTCCTTCGCCACAAAGGGCAGCACCTTTTCAAAGTTCTTGACATTAACCACAATGCCCTTGGCCCCGCAGTGCTCCAGAATGGCGCACGCCTCCTTTGAGGAGAAGTCGGGCAGGATGGGAACGGCAACACACCCGATGGAGGTGATGCCGAAGTAGGCAACAAGCCAGGTGGGGCAGCTCTCACCGAGGATGGCAATCTTGTCCCCATGGACAAAGCCGGCCTCAAGCAGGGTCACGGCGATGCTGTCCTTCATGCTCTTCATCTGCGCGTACGTGATCAGGCTCTCGTCATCGCCGTAGATGCGAAGAGCGACACGCTTGGCGTTTCTGGAGGCAGTACAGTCCACCATGGCATTCATGGTGTACTCGTAGACCGTCTTCATGGTCAGACCATCGGTTCTCTTAAGCTTGCTGATACGCTTGAGGGACCAGATATCTTTTTTCCTGTTCTTCTTGTTCGCTTTCTCATTCTTCTTGTTCATGATCTCTCCATATTCCCCCCGTAGCAACGGCCTTTTTCACAGACCGTGAAGGGAGTCTTGATCTGCAGCCTGGCCATTTCAGACAGGAGCGAGGGCTCGTTATTCGTACCTGAGAGATGGATAAAATATACATGCTCTCCATTAAATTCACTTTCTTGCAAAAAACGCATCGCCTGGTCATTGGAAAGGTGACCGTACAGACCGGAGATCCTCTGTTTCAGATAATAGGGATAGGGGCCCTCATGGAGCATCGCCTCATCGTAGTTGGCCTCCAAGAAAAGGATGTTGCTCTTCTTGGCAAGGTTCAGATGCTCGCTGCTGTAGCAGCCGGTGTCGGTGAGGACCATCAGCGTCGTGTCCCCATGCCTGACGTGCCAGCCCACCGAGCCTGCGCTGTCATGGCTCGTCTCAAAACAGCTCAGGACAAAGGGCCCGACCGTATACTCAAGCAGTGGCTCCACCAGGGAGACACACTCCTGGGGAATTCCGAGCTTGGAGAAGGCAACAGGCTCTTTGGCAACCATTGCACTGTGCAGATAGATGGGAATCCGCATTTTTCGTGCAAGCACGCCCAACCCCTTGGCATGGTCGGGATGGAGGTGAGTGACGCATACTGCGGCAACAGAGTCAAGTTCAAGGCCTATGGCTGAAAGCCGCCTGCCCAGCTCGACACCACTGTAGCCCTGGTCGACCAACACCGATGTGGTTCCGTCGGAGAAGACGTAGCTGTTCCCACTGGAGCCGCTGCCCAGCACTGCATAGCGTACCATCACAAGCCTCCCCATTCGATCAGTTTCGGGAGGTCGAACCCAGCATGGGCCCTGCCTTTGATACGCAGGACGGGGGTCTTCAGAAGCTCCGGGTGCTCCTTGAGCTCCTCCTGGGTGGAGAAAACGCGATGCTGGTAGCCTTGCTTGGTGTAGTAGGGAGAAGAGGTGTCCAGAAGATCTTCGTCCGGGATGGATTGGAACAGGGATGCCCACTCCCCTTCGGAGAGCGAACGTTCGCTCAGATTGATGAATTGACAAGGTATCGAGCGCTCCTTGCATGCACGCAAGGCTTTGGCCGTCTCTTTGCATTTCTTAGTCCCGATGATCTGAAGCATAAAAACCCCTATGTCTGTTCTACACGCAAAGTGTATCTGACACAGGGGAAATAAGCAAGATTTCTGACACTGCTCTCGCAATCTGTCCAATAAAATATTCTGCTAGTACACCTTAACTAGAGTGCTCAACTGGCAAACAGCTGCTCTATCTCCTGTTTGTAGAGCTTGTTGATCTCAAAGCGCTTGAGCTCCTGCTTTGCACTCAGCTCCACCCCAACCTCAAAAGACTTGTTGATGATGACGATCCTGCTGATGTGCTCATAGCTCTTGAACCCATGTTTTACGCTGATGATCTCATTGATGGAGGCCTCCACCAGAGCTTTGACCTCTTTCATGCCGGCAAGCTTGTCAGCAAGATAGGGGATCTGCTCACGTGTCAGATACTCCTCAACGCTCTTTCTGTTCAGCACCACCAGGGCCCCAAGGTACTTCTTGTCCTGGCCGAGCACCACTGCGCTCTCCACAAACTCGCTTTCACAAATCTTGGCCTCGATGGGGACAGGCTCCAGGTTCTCACCGCCGGATAGCACGATGGTATCCTTTGCCCGTCCTGCAAGGGCGAACTCACCGTGATGGGTCCAGATACCCAGATCCCCGGTATTGAGCCAGCCGTCGGGGGAGAGCACCGCCTTGGTAAGGGCGGGTCTCTTGTAGTACCCCTTCATCACCTGAGGCCCGCGCGCCATGACAACCCCCTTCACCCCAGGAGGAACCTCCCTTCCCCCTTCATCGACAATCATCACCTCGGTTCCCACCAGTGGGCTGACGGTGCGCTTGATGCTGTGGTTCAGGTTCCTCACAGCGATGACCGGGGCACTTTCGGTAAGGCCGTAGCCATCGAGCAGCTTGATTCCGATGGAGGAGAAGAACATGTCCACGCCCTCACTGAGCGAGCCGCCCCCGCTGACACCTGCTATGAAGTTCTTGCCAAGCTTCTGCCTGACCTTTCCATATACCAGGTGGTCCCCCATCTTATACAGGGGGTAGAGCAGGACCGTTGGCAGGACGGACCTCAGCACATCAAGGGCGCGGCTGCGCTTCTTGAAGGTGGCTACCTCGCCGAGGAGCAGGTCGCGGTTGTGGTTGTAGTGCTTGGCCACAAAGACAAAGAACTTGAACAGGGATCTTGAAACAGGGCTCTTTGCCTTCATGCTGTTGAACACCCCGCTCTTCACCGCCTCCCAGATCCTGGGCACAGAACCCATCCAGTGGGGGTTCACCAAGGAGAGGTCTGCAATGAGGATCGACCCAAGCGGCTTGGAGTATGCGATGGTGGAAGCCTGGCTGATGATGAAATACTGCAAGATCCTTTCAAAGGAGTGCCATACCGGCAGGACGCTGAGCCACCTCTGGCCCGGCCCTACAACGGGGATGACCCTGGGCAGCGCCTCAAGCTGGTAGGCAAAGTTCGCATGGGAGAGCACAACGCCCTTGGGCTCTCCGGTTGTACCGCTGGTAAAGATGATGGTGGCAGTATCATCACCCTTCCCCTTCAGGCGCTCATCTTCGATAGTACGGGCAATGGAGGAATCGTTCAGGAGAAGCCTTCCCTCGGTGAGAAGATCCTGTATGAGAAGGACCTCCACCCCTGCAATGACGGTGGTGTTCTCAAGCGTGTCGGAGGTGAACTCCTTGTCCATGACCACAAAGACCTTGAGCGCAGGAAGCTTCTCCTTGAGGTTGAGGACCTTGCGCAGCTGTACGGCATTCTCCACAAAGCAGAAGGAGGCCTCGGTAATTCCGAGAATGAAGCTGATCTCGTACGGCATGGCATCGCGGCCGCGTGGAACGTCCGCAGCCCCCAGGGTCTGGATGGCCAGGTCACTGAGCAGCCATTCGCTGCGGTTATCGCTGATAAGCCCTACGTTATCCCCGCGCTTCATCCCACGATGGTGTAGTGAAGCGGCAAGGGCGTTGATATCGCTGTACAGCTGTGAGTAGGGGACACTTTGAAACGCTCCGCTCATATCCTTGCTCATCTGGACAGAGTATCCGGGATAGGTCTTGACGATGTTTGAAAATATCTGCGGCATGGTTGAATACATATGAATCCTCCAGGGAAAGTCATTGCTTCTATTTATAACACTTCTTCATATTTTGTCAATCTGTCAGAATAACATAATAGGAACATTTCTCCCCTTTTTATAAAAACCTAGCAGATATACAGTAACCCAATGCAAAAAACCCCCAAAAGAACAAACGCTGGGAACTGCAAGAACCTCATTGGAGAGGGGCTTGGTGCAGGTTCCTCACTGAAAAGCTGATGCCAAAGGGTGAAATAGCCCCCCCATTCCCATTCTTGACTAGAGAGGGGCAAAAAACCATAATGAAGGGATACTTTTCGAAGGAGCATTTCCCATGATCGAACGTATTTCCGCGTTGCTCAAGAGAGAGCCAAGCCAAGAGGTCGTCCAAGCTGAAGGTTGGGTACGTACCAAGCGGGACAGCAAGACCGTATGTTTCCTTGAGGTGAACGACGGTTCATGCCTCAAAGGCCTGCAAGTTGTCATCGACAAGGAGCAGTTTGCCAATGATGGCTTGCTCGACTCGCTCTCCACAGGCTCTTCAGTCATCTGCAGGGGCCCCATCATCGAGAGCGCCGGCGGCTCGCAGCGGGTGGAGATGGCCAGCTTGGATGTCAAGCTCGTAGGCGACTGCCCATCTGACTCCTACCCCTTGCAGAAGAAGCGCCATACCATCGAATACCTCAGGGAGATAGCCCACCTGAGGCCCCGGACCAATATGTTCGGCGCTGTAACGCGGGTGAGGAACACGCTCTCCTATGCCGTACACCAGTACTTCCAGGAGAACGGGTTTGTCTATGTGAACACCCCGATCATCAGCAGCAGCGATGCCGAAGGTGCTGGGCAGCAATTTTTGGTCACCACACTCGACCCCAAGAACCCCCCTCTGACCGAAGAGGGCTGCGTCGACTACTCCAAGGACTTCTTCGGTAAGAAATCCTTCCTAACGGTAAGCGGCCAGCTCGAAGGGGAAGCCTATGCGATGGCGATGAAGAACATCTACACCTTCGGACCGACCTTCAGGGCTGAGAACTCCAACACCAAGCGCCACCTTTCAGAATTCTGGATGGTGGAGCCCGAGATGGCATTCTGCAACAATGAAGGGAATATGGAGATCGCCGAGTCCTTTCTGAAGTACCTGTTCAAGACGGTGCTTGAGAAGTGTGACGAGGACATGGCCTTCTTCTCCCAGTTTGTGGAGAAGGGCATGCAAGACACGCTCAGGGGCATTGTGGACACACCCTTTGTGCGCCTGACCTACACCGATGCGGTCAAGGAACTGGAAAAGCACGCCTCGAAGTTCTCCTTTCCGGTTGCCTGGGGAAACGACTTGCAAAGCGAGCACGAGAAGTTCCTCACCGAGGTTGTCTTCAAGAGCCCGGTCATCGTCACCGACTATCCCAAGGACATCAAGGCGTTCTACATGAAGCTCAATGCCGACGGCAGGACGGTCCGTGGCATGGACGTGCTGGTGCCCCGCCTTGGGGAGATCATCGGAGGATCCGAGCGTGAGGCGAACATCGACACCCTTACCCAGCGCATGATCGAGATGAAGCTCAACCCCGAGGAGTACTGGTGGTACCTCGACCTCAGAAGGTTCGGCTCGGTGCCCCATGCAGGCTTCGGCCTGGGCTTTGAAAGGGCTGTGCAGTATGTCACCGGCATGGGAAACATACGTGATGTCATCCCCTTCCCCAGGGCTCCTAGGCTCTCTGACTTCTAGAAAGTAGCATGTGTAGTTGCATGTTCTAGTATTTACTTATGTGATGGCGGCTGAAAAGCCGCCATTGCTATTCCAAGGGTAACAAGACTGCACGTGGCATGGGAAACCTCCGTGATGTCATCCCGTTCCCAGGGCTCAAAGGCTTCTAAGACTCATTTCGCAGAGGATACAAAGATGCTTGCCTATATAGCACTATCGGCAAGCATCTTTCACATCAGAACCAGAAAATCCTATTTGGTCTTATCCACAATACGCCCTTCAAGCTCAGTCTTGATTGTTCCGTATTTCATCACGTACTGGGTCATGGCATCCCTCATCAGTACAGAGGTGTCTATCCACTTGAGATTCTCCCCTAATACGGTATACCCATCTTTTCCATCCTTGAGGAAACTATTGGTTGTCACCTTATAGGAAGCATCCCTTCTAATCGCAGTACCGTCCATCAATTCTGCAAACAGGACTCTTGACCCTTCAGGGAGGTTTTTATCAAAGCCAAACTTGAGCCCTGAAATGGGAATCGGGTTCAGCGAGGCGCACTGCTCAAGGAATCTCAGCAGTTGCTCCCCTCCCATGGTGGTGGTGCAGATGGTATTGGGGAAAGGGCAGACCTTGTAGATACCATCCCCTGTGATGGGACCAGCTGGTAAGTCCGCACGAATCCCTCCGGGGTTAGTGAAGGCTATTTGGCTGTTGGCACTTTCATTCATTGCATCTACGATCCAGTTACCGATGGCCGTCTCTCCAGGACCCCGAACCAAGGCCTTGTCTACACTTCCTATCTGTTTTGTATTGGACTCTTTCAACGCTTCAGAATATCCCTTGAGCATAGAAGCTATTCCAACGTCTTCACCTAGATGCAAAGGGTCCCCCTTCACAGGTATCAATTCGACCTTAGAAGAGACCACCTCCCTGTTTGCCTTGTCATACTGCAGCTGGATATGTCCTATTTTTTCCCCATATCTCCAAGCCACGACAACAGGAGTTCCCTCAATGGTGGTCACCACTTCATTGTGCAAGCTCCCAATGATGGCATCAGCATCCGGTACAGCATAGGCCAGGTCTATAAGATTTCCCTCAGCCTTGCCATTCTCGTCAGTCCATCCAGGAACCATCGCCAACAATACAATTACATCCACACCCTGTTTTCTTAGAATGGGAATGAAATGATTTGCTGTAAGGGCTGCATCTATAAACGCCAACCCTTCCAAGGAAGAGGAAGCGATGCTGTTGAAATGGCTGGGGTCGATAAGACCTATAATGCCAACAGAGATACCACCACGATCCAAGACTACATAAGTGGTGGTAAAGTCGGCAGGCTTTGCATCCCTTGTAGCGATGTTTGCTCCTAAGAAGGGAAACGCTGCATCCTTCATAATCCTGACAAGATCTGCAGGTTTCCAGTCGAGCTCATGATTTCCGCAGTTCAGGGCATCATAGCCCGCCAAATTGAAGAATTCAATGACCGGTTTCCCGTCAAAGAAGGTGGATACAGCTGTACCCTGAAGGGCGTTGCCTGCATCAAGCATGATCATGTCAGGATTCTGTGCTCGAAAATGGTGTATGTAAGAACCCAGAAGGGCTACTCCTGCACCATCTTCATTTCCTACTCTTCCATGCAGGGCATTGGTCGAATAGATGTCCAAGGAAACAATATCCGGAACCTGTTCTGTAATGGGCTGGGCAGTCACCAAAAAGAAGGTACTGACCAAAAGCAACAGGGTGACGAGAAACCGTAAACACATTTTTTTCATTTCTTTACTCTCCCCCTTGAAAGCAACAGTGATGACATGCTGTGAATTGGCATGAACGTACAGCATGCTTACAGGACCCACCTGAAGTATAAACCGACATCAGAGAGAAGTCAAAACATCTGAGATGGCAAGCTAGGGAACAAACTCCCTAAGCAGGGCCCACACCACCAACTGGCTGGTAGTGTGCATCCCTGTCTTGAGGAAGAGGTTCTTCTTATGTGCATAGACGGTGGAGAGCTTGATGCCCATCTTGGCGGCTATGGCCTTGTTCTCCTCCCCGCTGAGGATCAGGGCGACGACCTGCCTCTCGCGCAGGGTGAGGGTGCAAGGCGGACTCTCCTTGCACACCTCTGGCTTCGCCCTGATCAGGGAGAGAACCTCCTCGCCAAGGCTTTGGGTCCCGATGCTCTCATTGACCACCTTGCACGAGGGGCCCTCCACCATCCTGAGGACGGGGAATTGGGAGTTGGCCGAGAATACCAGCAGGGGAAGCTGTGCATTGGAGAGAGCCTCCCTTTTCAGGGTGAGCAAGGAGCAAAGGTCCTCCGCCCTGCCTATCAGCAGGTGACAATCCTGTGGTCGGCTCTCCGACGATGAAAGGGCCGCCTGGCAACTGAGCCAGGGCAACCTTTCCGTCTTGCCTAGAAGAAAGGTCCGATCTTCTTCGTTTTTGTAGAGTAGTATGGCTTTTTTACGCATTACCCCAAAAGAAGCGGAGGTTGTGCTATTGCTTCACCGTCAGCTTGTGAAGCATTGTGTTCAGCGTATCGGAGAAGGCCTTGGTCTCCTTAGGACCCATGGGCTTGTGCTTCTCACTGAAGATGCCCATCTCACGGAACTCCTTCATCGCGTTGCGTATGGAGAGGCGCTCGGCCATGTTCTCCTGGGTGAAGACCCCCCCCCTGTCGTCTATGGTGGGGATCTCCTTCTCAACAAGGCGTGCGGCAAGGGGGATGTCGTGCGTTACAGCAAGGCATGGGGGGGTGGCATGCTCGACCATCCAGTTGTCGGCACTGTCCATGTCAGGCTCCACCACCACGTTCTCAATTTTGCTGGTGATTGAGCGCGTGTCCTGCACTCCGTTTTTTTCAGCCTCTTTTCGCAACTTGGCCGTATGCTGCTCGTAGGCGGTCTGCACATCCTTCAAAGGCCGGTCGGCAACAAAGAATGCTGCATAGTCATTCTTGATTATGCATCTGAGCAGGATGGCTCTAAGGTTCTTGGGACATGAATCAGCATCAATATAGAGGGTAAACATTCCCTACACTACTGTAAAGAGGATGCTTTTGTCACCTATGGGACTGGAAATGGTTACCTTAGCCTCGCCTTTTTGCCCCACTGTTCGCAGATAGACCACCGCCGTCCCTCCCTCACACACCCCGAGTGCGGGGGAAATGAGGCTGAGGGGTCCTTCCACCGTCACAGCGAACGCCTCGTGGGCGTACGGCAGCGGCAGGCTCTGTCCCTCCTTGCGTATGGCGACATTGAGCCATACCACCGAGTAGGTATCGCCCAAGGCGATCACAGTGGTGCGGGTATCGAGGTGAAGATAGGGCACCTTGTGTTCTCCGTAGGACTCCGTGCAGACCACCTCCCCTCCCATCAGACCCTCAAAGCGCCACCGGGATGCCTCCGAACCCCAGTTGCCCACATACCGGATGAACAGGGAGACCGCATCCTGGTACGAGAGGCGGTAGCGCAAGAGGAACCACCCCATGCGCACCTTGTCCACCAGGGTGAGGGCAGCGCCCTGTCGCCCCACCTTGTTCAGCAGGACACGCAGCCTATCCCTATCCTTGCGCGTGAGGTAGGTCTCCTTTTCAAGGCGCTTTCCTATCAGGTCGGTGAGCAGGACCGGAGGATGGGGAAGATGGGGGAAGCCCTTCCTGTCGGGGAGGAAGGTGCCCACCTCCTCGTCCTGGAAGAAGACCCGCACGCTATCGCAGTTGGTCGCTACCAGGAGCGTCGGGATGCTCGCCTTGGGAAAATCCCCGCCGTCAGGGGCCGAGGACAGGGCCATGACGGGCGGACTCCCCTTCTGGCTCATGTAGACATAGGCGGCGAGCTTTGGGGCCCTTCCCCCGTCACAGACACCGTGGTAGCACACCTGGTCGCCACTTCCGAAGTTGCTGTGGGTGTTGTAGTCGTTCATGCACCACCCTATGGCCCCACTGACGCCCTCGGAGCCGAACAGCGCATCAAGGGTGCGGTAATGCCTTAGGGCGTGCTCCTTACGCTGTATAGGGTTGTCGTAGCGCTTGGTTGGGAACATATGCCCGCAAAACTCGGTCACCAGATAGGGAACATTTCCCTTGCAGATGGTGCTCTTTTTCGCCAGGCCAGCATTGGTGCCGTCGTGGGAGAAATCGTTGAAGGTATAGACATCCTCAAGCAGGGAGCTCTTTGCAAAGTTACGCACCCCTGCAGTCTGCCTTGCAGGATCGAGCCTTCTTGCCAGGGCATTGGTCCTGGCATACAGCTCATCATCATCACCGGACTCGTTGATGCGCACTCCCCACAGGATGATGGAGGGGTGGTTGAAGTCACGCTCTATCATCGCCTCTACGTTCTCCAGGCAGAGCGTTCGCCAAGTCAGTTCATCAGAGATGTGTTGCCACCCCGGAATCTCCTCAAAGACCAGCAGCCCGAGCTCGTCACAGGCGTCCAGGAATGCAGGGCTCTGGGGGTAGTGGCTGGTACGCACCAGGTCGACTCCCAGCTCCTTGAGGCGCAAGGCATCCTCGCGTTGCCCACTTGCAGGCATCGCATAGCCCACGTAGGGGTAGCTCTGGTGACGGTTCAACCCTATGAGCTTCTGCTTCTTTCCATTGAGATAGAAGCCGTCAGCCTCAAAACGGGCGCTGCGCGATCCAAAGCGAACCTCTTGTGAATCGCCATTCTCCAAGGTGAGTTCAAAGGTATAGAGCTTGGGGCTTTCAGGCGACCACCTCTGCAGTGACAAGCCGCTGATGGAGCGATCGAAGCTCTCATGCAGGAGCAGGTCATCAACACGGCAGAGCTCCTGCCCCCCATCCAGGATACGCCCTACATAGGTGAGGCCCTCGGAGAGCTCGGTGGTACCGCGGAACCTGACGGAGGAGGGATCGGTGCTCTCCACCCAAAGGGAGTGGATTCTCTCATCCTTATGCACCAGGAGGTTCACCTCCCGATAGATGCCCCCGAAGGTGAGGTAGTCGATGCTGCCCCCAAAGGGCGGGATGAGCTCATCCTCACGACTATCGACCACCACGGCCACCAGCAGTGAGCTCTTCTTTCCCAATCTGACCTCAAAGGGCAGGTAGCCCCCCTTATGGATATGGAGCAGCACCCCATCGCCATAGACCCTGGCCTGGGAGGCTATGGCCTCGAAGCGCAAGATGGCGCTGCAGCCCCGGGGCAGGTCGAACTGCAGGTGTTTGCGATAGGTCGAGACAAAGCAGAAGCTCTCCTCATCAAAGTAGTGGCGGCAAAGCAGGGTATTGGTGTGCGGCAGGTCCACCTCCTGCCAATGCGAGTCATCAAAGGATGGCTGGCAATACTTGTCGTGATGATCATCTTTGTAGAGCCAACGGTCATTGACGGCAATTCTCTTGTGCATGCTGAATCCCCCCACCCCTTGGGTATACCAGATGGAGTGTCAGGATGCAACAAAAAGTAGCGAAACCGTTGCAAACCCGGTGAATCCAACAGGTTACCCCTCCAATAAAACCACAATCGCTTGAAAAGAACCTCATTTTTGTTCTATGGTTGTATTGTTCAAAGAAATAGTACCATAAGGAGCCATAATGAACATATCACCCCTTCAGCGGTTGCGCTATGACTACCAGCCAAAGCTTCCTGCCATCCTCACCGAGGATATCAGGAACATCCGACAAGTTAGAGGAGAGGCCACCTCCCCCCTTCAGGACAAGGATGCCCTCAAGGCGCTCTTCCCCCACACATACGGACTGCCCTCTGTCTCTTTTGCCAAGGGCGAGAACAAGACCATCTCCCAAAGGCGCAACGTCGGGGTGATCCTCAGCGGCGGCCAGGCCCCCGGCGGGCATAACGTCATCAGCGGCCTCTTCGATGCAATGAAGGAAGCCAACCCTGAAAACGAGCTTTTTGGATTCAAAGGGGGGCCGAGCGGCATCCTTGAAGACTCCTACACCCTCATCACAGAGGAGTTCCTCGCTCCCTTCCGCAATACCGGAGGCTTTGACATCATCGGCAGCGGCAGGACCAAGCTGGAGACCTCAGAACAGTTTGAACTCTGTGCCAAGGTATGCAAAAAGCATGACGTGTCGGCACTTGTCATCATCGGTGGGGACGACTCCAATACCAACGCCGCAGTCCTTGCAGAGTACTTCAAGGAAAAAGGGCACGCCATCCAGGTCATAGGGTGCCCCAAGACCATTGACGGGGACCTGAAGAATGAATCCATCGAGATTTCCTTCGGCTTCGATACGGCGACAAAGACCTACAGCGAGCTGATCGGCAATATCGAGCGCGATGCCAACAGTGCAAAGAAGTACTGGCACTTCATCAAGCTCATGGGCCGCAGCGCCAGCCACATCGCCTTGGAATGTGCCTTGGAGACCCAGCCCAACATCTGTCTCATCAGCGAGGAGGTCGAGGCGAACAAACAGTCGCTGACCAGCATCGTTGACTACATAGCCCGCGTTGTTGCGGCCAGGGCCGAGGACAAGAACAATTTCGGCGTGGTGCTTATCCCTGAGGGCCTGATCGAGTTCATCCCCGAGATAAAGTTTCTCATTGAGGAGATCAACAACCTCCTTGCCAAGGATGTCATAGCCTTCTCAGCATGCAACGACAGTTCAGAGCGCACAACATTTGTCTCAGAAAGACTCTCAGCGGCAAGCCGCAATGTATTCACCGTCCTGCCCAAGGATATCAAGAAGCAGCTGCTGATGGACCGCGACCCCCATGGAAACGTGCAGGTCTCCAGGATCGAGACAGACAAGCTGCTCGCCTCCATGGTCGCATCACAGTTGAAGAAGATGAAAAGCGAAGGCTCCTACTCAGGGTCCTTCAGCACCATGACCCACTTCTTCGGCTATGAGGGCAGGTGCGCATTCCCCACAAACTTTGACGCTGACTACTGCTATAGCCTCGGCTATAACGCCTTCATGCTCATCGCTGGGGAGCTGACGGGGTACATCTCCTCGGTGACCAACCTCTCCCACCCTGCCAGTGAATGGAAGGCCGGGGGAATTCCCATCACCATGATGATGAACCTCGAGCAGCGCCACGGTTCGATGAAGCCTGTCATCAAGAAGGCACTGGTCGAACTCGATGGGGCGCCCTTCAAGTACTTTGTTGAACACCGCGAAAGGTGGGCACGAGAGACCTGCTTTGTCTATCCGGGGGCTGTGCAGTACTTCGGACCCCCTGAGGTCTGTGACCAGACAACGCGCACCCTAGCGCTCGAGCAGGGAGTGTAACGCCTCACCAATCTTGTACCAAGCACCTGAACTAGAATAAAGAAACTTCAGTATCAAGGAGGGCTATCGCACAGGCGATAGCCCTTTTCATCTCCACCCTACATAGGCTCACAGCACGAAGAGCCTTCATGTTCTGATTCTGGTAGTGGGACAGTGGCCTTCACCTACGTTGCCCCATAAGATACAAGAAGCAGATAGTATGAGAATCACTGCCTGTCAGTGCCTATTTGGCCTGCATCACCGAGCGCAAGGCCTTGCCTTCGGTACTCCAGTAGATCATATTGTTTCGCAGCTCGTCCCCCAGGCAGAAGTGCTTCACTCCCAAGGCGATGTAGGGCTTGGCTTCCTCTGAGTGGTTGATCTCGCACCTGGGCTCAACTCCCTTCTCCAAGGCGATCTCAATCATGCGCTTCTCCACGTCCCTGACCTCCTGCTTGTGTTCAGCAAAGTCCCACCCGCTGTTCATCGCGTAGTCGGAGGGGCCGAACTGTACCATATCGACCCCGTCTATGGAGCAGATGGCCTGCAGCTCCTCAAAGGCCTGGCGCTTCTCGATCATGATGGCAACCACCGTCTCACGCAGCATCGCAGCATACTCCATCTGGGGCAGATTCGGCTCGAAGCCTATGAAGCGACGCGTCGGCTTGCCAAAGCGTCCCTTGTCCTGTGGGCAGTCCGCCCTGATGGCCTCTATGGACTGGCGTACCTCCTCAGCGCTTTTGAGGTCGGTGAAGAGGATGCTCTGGAATCCTGCGGCCAACGCCCTCTGGGCTATGTAGAACCGATTCTGAAAATCAACCTTTATCATGGATGAGATCTTGTGCAGCTCCGCTGCCCTGACAAGGTTCTCCAAGTCGGCATCGGTGAAGGGGGCGTACTCCGCCACAAACTCAATGTAATCGTACTGCCCGCTTGCCCCCACCGCCTCTACCATAAGGGGCCAGGTGCTGAGGATGCGAGTCCCCATCGAAGGCCTGTTTTCTTGTAGTAGTTTTCTGAAAAGATTCGTATGCATGGTATGCCGCCTTTTTTCCCCTAGTCTATCCCAACGAAAGATACCCTGCAAGTGGGGTTTTCCACAGCAAGGGGGACGCTCTTATGGTATACTCTCAAAAGGAGGATCATCCATGCATAGTATCGATCTCAACGGGCAGTGGGCCCTCTCCCCCAAAGAGGCCAAGGCCGTCGCCCCGTATTGCAAATATTTCCTTAAGAACCCAGCAGTGCCCTGCACCCTTCCTGGGGATATACACTCAGCCCTGCTGCAGCAAGAGCTGATCATCGACCCGTATTGGGGTACCAATGAGCTGGACATCCAGTGGGTCGGCCAGCACGACTGGATCCTGAGCAGGACCTTTACGGTCACCGAGGAGCAACTTGCCCTGGGCTCTGCGGTCATCACGCTGACCATGGCAGACACCATCATCGACCTGGTGGTCAATGGCACGAAGGCCGGCTCGCTCAACAACCAGTTCCGCAGGTTCCGCTTCGACCTCACGCCGTTTCTCGTCGTTGGGGAGAACAGCATAGCCTTGGAATTCACCAGCGCAGAGAATGAGGCCATACGGGAAGCTCAGAAGCTGCCCTATCCCATCCCCTACTCTGTCTACCCTGTCTCGGCAAAGCACCGCAACCTGATCCGCAAGACCCAGTGCCATAGCGGATGGGACTGGGGACCGTGCATCATGAGCTTTGGGGTGTACCAGCCGATAGAGCTCCAGTTCATTGACGAGGGGATCATCGAGTCGGTTGTAACCGACACCGAACAGCTCGAGGACGGAAGCTGGAAAGCCCGGGTCAACGTGGTCTACAACGCCATTGAAGACCAGAAGCTCTCCAGCATGGCAACACTGGGCAATGCCCGTCAGCAAGGGAAGGCCAACCTCACCAGGGGGCTCAACAAGCTCACCTTCACCTTGGTGTGCAAGGACGTCGAGCTGTGGTGGCCGGCAGGAGAAGGCAAGCAGGCCCTCTATACGCTGGACCTCAGCATAGGCAATCAGAGCCTTTCCAAACGCATCGGCTTCAGGACTATTGAGGTCAAGACGGTGGAGGATGAGGACACAAGCGGCAAGAGCATGACCTTTTCCATAAATGGAAGGGACATCTTTGCCAAAGGGGCCAACTGGATACCCGCCGACGCCCTCTTCTCCCGCCTTACCAAGGAGCGCTACGAGCAGCTGCTGCAGTCCTGTGTCGATGCCAATATGAACATGCTTCGCCTCTGGGGAGGCGGGCTCTATGAGATGGAGTGTTTTTATGACCTCTGTGACGAAAAGGGGCTCCTGCTCTGGCATGACTGCATGTTCAGCTGCTCGATGTACCCCTCCAACCCCGCTTTCCTGGCCAACGTGGAATCTGAGCTTCGTTACCAGATACCACGCTTGCGCGACCACGCAAGCATCGCCTTGTGGTGCGGGAACAATGAGGACCTGGGGGCTATAAGCTGGTACGAGGAGTCGAAGAACAACCCCTGGAGGTATGTCATCGACTATGACCGCCTCAACGAGGGGACTGTAGGCAGGGTCATCCAGGAGCTGGATCCCACCAGGCAGTGGTGGCCATCGAGCCCTTCAGCAGGTCCTGGAGACTACTCGGACAACTGGCACAATGACAACAAGGGGGACATGCACTTCTGGTCGGTCTGGCATGATGGGAAGCCCTTTGAGGAGTACTACACCATCAGGCCCCGCTTTGTCAGCGAGTTCGGCTACCAGAGCTTCCCCTCCCTCTCCACCGTCGAGGAGTATGCACCCCCTTCGGAGCATAACCTCACCAGCGAGGTGATGGAGCACCACCAGAAGAATGTCAGGGGCAACTCCATCATCATCGAGAACTTCAGCCGCTATTTCCGCTTCCCCCATGGCTTTGAGGCGATGCTCTACCTTTCGCAGGTCCAGCAGGCGATGGCGATGAAGACGGCCATCGAGTACTGGAGGACACTTCGCCCCCACTGCATGGGTGCCCTCTACTGGCAGCTGAATGACAACTGGCCGGTGGCCTCCTGGTCCTCGATCGACTATACGCTCAAGTGGAAGCTGCTGCACTACAGCGCAAAGCAGTTCTACGCCCCTACCCTTCCCATTGCCTATATGAAGGAAAAAGGAAAGGTAGAGATCTTTGTAGTACATGACAAGGTCACAGATATTCCTGATGCCAAGGTTTCGGTAAAGACCTACCGTTTCAATGGGGAGAAGGTGTCCAAACAGAAGTATGTGTTGGACATCCCTGCCCAGAGCAGCACGCATGTCTGCACCATCGACTTGGAAAAAGCCAATATCGATCCTAGGACGATGTTCCTATCCATTAAGCTGGAGACAGACGAGCTGTATATCGAGGACGTCTGCCTGCTCGACCGTCCCAAGAGGTGTGCTTTGCTCGATCCTAGCCTGGCGTTGCAGGTGGAGAAAGCCCAAGGGGGATTCTCTGTTACGGTCAGCAGCAAGGCACCGGCCTTTGAGGTCGCACTCGATGCAGGTAACCTTAAAGGAATCTTCAGTGACAACCTCTTCAACGTACGCCCTACAGCCCAGAAGATGGTCATTTTCAAGACACGGGAAAAGATTACCCTCGAGGCTTTCAAGAAGAGCCTTAAGGTCTTTGATCTCTATGGGAGCAGCAGGTAACAAGATACCGTTAGGGTAATACATGCTGATTGATACAAAACTGTAGAAGAAGGTGCTAGAGGGATACCCCTAAGCACCTTCTTTTCATTTGTTTTGAGAAAGACAACACATCTCTGAAAACTCCCGTTCGATAGAAAGCCTTGTGGGATCCTAGCACACTCATGTCACCAGGCTGAAATGGCTTCTAGACAATGTTGCAAACTTATCTAGTTGCACTAAGAATATATAGCCACGACTAAGGTTTTTTGCTATGATTCCTCTTGATTTATGATAGCACTATAAGTCATATGACCTTTCTAAATTCACAATATCACTTCATGAACCATATGTCTTTTGCCTGTGGCAAACATGTAGATAGGGGTATTGAATTATTTTTTCTTGGAGGAAAAAATGAAAAAAAGTCGCATCGTATTGGTAGTTTTGGGTATACTATTGCTTGTAGCATTCGTGGGTTGTGATAGCAATAAGGTAGCAACAGATGGAGTGCAGGTAAGCTCGTACAAGAAAGTTACTCTCTCTGATCTGAAGCCCTTCGAACCTATGGTTACAGATAATGAAACCATTGACGCGTGGCCAACAGATACCTTGGATTGGGAAGAAGATTTGGTAAGTGATGGCCTTTCCCTGATGGGAGCCACCATTGACCGCATCGCAAATAATGATTTCGACTCTATTTCCCCCCTGTCTACCCGAAGCATAGCTGCTGGTCTCTACCTTCTCATCAAGGATGAAGGCTTCAGACTTGATTTTGAAGGAACCGGAGAAGATGCAATTGATACCTACTCTGAAATCGAAATACAGAATATGGATTTCATTCTAAACGGAAAAATCAACTCCCTTTCCAATCTATTATCTCTCATGGTCTTTGATCCAACAATGGTAAACTCAGCCATCACCGCTGATGGAAGATTACAAATATCAGGAAAAATCCGAGCCATCACTAATGAGGATACGATTTCATCCGAAATGAAAGATGAAGTCTCTGTTGTGAGCATGTTCATTGACTTGGGTATCTCAGGAAGTCTTCCCAAACCAGGAGATGAAGGGACTCCCTCAGGCTTGCTTAGCGGAACCATACAGTTCAGCATTGGGAGCAACGTATTGCATGTATATAATACAGAATCCTCTAGCTATGAGCTGAAACACAGCCCTGTTGTTCTCCAGTTGGATATCGCTCCTTTCAAGAATGTTGATTTGGCTTCTGTGGCTCAACTCGTACAAGATAATGGACCGAAGATAAAGGGTGCAATTGAAGATGAAGAGCCAAACCAGTGGGCTGCCCTCAAAGAACTTATGTGGCCAGGAGTAACAGGGCCTGTATTAACAGTAACCCGAACTATTGGAAACTTTAATGCTACAGAAGCACGTATGACCACCACGTGGACAGATGAAGAAGCATTGGGTTTGTTATTTCCAGATGATTAACCATCTGGTGAGCCGGTGTAACACTGGCTGTATCTATAGTGCATGTGCTAAGTTCGCGTTGGAACAGCAAGCAAGGACTTGACTAACAAGTAGCGAATGGCATCACAAGATATAGTTTTCTACTCTCACAAGAGAAGGTGCTAGAGGTTTGACCACTAGCACCTTCTCTTTTTCTGAAAAATATATCCGAAACTGGCTTGTAAGATCTTTGAGACATTACCCGTAGGCGGCAAAAGAAATGATGCTAGGATATCTCTTATTTTTAGTGTATATTGAGAAATGAGTAAGGGGGGGGATACAATGAATCAACAGGAAATACAATTGGCATTGTCAACTGGTGAAGACAGCATGACACAATTCAAGTGCAACATACATAATCCTGAAAAACTGGCCTCAGAACTTGTAGCTTTCAGTAATTCAATTGGGGGAAACTGTGTATAGGAGTGCATGATGATGGGTCGATTGCAGGTCTGACGATGGATGATGTCCGACGATTGAACAGCATGATTTCGAACGTAGCTACCCAGCACATTCATCCTTCCATTAATCCGCTCTCGGAAAATGTTCATACAGATAAGGGTGTGGTAATTATTGTCACCATAGTATCAGGTGAGAACAAGCCGTATACGGACAATCAAGGGTTCACTTGGGTAAAAAGTGGCGCAGACAAGCGTAAGGTTACGGCTAGGGAAGAAATACAGAGGATATTCCAGACCGTAGGACTTGCTCATACTGATGAAATCCCCGTTTCCGGAATGACGGTAGCAGATATTGATGTCCTGTACTTTAGTAATTTCTTTGAAGATGTGTATGGGGAAACGGTTGGTGAACAACATATCCCGTTGGAGAAATTATTGGAAAATCTGAATCTAGCAAAGAGGGGGATTCTCAATCTTGCAGGAGCCTTGCTTTTCTCAAGACGGTCCAGATACATGTTATCTAGTTTTATTGTCAAGGCAGTTGCCTATCCTGATACTGACATAGAACAAGAAAACTATAAGGATAGCCGTGATTTCTCAGGAAAACTTGAAGAGGTGTTTTCTGGTGCGCTGGCTTTCATTATGAATAACATCCCGTATACCCAAAGGAAGCAAAATGTTAATTCCCTTGCAGAGCCTGTTGTCCCTCAGACTGTTTGGGAAGAACTGTTGGCCAATGCCTTGGTACGACTACTTCATCTCCGCCTCAATTCGAGTCTTTCTGTTCAAGGATAGGGCAGAGATTATCAGTTTAGGCCATTTGCCTAACAACCTGACGATTGAAAATATCAAGGCAGGGAATTCAGCGATCAGAAATCCTATCCTTGCCTCTTTTGGAACGAAGGTCTTGCCATATCGAGGATTGGGCAACGGAATTAGGAGAGATTTGAAAATTCATGAACACATTGATTTTATTGATGTCAGAGAGGGTAATCAGTTCAAGGTCATAGGCCATTATCACTCGTAATACTGACTCCCTGTCCTTGATAGCCATGAACAAGGCGCTATCATAAGAAATCATACTTATGTGTTATATGCCTTTGACGCACAAGAGGGACCATTGCTGGTCCCTCTTGTGAAGTAATACTCTAGTAATAGTACAGTAGCTTAGTTATTGGCTTTTTTCCAAGTATCCCATGCTTTCTGCACATCTTTTCCAACCTGGACAGGAGTCTTCTTTCCAAGACCAATTTCCTGCAGGCCAGTGTTGATGACGTTGTAGACATCACCTGCGAGCACACCATCGATAACAGGAGTGATCGTGTTGTACTTCTCATAGTAAGCAGCTCTCTTGGCTACGAAAGGCTCAAGATTGGCATCTTTGACGACCTTGGCCACATCAACCTTGAGATTCGATGGGAAGGAAGCACCTGTTGAGAGACGGTAGGTCTGCACATACTCGCCCTGCAAGAACTTGATCAGGCGCCATGCAGCTTCTTCTTTGGCAGATCCGGAAGCAAGGTTTGCACTCATGCCGAAACCTGTACCGACAACACCACTGTTGGAGTTGCTGATAACTTCGCCAGGAAGAGCAGGAAGTACGATCATCTCAAAATCAGAGGCCTGTGCATCGCGACCTACCAGAGCCTGGCCTGTGGTGATGTCAGTCTGGAAAGCACCAGTTGACCAGTCACCATCGATGTAGAAAGCAGCCTTGCCTGTAGCAAAACGACCACGGCTTGATCCATAAGGGCTGGTCAGGCTGTTGCGCTTGATCATCTCGGAAGCATACATGTCGTCGATCAGCTTGAGTGAGTTGATGAACCATGCATCGTTGAAGTTAACCTTGCCAGATTCAAGATTTGGATACCAGTCTGTTCCACCGAAACGACCTACCACCATGGAGAAGAGACAGCTCTGCATGACCCAAGCGTCCATGTTATCCATGGCGATCAAGTCGATGCCCTTTGCTTTCAAAGGAGCAACCATTGCTTTCATGTCTGCATAGGATTTGGGCATTGCCAGACCATTGTCCCTGAGGACCTTGGTGTTCACATAAAGCATGTGGGTTGTTGTGATACCATTGGGAAGCTCGCCCAGGTAGCCACCAAACTGTGGTACCAAGGTTGCAGGGTTGTAAGAAGAGACAAGACCATCTTTTTTAAGAAGGGGCATAAGGTCCTTCACACTCTTGGTTGTGTGGAGGCTTGTTGAACGTCCGCTGGGCCACATGTACAGGACATCAGGAAGCTGGCCGCTAGCGACATAGGCTTCTGTCTTCTGGTGGAAGGGCTCGTTGAACAGGTCTTCACGGACAATCTTGATATCAGGATTCTCTGCACTGAACTTGTCCCAGATCATTGAAACTTCATTCGCACTGTTTGGCTCTGACATATCAATGTAGTTCAGAACAGTTAGTTCTACCTGCCCAGCAGCAGCCGCGGACTCTTTGGTTCCCTGTGCAAATGTCGCTGAGACGACCAAGAGCAGAGCAAGGGCCAAAATAGTAATTTTCTTCATACCAGTCATTGTTACCTCCTAATGACTCTTTGTAACTTTGTGAAAGCAATTGCTTTCTGTATTGTTTCCCCCTACGTACAGGGAAGAAACATCCTAAATTCATTAGTTCATACTTTGTACAAACTAATAGTACCACGCTCATTCCACCCTGTCAAACTTTTTTATAAAGTTTTGACAGGATTGTTATTCCTCTTGATTTAGCCTTTTACCGCACCGGCAGCAACACCCTTGGTAATCTCTTTCCTGAAAGCCAGATAGAATGCAAGCATGGGGATAAGTCCGATGACCAGAGCAGCGAACTGCTTACCGAAGTCACTGGAAAGGGCCCCTGCAAACTTCTGCACACCTACAGGCAGACTCTTGAGCGCATCACTGCTGGTAAGGATATTGATGAGCATGAACTCATTCCATGTCCCTGTTACCGTCAGGATAGCAAGGGTTACCCCTACAGGAATTGCCATGGGCACAATGATGGAGATGAAAATCCTAAAGTAGGAAGCTCCATCCAGCCTGGCTGATTCAATGAGAGCGTTGGGAATGCTCTTGATATAGTCGGTTCCCAGATAGATTCCCATTGGCATCGCGATACCAATGTAAGGGATTAGGACACCTAGTCGCGTATTATATAATCCTGTCCAGTTGATCAGGAGGAACAAAGGAACCATGATCGACTGCAACGTGAGCAACAACCCGATGATAAACGAACCAAACAGGAGTTTTGTTGCCTTGTGGGGGATCTTTGCAAAGGCAAATCCTGCCATAAAGGAGAAGATCAGGGTCACAACAGTAGTAACTCCCGTATAGATCATACTGTTTATGATAAGGTGTGGAAATTTACCACGCACCCAGGCATCCTTATAGTTGATCAGCGTCCATGCTTTCGGAAAGCCCAGCTTATTGAGCTGAAACTCCGTAGTTGTCTTGAACGAGTTCATCAGCAACCAGAACAGGGGATAGATGGCCATGAGTGTAAAGAAGATCATCACCGCATAGGTCAGAACCGTCTGAATCCTAGCCGTTGTACTTTTGGTGTCTTTAATATCTGCCATGTTACTCCCTCCCCCCGAATTTGCTCTCAGCCCATTTGGTAAGGCCGATGAGCAGGAAACTGATGGTAACCATCACCGTGCTTATCGCATTGGCCAAGGGATAGTTCGGAGCCCCCTTGAAGGCCTTGTCAAACATATAGACAGAGAGGACGCTGGTCTGGTTGGCCGGCCCACCTCCTGTCATCACGTAGATAAGGTCGAAGCTCTTCAGCGATCCGCTGATAGCCAAGATGCAACTGACAACAATGACCCCTGAAAGTGCGGGAAGGATGATGTAGCGTAAGGACTGTATTTCACTGGCGCCATCGATACGGGCAGCTTCAATGACTGAACTATCAATTTTCTGCAGGTTTGCCATGAAGATAATCAGATAGGTACCTGTGTACATCCAGAGTATGACAAACAGGACAGGAAGTATGGGGTGATTCGATACCCCATACTCAAAGGAGGGGTTGACCAGCCGCACGAGTTCAGGAAACGCACCATTGGGCGAGAAGAAGGATTTCCACAGGATACCAATGACAACGGTGGAGATTACACACGGCAGGTAGATCATGGTCTGGAAGAAGTCGGTCTTCTTCACCAAGCCCCTATAGAGCACATAGGCTAGGAAAAACCCAAGCGGTATCTGCCCTAGCACCGATACGAGCACTATCCACATGTTGTTCTTCAAGGCTAGATAGAAATACTCATCAACAAAGAGCAGTTTATACCATTTCATCCCTACAAACTCGATAGGGACACGTCCCCCAAATATTTTACCCCCATTGTAGTTGGTCATACTCAGCACAATGGAGAATATTGTGGGAAATGCCATCACAGAGAGGTAGATCACCACAGCCGGCAGCACAAGCATCCAGTACGATCGTTTCTGTTCCTTGATTGCAGAGGAGAGGGTATTTTTCTTGGTCACTTCCTTACTCATCACTTTCTCCCTGATAGTTCTTTTTGTAGACTCTCTTGCGAGTAGCCTGTTCGATCACATCATCCCAGGTAAAATGCAACCTGCTCTCTATCTCTGATAGTTCGGGCACTGCAAACAACTTTTGCAGGAACATCATTGCAGCACCTTTGGCCACTACCGACTCATCTTCAGAATCAAATATCAGCTTACAATTGATTTTTTTCAGGATATCGGGAAATTGGGGACAATGGGAGTTGAGTATGGCGGTAATCTTCTTCTCATCACTGAAGGGCTTGCCATGGATGAACACAACCCTCGGGTCCAGAACAGAGACCACAGGCACCAGGGAGGAGAACAGGTCGATCATCCAGACCTTCCAGGCCTCTTCATCCGTTGCAGAACGGATGAGCAGGTCCTCATCCAATCCTGTCTGCCCCACACTGTCACCTCTCCAGGTGAGGGAGCAGAACTCCCCTGCACTGTAGTGTGATCCCCGGTAGACCTTACCCCCTATGGAGAGGCCGATACCCACGCCGATACCCGACCGGTCGCCAAACTGGTAGTTGCCCTCATGGTAGTCAGCCAGCAGGCACAGGAAATCTCCAAGCTTGATGGTCCGATTAATGGTCATATCCAGCCAGGCAGTGCAGTTGGCGTCGTTCTCGACAAATACCGGTGCATTGTATCGTTGGGCAAAAAAGTCATGGATGTCGAAATGGTGCAGGTTGAACGGCTCGGCATAGACGATGACGCCCTTATCGGAGTTTACTATACCTGGGATGCCAACACAAACTCCAAGCAGCGGCAATCCACACTTCTCCACCCCTTTGAGGGCAAGATCCATAAGGAAGGTGAGGATCCCTTCAAAGCCCACCTTGGGAATGGGCCCCTTTTCCTGAAAAAGCAGAGCGCCGCTTATGTCCAGGATGACAGCCCTGAAGTGTGAAGGCTGGATATCAAAGCCAACAACACAGCCGAACTTCTCATTGAGCCTGAGGATGATGGGCTTGCGCCCTCCCCGACTCATGCCGCTTCCCTCCTCACCCTCGTAGACGACATCGTTGTCAATCAGGGAGGAGATGATGTTGGTCACCGTCGAGCGATACAGATTGAGCTCCCGAGCTATGTCGACACGGCTGATTCCTGGGCTTTTCCAAATAAGCTGGGCAACCAAGGAGGTGTTTGCATTCTTCTGAAAGTTGTTGTTGTTAATTCTCATGGCCTTCCCTATACTGTAAGAGGAACTCCTTACCAAGTACCTATTGCAGGTGTAAGTCAGTACACTTGGTTTGTTTGCTCTTTGTACAAACTAAGACTACCATCTGTTAATCCATCTGTCAACCAAAACATTCCATCCTTGGCAAAACAGTTTGTTCAACGGTTGTACTTGACAGCAGAGGTGTCCCATGGTAGGAAGATAGCATGCAAAAAAAGAATACCCATACGGCAAGCGAGCTCTTGATGCCGCTTCCCCACCACATCGTTGAGAATGAAGGCTCGTTTCGTCTCCATACGGGCAGAACGCTCAGTTTCGACCCACTTTTTGAAGATGTAGCGATGCTAGCCACAGAGCAGCTCCATTGTACCATAGGGGGAGAGGATATCCTCTTCAAGAAAGTTGACTCCTTGGAGGGCGAGGCATACCACCTGAAGGTGAATAGGACACAGATAGTGATCAAGGCCGGCGACCCCTCAGGTGCCTTCTGTGCCCTGCAGACCCTCAGGCAGATGGCCCTGGCCAATGACAGCACCATCCCGTGCTGCATCATTGAGGACAAGCCGGCCTTCTCCTGGAGAGGGTTCATGCTCGATACCAGCCGCCACTTCTTCTCAGTAGCCTTTATCAAGAAACTCATCGATGTTGCATCGATGCACCACCTCAACCGCTTCCACTGGCACCTCACCGATGACCAGGGGTGGAGGATACCGGTTGAGGGGTATGACAAGTTGGAAGCGGTAGCGTCAAAGCGAACGCTGCTCAACTATACCGACGGCAGGCAGTACGGGGGCATCTACAGTGACGAGGATATCCTGGAAGTCCAGGCATATGCCCACCAGCGCCATATGCTGGTGATCCCTGAAATAGAGACTCCCGGGCACGCATCTGCCCTGCTTGCAGCCTATCCCGAGTTCGGATGCACAGGCGGCCCGTACGAAGTGCAGGACCGATGGGGCATCTTTGACGAGGTGATGTGCGCAGGCAATGACAGCTTGATGCAGTTCCTCAAAACAACCATAGCCAAGACAGCAGAGCTCTTCACCGACCCCTATATCCACATAGGAGGGGACGAGTGCCCGCACACTGCTTGGGAGAGCTGCCCGAAGTGCAACCAGAGGATGGAGAAAGAGGGACTCGCCTCGGCCAAGGAGCTGCAGAGCTGGATGACCACCGAAATCTGCAAGATGGTGGAGCAGCAAGGAAAGCGACCCATAGGGTGGGACGAAGTGCTTGAAGGAGCTGAGAAGCTCGGCCTCCCCTCTTCGCTGATCGTCATGTCCTGGCGTGGGGACCAGGGAGGCATTGAAGCGAGCAACCTCGGCCATGATGTCATCATGTGCCCCAATACAGCGGGCTGCTATTTCGATTACCAACACCTCGATTCCTTTGAGGAACCGGGCAACATCGGAGTCACCACTGTAGAGAAGACTTCAAAGTTCAACCCTATCCCCCAAGCTTTGGACAGTGAGAAACGATCGAAGATCCTAGGAGGCCAGGGCAACCTCTGGACTGAGAAGGTGACCAGCTCCCGCTTGGCGGAGTACATGCTCTTCCCTCGGCTTTCGGTGATGGCAGAGCGGCTGTGGAACCCTCAGGACATTGCCTCGATTGAAGGAAGAAGAGAGAGTCTGGAAAAAAAGCTTACAGCCCTTGATGTTACCCTATACAGGGGAAAGAGCAACTAGGTATTGCAACAGTGGTGCGGATGTGGTCTACTAGGGTACCGCCTTCTGGTGGATTTTCTCTAAACGCAGACCCTTTTTCCGTTGGAAAGAGGGTCTGCATCTTATGGCTCTTCCAAGGGCTCATACAGATGTTCATACAACTGACGGACCTTGCCCAACATAACCAGTGCCATTCATTGTGGCGTAGAGCAAACCTTCCAGTTCACTGGAAGAAGAAAGAATTTTCCCAATTGTTGTAAAATATCATACCTGATGCCTACGATACCAAAACCCTTTTCATGCAAGCAATGTGGGAATACCATGGTTTCAGGGGTTTGTTCAGGCACATAAAAAGCACCAGAGTCTCCCCTGATGCCATGCAATCCTTGCTATGATGATCATTCGCCCTTGTTGATCAGATCCCTTGGAATATTGATAAGGCTCTTATCACTTGGGCGGTAAAAGGTTGCAATGAACCCTATGATGGCCACCAGATCACTCTCTGTCTTGAGGGCAAGCTCTTCTGAAAGCTCGCGTTTCTCGTCCTTGAATGCTTGGAACTTCACCTTGACCAGCTCATGGCTGGCAAGGGCTTCGTCAAGGGCTTTGATGATCCGCTGATCAAGACCACCCTTTCCAACCATTACCACCGGCTTTAGTTCCTGGGCCTTGGCCTTCAGGAAACTGCGTACACTACTATTCATGCCCCCACTATACCTATTCATAGCAGATCTATGCAACTATGGAGCAGTAAAATTCTCCAAGTTCCCAGTAAGCAGCGAGCCTCCTCTCTGTTGGAACAGGGAGGAGGCTCGTGTAGATGTTCATTGCCATGGTTTTGGGAATCCAGCAACATGAAAAGGTGCCTTCAGGGCACTATTTCACATCCCTGTACTTCTTCTCAACAATGAAGCGCTTGATCTTCTTGGTGCTGGTCATCTCAAGAGGCTCATCGGTCACCGTAACGCGCGTGATCTTCTTGTACGGCTGCAGATCCTTGTTGACCTCGCTAATGATGGCGTTGACACGCTTCTCTATGGCAGCGGCTGCCTTGTCCTTGCCATGCTCCTTCTCCATTGCGGTGACGAACTTCTCAGCAGGATAGACAATAGCGCGGATGCCTTCGCTTTGGTTCTTCACATCGGTGATGTAGCCGCAGATGCAGATGGTCTCGATCTCCTCAAAGAGCTGGAAGTGATCCTCAATCTCCTCAGGAAATACGTTCTTGCCCCCATCGGTGACAATGATGTTCTTCGCCCTTCCCGTGAGGTAGAGATAGCCATTGGCATCCTGGTGCCCTACGTCCCCGGTATTGAGCCAACCGTCGTTCAGGACCTCAGCTGTGGCCTCTGGGTTGTTGTAGTAGCCCTGCATGATCATGGGGCCCTTGATGTGGATGATGCCGTTGCCATTTGCATCGGGATCGACGATCTTCACCTGGGTATTGGCCACCACCTTACCCACAGAGGTCTCTATGTAGGCATCTATCGGGTTGAGGTGTGTGATGGGACTGGATTCGGTAAGGCCGTAGCCCTGCACGAAGTCGATGCCAAGCTCGTTGAACAGCTTGAATGTGGAGGCAGGAAGCGGCCCGCCGCCTGAGATGCAGATGCGGTTGTTCTCCAAGGAGAGCTTCTTCAGCAGGAAGCCGAACATCTTCTTGCCTATGTTCACCTTGAACACCTTCTTTATCAGACCGGAGAACCTCATCATGCCACGGATCAGGCCATAGACAATGACGCCCTTCTCGCGAAGGCCGCCCATCAGGGCCCCGATCATCTTGTTGAACAGCATGGGCACGGCGAGGAACATGGTAACTTCCCCCTCCCTGAGCTCCTTGAGCACCTGGCTGATGACAAGCTTCTTGCCAAATACGATCGAAGCACCTGTGCTGATGCCAACAATGAAGACAGCCATCATGGTATAGGCATGATGGATCGGAAGAATCGCATAAAAAACGTCGGTGGAAAGGACCTCCATGTTGTTCTGCGAGAGGTAGGCGTCAGCGACCAGGTTGCTGTGACTGAGCATGACACCTTTGGGAGTGCCTGTGGTGCCACTGGTAAAGAGGATGGCTGCAGTATCGGAAGGTTTGGCAACTGTGCGCTTCTGCTCCTTCTTCTCCTGGGTATCAAGGATGAAGAGGTGCTCGGTAGTCGGTTCGAGACTGATTCGTCCGGCAATCTTCAGCTTGTCCTCTTTGTCAAAATCAACCAAGCGGTCAAGGTCTGCAAACATGTATTTTACATCTGCAAAGGTCATGAGCTTTTCCATTTCCTTGTCGGTGAGGGTGTTGTCCAGGGGAACAACGATGGCTCCCGCATCAAGGATTGCCAGATAGGCAATAGCCCATTCGGGGCTGTTCTTGCCGGTAACGGCAATCTTGTCCCCGGCCTTCACCCCTTTGGAGAGGATGTAGTTGGCCAGACCCTTCACATAGGCTTGCACCTCTGTGTAGGTGAAGGACTCCTTAGTAGGCACAAATGCCGAAAAACATCTGTTGTCAGGGTATCTCTTTACCGAGATGTCAAACATCTGTACAACAGTAGGCCACTCACCGGTAAAGTCCTTACCGCGAAACTCTTCCAGAAAATCCCAAGGCTTCGGAGCAGTTCTTGTCTTTGCCATGCGCGTCACTCCTTAACAGCTATTTGCCATCTTATCTCTATACTATAAGCATAAGTATGGTAATAAATCAAGGTTTTAATGACACAATTTCGCTTTACGTAATTGTGTAATGTGTATTATGTATTGTTTTTATGAAGCAATCAGATATCTTTGACAAACTGTTCCCATGATAAAGCTTGGTGTGTCGAATAGTACCATCCATACGCTTCTTTCTATTTGGCTCTAACCGGAAAAAGATACAAGAAACCAAAACCCACGAGGGATGTCAATTGATATGTGACTGAATATACTCTGAGAACTGGCTTCTGGAAAAAATGACTTGCATAGAAAAATCCTTTTTCTTGCAAGGACAGAGAGTGCTTGCCCATTGCGAATACCACCAACATCACCCACAATGACAGGATCTTACGAATGGTCACCAATGCCAGGAGAGCGCTGGGACTTGCAGATGACCCCCCTGGCAGCCATCCAAACGACAGGGGATGGGAAGAATCCTCCTTCCTCAGTCCTGACAGGTTTTTAAGTTTGCCAAAACGGCCTTCACCCATAAGGCAAAAGGTGGTAGCGCATGAAAGCGATACTATATGAGAAAACCAAATCAGCGAAGGAACTGATCCTTCGTGATGTAAAGAAACCGATCCCACGTAACCATGAAGTACTGGTGCGCATCCATGCCTCATCCCTGAATGCACTTGATTATCGATCTATGCACATGGGTATCGGCATACCCAAAAAAAGAATTTTCGGAGCCGATATAGTTGGTGTGGTTGAAGAGTGTGGTTCACATGCAAGCCAATTCAAGCCAGGTGATACCGTCCTTGGGGATATCTCTGGCTGTGGCAGTGGTGGTTTCGCCGAATATGTCTCTGTCCCAGAGGATGTGCTGGTGTCGAAACCTGCAGATGTCTCCGACGAGACCGCTGTTGCACTCCCTGTAGCTGCAGTAACGGCATTGCAGGCAGTCCGTGACAAGGCAGCTGTTCAACCAGGGCTACAGATGCTCATCTACGGAGCAAGTGGAGGAGTGGGAACATATGCTGTTCAACTGGCCACGTATTTTGGAGCGCAGGTGACTGCTGTTTGCAGTGCACAGAATATTTCAGAGGCCCGCAGCCTAGGTGCCCGTGAAGTAATCGATTATGCTCTAGAAGATATAACTGCAAGCGATAGGAAATTCGACAGGATCATCGCCATCAACGGTACTATTCCGTTATCTGCTTATAGGAAAATCCTTGCCCCTCATGGAATCTATGTCATGGTGGGAGGCTCCCTGCGCCAGATATTCACTGCAATCTTCCTTGGACCATTTCTTTCGACCGGCTCCAGAAAATTTCGTGCATTGACTGCAAAGCCGAATAGGAAGGATTTGGGATTTGTGATGGAACTGGTGGCGGCAGGGGAACTCAGGGTAGTCATCGACCGCAAATATCCGCTGGAACAGGCTTCTGATGCAATGCGCTATATCGGTGAAGGCCACGCCCGAGGCAAAGTGATCATCACCATGTGAATGGTGCTCAAAGTTCTGATACGCGCATCCTTAGCACCAGGTGCTTCCCACGACAACAGACATGGACTGGAGAGCAGGGAAATACCCTCCCCTATTCCTAGGGGATATTCCGCTTGACCTATTCTTGGGGAGTACGAAACACGTGCGCCAAACGTGCTTACGCACTATCTATCGGTTCAATGCAACAATCTGATATCTTTGACCAACTGCTCCAGAGGCGGGGTGAAAAACTTGTCCTTGTGGAAGACCAGGGAGAACATCCTTGCAAAGCCCACACCCCGTATCGTCACCTCCTGCATGGTACCCGCTTCGAGGTGAGGGGCGACCAGCCTGTGTGAGATCACCGTCAGGCCCTGGCCGCTGAGCACTGCGCTCAGGATGGCATCGCTTGAGTGGCAGACCCACTTCTCCCTGATGCTCACCCCCCTCTCCTCCAGCAGCCGCACAAACAGTCCCCGCGTCCCGCTGCCCTTCTCGCGCAGGATGAAAGGCAGGCCCTCAAGATCATCAAGGGCCACCTCAGCGGGTATGGGGAAGGTGTTTGATGCAACCAGGACCAGGGAGTCTGGCATGACATCCTCAGTCACCAAGAAGGGGTGCATCACCTGCCCCTCGACCAGGGCAAGGTCCAGCCGGCTATCAAGGAGCATCGCCTCGATGGCCTCGGTGTTGTCCACATGCACCTCCACCCTGATAAGGGGGTGCTCCTCTTCAAAGCGGGAGACCAACCTGCCCATGATGCTGCTGCCCACCGTTATGGTTGCCCCCATGCGCAGGACAACAGGAAGGGCATAGGAGCCCAGGTTGGCATCTACCTCATCGTAGAGAGAGAGGATGCCCTGGGCATAGGATAGCAGGTACGAGCCGTCATCGGTGAGATACAGCCTCCTGGCAAGCCGCTCAAAAAGACGCACCCCGTACTCCCCTTCGATGCTCGCGATCACCTGGCTTACCGTCGGCTGTGCGCAGCCGAGGATTGCCGCACTCTCGCTCATGGAGAGGGTCTTTGCCACTTGGGCGAATACCCTCAGGTCCCGTAGGGTCATAGTAGCTCCTTGTATAGGTTTTTGCCTATGATATTTATAGAAACCATCTTATTTACTATATACCTCCAAGAGACCATACTGCAACCGTTTTGAGGGGGATACTGATGAAACTGACACCAGCGGCCATTCGGAGCCTGAAGGCAGAAGGATTTTTACACAACAGGGGGAGCGAGAGCTTCTCTGCACGGATCATCCCGATGGGAGGGTCTATCAGTGCCGAGCAGACCATAGCCATCGGAGAGGCTGCACGGCTGTTCGGAGGCTCACAAGTCTGTTTCACCAGTCGCATGACTGTAGAGCTTCCCCATATCCCGTATGAGCAGATAGGGGCTTTCAAGCAGCATATAGGCGAAGCGGGGTTGGCCACAGGAGGGACCGGGGCCAGGGTCCGCCCTGTCACCAGCTGCAAGGGCAGTACCTGTGTCTTCGGCCTCTACGACACCAACGCACTCAACCTTGCGATCCACAACCGGTTCTACGAAGGGTACCGCTCTGTGCCGCTGCCCCACAAATTCAAGATAGGTGTTGGAGGATGCCCGAACAACTGCATCAAGGCCGACCTCAACGACTTTGGCATCGTAGGGCAGCGCGTTCCCCTCCTTGATAGTGCCCGGTGCAAAGGGTGCACCCTGTGCAATGCCCAGAAAGGCTGCCCCATGCAGGCCATCAACCGTATGGAGTCAGAATTGCCCTCCATCGATGAGTCCATCTGCAACAACTGCGGACGTTGCATCAAGGGTTGTCCCTTTGGCGCCATCATCGGCGAAGAGATACGCTTCAAGGTGTTTCTAGGTGGGCGATGGGGCAAGCAGATACGCATAGGGACACCCTTGAGCCCTCTCTTCAGCGAAGAGGAGGTACTCTCCCTGATAGAAAAGTCCCTCCTGCTCTTCATCGAGGAAGGGTCCCAAGGGGAGCGCTTCGCCTCGGTCATCGAAAGGTTGGGTATGCAGGAGGTGGAAGGGAGGCTCCTGGGCAATGACCTTCTCCTGCGCAAAGGGAGCATCCTCACCCATGTCTCGTAGGCCATGTTGCCCTTCTCAGGACAAACAAGTGAGCTTGGTTCCCTTGGGGAGCCGGGTTCCCTTTGTATTCTTGTCTCTCTTGTTCCTTCTCACCTTGCTGGGCGCAGGGTGTGCAAGGCAGGAGAGCCAACCTGCACGTGTTGGCAGGACAACTCCCTTTCAGTTCTCCGATGACCTGCAAAGGAGAGTCCTCCTTACCAAGAGAGCTGAGCGCGTAGTCGCCCTCAGCTCATCCTTTGCCCAGACGTGGCTGCTTGCAGGAGGGGTTTTGATAGGGGTGACAAGCGATGCCTTCAGCCGGGAAGCCTTAGGCATTGGTGAGGAGGTTGCTCTGATCGGGACCATCAAGGACCCCAACAGCGAGGCCATCCTCGCCCTTGAGCCCGACTTCGTCCTGCTGTCGGCGGACATCCCTTCCCACCTTGCCCTCTCAGCGCTGCTCACAGAGTGCTCCATACCCCACGCATACTTCCATGTCGAGACCCTGGATGACTACCTTGCCATGCTCAGCAGGTTAACGACCCTCACAGGAGAGGAAGAGCTCTTCAAGAAAAACGGCCTGGATGTGCATCAGAGCTGTACAGAGGTGCTTGCCGGTCATACAAAAGGGGAAAGCCAAAGTGAAGGGGAGACCTACCTCCTGCTACGCGCCTACTCCACCAAAGTCAGGGCAAAGGGGGGCGATACCATGGTCGGAGAGATGCTCAGGCAGTTCGGCTATACAAACCTCACCGAGCTCCATCCCTCGCTGCTTGAGGAGCTGGGCATAGAGACCATCCTCAAAGAAGACCCTACCCATATCTTTGTCATACCAATGGGGGACGAGAGATCAGCAAAGGCCTCCATGGAGCATATGCTTACAAGCAACCCTGCCTTTAAAGCATTAGGTGCCGTCAAAGACGGGCGCTACCACCTGCTGCCCAAGGATTTGTTCCACTACAAGCCCAACAACCGATGGGAGGAAAGCTATGCCTATCTTGCGCACCTGCTCAGCCAATAAAGGGGCGCATAAGGCCCTTGTGCCCCTGGTGTGCTGTTCGTTAGGGCTCCTTATCTTCCTCAGCCTGACTATAGGGGCCACCCCGATCGGGGCCAAAGGGTTGCTCGCCATCCTCCTGGGGGAGGACACACGTAGCCTCTCCTACAGGATCGTACGCCATGTGCGCCTGCCCAGGACCCTTGCCGCCATGCTGTGCGGCATGGCCATGGCCCTGTCCGGAGCCATCCTGCAAAAGGTCCTGCACAACCCCCTTGCCGGGCCATCACTGATCGGGGTCAACTCAGGGGCAGGGCTGTTCACCCTCCTGGGGGCCGCCTTTTTCCCACACCTGGTGGCCCTGGGCCCAACGGTGGCATTCGTAGGTGCGATGCTCTCAAGCCTGTTGGTATATACCCTTGCCCGAAGGTCGGGCTCGACCCGTCTTACCATCATCCTGGCCGGGGTCGCCGTATCATCGCTGTTGGGATCGTGTACCGATGCCCTGCTCACCCTCAGACCTGATACCCAGATGGGCAGGCTGGACTTCCTCATCGGATCGTTTGCCCATATCCCCTTCAGCCAGGTGGTACAGGGAGCCCCCTACATCGTAGGTTCCGCCCTCCTTGCACTCGTGCTTGGCCATGACCTCACCATCCTCTCCCTAGGGGACGAGGTGGCCCTCTCCTTGGGCCTTGATGTGGGAAGGACACGGTTCTTTGCCCTTATGCTCGCCTCCCTGCTCAGCGCAAGTTCAGTGAGCATGTGCGGCCTGGTCGGCTTTGTAGGGTTGGTCATACCGCACATGGTGCGCTCCCTCATCGGCGAGGACTCCTCCCTGTATCTCTTCCATACCGCAGCAGCCGGGGCAGTGCTCACCCTGGGCTGTGACCTGGTGGCGCGAAACCTCTTCAGGCCGTATGAACTGCCAGTGGGGATAGTGCTCTCCTTCATAGGCAGCCCCTTCTTTCTGCTGCTGCTCTTCAGACAGAAAAACAAGGGAGGCAGCCATGTTTGAACTGGAGAACCTCAGCGTCGGATACAAAGGTCGGCCCGTAATGGAGGGGGTCTCCCTCACCTTCCGGCCTGGGGAGATCACCACCATCATAGGAAAGAATGGCACGGGAAAGTCTACCCTGCTCAAAACCGCCTGCTCGCTGCTCAAGCCCCTTGCAGGAAGCGTGAGGCTGGAGGGAAAAGCCCAACAGGATCATACACGCAGGCAATGGGCTCAAAAGGTCGCCTTCCTGGCTCAGAGCCATGCAGATTCGAACTGCACCGTCCACTCCCTGGTCACCCACGGCCGATACCCCCATCTGGGATTTTCCAGGAGCATGGGAGAAGGGGACCTTCGTTTGGTGGAGGATGCCTTGGCGACAATGGGCATAGGGGAGCTCAGGGATACGAGCCTGCTGCAGATCAGCGGAGGGGAGAGGCAGAAGGCGTACCTGGCGATGGCCCTCGCCCAGGATACGCCCTACCTATGCCTTGACGAGCCTGCAACCTATCTGGACCTGGCGGTCCATAAGGAGATTCTCAGGCTATTGGGAGCCCTCAAGGCCCAAGGAAAGTGCATCATAGCGGTGATGCATGACGTGGGGGCGGCCCTGGAGGTCTCCGACCATATCTGCCTGTTGGGCAATGGAGGGGTCCTCTCTTACGCACGACCAGAAGCTTTGGTCAGGGGGGGCCTCATGGAAGAGGCCTTCGGGGTGGCGTGCACCCAGGTTTCGACAAGGGAAGGAGAACGCTACCTCTTCACATGAGAGAGGGGAAAAGTGGGCGGATGTGCATAGGGGGCACCACTTGGGAAAATTAGGTAACGAGCTGTAGATCACCAATGATCGGGCACATGAAGTGAGCAAACAGCCCTATGAGGTCCTTGCTGTAGGTGGCGGCTTCCCAAATCTAGTTCTTCTTCCTTATCCTCACACCCCTCTCTTCCAAGAGTATGTCATCGGGCGTCTTGCCCGGTATCTCGGGGCAGGCAGACCTGAAGGCCGCTTCAATCTGCGCTGTGATGAGGATGATGAAGGCGAGCCCCCCTCTCATGTAGTAGTCCTGGAAACACAGGGCCTTGGACGCATCCCTGTTCATACCACAGGCAACATAGCTCTCCATGTTCTCCTTTCGCTTATAGAGGGAGAAGATCTCCTTTGCCGTTTCATTTGCAAGGGGGGTCTTGGGCACAAAGGAACCGAAGGAGAGCTTCAGTGTCTCAAGCCGTTCGGGCGTGCAAGCCTTGGATGTCCCGACCCTCTTGCCGAAGGTCTCCTCTTGCTCCGCTGCCCTGTTCATATCCTTGTAGAGGATGACCCTGGACCGGTCTTCCCCTGCAGTTTCCCTCTATTCACAGAGCACCTCTGAAAGGGAGATGGTATAAGGTTGCCGTTGCTTGTGAGCACCCCCAAGTTCTCAGGGAAATACACGAGCTTTTCAGCTATGAACAGCTTCCCTGTGCAGACAAAGGGGTCCAACAGGTCCTTCACGCTGGTCTTGTCGACCATATTCTCCGCAAAAGGCCCGGCGAGCAAGGGCTTGCCCGTGTCTATGTCGCAGGGCACAAGGAGGGTGGTCTGCATCTCTCCTCCCAAGCGAATCAAGAAGAGCCGAAAGGATGCCATGGCTCAGTGAAACTGTGGGGGTACCTGACAGAAAGACAGCCCTGACGAAAGAGACGCTGATGTTCTTCAGGCTCGTGAGTCCGTTGACCTTGAAGAGCAGCGCCAGCAAATAGACCCTTGTGGCATCCAGGGGGTTGAAGAACACCCTCAGCTCTGCAAGCACACCCTTTGGGGCCTCGTAGGCAACGGCGTGCTGGCCGTACTCGACGACGGAGGTTTTCTCCTCAGCGCAGAAGTTGTCGTTCGGGATGAAGCCGACCCCCTCCTTGATGCTGCCGAAAACACTTCCCACCCTAAGGCGTCACAATAAAAACAGCCTGGAAAACAGAACATGTGATGAGAAAAAAGGGGGTTTTTGATACGTTCGCCAACCAAATTCTCCAAGGACTTGTCCTGTATGGTACTCTTTGGAGATGCTATGAAAGGTCTGGGCCTTCAGGCACTGGGCTTTTCCTTTAGCCGTATTTCTCATAGCTTTTTCCTATGCGCCTTTTTCCCTTTCCCTTCTTTGCTGTAGCCTCTCCCTAGAGAAGGAAGATCTCCTTATCGATGAAGAGGTTGACCAGAGCAGGGTCAAACTGGGAGCCGCTGTTGAGCTTCAGCTCCTCAACGGCAAACTCGGTGGGCAGGGCTGACCGATAGGCTCGACTGGTGGTCATCGCATCAAAGGCGTCAGCAAGGGAAACTATGCGGACATCAAGGGGGATCTCCTCCCCCTTGAGGCCGTCAGGGTACCCTTTCCCATCCATACGCTCGTGGTGGCTTCTGATGATGGGGCGGTAGGCTTGGAACAGGTCGATATGCTTGATGATCCTCTCCCCTGAGACAGGGTGCTCGCGTATGAGGTCATACTCGCTCTTTGTCAGCTTGGTGGGTTTGTTCAGGACCTCCTCAGGGATTCCAATCTTGCCGATATCATGCAAGAGGGCCCCTCCTTCAAGGATAAGCATCCTCTCCGGTGAAAAATTGAGGGCGCGTCCTATGGTAAGGGATATGGTGCGGACACGGCTGCAATGCCCTTTGGTGTAGGGGTCCTTCTGCTCTATCGTCTCGGTAAACGCCTCAAGGGTGGCCAAGGTGGCACTCTTCAATGCACCGAGGGCAACCTGAAGCTGGTCCTCCAACTCCTTCTGGAGGGCAAGGTACTGCACCTTCTCAGCGACCTCGACCTGCTTGAGGGCGGTTGCGTTCAGCACTCGCGAGACGCTCTCCACCAGCACCTCCCGATGGACAGGCTTGGCAAGGTAGTCACTCGCCCCGAGGCGGATCGCCTTCATGCCGGTATCGAGGTCATTGAAGGCTGTGAGCATGATCACAGGGATGGCCGGATAGGTGCGCCTGAGAATCTCAAGGACCTGTATGCCGGAGAGCCCGGGCATCTTGATATCCAAAAGCACCAGGTCGACAGCAGAGGAGCTTGTCTTGAGGGTGGCGAGAAGCTCATCCCCACTGGAGCATACAGTTACCTCATACCCCTCCTTACGGAGCAATATCTGCAAGATTTTTCGGATGGCCGGATCATCGTCGGTGGTTATTATATGTTTATTCATAGCTAGCATCTCCTAAGGTGTGTCATCTACAGGATGAATGGGGTATCTTTTCTGTACTGCCCATACTCTGCAAACATCTTGGGAAACAATATACGATCCTCTATCGTTATCAGGATAAGGTTACACAGTGTAAGCCCCATCAAAAGCATAGTAATACGATAGTTCCAATAGTATATAGAAACCAAAACGTTTATCATTGTATACCAGATGAAACCGGGGTGTCTAGAGAATCGGTAGGTACCTCCCCGATATAGCTTTCCTCCCCTTGGGGAGAAGAGTGCTATCTCCACCAGTACGGAGTAGACCAGCAGCAGGGCAAAGACTATGACCAGGGAGAAGAGTATCCAGGCGACAAAACCGGGAAAGGGCGATACCCAGGTGAAAAAAATCACCGGGTACGGGACTGCCGTGATGAAAAACCCTACGTACAGGAGCTTGCGCACCAAGGGTTTGTCATACACGATTGCCACATCATACAGTCCTGCCAGCAGATATCCGGTGGCGCCTAGAAGAAATAGTTTGATTAATTCCATAATTTGCCCTTATACTAATACAAATCAGCCTCATTTGAAAGAAAAAAAGGGTTCTCCATGATCATTGACCTCTCAACCATTATACCTGCAGTGGCATTCATTCTCTATATATTTTTTACAGTGTTTGGATTTATGCAGTATAAGAAGGAGGGATTCTACTGGTCTTTTCAATTGTACATGGTATTTGTCTCCATCTGGAGCTTCGGTTCGATGATGATGCACCTCAACAGCAGCGTCATGACCCCGCTCTTCTGGAACAGGATCATGCTCATAGGACTGCTGTCCGTCCCCTTTGCCCTGAGCCACTTCATCGTCGACATGCTGGAGATTCACAAGCGTTCCATCAGGATATTCATCGGAGCCAGCTATCTGCTGATCATCCCGCTGATGTTCCTCAACTTCTCAGGCAGCATCGTAAGTGACGCAGGCTTCACCGCCGGGGGGATATTCTACTACGAGCTTGCAACGGGCTTCATAACAGCCTACTCCATCAGCTACGCCTATTTGATCCTCACCCTCGTCATCCTGATGGTTGGAACGAAGTACAACTCCCAGAACAAGGCCCACAAGAACCTGGTGCTCCCCCTCTCCGGGGTGGTCATCATGCTCATCGGCATCCTGATGAACATCTTCCCCACGCTGGGGAAATACCCCATTGATATTTTTGCAGCCACCATCAACGCCCTGCTGCTGTTCTACACCATCTACCGCTACAGGCTGATAAGCTACTCACGCTTCGGCATAAACATCATCTACACCACCATCCTCTCCATCATCGCCGCGATCTCCTACTTCATCATCATATCCTTCATACAGCTGTTCAACAGCAACTTCATTCCCGGCGACGTCACGCTGCTGACCATCATGCTCGGAGTGGTTACCGGCCTTATCATCTACCCGTTGCGAAACCTGCTCACCTATGTGGTGGATACGGTCATCATCCCCAAGCGCCACCCCTACCAGACCACCATCAAGAACCTCAGCCACAAGCTCACCACCATCGTCAACCTCAAGGAGCTTGGCGATGAGGTGGTCAAGAACCTCAGCTCAGGGATGAAGACCGAATGGGTCATCTTTGTGGTAAAGCACCTGGACAAAGGTGAGAGCTTCACCATGGTAGCCAACAGCAAATGCCCCACCTCACTGAAGGAGGGCGATGAGGTACTCTTCAGCTTCCCCCCCTATCTGGAGGAGAAGCTGCACAGGCTCAGAAGTGAGAACATCTCATCCATTCTCAACGTCACCCCCGAAGAGCCCCGCCTGGATGTCTGCAGTGAGCTGCCCCCTGCAGATGTGCTCATCCCCTTGGTCTTCAGAAAGCAGATAGCCGGGTACATCCTCATCGGCTATGACTACACAAAGTCCATCATCAGCCCCATCGAGCTCGAGGCCCTGGAGATCCTTGCAGCCCAGAGTTCGCTCTCACTGGAAAATGCGCTCTCCTTCGAACAGCTCAAGCAGCAAGGGGATGAGCTGACCATAAGCAAGAACAAGATGGAGGCGATCTTCAACGGCATAGCCTCCCCTGTCTGCCTGATCGACATCGACTACATCATCCAGGAGGCCAACACCGCCGCTGTCACCTTTTACGGAAACAACAAGAAGGACCTCATAGGAAACAAGTGTTACCGCGCCTTCTTCCAACGAACCCGCCCCTGCCAGTTCTGCCACGCCCTGGACTGCCTGCACACAGGAACGGTTGAAGAGATCGAGACCTCCATCAAGGATAGGATCTTCTCGTTCCAGTTCCACAACGTGATGGTTCCGGAAACCTCCAAGAAAGTGTTCGTCGAGATCATAAACGACATCACCGAACAGAAGAATCTGCAGGAAGAGCTGGTCAGGACGGAGAAGATGGCGGGCATAGGCACCTTGGCAGCCGGCATCGCCCATGAATTGAACAACCCTCTTGCCGGGATCCTCGGAACAGCCGAGATCATGCTCAGCGAGGTGGAGAGCGACCATGTCCATCATGAGTATCTGCAGGATATCCTCTCCTACTCCAAGACTGCAGCTGATGTCATAAAGGAGCTCTCCCTCTACGCTAGAAAAGAGGAGGATGCCCAGGAGGAGAACCAGCCGCTTGAAATTGTGAGGATCTTGGAATTCTCCCTCAGGCTCGCCTTGCGGGGCATAGACTCCCAGAACATTGAGGTAAGGAGGAACTACCACGCCCTACCCTACATGGATGCGAACGAAGGCAAGCTGCAGCAGCTCTTCCTGAACCTCATTGTGAATGCGATCCAGGCGATGGACGGCAACGGGACGCTCACCCTCTGCTGCATGGAGAACGACGGCATGATCATCATCAAGGTCAGCGATACCGGGTGCGGCATTGCTGAGGAGCATATCAACCAGATCTTCACCCCTTTCTACACCACCAAAGCACCGGGTTCGGGCACAGGGCTCGGACTTTCTAACTGTTACACTATAGTAGATAAGATGGGAGGGAGGATAAAGGTGAAAAGTGAATTGGGCATAGGGTCGGAGTTTACCACACTGTTTCCGGTCAATGATGAGAGAAAGGATGTCATACGCTTCACCCTTGCCGAGGATCAGGCAGCGATGAATGACGTGTTCTTTATCCAGAGAAAGGTGCTGGTGGGGGAGAAGGGCTACCTTGAGGAGTCCATCCATCGCCAGGAGGATGAAAAGGCGATGCATATCCTGGCCTTCAAGGGACTGCACCCGGTGGGCACCGTCTCACTGATGACAAGCGAGCACTTCTGGCCCCTGCCCATCAGCGAATATTTTGACATCGAGTCGGTGTTGAAGTCGCGCAACTGCTCTGAAATCATACGCCTCGCCGTCCTGCCGGAGATGAGGAACACCTCAGCCTCCATCGGCCTGATCATCCTTGTCTTCCTGCTCGCCCGAAGCAAGGGGGTGGAGAACCTCGTCATCGATGTGTTCGCCGACGACCTGAAGACCATCAAGCTCTACAAGAAGTTCGGCTTTGAGGAGGTGGGCACCTACTACTCCCCCTCGGAGGTGACCGTCCTCACCCTCCAGAGCAAAACCTCCCTGGAGAAGGACTCCAACCGGCTGCGGCACTTCGTGCGCCCCCTCTTTGCCCGCCTCAGGCCGATGTTCGACTTTGGCGACCTTACCCAAGGGGTCCTGGATGAGATGGATAGGATCCTCAGCACAGAACCCGCTGTAACAGAGCAAGGAGCCAAGCCATAAGGCAAAGCACCTCTCGTTGACCAAAGGCGCGGATGCTATTACAGTTGTCGCGAGGTGTTTACAGCTATGCATTTTACTTCTTTCCAAGAGGTGGTCACCTACATGGAGAGCTTTACCAACCTGGAAAAGCAGACCGACCACTATACCACCAGAGTCTACCGTCTGGATCGTATGCATGCGATCCTCTCATATATCGGCAACCCCGAAGAAACCTTTCGGAAGATCCATCTGGCAGGCTCCAAGGGCAAGGGCTCCACAGCCTCCTACCTGGCCAGCGGCCTTACCGCACTCGGGTACAAGACAGGCCTGTACGTATCCCCCCACCTGGCGGACTACCGCGAGCGCTTCACCCAAAGCGGCATCTTTTATCCAGACAGCGATCTTATCAGGGCGGGCAACGAACTGAGAAAACGCCTGGAAGGGTTCAGCTTCACCGACACATGGGGGGAGACCTCCCCCACCACGTTCGAACTCTTCACCTCATTCGCCTACCTGCTGTTCTCCCTCACCGGGTGCCAGTGGGCTGTCATTGAGACGGGATTGGGAGGTCGCCTCGATGCGACGAACACCATCACCCCCGAAGCCTGTGTGCTGTGCCCCATAGAGTTGGAGCACACCAAGATCCTAGGTGACACACTAGAGAAGATAGCCTATGAGAAGAGCAAGATCATAAAGAGCAAGGTACCGTGCTTCAACTCTA
>JAVERP010000026.1:0-56947 GCA_034007055.1 Sphaerochaeta sp.
CCATGGTCCGTTTCCTTGCAGGGAAGAGACTGCCGCTAATAGTAGCCATGGAAAAGGCGTATGAGCGAAATCTCAAGATGAAAACACAAGCTTAGGAGAAGCAATGCAACACATACAGCTTCCTTATCTACAAGAGACTCTCTCCCTGGAGGTTGCCAAGGGCAACCTCTTGGGAGTCTTTGAGCCTAATGACCTGACAACAAGCAACAAAGACATCATCACAGATGCACTTAAAAACCCTGTAGGATCCCCCCCGCTAGATGCATTTCTAGAAGGGGCCAAGAGTGTGCTCATCATCATCAACGATGCCACCCGTCCCACCCCGACCCCTGCCATGCTTGAGGCTTTGCTTCCCTATCTTGCAAAGCATCAGATCGCTGATGAAAAGCTCACCATCCTCATAGCCACCGGAGCCCACCGTGGGGCGACAGAGAATGAGTTTGTGCAACTGCTGGGCTCCTTTGCCCCAAGACTACAAAAACGTTGTGTATCCCATGACTCCAAGTTAAAAGAAGACCTCATCCACTTGGGCGATACCAGAAACGGGACTCCCATAGTACTGAATAAGCGCATATTCGAATCTGAGAGGATCATCGTTACAGGCAGTGTGGAGCCGCACTACTTTGCAGGCTTCACCGGAGGACGCAAGGCATTCCTGCCTGGAGTCGCCAGTTACGAGACGATTACCGAAAACCACAAGCTTGCCCTCAGCAACAGGGCGCACTCCCTGGCCCTGGATGGCAACCCCGTCCATGAGGATATGATGGATGCCCTCCCCCATATCAATGCTCCGATCTTTTCGCTGATGACCGTACTGGACAAGGAGCAAGAGGTAGCCGCTGCTACCAGCGGGGACCTGATAGAAGGCTTCCATGCAGCAGTGGAGGTCGCCAAGGAGATATTCTGTGTGGACATCCCCCAGAAAGCTGATGTGGTGGTATCGGTTGCCAAGTTCCCCATGGACATCAACCTCTACCAGTCACAGAAGGCAATAGACAACGGAGCGCTGGCAACCAAGGATGGGGGGACCCTTATCCTGGTATCCTCGTGCAGGGAGGGCCTCGGTGATGAGGAGTTTGCAAAGCTGCTGAGCAGTACAGACTCCCCAGAAGAGGCTATCAAAAAGATTGAGCAAGGCTACAAGCTTGGCTACCACAAGGCTGCCAAGATGGCAGCCATCTCCCAAAGGATGCAGGTCCAGGGTCTTACAGCCTTGGAGGATGCCACCCTGGCCAGTCTCTTCATAGAACCTGTGCATGACCTGCAACAGGCTGTAAACAGGGCGTTGGAGCAGGCAAAAAAGAGTGGAGTGGCAGAACCAAAGCTTATAATCCTGCCTGATGGGTGCGTGACGGTGCCGAAGGTGAGATAGCCTCAGCACTACAGGAAAGTCCCTATGTGCCTACCAGATTTCTCTGGTAGGTTTTTTGTACTCCAAGTGGATGGTATGCAAATGTAAAAAAAGTTCCGCTGCAGTCAATTGGATTATATTGAATCAAAAGGAAATGGATGAATTACTAGAACAAATACCATGATCGAGATGAAGTTTTGCACTTTGATGACCTTATTGCAGATGCTCAAAAAGCACATGGGAATACGGGATGGTCTAATCCATGCTTTGAAGTCTGGCTCCATGCATATTTTGAAAATCCATGCTATACGCAAGACTCTATCCAGTGTTGCAACAAATTCTCCATAGTATATACTAGCCGCACACGAACAGAATATGAAAAAGCAGACAATTCTCTATACAGAAACCTGATAACATATGGAGATGAAGAAAAAGCTACCACAAGAATAAAACACCAAATGACGAACCTATCGAAATCAAATAAAAATAGCCTTCCATCCCAACTTAGCCCTGCTACTACAATGTACAAGCTTGTTGAAGAAATTCGAGAAAAGAGCAATTCAAGTGCAATCCTATAAACGTAAAGAATCCATATAGTGAGACAACCTTATAGTAATAAAGTTCGCTGAATTTGAGCTTTTACCTCATATTGCCTAATGTGCTTACTTTGATGTTTCACACGTTCTCTTCACCTGAAGGATCTTATATGAGGTAGGATCCTTACCATTAATGTAAGAATTAGCCTAGAGATTTTCCTTGTCCGGCTCCCTTTATCATCTGCTTCAATCAAGCCCCTTAGCAATCTCTCTCCTCCCAGATGTCACAACACAATTCCGGCATCCATGGTACCTTGTTTCCTGCCTGAAACAACCATTGATGTTGGTTATATTCATACCGGATTTATCCAATTTCAGGCGCTCTTATCCGGCTCGTATATTGATGATTGCCCTCCCATCTGGTATCCTGTATGTATAAGTGGGGAAAAGAGTTTTCACATATTTCACATCTCTCAGATGACCGAACAAGACCACCTCAGACGTGCATGCATCAGCTTTGGGAGGGGATGGGGGAATTTGTTTTTCACCACTGGTAGAATCTTACGTATTCACTGCAGATAAAAGGATGGAAGATATGAATGGCAAAGAAAAGCTCAAGCAGGCCCTGAACCATAGGCAAGGTCCGGTTCCCATAGATTTTGGATCAAGTGCAGTCACTGGAATCCATTGTAGCATCATAGAGAAACTCCGTGATGTCTATGGGCTGGAAAAGCGTCCTGTAAAGGTACATGAACCATACCAGATGCTCGGATTTGTTGATGATGACCTGCTTGAGGCGATGCAGATCGATGTTGTAGGAATATTCCCCCGTTGCACCATGTTCGGATTCCCCATAGAGGGATGGAAGGATTGGACGACCCCTTGGGGACAGAACATTCTGGTCCCCACAGACTTTGAAATCCTACAAACTGGGGCTGATACCTTCATCTACCCCCAAGGGGACAGAAGTGTCCCCCCAAGCGGGCATATGCCCGAAGGTGGCTACTTCTTCGACACCATCATACGGCAACCGCCCTTTGATGAGGACAACCTTTCAGTCGAGGACAATGTGGAGGAGTTCGGCTTTGTCTCGGAAAAAGATATTGCATATTTTGCATCTGAGGCCAAGAAGGCAGAATCTAGTGGCAAGGGGGTCTTGGCCAACTTCGGAGGAACCGCATTTGGTGACATATCGATGGTCACCGGCCCCAACCTCAAACACCCGAAAGGAATTCGGGATATCACCGAGTGGTATATCTCCACGGTAGCCCGACCCGACTATGTCCACAGCATCTTTGCAAGACAAGCTGAAATTGCCCTTGCAAACTTTGAGAAGATCTTTGCTGTAGTGGGCAACAGTGTCGATGCAGTCTTTATCTGTGGCACTGATTTCGGAACCCAGACAGGCCAGTTCTGCTCACAGGAGACCTTCACCTCCCTCTATGCCCCCTATTACCGCAAGATAAATGATTGGGTCCATGCGCATACCACGTGGAAGACGTTCAAACACTCTTGTGGTGCGGTCCAACCGCTGATAGGCTCGTTCATTGAGGCCGGTTTTGATATTCTCAACCCGGTGCAATGCTCAGCAACAGGAATGGATCCCCAGACCCTGAAGGACACCTATGGAAAGGATCTCACCTTCTGGGGTGGTGGCGTCGATACCCAAAAGACCCTCCCCTTCGGCAGTCCCGACGATGTCCGCAAGGAGGTCCTTTCACGCCTGGAGATATTCAGCAAGGACGGAGGGTACGTGTTCAACGCAATCCACAACCTGCAGGCGGCAACACCGATCAGGAACATAGAGGCGATGATGGAGACAGTCCATACCTTCAACAGGTAAAAGTGCGATACGTATTCTGATGATACTGCCACAACAGTGATAAAAGAACCATATGGCTGAAGCCCAAAACTCATGCTTGAGTTTTGGGCTTCAGTTCCCTTGGCAGGCAGGAGCTACCTACCTCTGGCCCTCACTTCTCCTTGGCCTACCTGACATCCTCTTCCATCCGCTTCAGCACATCATCCACACTCCCCTTAAAGACGCCAGGAACCTCCATCTTCATCGAACAGAGCGCTGCAGCGTAGGCTGTTGCCTCCTTGGCAGAGTGCTCCTTCCTCCAGGCAAGATAGGCTGCAAAGGTAGTGTCTCCCCTCCCTGTCCGTCCCTCATTGGAGCGGTGGGTATAGGGAGCGGTGAAGATCTCACCCTGGACGCAGACCATCACCTCGGTGTTGTGTGTCAGCATGACCTCACCAGATCCCCACTCGTTCAGAAGCCTTGCAGCCTCCTCACGGTTGGACAGACCGGTCAGAATCTCCGCCTCTGCAGCATCAGTTTTGAAGTACTTGATGAAGGGAAGCAGCTCTTTCTTGCGCTCCCAGTCCCTGAAGGCAAGATTGCCCTCCTCATCCAGACACCTCAACACACCCTGGGCATCCATGGCGACCTCCGCCTTCTCGAACAGCGGCTTGATGAGGGTATCGGGAACCTCCCCACCAAACAGCCCGGCAAGGTGGAAGATGCGCGTCTCATCGCCCAAGACCTCTTCCAAGGAAAAGGGGTCTGCCTGAGAGATGAGAAACACATCCCTGCGCTCCTTGTCAGCGGTGTAGTAGATGTTCTTGATTGAGGTGCTCGCCTTGGAGGGGCAGACCTCCCACGTGATATTCTCCCGCTTGAGAGACTCAAGGATGTAGCCATCCTCCTTGGACAGCTTGGTGACAACCTTGACCTTAGCCCCTGAAGCGGCCGCAGAAGCGGAGGAGTAGACAACAGCTCCTCCCACAAGTTCCAACTTGTTGTTCAGGTGGTCAATCATGATGTCCTGAGAGATATGACCGATCATTACAATATCATACTGCATCCTATTTCTCCTCTAGAGGTAATATGTGTAGGCTTCTGTCCTTGAAGGAGAGCCCCACCTTATGTCCGCGCTCGAACTGTATATGGTACTGAGGGTCAGCCACCTCAATCTGCAGCATCTTTCCATCGGGCAACACAACCTCATACAGCATCTGTGAGCCGAAGTACACTGAATCGGCGACAAGGCCTTCCACCAAATCCACTGAAGGCAGCTCTGGTATGATCGATTCAGGCCGTGCGACCACCACCACCTTGTCCTTGACCTTGAGAGTCTTGTCCCATCGTGGGGCGGTAATGCTCTTGCCCTGGTAGGAGACGATTATCTGATCGTCGGTAACCTGCTCAACCACCGACTCAAGGAAATTCGCCTTCCCGATGAAGCCGGCTACAAACCTGTTGGCCGGATGGCTGTAGATCTCTGAAGGAGAGCCGATCTGTTCGATGATGCCCTTGTTCATGATGACCACCTGGTCGGAGAGCGTCATGGCCTCCTCCTGGTCATGGGTCACATAGACAGAGGTTATCCCCACCCGCTGCTGAAGCTTGCGGATCTCAAGCCTTGTGGAGACACGCAGCTTTGCATCTAGGTTGGAGAGGGGCTCGTCAAACAACAACACCTTAGGCTCCATCACCATCGCACGTGCAAGGCTGACCCGCTGCTGCTGGCCACCGGAGAGCTGGCGCGGCTGACGGTCACCAAGGTTATCCAAGCCGATGAGTTTCATGATATCGTTGACCTTCTTGTCGACCATCTCATGGCTCTCTTTGCGAATGCGCAGGCCATAGGCGATGTTCTCAAACACCGTCATATGCGGAAAGAGTGCATAGTTCTGAAACACCATGGCCGTAGGACGCTTGTTGGGAGGGATGTTGTTGACGCTTGTCCCATCAATGAGCACATCGCCACTAGAAGGGGTGTGAAACCCTGCTATCATACGCAACGTGGTGGTCTTGCCGCACCCTGAGGGACCAAGCAGGGTGACAAGGTCCCCCTCCTTGACCACGAGGTCGATATGGTCAACGGCAAAGAAGGTAGAGTCACCCTTACCAAAGGACTTTGCCAGCTTTTTCAATTCCAAATAATTTTGTTTCATGGTTTCTCCCTATTCCAAGATTGAGGAAGCATTCATACCTTTCCCCATCCTATCGGTAAACAGCTTGATCAGGCCAAGGGCTGTAACAACAATGGCAATGAGCAGCAAGCTCATAGCTGCTGCCTGTGCATACTGGCTGTTGTCGACAAATCCCAGGACTGCAACAGTGATAAGGTTCCATTTTCCAGAAACCACAAATATGATCGCACTGATGGCAGTCATAGAACGGACAAAACAGTTGGCCAGGCCAGAGAAGAAAGCCGGGGTTATCATCGGCAGGGTGATCTTGCGAAAGGTCATGCTACTGTCGGCACCCAAGTCGATCGAAGCTTCCTCAATGGAAGGGTCAATCTGCTGGATAGCAGCCACCCCATTGCGAATACCCACTGGCAGGTTCCTGAACACCAACAAGATCATAATGATGAACCCCGTACCCGTAAGGGTAATGGGCATCCACATCGATGGAGTATTGAAGGCCAGGATGTATCCGATACCTACTACAGTCCCGGGTACGGCGAAGGTCAGCATGGAGGAGAACTCAATGAAGCCCCTTCCAGGGAACTGCTTGCGGGTGATCAGGTATGCTATGAACATGCTCAGCACCCCGGTAACCGGCGTTACAATGGCGGAGATAAGCAGGGAGTCTACAATATACCCCTTACCCATCTTCCACATCTGTGTATAGTTGCGCAGCGTTAGTGAGGAGTCAACTCCCCAGAGTTTCTGGAATGAGCCCCACACTACCATCCCATAAAACAAAAGCACGACAGCTGCGAAGAAGATACATACCGAATAGACCGGAGCCTTGATGTACCACTCCAGGTTCTTGATGGTTGCAGAGGTTGGCTTGCCTGTCACCGTCACATAGGACTTCTTAGATAGCAGATACTTCTGCAAATAGAAGGCTACGACAGTGGGGATCAGCAGCAGGATGGCAAGCGTGGAACCACGGGCAAGGTCATACATGCCGGTGATCTGCAGATAGGCCTGCACCGAGAGGACCGAAAAGTTCCCCGAAAGAATCATGGGGTTTCCAAAGTCAGCGAGCGACTGGATGAAAACCAACAGCCAGGCACTTACCAGACCGGGTGTTGCCAAGGGCAGTATGATGGTCCTGAAAATCTTCAGCCTTGAGGCCCCGCAATCCATGGCAGCCTCTTCCAGTGCTGGATCGATGGCCTGCAACACCCCGACAAGGGCCAGGAATGCCGTTGGAGAGTAAGCGATGACCTCGACGATGACCAGGCCGGTTAGTCCATAGATATTCCCGATCGCACCAGCAAAGAAGCCAGACCTGCCAAACAGCAGGATACAGGCCAGAGCTACGACAAATGGAGGGGAAACCATTGGGAAGGTCGCGATCATACGGAACGCACCCTTGCCCTTCATAGGAGTCCTGGTTATTGCATAGGCGAAGGTAAAGCCGATGACCGTCCCTATGGTACCTACCAGAACGCCAAGGATCATGCTGTTGATCAGGGGCTTTATATAGTACGAGCGCCTGAGCACATCACTGTAGTTCTTCAGACTGAAGGATCCCTCATAGGAGAGGCTTGTCTTGAACACCTGGTAGATGGGGAAAATGACAAATACGATGAGCATATAGAAAACCACAAGGATCGCTAGCATTAGGAAGGGTTCTCCGAGCATCTTTCTGAGGTCATTCATCCGAGTAGTATTACTGAACTTGAACTTCTTCATTCGTTCTCCTCAAAACTAAGGGGTGCAACCATTACTGCACACTATGTACAAGCAGCTGCACCCCGATTCTCAACTATCAGGATCGTTATTTGCCGATCCTGTCTCTCCAAGCTGTGACATACTTGTCCTTAGCCAGACCCATCTTCACTGCATCATAATCGATGAGCTTGATGTCGGAGAGCTTGACCGCTCCCTCAGCAACAATTGCCTTGGGGTTGACAGGAAGGCGTGAATACTTGATGAACAGGTTCTGAGCCTCTTCGGAGAAGCACCAGTCCATGAATGCCTGTGCTTCAGGAACCTGCTTTGCTCCCCTGATCATGGAGACACCACCAACTTCATAGCCGGTCCCATCTTCTGGGAAGGAGATTACCAGGGGGTAGCCCATTGCAATGCCCTTAGCCATGATGTCATGGGAGAAGGAGATGCCGACTGCACACTCACCAAGGCCGGCTCGTGCGATACAGGCGGTTCCACTCTTGGTATACTGGTGGATGCTCTTGTCGAACTTCTCCCACCAGTCAAGCGCGCCTTCAAGGCCCTTCATCTGGATGATGGTTGCCCATGTGGTATAAGCGGTTCCGGAAGTGTACGGATATGCCATCTCGACCTGGCCCTTGTAGGCAGGGTGCAGCAGGTCGTCCCAAGACTTGGGTGGCTGCAGGTTGTTCTTCTTCAGGAACTCGGTGTTGGACACAAAGCCGATGGCCCCGGTATAGAAACCATTCCAGCTATAGTCATCAGCATGGAGCATGGGGGCAAGCTCAAAATCAGTCTTGGGCTTGTAAGGGGTCAAAAGATCCTTGGACTGAGCATTGATGTGGTCAGTATTGGACCCTCCAAACCAGACGCTTGCCTGAGGATTAGCCTTCTCAGCCTCCATTCTTGCAAGCACTTCACCAGAACTCATGCGAACATACTCGACCTTGATGCCGCTGCTCTTCTGGAACACATCAAGATAGTATTGGGCCTCTTCAGTATCGAGGGCCGTATACATCTGCAACGTCTGATACGATTTCTTCCCGGCAGTTTCACCGGATGCCTGTGCAACGAGTGGGGAGACGACCATCGCCAGGATAGCCAGAATCACAAACAGTTTTTTCATTTCAATCCTCCTAAGATTTTTATCGCGCCCAAGCAAGAATGTGCTTGGCTTGATCACTTTCAACAACAAGCTGGAAACCCTTTCAAAGACCCCTTTTCTTATCCAGCCCTGTTCCACATGGTAAGTTTCAACCCAAGGAAGGTTGAAAACGTTATCACACCTTTATGATTGCACCGTTTTAGACATTTGTCAAACTTTAACTATTTCCATTTAGGAAACAAGAAAAAGAAGATTCGAAACATCACATCATGTATATCCTTAATGATAACGTTTTCAAATAGGATTCCCTATTCTTCCTTATTACACCGCAACGTCTTGCTATAACGTTGACAGGCTACCAAGGGGTGCTAGAATGAATACATCCACAATAAAGAGGCATACATGAAATCACAACCATTTGCGCTGAACAGGATCATAGCTCCCCATTTGGGGATACTGGAGTTTATAGCCATGGCAAATCATGCCAATTTTCAGGCTGTGGAACTACGGAACGACCTGAAGGGAAAAACCATCACCGATGGTCTCAAACCCCTGCAAGTGGAGCAAGCAGCATCAGTGGCATCTGTACATATTGCAACTATCAACGCACTACAGCGGTTCAATGAAAAACCAAAGACACACAAGAAAGAGTTGGAAGATCTGCTCAAAGTGGGAAAAGCCCTAGGCTGTGAAGCAATTGTCCTCTGTCCAGTAAACGGGATACCTGTAAACGAGGACAGAAACCGGTGGCATGAGATGTGTGTCGAGGCTCTGATCACCTATGCAGACCTGTTTGGTGAGTACGGACTGCTAGGGTATGTGGAACCCCTTGGCTTTGCAGTGAGTAGCCTTCGGACCAAAGAAGAAGCCCTGAAAGCCATCACCGAATCAGGGAAAGGATCGCAGTACAAACTGGTTCATGATACCTTCCACCACTACCTCGGTGGGGAGAGTGGGTTCTACCCCAAAGAGACTGGCCTCATACACATCTCGGCAGTTGTTGGACAGAAACCCATAGCCGGTATCCAGGATAGCGATAGGGTGCTGCTCTCCCCCTCTGATATCCTGGGAAGCGCAGAACAAGTCAAGTCATTGATACAGGGAGGCTATAAAGGATACCTCTCCTTTGAGCCTTTCAGCAAGGAGGTCCAACAGGCTCCCCTGGATACCCTCTTGAATAATATCAATGAAAGCAGAGCTCTACTCAGCTGAAACTATCCGTGATCACTATGCAAAAGAAAATTAGTTTCAGATTGCACTGAAAAGGTTTGAACCTTTAGGTTCCTTGCCCTCTTTTTCATCAATCATTGCACAACTCTAAGGCCCTCTACCTCTTGGGGAGAAATGCATGCTGTAACGATTAAGCATTGAAAATGGAGAAAATATATCCGTTATCCTTATTGACAAATAACGTTTTCATGATACTCTTAGGCGTAGGATTTCATATGAGAATGGTTGTATTAATACAACACTGTATACGAGAAACAATTACAAGTACTTGTAAAAATTAGAATTATTCCATCGTATCAGGTTTTTTAGGAAAGTTGAACTGACTTGTAAGAATAAACAATACTATATATATCGTTCTTACTAAGACAATATACGTATGTTTGTTTAGGGTGTTTTGAAAACGTTATCATACTTGTTTGAAGAGATGAACCGTTCCTTGTTCCCCTATTCCCAAGGAGGCATTTTGCGTGGCAACCCTTACATTGACCAATCTTGTGAAACGCTTTGATGAAGTCGTAGCAGTCGATCATATCGACCTGGATGTCGCAGACGGAGAGTTTGTGACCCTTCTTGGCCCCTCAGGGTGTGGAAAGACAACAACATTGCGTACCATAGCGGGTTTCTACTACCCAGACGAAGGCGAAGTCTACTTTGGGGATAGGATCATGAACAATGTGCCACCCAATAAACGTGACACGGCCATGTGCTTCCAAAGCTACGCCCTCTTTCCCCACATGAGTGTGTGGGACAATATCAGCTTTGGCCTGAAGATGCGCAAGATGAGTACATCAGAACAGAAGGGTAAGATTGAACGCGTCATGGAGATGCTCAGCCTCTCCGATTTGGGTAAAAGAAAGCCAGGGCAACTTTCAGGGGGGCAACAGCAGCGAGTAGCCCTTGCACGATCCATTGTTACGGAACCTGAAGTTCTCCTGTTTGACGAGCCGCTTTCCAACCTTGATGCTAAACTACGAGTTCAGGTCCGAGTAGAGATTCGCGAAATGCAGAAGCGATTGGGAACTACTGCCATCTATGTAACCCATGACCAGGATGAAGCTCTGGCAATATCGGATCGCATAGTCATCATGAAACAGGGGAAGATAGAGCAGATCGGCGACCCTTACTCCATATACCGCCATCCTGAAACACGGTTTGTGGCCGGTTTCATCGGCATGGCAAACATATTCGATGGGGTTGTACTGGAAGTCGAAGGAAAACGATGTACAGTCCAGGCACCCTTTGGAAAACTCTTCATCAATGCCGAAGGGCAGGAGATCCCCAAGAAGGGAGCAACCATACACTTCAGCTGGAGACCTGAGGATATGAAGATCCGTGATCGTGCAAGTACAAATCAAATTACAGGCAAAGTGCTCCAGGCCGTATTCATGGGAGATATCACCGACCTCTTCATAGAGGTCAATGGCCAGAAGATGCGCGCCCAGTCCGATGATGAGGCGAAGATTGTTGCCGGCGATAGCGTATCGTTTGGCATCGCTGAGCGAGCCTTCAGCATACTGAGGGGGTAAGGATGAAAAAGAAAGACAAGATAACCCCTTTTATCATCCTCATGCTCCTCCCTGGTGTGGGCTTCATCGTTTTTTTCATTGGCTCTTCGATTGTCATTACCGTGTTGCAAAGCCTGGGTTTTTTCAACATGATGGGAGAATCAGGCTTTACCCTCGGGTACTGGAAATCCATCCTAAGCTCCCGTGAAGCTATGGACTCCCTGCTGTTCTCTCTTAAAATGGGAATTTTGAGCTCAGTGGGCACAGTCCTGGTTGCTTTTCCTCTTGCCCTCTTCTTCCGCAAGAGCGGACCGGCCAAGGGGATGCTAGGGTCCATCATCAAGGTGCCCCTATTCATACCGGCACTTGTGGCCTCTTTTCTTATATTGAATCTCATCTCCTATCATGGCCTGATAAACACCACCCTGATGAGACTGAACATCATCAATGAGCCACTACGGATGCTCAATGATTCGTTTGGCTGGGGCGTCATAACCATACAGATATGGAAGAACCTTCCTTTTGTCCTCCTGATCCTCATGTCAGCCATCTCTTCCATCCGTGACGATACCATCGATGCTGCCAAGAATCTGGGGGCTGGGTATTGGTCGGTCCTCTTCAGGATATACATTCCCTTGGCCATGCCGGGAATCCTTGTTGCCATGATACTCATGTTCATCAGGGCATTTGGGGACTTCCCCATCACTAGCGTAGCAGGCCCGGTCTATCCATCATCGGTAGCCAATAGGATGCAGATCATGGCAAACCTCTATCAGGAGTGGAACCAGGCAGCAGTCTTGGGAGTCATCATCATTGTAACCACGTTCTTTGTCGTATGGGCGTATTCACGATTTGCTGAACTTGTACAGGGAGGTGCCTGATATGGACAAAAACAAGGCAATGCCCCTCCATCTGATAAAGAAACGGCGTAAAAAAAATTTCTATCTGATGATCACGCTCTTCTTTGTCATAGTTCAGCTGTTGTGGGTAGGGATTCCCATTTTCATGGCCATCATGTGGTCATTAGTCAATCCAAATGATGCCTGGTCGTATCCAAACCTAATCCCACCTAGCTTCTCTCTGGAGCAGTGGCGGTATGTGTTCAACTATACCAATATCGCTAGGGCACTGAAAACCAGCTACACGATCGCACCGTTGGCAGTGATACTCTCTTTCCTACTCTCGCTTCCTACCAGCTACATATTAGGGAGGAAGAACATACCCGGTAAAAAGATATTCATGCTGGTGGTGTTGCTCCCCATGATCATGCCAGGCATGGTTGTGGCCCTCTTCTTGAGTCGTGTTTTCAACATTATGGGACTCAGCCAGACCTTTTTTGGCTTGGTTCTCGCCCATACCCTGATGAGCATGCCCTATATGATACGGGTGATGACCACCAGTTTCGCTTCCATCCCCCAAGATGTAATTGATGCTGCTGAGAACCTTGGAGCAGGCACCTTTGTGAAGATCAAGGATATATTCCTACCCATGATCAGGCCCGGCCTCATAGCAGGGATGATATTCGCCTTTACCACCAGTATTGAGGAGTTCAACCTGACCTTCATCATCGGGACTCCGACATTTGAGACCATCCCGACCATCCTGTACTCGTTCATGGGGTATAATTTCATCCGTACCAATGCGGCTGTCGTGTCATTATTGATGATGACACCGAACATCATCATGCTTTTTATCGTAGAAAGGTTTCTCAAGTCCGATTATCTTTCAGCATCACTAGGAAAAATGTGATGTTGTTACACAAAACAAGGAGGTATTGTGTATGAAAAAGATTTTGGTAGTGTTACTGGTTCTTGTCATGGCATCCACCATGGTCTTCGCTGCAGGTGCTAAAGAGGCTCCCAAAGCGGAAATCGATTTGCAGACTGCAAGTTGGGACCAAATAGTGGAAGCAGCAAAAGCAGAAGGTCAGGTAACTTTCTATGCCTGGTATTTCCCTGATTACTTCAAGGAAGCATCTGCTGATTTTGAAGCAAAGTATGGCATCAAGGTGAATCTCATCATTGGCGACCAGACAGCAAACTTCAATAAGGCAATCTCAGAGAAGGACAACAAAGTCGGTACCATTGATGCCATGATCGTCGGAGGCCAGTGGGTGAAGAACACCATGGACCTGGGCCTCTTCTATGGCCCGATCAAAAACATCATTCCCGATGCAGACAAACTTGCCCCATCACTCTGGAAGGTTCAGGAAGGAGTCATGACCAATGGCTACCTTGCCCCGTTCCACCGCAACCAGACCGGCATCCTCTATGATCCCCAGCGTGTTCCAAACCCGCCACAGACATGGAAGGAGCTTGAGGCCTGGATCGATGCTAACCCAAAGAAGTTTGGATTCAACGACCCGTCAAAGGGTGGATCCGGGCAATCATTTGTCCACACCATGATCAAGGAGACCACCGGTGGCCTTGAGAAGTATGTGGGTGACTCTGAAGTTGTCGCCTCCAAGGTAGCTAACTGGAACCAGGCTTGGGATTGGGCCTACTCACGCAAGGAAAAGCTGACCTTCACCGTATCCAACAACGACTCCATCATCCGCCTCAACGATGGCGAAATCGCCATGACCTTTGGCTGGGATGACAACGTAAAGGATATGATGAACAAGGGTAACCTCTTCGCAAGAGCCAAGATGTACATCCCAACCATGGGTGCTGCTGGTGGCGGTGATACCATGGGAGTGTTGAAAAACTCTCCTCGTAAGGCAGCCGCCTTGGTATACATCGCACACATCACCAGCAAGGAACAGCAGCAGAAGAAGTATGAGATGCTCGGTGCCTACCCTGCCCGTACTGACATTACGCTCAGCGGAACCCTGCTTACCGAAGCAGACCGTGCAGCAAATGCCCTTGCTTGGTTCCCAGCTCCTTACAAGACCCTGATGATCGCAGAGTTCGTCAAGAATGTCTTGATGAAGTAGTCTGACCTGATTCAAGATGCCGGATTCATGTGAATCCGGCATCTCTCTTTTTCTCTCTTGGTATCTTGTTCCTTTTCTCGCTCCCCTGTATTCATAACCCTTACACCAGGTGAACACTTTGCCTTATTCATACAACCCATCTCCTACTGAGGCACCTATGCACAACAATCAAAAATACCATTTCCAAGCCCATCGTGGGGGCCTGGATGAAGTATATGAGAACACACTCACCGCCATGCAGTATGCATGGACCTTCCCTTCTGCAATCCCAGAAACGGATGTTCGACAAATCGCAGATGGAACCTTGGTCTGTTGCCATGACGAGACCCTGAAGAGAACAGGCAGAGGTGACACCAAGCTGTTGGTGAAACCCTTGGCAACAATGAGCCTTGCTGAACTGCAAAGCATTGATATAGGTGGGGGAGAACGGGTCCCTCTGCTCTCTGATCTTTTGGCTTTGATGCAAAAAGATACAGATCATCTGCTCTATCTGGAGATAAAGGAAGCCCCCCTTGATGAGGTTGTATCAATGCTCAAGAAATACCGGGTACTATCTAGAATCCGCTTTGTCCATAAAGATCAGACTTTCTGCCAGAGAGTACAAGCACTACTTCCCCAAGCCCCGACAATGACCTGGTGCTCAGGTTCTCCTGATTCGATTGTCAAACATTTTTATGCGTTGGCTGAGAGTGGATTTAGTGGGATCACAGAAGTTCAGATTCACTTCCCTGCCACTATGGAAAGAGGCGAGCTAAGCTCGCCCCTCCCCCCGGGATTCCTACAACATGCGGTAAAGAGTACCCAAGAGAAGGGACGGGTCCTGCAGGTCTGTCCGATCGAGCTCACCCCAGAGCTGCTTGGATACCTTTACAAGGAGAGGGTGCGTAGCTTTGTCAGCAACGCACCAAGAGCTTTTACCGAGATGATGAAAGAGGCCCTAGGCTCCTGACTCCTCAAGGGCCACTCGCACCTGCTCCTGGATCTTCCTGTTGAGGGGACCGAAGTCCTCGGACATATACTCACAGATGAAAATCCCCTCATAGGTAGAGGGTATGCGAGAGAACACCTCGGAGAAAGGTATCGCTCCATAGAAGGGAGGCAGGTGGATATCACCCCTGCCGAACTCCCTTCGGTACCCCATAGGCAGAGCGTCATAGACGGGACGGTTGGTGACCCTCAGGGGTTCAAATACTCCGGTATTGTCATTGAGATGCACATGCCCAAGGTATGGGGCCATCATCTCTACAGCCTCGAGGAAATCAAACTCGTAGAAGTTTGCTGCAAGGAAAGCGTGCCCGGTATCGAGGTTCAAACGCAGGTTCGGATGGTCTATCGCCTTAGCAAGCTCTACCACTGGGGCGACCAACTCCACCTCAATGTTCTCCACACAGACAACAACACCCAACGTTACAGCATATTCGGCGGCCTTCCTATGTGCTTCAATAAATTGCTGTTCAGCTCGCTGGTTCTGGCCTTTCACCTCGTAGTGCAGGACAAGGACCTTCATATTCAGTTCACTACAGATCTCAAGCGAAGCGTTGAGTACCCGGGTATGAAAGGCGTGGTCTTCAAGCGAACGCAGGTCCAAGCCACGCCCTATATGGGCGGTATAGGTCAGGGCATGCTTTCTCAGGGTTAGCTTCAGCAGCTCCACCCAGTCTCGACAGATTGCTCCTCCGAGGATCAGGGGGAACACTTCAATATTTATCTCCACAGCATCAAAGCCATCTGCCTTGATCTGGCGCAGGGTCTCATCAAGGTGCTCAAACGAAGTCTTGTTTGGCAGGTTAATTCCAATAATTGGGTGCATACGGTACCTCTCCTTATCTCATTCCATCAATTCTAACATCATCCTTGGAAAACACAATCAGAGCATCTGGCAATTGTATCAGTAAACCCCCAAATCAAAAGCCCCCAACGCTTCTTCCAAAAACCCTGCCTCATACAGCAGGTCAAGCAACGTGTAACGGTTTCTGATCATCTGGGCTGCCCGTATGGCATGCAGGAAGTTCGCTTTTGTGGTGTTGATATCCATATAGGTAAGGGGACAGCCTACCTCAGCCATAACCTGCCTCAACTCCCTGAAGGGAGGAAGCTGTACAGTACACCGTCTTAACATATGTGGAAGGGCTATCTGAATAGCTCTTCTTCGGCTTATGAGGGCATCGCCAGAGAGAAACTTACTCTTTGAGATTGGTAGGATTTGCTCAAGCAAAGCGGGAGCGAAGGAGAAAGCTTGCTCTATACTCTGCTGTCTCTCTTCCCAGCTTTGAGCTGGCTTTTTCATTATGCTAGAAAAATCCATCCTTGGTAACATTTCGTACAGGAAGCTCATGGCAAGGGTCCCTACAGCAACCTTGAAACCATGGCTTACAGGGAGCCCACCCATCTCCAAGTGTTCCATCTCCCAGATATGGCTGATAAGATGTTCAGCACCACTGGCAGGGCGGGAGTCATGCATGACCTGCATGGCAAACCCACTTGCAGAGAGGGCATCAAAAAGAAGACCGACAGCACGGGGATCACGGTTGGCTATATCCTTGTATTCCGCATAGACAACCCGAAGGGGGGTCTGCACCATCGTCCAGACATCTTCCCGAATAGGCTGCAACCCCATCTGATCGGCAATGATCCAGTCTGCGCCTGCTGTAAACTTAGCCATGCAGTCGCCAAAGCCGGCTCCTATCATGGGCATGGGGGCTGCACACAGTATATTGGTATCGGCAACAACGGCAGTAGGGGCATTGCAAGGCAGGGTCTGCTTGAAGCCCCTGATGGAGACAGCCGCTCCATAGGAGGTGTAGCCATCGACAGAAGGGGCTGTTGCCACCACCATATACGGGCGATCCACCTCAAAGCTTGCACGCTTGGTAATATCATTGAGGGTGCCCGAACCTAAGACAACAGCGATGCTGGCATCCTGGGCTAGAGAGTGGCGTACACGTTCGATGGAGTATTCATCAGCATAGACTTGAGGCAGGGCGGCAAAACAGCACTGCCTGACCTGTATACCCTTCTGCTCCAGGCTCTGGATAAGGGCAAACCCCCCGATGCCCAAGGTGTTTCCATCAGAGACGACCAAGGCAGGAGAGTGCCCGAAAGCCTCCACGAACAAGGCCCCCACCCGTGCGATAGCCCCCTTCTCCACTACAGAAATCTTCGTATCCATGATTTCTCCTCCCAAGGAGGATACCACAGAGTTTTGTATTACAGGAAGAGTTGGCATACATGGAGGTTGACCCAGTGAAAAAAGAAACGTAAAGTTGGTCTAATGATGAAAAGTATCTATAAAATGCTTGTTACCAGCTTTATCGTTCTCATGGCAGTGCTAATCATAAGCCTCAGCGGTTTTTTTACGCTTGGAAAATTACAAAAGCATGCCCACCGACAATTTATCGAAAAGAACAGAGAGGCTTCACAACTAGCAACAACGGTTTCTCAAATGAATGTGCTCTCCACCAATATGTTGCGCTCTTCATCAAATGACTTGCTACCAAATTATCAGAAGAAAATATTTGAACTGGATGAACAGATTGCGATAGTACGTTCCAATGAAATACTCTCCAAGGAATGCAGGGAGATCTTGAGAAGGCTCATCAGTTACAATCGGTACCAGGACAATTTGCTTCGTGACTCGCAAAACCTCAAATATGATATCCTTACCTATATAAGAGACAGCATAAGCTTTCACCAGATGGCTGTAGAGGAGTTGGTGACCGTCTACTACACTATTACATCGTCTCTCTACCAAACCTATGAGAAAAAACTCACAACCATTGAATATACACTTTGGATAGTTCTACTCTTCTTTATCTTGGGCTTCTGCATTGTAGGGATACGAACAGCTCTTACTGTTTTCCACCAGATAGGAGAGATGCATAACTACGCACTGCAGCTTTCTCACAAGAACTGGGCACTTGCAGACATCAGCGCTTCAGGGTTTCAGGAGCTTGACGACCTCTCGATGGCGATGAATCAAATGAAACTTGAAATATTACGATACATTGATCAGATTAAGGAAAAAGCTCGACTGGAAAAAACTCTTAGCGAAAAGCTTATAGAAACAGAAATAAAAGATAAGTTGCTTATGCAAGCCCAACTAACCAATATGCGCTCTCAGATAAATCCCCACTTCCTCTTCAACGCTTTGGATTTGATCGGAAAAGTTGCCTTTCTCAATAACCCAGAGCTTGCAATGGAGCTCATTGAAGCAATATCCAAAATACTCAGATACTCTCTTGATGCTACAGATTCTTTAGTGCCTTTTGAAAAAGAGCTCTCAGTAGTCAATCTGTACCTATTTTTGCAAAAAACAAGATTTGGTGAACGTATCACCGTAACCATATCGATCGACGAAGAAGCTAGAGCCTGGCCAGTGCCTTCCATGCTCATCCAACCTATCATTGAAAACTGCTTCACGCATGGTATTGGTTCAAAAATCAATCTTGCCATTCAGATTTCAGCCAAAATACAAGACAACATGCTACACATACGCATAGAAGACGATGGAATGGGGTTTGATCCATCCTTACGTCTGGTGGATAACAAAAACCATATAGGATTGTCTAATGTCGAGACTCGGCTCAATATCCGATACAAGCAAGCAGGACTCTTCTTGGTCGAGAGTAAAATCGGTGAGTATACAAAAATCTTCCTCAACATACCCTCCAGAGAGGATATATCATGAATATCCTGATAGTAGAAGATGAACACTTAGAACAACAAGCCTTGACGAAGATGATCAGAAGTCTATACCCAAATATTGGAGCTACCTTGCTCTATGCAATGGATGGGATGCAGGCGGTAGAGATTGCACGCAACCATGATCCTGCTATAATATTCATGGACATACTACTCCCCCTTAAAGATGGGTTACAAGCTGCTCAAGAAATCAGAGAGTTCAACTCTCATGCACTCTTGGTTATGGTTACAGCATATAGTGAATTTGAATATGCCCGAAAGGCTCTTCAAAACGATACGTTTGATTATCTTGTCAAACCTTACTCTTTAAAAACATTCCATATGATGATGGAAAGATTATTACAAAAACTTAGCGAAATCCAGACTCAGAACAAGCACCTCAAACAATATGGAAAACTGCAAGAATTACTCCAACGTGAATTTATGCAGAAGCTACTTCTGGGGCCACCGCTTTCACCTGATAAAATTTCTGTGTATGTTAATTCATTGGATCTTTACAGTAAAGTGTACCAATGGTGCCTTTGGCTATGCAAAGGCACATCCAATAGCGCAGTGGAAAAGAATTTCGAACAGTTTCTTTTGGAACAGAATATCTCCTTTATGAAAGAAACGTTTCAAAATATTCATTATCTGATTCTCTTCAGCTCTACATCAAAGGCACTCACACCTATTCCAGACTTGCTGAATCAAAAAAGACTTTTCACACAAGAAGGTTCTTTTTTATTTTCAAACCTCATGACGGATTGGATAAAAACAGGAGAAGAATTTCAACAATTGCTTCTCAGACTCCCAAACAAGCCTTTGGAAACGCCCTCCCCGGAACTGACGGTGCTCACATTAGCAGACGCCATCCTCAGCAACGAAACTGAAGTTTTACATAAGCAGACAGACACGTTACTTTCCCAAGTATATTCTTTCCAGAAAAACAGAATAGATTATAGAAATAAGTTGTTTGAGTACATACTGGCAGTAATAAAACAGGTATACAGCATTGGGGATGTTCAAGCATCTTCCCTATACAACGAGATTGGTTGTGAGTTTAGAATACAGACAAATGCTAGTGAGGCGGAGATTGGAGAAGAGTTTAAAATTGCTCTGGGGCTGTTTCGTGCCTATTATTTAGCGAATGTGCAGACCCAGAATGAACGGTTAATCATGCAGGTCAAACAATACATACATAAACATTTTTCTATGACTATTGGCCTAGATGAACTAGCAAAAGAAGCCCAAATGAGTACCAGTTACTTATCGAGAACATTCAAGAATCTCGAAGGGATGAATATCAAGGATTTTATCCTCAACGTTAGGCTTGACCATGCCAAACAGTATTTACTTTCTGGGATGACCGTAGAAAAGACAAGTGCAGAGATAGGATTTTCTGACCCGGCCTATTTTTCTAAATGTTTTAAACGAGAAATAGGGATGACACCCCGACAATTTTCTCAAGAGCGGCGAAAATTCTAAAACAAAAATATACAGATACTCGACAAAACCTTACCTCACCTTTACCGCAAAACACTGATACTCTTTATACATACAATTAAAGGAGTAAGTTCAACTTATGAAAAAACTAATGCTTATTGCTCTTCTGGTGCTATCTGTGCTTTCGTTTGCTGCTGCTAGCGGACAGAATGAAAAACCCCAAACAAATCAAAAAATGACTCTGAAGGTTGGTTTAAACAACCCTCTCTCCCACCCTCTGGTGCAAGGAATTGTAAAATTCGGAGAAATTCTCGGTGAAAAATCAAATGGAAAATTTGAACTTCAGATTTTCCCTGGCGGTCAGCTTGGAAAACCTGCTGTGCACCTCCAATCGCTTCAAAGTGGCGTTCTTGATATGACAATGATCATGCCAGCTACTCTTTCTGACTATGGTGCTCAAGACCTCAAAGTATTCACATTCCCCTATCTCTTCGACAATGTTGAACATGCTCGGGCTTTTCAGAAGACAGAAGCAGGCTTGAAACTATTTGATAGCATCCAGACCTCCGGGACCAGAATGGTTGCAATTGGTGCTTATCAGGAATCAGCACGGCATTATTTCTTTACAAAGAAAAAGGTCGTCAATGTATCAGATATGAAGGGATTGAAAATTCGCTCTAACGAAGGTGCAATCGCATTGGAAAACATGGCAGCCTTGGGCTGTAACCCTGTCTCTATTGCATTCACAGAATTGTACAGTGCCCTGCAGACAGGAATCGTTGATGGTGCAGAGCAGCCTCTCTCTGGTTTCTTCAATAACCAATTCCAAGAAGTAGCCAAATACATGGTGCTTGACGGACATGAGCTGAGCCCTAACATTGTACTTTTTTCTGAAATTACTTGGAAAAGGTTATCAGCCGAAGACCAAAAGTTAGTCATAGATTCCTTTGCAGAATCTGTTCAATTCTTCAACCAGCTTTCGGACTCTGACGACACAGTGCTTATGCAGAAGATTCTTGCTGCTGGTGTAGAAGTTTCCAATCCTGCTAATCCTGCAGAGTGGAGAAAATCCGTACAAAGCGTGTATGATAAATATGGAACCCAATATTCCAAGACTATCGAACAGATAAAAAACACCAAGTATTAATACCTTGAAGTGCCAGAGAATACGTTTTCTGGCACTTCATATTCATTTGGAGAAAGAAATCAATGAAAATGAACAGTGTGAATTCCGGAATCCAAAAAATTTCCCGGGGTATCTATTTTGCAATCGAAGTAATAGCTAAACTCATCTTTATAGTTATGGTATTTTCCGTATCAATAGCTGTTGTGGGAAGGTTAGTATTCTCAAAATCTCCTAGCTGGACTGAGGAGATAGGAATCCTTAGCTTGGTTTGGCTTTGTTTCCTCACTGCCGCGATGGGTGTTCGAGATGGGTCTCACATGCGAATGTCTATCATCGAATATGTTTTTAATGAAAAAATCTGCTTGATACTACACAAAATTGCCTATGTGGTACTTATCGCCATATACCTAGTGTTCATTGTCGTTGGATTTGATGCGGTCCAGATGATGTCCCGCTCCATTCTTCCTGCAACTAGATTGCCCATGTCCACCATGTACGGATCGATTTTTATTACGGGAATACTCGGTTTGATTATGGCAATCGCCAGATTAACAGATAAGGAGTGCTGGAATTAATGGATACTCAAGCAATTTTAATACTACTAGGAAGTTTTGCAGTTTTAATAGTTGGGGGCATCCATATTGCATATGCAATGATTGGGTCAGCTATCCTAACCATTCTATTTTCGAAGATATCACTGATTGTTGTGGTGACAACCCTCATTGATGGGATCAATGGATTTACGTTTCTTGCCATACCTTTTTTTGTTTTGGCAGGGGAAATAATGGCTCAGGGAGGAATTTCAGATCGTCTGATTAAACTTTCTAACGCTTTGGTTGGCTGGATGCGCGGCGGTTTGGCCATGGTCAATATTGTTGCTAGCGTCTTCTTTGGAGGGATAAGTGGTAGTGCTACTGCTGATACAGCATCTTTAGGTTCTATTCTGATTCCCATGATGAAGAAGAATGGCTATGATGTTGAGTTTTCGACTGCAGTGACCATGGCAAGTTCCATTGAAGGGCTTTTGATACCTCCAAGCCATAATATGATTATCTATGCCATGGCCGCAGGGGGGCTCTCCATTGGGAAACTGTTCCTAGGAGGACTGGTACCAGGGCTCTTCCTTGCTCTTTCTCTGATGATCTTCTCTCTTTTCATATCAATTAGACGAAAATATCCTAAAGGTGACCCATTCTCAATTAAAGAGGTGCTCATTTCCTTTAAGGAATCCATTTGGGCTCTGATGACCGTACTTATTGTTATCTTTGGTGTAATTTCAGGGGTTTTCACGGCTACTGAATCTGCCGCAATTGCAACTTTGTGGGCCTTTTTTGTTACATTTTTTGTATATAAAGAAATTCGCATACAAGCTTTTGGAGGCATCCTAAAGAAAGCATTGAGAGTATTGGCAAATATCCTCATACTCATTGCAGCCGCAGGAACCTTTGGCTTTGTAGTGGCTTATCTGCAAATACCAACATTCATCTCACAAGCAATCCTAGGTTTGACGACTAATAAAATAGCTATTTTGCTGTTGGTCAATCTTGTACTGCTCATGCTCGGTATGATAATGGGTATGGCCTCCATCATTGTAATTATGACTCCCATACTGCTGCCGATAGTCACACAACTTGGAGTCGATCCCATACAGTTTGGAGCTATTATGATCCTCAACTGTGGAATAGGTCTTATAACACCTCCTGTAGGGGGAGTCCTCTTTGTAGGGAGCGGCATTTCTGGTGTAAAAATAGAAAGACTCACAAAAGAGATGTTGCCGTTCTATCTTGTTTTGTTAATTGTTCTGCTTGTAGTTACCTTCGTGCCACAAGTAACGATGTTCTTTCCAAACCTCATTATGTAGGAGAGTAAAAAATGAAACCTAATGTATTATTCATTTGTACCGACCATTGGCCTGCTTCTTTACTTGGATGTCATGATAATACCAATATCATGACACCTACTCTAGACGCCTTAGCCTCTGATGGAATTGACTTCAGACAGTGCTACAGTACTTGTCCTGTCTGCATCCCTGCCAGGCGTTCCATCATGACTGGGGTATCCCCACGAACTCATGGTGATAGGGTCTACAGCGACCAGATGATCATGCCTGATCTGCCTACTTTGGCTAAGACCTTTTCAGAAGCTGGTTACCAGACCTTTGGAGTTGGAAAGCTTCATGTATACCCACAAAGGGACAGGATTGGGTTTGATGATGTAGTCTTGATGGAAGAAGGCAGATATGAATTTGGCACTGTTGACGACTATCAGATCTGGCTTGGTGAACAAGGGTATGCAGGGCAGGAATTTGCACACTGCATAGGAAGCAATTCTTACTATACCCGACCTTGGCATCTACCAGAAGAAGCTCATCCTGCAACATGGGCGACAAATATGATGGCGAAACAAATCAAACGAAAGGATCCAACTCGTCCTGCTTTCTTCTATATGTCTTACCAGGCTCCTCATCCTCCTATCACCCCTCTGCAACCCTTTCTTGACATGTATAAGGAGGAAGACATACCAACTCCATATAATGGGGAGTGGGTGGATGACAGCAATCTGATAAAGAGCCTTCAAGAACAGGCCTCCAGCTATTCGGAAAAGGAAATTCGTCGTGCATTGCATGCCTTTTATGCACAGTGCACCCATATAGATTATCAAATCCGTTTTCTTATAGGAACGCTTAGAGAATGCGGTCTTTTGGACAATACCATAATTGCATTCACAAGCGACCATGGTGACATGTTATTCAACCAAGGCATGGTTGCCAAACGAGTGTTTTATGAAAATGCTTGCCATGTTCCTTTTATCCTATCAGGCAAGCCACTTCAGAAAAATAGAAATACGGTGTGTGACAGCTTGGTGAGTTTGGAAGATATCATGCCGACACTGCTCACGGCTTGTACCATACCAGTACCCGCATCTGTTGAGGGCTCTGATATGCTCGGGGAGAAAAAACACGAATATATCTATGGAGAATGCGGTGAAGGAGACAAGGCGACTAGGATGATCCGCAGCAAAGAGTTCAAGCTTATTTACTATCCTTGGGGAAATACATTCCAGTTATTCAATATTCAAGAAGATCCAAATGAGCTTCATGACCTTGCTAATCTAGATGAATATGGGGATGTACGTAAGGATCTAACTCAAATCCTAGTTAGGAATCTGTATGGAACAGATGAAACTTGGATTGCTGAAGGGAAACTCATTGGCATCAAAGACAAGCCTTTTACAAAGAAACCCGATTATGGCTTGTACAACCAGAGGGGGCTCCATTGGCCAGCTCCGACGGGTTATTCGAACCTCGGAAAAAATAACTAACTTCATAGTAAAAGCCATCAACAGATGGCTTTTACTATCAAACCATTCATCTCCAGTTGCTGTAAGAGTAGTAATGAGCTCCAGCCTTGTGAAAAACAGTCCTAGACTGGAACAAGATTATCACATATCTTTCTTGCCTAGATGACAAAAGAATCTTACACTTCCCTCATGAAAAAGCAAACCTTCTCCATACTTGGAGACTCCATCTCCACCTTTAGTGGATGCAACCCTCCTGAAAATGAGGTCTACTACCCCAAGGAAGGGTGTGATGTCCTCTCCAAAGAACACACCTGGTGGCATCTCCTGAAAGAAGAGACAAAGCTGCACCTCAACATGAACGAGTCCTACTCAGGAAGCAGAATCAGCAAGACAGGAGCCCGTCCCCCCTCCTCCAGCTTCCTCTCCCAGACAAGGCAGGAACGCCTCAGTGGAGATATCATCATTGTCTTTGGAGGGACGAATGACTTTGGACAGGCTGAAAATCCAGCGACCTTAAAGGTATTTAGTGAAGCGTATGATCAACTGGTACGTTCGATGCTTGAAAAGCATCAGAAGAGCAAGATCTTCTTCTGCACTCCCCTGCGACGTACAGACAGGGCCCTTGATGAAGAGAATGCCCATGGGTGGAGCCAGAACGACCTGGCCAGGACCATCAGGGGGACTATTGCACAGTATCCACAGGCCAACCTCATAGACCTTGGTGCCTATCCAATACAGGAAGGTGATGGAAATCTTTTCGACGGCCTCCACCCTACAAGAAAGGGAATGAGACTGATAGTAGATATGGTCATATCAGGCCTAGAGCTAGACTGATACGAAAAACCTTGTTCGAGCACCCCGATCATGACAACTTGGAATCGTTGACCTTATCTATGCAAAGAAAAGCCCTGCAGTTCATAGGAGAGGTGCAGGACTTCCTGACAGACAAACTCTAAAATACTGCTACGACAGTGCCTTGCCTGCATCAGAGGCCATCCTCTGATGCTCCATTGATAGAAGATTGTCCGCCTGCATCTTGGATAGGATAGTAGAGACAAGGGCGAACAACTGCTTGTCCTCAGAGTAATCAGCCTCAGCAAAGAAATCGATGCGTTGCTCTCGCATGAGCTGATGACAGGTATCCATATCACCTTGCTTGTGCACCGCAATGCTTTTGCCCCCATTATTCTTCACCAGCTTCATGCACGGTACATCTGTAAGTCCGTCACCAATGTAGATCATATTCGTAAAAGGAACCGGGCGACTGTTCTCTGGGGTATAGTTGTTCAGCTTCTTGTCCTCGAACACATCCAGCACCCCTTTGTTGATCCTGAACAGGAACTGGGTCTTTGCTGTGTAGTTGACCGAGAGCTTTGGCCAGACAGCAACATCATTTTCATCATAGAGATACTCACTTGCATAGATGCGCTTGAAGCACGACCCCACTTCTGATCCTTCTATGATCTCCCGCAGACCTGAGGAGATGATGTAGTGGTCGATGATAAGGCCAAGCTTTTCTCCTACCTTATCTATAGTCTCAAACCAAGAGAACACTCCAGGGAAAAACTCTAGGTTCGATCCCAAGGCGACAAAATCACTTCGTCTTATAGGTTGGCTTCGTCTTTTGGACTCATCGAGCATGAGCTTCATATAGGCGAGGATGCTGTCCATCTCCTCCTTTTGGGCCAAGGCATTGGCCTTTGCCCAGAAGGAGGGTGCCTCCATACCCAGCTTGGGAATGAAGGTGTACTCCTGCATGTCACGCGTCGTGAGTGTCTTATCAAAATCATACATGATGGCGATGGTGGGTTTCTGGTGCATGCTTACGATTATACCACAGGAGGGCATAGGAGATATAGGGATTATATGGTTGACATATCAACTATTTTTCTGTATATCTATATCCTATGAAACAGCAAAGCATTGGCCGCCTCATTGCCATCCTGCATAGGCAGAGCCAAATATTTACCAACAAGGCCTTGAAGGAGTTCTCGCTGACAAGCGCAGAGTACCCTTTCCTGTTTGCCCTCTACCATACAGAGGGACAGACCCAGGAAGAGCTCTCCTCCTACCTCTATATCGACAAGGCGGCGACAGCGAGGATCATCAAGTCCCTCATTGCAAAGGGGTTTGTGACAAAAGAGCAGGATGCCCAGGACAAGCGGTGCAACCGTATCTTCCTGACCGAGAAGGCCAAAGGGGAACAGGGGAACATCCACCAGCGTGTCATGCTGTGGAACTCCTACATCACCGAAGACCTTGATGACGAGACCTACCAGAACGTCTTTGCGGCCTTGCAGACTATGGTCGCCCAGGTAGAAAAGAAATCCATCCCCGAACATACCGGAGTACGACAACCATGGAAAAAGTGAAACCACTGGCAACCGCAAATCCCTTAGGTACTAAAAAAATATCAAAGCTGCTGATACAGTTTTCCGTCCCCGCGATCGTAGGCATGATGGCCAACGCCCTCTACAACATCGTCGACCGCATCTTCATAGGCAACAAGGCGGACCTTGGAGCCTATGGCATTGCAGCCATCACCATATCATTCCCCATCATGATACTCCTTATCGCCTTGGGTGTACTCTTCGGCGTAGGAGGCTCGACCCTCTTTGCCATCAAGCTGGGACAAAAGAAAGAAAAGGATGCAGAGAAAGCCTTGGGCAATGCCTTCACCCTCCTCCTGATCGCCGGCCTCACCTTTACGATCCTGGGACAACTCTTCCTTACCCAGATTCTTACCCTCTTCGGGGCAAGCTCTGATGTTATGCCCTTTGCCCAGGAGTACATGCGCATCATCTTCATGGGAGCATCCTTTCAGGTAATGAGCATGGGCATGAACAACTTCATCAGAGCCGACGGCAATCCAAAGATAGCGATGCTCTCCATGTTCCTCGGAGCTGGCATCAATATGGTTCTGGACCCCATCTTCATCTTCGCCCTGGATATGGGTATGGCAGGTGCTGCCCTGGCAACCGTCATCAGCCAGATCAGTGCATCAATATGGGTAGTAGGCTACTTCTTTGGCAAAAGGAGCAGAAGTAAGTTGAAACGCGCCAACATGAGACTGAAAAAACCCTTGGTTTTGACCATCATAAGCTTGGGAATCCCACTCTTTGCCCTACAACTGGCCAACAGCCTGCTCAACATTGTCCTGAACAAAAGCCTCATCTCCTACGGAGGCGACCTTGGCATCTCGGCCATGGGTATTGTGAACAGCCTGCAGACCTTGCTCATCATGCCCGTCATAGGCATCAACCAAGGGGTCCTGCCCATCATCAGCTTCAACTTTGGGGCAAGGCAGTTCGATAGGGTGAAGGAAGCCGCTAAGCTCGGTATTTTAGCTGCTACGGCATTGGTGATGGTTGGCTTTCTTGCTACACGCTTCTTCCCTACCCAGCTTGTTGGAATGTTCAACCGGGAGCCAGAACTCCTCAAACTTGGAAGCTTCGCCCTCAAACGCTGGTTTATGCTAACCCCGCTCATTGGATTCCAGATTATCGGGGCAAACTTCTTCCAGGCTATCGGAAGACCACGATCGGCCATGTTCCTGACCCTCTCAAGACAGGTAATCTTCCTTATCCCCGCCATCCTGGTGTTTCCCCTGTTCTGGGGTTTGGAAGGAATCCTCTTTGCTGCGCCGTTTGCTGACATGATCTCCACGGTGGTGACAGCATTCTTCTTCTACTATGGGATGAAGAATCTGGAGAGTAAAGCAGCAGTTATCTAAGCCACGCAGGAAGGGACCAAGCATAGTCCTTTTTCTCGGTGATGAGGAGTGGGATTACAAAAACATGCGGACACCCATCTCAAACCATGAAAAACCACTTGTATTAATGATGGAATAAAGAAAAGGCAACTTTGCAACACAACTCAAGAGGCAATCCTGCATCGGAAGCAATCCTGATGTTTAGTCTCTTCGGCATCAAAGCATTTCGAGGTTCTGTAAAATTTCATGATACCGTCTTGTTGCCAGTTCACTTGGTTTTCCCTTTTTGCAGAATGACAGGGCAGCCAGCTTTGGAACACTTCGCTCAACCACGATCATTCCATCGACCACCTTTGATTCCAATGCACCAAAGGCTTCAAGAAACCGCTTATCCTTCTTTGCTTTGCTGTAGAAAGATAGCACATACACATAGACAAAAAGGTTGTAGGTTCGGAAGGGGTATTCAACCTGCATGAACAGAGAGCCAATTCCATAGTGACAGGGCCCAATGGGTTGTTTGATAATCCAATGTTCCAGTAGAAATTCCACAGCCCTATCAAGGGCTGGTTCTTTGTTGAGATACGTGCTGAATCGGAAAGAGCTGAGGGCAGTAAGTGTTGGGAAGGGATTGGAATACTCAGTTTCCGGCCCCCGGCCAAAACTGAATTTTTTACAGCGCCAGCCCCCGTCCGTATACTGGGTTTCCAACAGATGTTGCAGGGTTCTTTGTATCCTGGCATCAAAGGCATACCCCATGTGACACAGTACATCAGCGGTGTGGATTGTCTGGCATGGATACATTGCGCCTTGTGGGGAGACCTTGAAGCGTCCGTCTTCCCCCCAAGTGCTGAATAGTAGGTCAGCAGCATCTTTCATCATAGGTTCTGAGGGATCCATGCCCAGTTCCAACAAGTACAGGATGCTTTCCAAGATGGAGAAAGGAGAGCCCTTGAGTATGCGTTTGTCAGGTGTAGTCCAAAGGTCAGAACCATTGTCACTTCGGTGCGACAGTATCATCTCAACATCTGCTGCAATTTGCTTCTCTACAGACATATCGCTCATTCCTCCCACTGGGGAACCAATCCCAAATGATTCAGTACACTTCTCCAAAAAAAAAGAAGCAACCGGTTCAGGTGAAAGACAATGCTTTCACCTGAGCAGTTGCTGCAAAACTTAGAGCACGCAAACCCCTGATTGGAGACCTCCAACCAGATCAAAGAAACCTATCCCCTGGCCCCATAGAGGTCATCCATATCGACATCCTTGATCAGAATCCCCAGAGCTTGGGCTACACCCTCCCCATAGGCAGGGTCTGCAAGGTAACAGTGACGGATATGCCGCTTCTTCACCAAAGAGGTTGTACCCTCCATATTCCTACCGGTATTTTCAAACAGGCGTTGTTTTTCATCTTCGCCCATGATGTTGAAAAGCTTTCCGACCTGCTCGAAATAGAAGTCGTCATCCTCCCTAAAGTCATAGTGGTCGATGGGTCCCTTACCATCATAAGGGCCTTCGGAGAGATTATTCTGGTCCTTCCACATCCCATAGGAGTTCGGGTTGTAGTGCACCGATCCACTGAAGTTGCCATCGATGCGCATCGCACCGTCACGATGGTAGTGGTTGGTCTCGACCTTGCTCTTGTTCACAGGAATTTGGTAGTGGTTGACCCCAAGGCGGTAGCGTTGGGCATCGCCATAGGAGAACAGCCTTCCTTGGAGCATGCGACAGGGAGAGAACCCTATCCCGGGAACCTTGTTGGCAGGGTTGAAGGCAGCCTGCTCAACATCACTGAAGTAGTTGTCAGGATTCCTGTTCAGCTCGAAAACTCCCACCTCATGCAAGGGGTACTCACCATGATACCAGACCTTGGTAAGGTCGAAAGGATTGTGGGGGTGCTTCTCTGCCTGCTCTTCGGTCATTATCTGCACATACATCTTCCACTTGGGAAAATCACCCTTTTCAATTGATTCAAACAGGTCTCTCTGATTTGATTCACGGTCATTTGCAACAACAGCTGCTGCTTCGCTATCGGTAAGATATTCAATGCCCTGCTCTGTCTTACAAGTGAACTTGACCCAGAAGCGCTCATTGCCTGCATTGATGAAGGAGTAGGTATGGGAACCGTACCCATTCATATGCCTGAAGGAAGCGGGTATCCCCCTGTCCCCCATGGTTATGGTCACCTGATGCAAGGCTTCAGGGAGCATCGACCAGAAATCCCAGTTGTTCTGGGCTGAACGCATATTGGTCCTGGGGTCGCGCTTTACCGCATGGTTGAGATCGGGAAACAGCATGGGGTCACGGAAAAAGAATACCGGAGTGTTGTTTCCAACCAGGTCCCAGTTCCCTTCATCGGTATAGAACTTCATGGCGAAGCCGCGGATATCACGTTCAGCATCAGCGGCCCCTCTCTCACCGGCAACGGTGGAAAAGCGGATAAACAACTCTGTCTCTTTTCCAACCTTGGAAAAGATGGAAGCCTTTGTCCATTTGGTGATGTCCTGGGTAACGGTGAAGGTTCCAAAGGCACCGGATCCCTTGGCATGCATACGCCTCTCAGGAATTACTTCCCGGTCGAAGTGGCTCATCTTCTCCAGATACCAGACATCCTGCATCATCACACCACCGCGAACGCCTGCAGTCTGGATGTTCTCATTATGGGCAATAGGGCGACCACTTATCGAAGTAAGTGGTTTCTTGGGTTGCGAATCACGTCCATCACGGTCCTTCTTCTTGTCAGCCATAGAATCCTCCTTGGTTCGGTGCAAGTAAATATTGATTTTCCTTACTAGATACTACCATTGCTTACAGGTATTACTCTAAAAGAAGTACTTTACATAGCAAGTTTTATGATAGCATTTCTGGTGTAGAAGTCAAGAAACCTCTAATAGAATTATGTTGCAATACTAGTACCATCAATTCAGGATATCCGTATCCTTGGCGTAAGGACAATGAAAGACAGGAGGAAACCTACAACATTCATCAGGTGGGAAAATGATATTTCTTCTACATATAAAAAAAGTCTGCATCATCAAATGGTATGAAGCAATTGTAGAGGGAATTATCTTTATTGCACATGATGGAATTCAAAAACCCCGAACTATGGAGAGGAAACCTCGATTCATATCGCTTTACCACATGAGAAAAAATTAGGTACATCGCTTTCTTCCGTGCAAATATAGGGTTATGGTCAATATAGTCATTGAAACAGTCAACCGAGATGGATGGTTCATTGACCATAGTACGATACTAACAAAAAGGAAAATACTGCATGGAAGTTTCATGTCCCGTTTGTGGAAGCAAAAAAACTCACCAGATTCAGATGGAAAGAGTATTGTCCGAAGGGTTTAATGTTACGAAAAGCGTTACCCTTTCTGGGTATGCATGTGATAATTGTGATTTTTCTGGTGACTTCTTGCATGAGAATAAAGAACTGCTGAAACAGACCAAGGAAGAACTACAAAGCAGAGTAATGATTGAGAGCCTAGAGTATTTCTCAGAACAAGATATTAGGTTTGCGGGGATAGAAAGGGCCTTAGGTCTACCCCAGAGGACATTGACCAAATGGAAGAATAAAAAGACCAAACCTTCAGCATCTGCAATAGCCCTGTTCACATACCTACGAACATTCCCTTGGCTGCTCAAGGTTGCAGATACAGGCTTTGATCTAGAGGCAGCACAGAAGATTCATCAGGAAAATGCGGCCCGTGAGATGATCGCTTGTTTGCCAAAGGAGAAATTGGAAGAGCGCTAGTGCATGGAAGCACCAAGGCACAAGCCCTGATGCATCCATACTCAGAAAAACTTACTTTTTGGGAACAAGGGTGGCGAGTTTCGCCTTAATCTCAGAGAACTCAATGCCCAGCTCTGCTGCATAGTCCTTTACAGCCATAGCAAGGTTTTTGGGTTTACCTATAGCTGTTTCGATATCCTCTAGCAGGTACCCTGCACTGACCAGATCCTTGAAAGTGGTTTTCCCAGTTAGGGGAATTGTTGAGGAACCATCTGAAGCAATCCCTTGGCCCGGCATTGGAGCCAAACCTCCAATATTTATCGCCTTGCTTGCCACCTCCTCAAAGGCTATAGAGGCGTCCTTGCCTTCTCTTTTCAGTACCATGATCGCGGTCCTTGGCAAGAGAGTCCCTTCCTCGGCTGTGTGAGGCAAGCCTGTATAAAGGGAGGTAAACACCCGCACAGAATCAGTTCCTACCTCCTGGCCTTCCGGCACCTTCCCTACATATTGGGCTTCAAGCAGGCTGACCTTATCAGCATCTGAAGTAGCTCCAAAAGCTTCCATAAGCAAGTCAGAAGGAATACCAAAAGCCTTGGAGACATCTGCCCACGTATAGGAGCCTCGGATATCAGAGGGGCTGGGTTGGCCTATAAATTCGCCTTGCCTGATTAAGGCTGGCTGTTTGGAGGATTCCACGTTCCAAAGCCCCAGCAGCATCGAGAAACCGATGCCACCGAACAGAACCACAGCCGATACGATTCCCACCGTTCTGGTGGAAATCTTTTTCTCAGGCTTTGCAACGGAGAAGTCCACCGTATCATCAACAGGACATGCTGTTTCACTGGTACATATCATGCAGGAAATACACTGATGATCGCTCACAATACCAGAGGTAGCAACGTCAATATTCATGGGGCATGCCTTTGTACATGCATTGCAGGCGATACAGGTCGCTTCTACCCTCCTGATCTTGAAAACCCTGAACAGGTTGAAGATACCCAGGAAAGCCCCATACGGGCAGGCATATTTACAAAAGGGTCGCTCGACAAGCAGGGAGAGAAGCATGACGATACCAAGCAGTACAAGGCCAGAGATGGCAACCTCACCACTCCAAAAGTTGAACAAGGCGTAGTACGGGTCATAGTCCTGAAAGATAAGCTTGCCTGTAACGACTGTCATGTAGGAAACCCAGGCCAGGACAAGGTAGCGGGTATACCGCAGGACCTTATCCAACGTTGTTGGGATGAAATGGTTGTATCGCTTCTTGAATATCCTTCGACCAAGCTTTCCTATCCACTCCTGGAAGGTTCCAAATGGACAGATCCAACCACAGATGACCGGCCCGAACAGAAGTGCCAGGAACAAGCCGATCACAGCAAGGACTACTGATGATTCGTGTATCTTCCTTACCAGAGTTCCCAGGGTCACCAGATTCCAGAAGGAGACAACCCCACCAAAGGGACAAATTGCATGCAGCGATGCCCCTCCAAGGATGGCAGGCAGAGCGATTCCACTCTCCTCCAATCCATGCATTGTAGCAATGAAGGCTACCAGAACAAAGAATCCAATCTGTATTCGGCTTCTCCATTTCTGAGCTTTGTTCTTCTCCAAGATATTCTTTTTCATCCCATTCCCCTTTTCGTTTCACCTGAATGACTGACTATCCAAGAGACAAGCAGAAGATCCGTCCTCCATCATAATGGGAAAAGAGGCTTGTTGGTCTCAACTATCCTGTCTTGAAGAATCCCCTCAAGGATAGAGGCGCTTGGTGTGCGTCTTGTGGAGACCACATTAACTTCGTGTAATTACGATAGCATTTGGTAATGGGAAATTTTATTAGGATTTTTCTGCTGATTCTAGCATGGCAGACATTTCTGAATATAGTATGTATTTCCTCAGTCTGCCCAATAAATACAACTGAAGAACATCCTAAAAAAGCCCCGTTGCTCACATGCAACAGGGCTATATCTTCTCTAGCGCAGACTCTCAGTCTGCTTGAACACCTCAAGCAGAGGGTCCCACCACTCCTTGCCTCCGGAAACCTCACCGATACCACGTATCTTCCGTATCCTATAGCGGACAAGATTATCCACAGGCTTGCTGCACAGCACATCAAGGTCCCTGATGATGGTCTCCTTGATGAGAAGGGCGGTCTCCTCTGGAGTTCTCTCCGGTATGATGTCATGGATGACCCCGAATTCCTTCAGATTTTTTGCAGTCATTTTCATTGCCTCTGCAGCTTCTTTCGCCTTGGAAGGGTCACGCAGCAGGATTGAAGCAAAACCCTCGGGTGTAATGACCGAGTAGACAGCATTCTCCAACATATACAGTTTGTCCCCTACTCCGATACCCAAAGCTCCACCACTGCCACCTTCACCAATGATAAAACAGAGCACCGGTGTCTTGAGGGTGGAAAAGACTTTCAGGTTCTGGGCTATGGCTTCGCCAATGCCCCGCTCTTCCGAACCAAGGCCGGGATAGGCTCCGGGAGTATCAATGAAGCAGACTACAGGGCGGCCGAATTTCTCAGCCTGCTTTGCCAGGCGCAAGGCCTTGCGGTACCCCTCAGGATTGCTCATCCCATAGTTGCACAGCACATTCTCCTTGAAGTTGGCTCCCTTGTGGTTGCCTATGAAGGTGATGGCCCTCCCTCCTATGGTCCCGATCCCCCCTACCATGGCAGGGTCATCGCCATAGAGGCGGTCGCCATGCAACTCCATGAAGTCATCACACATGAGCTTGATGAACTGCCTGGTACCGGTGCGACCCTGCTGACGCGAAAGCAGAACACAGTCCCAGGATGATTTTATGCCCTCTTCGCTGGAAACAATCGTCTCTATCCTCTCAAGGGTACTCTTGAGTTGATTCTCATCTTTTTTATCCTGCATTGGAGGTACTCCTTGTATGGGTCTTGATAAGCGTGGAGAGCGTGCGCCTGAGCTTGTCTCTCGATACGATCCTATCCACAAACCCTCGCTGGAGCTGGAACTCCGATCGCTGGAACCCTTCTGGAAGCTTTTCACGAATGGTCCCTTCGATGACGCGAGGTCCTGCAAAGCCAATGACTGCCCCTGGCTCTGCCAGGATGACATCGCCGAGCATGGCAAAGGAGGCGGTGACCCCACCGGTGGTGGGATTGGTAAGGACGATGAACAAAGGTGTCCTCGTCTCCTCAAGCAGGGCTGCGGCACTGGCGGTCTTGGCCATCTGCATCAGGGAGAAGATCCCCTCCTGCATCCTGGCACCTCCACTAGCAGTGAAGAGAATGACCGGCTCCCTTTCAAGGCAGCCCTCTATGATGGCCTGGGTAATCTTCTCCCCTACCACCGAGCCCATGCTCCCTCCCATGAAGGAGAAGCTCATGATGCCGACAACAGCCTTCTGGCCCTCTATGCGGCACTTGCCGATGGTGACGGCATCACTGAGGGATGACTTCTTCTGGTTCTCCTTCAGCTTGTCCTCATACCCTGCCAGGGCGATGGGGTTCACCGATTGCATCGAAGCAGCCATCTCGACAAAGGATCCTTCGTCGGCAAAGAGCGAGAGCCGCTCCTGGGGGGTAAGGGGGAAGTAGAAGTTACAGTAGGGGCATATCTTGTGGCTGTCCAGCACTACATCTTTCTGACACTGCGGACAGAGTTTCCTTTCATTATTTTCCATGACTCTTTTTCTCCTGTTTTTCCCAGAGCTTCATGTACAGGTCAGTACCGAAGCGTCCGGATCCGAACTCCACCGAGCCGATGAGCATTTTCTGCTCTTCCAGGTTTGTCTCAATGCCCTCGATACGCACTTCAGAAAGGGCTCTGAGCATGATGGCTAGGCCTTGGTCCCTGTCGGGGGCATGGACGATGATCTTGGCTATCAGAGGGTCGTAGTAAGGGCTGAGTACCGAGTTGGCCACGAGGTGGGAGTCAATGCGCACATGAGGGCCCAAGGGGAAGTTCAAGGCCGTGAGGGTGCCCGCACTTTTGCCGTTGATCCTGCACTCAAGGGCGTAGCCTTTGAGCTGTATATCTTCTTGTGTAATTGTCAATTTCTTACCTGAGGCAATCTCTATCTGAGCCTTCACCAGGTCCAGGCTTGAAACCAGCTCGCTGACAGGGTGCTCCACCTGCAGGCGTGCATTGACCTCCATGAAGTAGTACTCATCCCCTTCCACCAGATACTCCACCGTCCCGGCACCCCGGTAGCCAAGCTTTTCAAACAGCTTCACCGAGTCGGAGCTCATGCGTTGCCTCATCTCTTCACTGAGGATGGGAGAGGGGCTCTCCTCAAGCAGTTTCTGGTGGTTCTTCTGCACCGAGCAGTCACGCTCGCCAAGATGGAGGACCGTACCCTGCCCGTCTGCGAGCAACTGGATCTCCAGATGCCTGGGGTTCTGTAGATAGCGCTCCATATGCACAGAGGCATCTCCGAAGAAGGCAAGGGCCTCCTTCTTGGCTATCTGCAGGGCATTTGCCAGGGCATTCTTCTCATAGACGATGCGCATCCCCCGCCCTCCGCCTCCGCAGGCGGCCTTGAGGATGATGGGGTACCCGATGCGTTCAGCTGTAGAGAGCGCATCATCAAGGTCCTTGATCTCCTCGCTGCTGCCGGGAGTGATGGGAAGGTTGCACGCCAAGGCTGTGGCGCGTGCGGCCACCTTGTTGCCCAATAGGGCGATGGTCTCGCTTCTGGGCCCTATGAAGATAAGGCCGGCGTGCTCCACCTCGCGGGCAAAGTCGGCATTCTCAGAAAGAAAGCCCACCCCGGGGTGGATGGCGTCACAGCGTGAGAGGCACGCTGCTGCTATGATGTTCTTCTTATGCAGGTAGCTTTGGGCCGTGGCAGGGGGCCCGATGCAGATGGCCTCATCGGCAAGGGAGACTCCAAGAGAGTCCTTGTCTGCAGTGGAGTAGACCAAGACACTCCTGATCTTCAAGTCCCTGCAAGAGCGTATGATCCTTACCGCTATCTCGCCGCGGTTGGCAATGAGGATAGACCTGATCATCGCCTTCTCACGGAGAACAGCGGCTGTCCGAACTCTACCATTGCCTCGGGTTTTGCAAGCACCGAGACGATCTCACAAGGGAAGTCGGTCTGCAGCTGGTTCATCATCTTCATCGCCTCGATGGTGCAGATGATGCCACCCTCCTCCACCATGTCGCCCACCTTCACATAGGGGGGGGCATCAGGGGCGGGGGTAAGGTAGAAGGTCCCTACAATAGGGGATGTGATGGTCTCGACCTCACCCCCCTGCTCTTTGGCCGTTGGCATCTCCACCTCTTTACTTTTCTGAGCGATCACAGGAGGGGAAACCACCGCTGACCCTTCTCCCTGCCGTTTGAATGTGAGTGAATATCGGGAGGTGGAAAGTTCCATCTCACTAAGGGAGCTCCCTTCAAAAAGTGCTATGACCGATGCAAGGTCCATGTTTTCAATACTATCCATACTAATAATCCTTCCTCATAAAGGGGATGGGGCCACTCCCTGGGGAGCTGCCGATTTTGGGCCAATAATAACAGTAACGACTTTTAGTGTCAATATTGACATAATACATAATATTGTAATATACATACGCTATCATGCCCGCTAGTGGGCAGACGATCCGAACCTAAGGAGAAGACAGTGAAGTCTCCACAACCCATATACATCTCAGCTATCGGGCTCTACGTACCCACCAGGATAGTCACCAATGAAGACCTTGCCCGTTCGGTTGAGACCAGTGACGAGTGGATCCACTCCCACACAGGCATCCGCGAGAGGCGCATAGCAGATAAGGACGAACAGTGCTCCGACCTTGCAGTCAAGGCAGCTCTGGACCTCTTTGCAAAGAGCAACAGAGATACGGGCGAGATAGACGGCATCGTTGTGGCTACCGCCACAGCCGACCACTACGGCTTTCCCTCCACAGCGTGCATAGTGGCTGAGAAGCTCGGCATCAAGGGAGCTGCAGCCCTTGATATCGGAGCCGGGTGCACCGGCTTCATCTACGCCCTGGAAGTTGCCCGCTCCATGATCATGAGCGGCTCCATGACCAAGGCCTTGGTCATCGGCTCTGAAAAGCTATCTGATGTGGTCAACTGGAAGGACCGCAACACCTGTGTGCTGTTTGGCGACGGAGCCGGATGTGTCCTGCTCGAAAGGACAGAAGAACAAAAGGGCATCATCGACTCCACCCTCCATGCAGAGGGATCGGGGTCGCTGGCGCTGGCCATCACCAAGGATACGAAGACCATCACCATGGAAGGGAGGGCGGTATACGCCTTTGCTGTCAGGGCAATCGGAGATACGGTGCTGGAACTGCTCAACAGAAATGACCTCACCTTCGCCGACATCTCCTGGGTAGTGCCTCACCAGGCAAACAGGAGGATCATCGCAGCGTGCTCAAAGCGCTACGGCTTCGAGGCCGACCGCTTCTATATGAACATCGACAGATATGCGAATACCTCGGCAGCCTCCATCCCGATAGCACTTGCGGAAATGGAAAGGAGAGGATTGCTCAAGGCCGGCCAAAAGATCCTCTTTGTAGGATTCGGAGCCGGCCTCACCTATGGAGGGACACTCATACAATGGTAAACATCATCGCACTCTACCCGGGACAAGGGTCGCAAGAACCCAAGATGGCACTGGACCTCTATGTAGCATCGCCAAAGGTCAGGGACCTTTTTGCCCTTGCCTCGGAGGTAACGCATACAGACCTGCATTGCCTCTTATCGACAGGAAGTGAGGAGGACCTCAAAAGGACGGAGGTCACCCAGCTTGTCGTTACCCTGGCCAATAGGGCCTCACACACAAGGCTCACCGAACTGGGCTTCACCACACTCTGCCACACCGGCCTGAGCCTTGGCGAACTGTCTGCCTATGCTGGGGGAGGCATCATCTCTGATGAAACCCTCTTCAAGCTCGTGCAGAAGCGATCGCTTCTCATGGCCCTCGCCGGAGCTCGGATAGAGGAGAAGCATGGCAAGCTTGGCATGGCCGCCGTCATCGGCATGGGCTTTGAGAAGGTGGAGGCAATCCTCAAGGAGAGCTCCATCGGAGGAATCTATCCATCCAATGACAACGGACCGAACCAGGTGGTCTTGGCAGGTTTGGAAAGTGCCATCCAAGAGGCCAAGCCACACCTCATTGAGGCAGGGGCAAGGCGGGTCCTCCCCCTCAAGGTATCAGGGGCCTTCCACACACCCTTCATGCAGGATGCGTTGGAGGAGTTCTCCTCGTACCTGGAAAGCCTGCAGTTCAACAACCCAGAACAGAAGGTCATCTCATCGGTGACTTCCGAAGAGGTGCCCAGTGCCAAGAGGGCCAAGGCTCTTCTGGCCATGCAGCTGGCAAACCCTGTGCGGTGGACAAAGGTGATGCAGGCGGTCAGCAGCATCAAAGAAGGAATGGCCAATACACCCGCACAAGAACAGACAAAGTTCGCAGAGGTGGGACCGGGGACGGTCCTTACCGGGCTTTGGAAAAATAGCGGACTACCTGATTTCTGTACCCCCTTGGGACGAGAGGGTGAGATTCAAGCAATAGGAGAGAGGACCTGATATGGAAGAGAAAAGAAACGCGCTGGTAACCGGTGGCTCAAGGGGCATCGGCATGGCAATAGTGGAGGAGCTCCTGGGCGAGGGGTGCAATGTATGGTACCTATCCAGAAGTGAAGGGGAAACAGCCTCACTTAAGGAAAAAGCGGCAGAGCAACAGAGCAGCCTCACCTGGGTTGCGTGCGACATGGCTGACCGCTCCTCTGTGAAAGAGGCAGTGGAGAGTGTGATAGCGGAAGCTAATAGGGTGGACATACTGGTCAATAACGCCGGAATCACGCGCGACGGCCTGATCATGCGTATGAAGGATGAAGCCTGGGACGAGGTGCTTGCAGTAAACCTGACAGGGGCCTTTCTCACCTCGCGCCGAATAGGGCGCCTTATGGCAGGCCAGAGGCGGGGCGCGATCATCAACATATCGAGCGTGGTGGGCATCATGGGCAACGGAGGACAGTCAAACTATGCCGCCTCCAAGGCAGGGCTCATCGGATTTTCCAAAAGTCTTGCGCGTGAGCTCTCCAGCCGAAACGTGCGAGTGAATGTGGTTGCCCCTGGCTTTATCCAGACAGCCATGACCGCTGTCCTGCCGGAGGCCTTGAAAGAGGGCCTCAATACGCAAATTCCCCTCGCAAGGATTGGGCAGGCAAAAGAGGTGGCCCACGCAGTGGCCTTCCTCGCATCAGAGAAGGCTTCCTACATCACCGGCCAGGTCCTGGCCGTCGATGGCGGGATGGCAATGTGAGTATGGGAGAAAGAGATATGAACAATGCAAGACGTGTCGTAGTGACGGGAATGGGTACGGTCAACCCCTTGGCAAGCGCATCGAGGAGTTCTGGCAGAACATCAAGGATGGCAAGAGCGGAGTCGGGCCCATCACCAAGTTCGATACAACCGACTACCCTGCAAAGATCGCCGGAGAAATCGTTGATTTCGATCCTTCCGACCTGCTTGACCGCAAGGAGACGCGCAGCATGGCCGACTTTACCAAGTTTGCTGTCTATGCTGCAGTTCAGGCTATGGACCAGGCAGGACTGAAGGAGGGGCTCTATGACCCTTTCAGAAGTGGGGTTTACCTGGGAAATGGTATCGGTGGCTTTGAAGTGGTGGAGGAGAACCTGCGCAAGCTCTATGAGCGCGGCCCCCATGCGGTAGCCCCCCTGACCATCCCCAAGCTCATCGCCAATGAGGCGGCGGGCAACATCGCCATCCACTTCGGCTTCCAAGGCCCCTGCCGCACAACGGTTACCGCCTGTGCTTCAGGCACCGATGCCATCGGAGATGCCTTCAACTCAATCCGCTTCGGCCTCTCGGATGTGGCCATCAGCGGAGGCACAGAAGCTGCCATTACCCAGCTCTCAGTAGCAGGGTTCTGTCGCATCCAGGCCCTTGCAACAAAATATAACGATACCCCCGCCCTAGCCTGTCGTCCTTTCGACAAGGATCGTGACGGCTTCATCATGGGAGAAGGCGCTGGCATTCTGGTACTTGAGTCCTTGGAGCACGCCCTCAAGCGAGGGGCCACCATCCTCGGGGAAATCGCAGGCTACAGCATGACGTGTGATGCCTACCACCTGACAGCCCCCAACCCTGAAGGTGATGGGGCGGCACGTGCAATGCGCGAGGCCATCGCAATGGCAGGGGCAAAGCTTGAGGAGGTGGACTACATCAATGCCCACGGAACTTCAACGGCAGCAAACGACTCGATGGAGACCAAGGCCATAAAGCAGGTGTTTGGCGATCATGCCTATAAGCTGAAGGTCTCCTCCACCAAGTCGATGACCTCCCACCTGATAGCTGCTGCCGGTGCAGTTGAGGCAATAGTATGCCTGCTCGCCTTGCGCGACCAGTACTTCCCTTGCACCCTCAACTACACAACTCCCGACACGGACCTCGATCTTGACTATGTACCGAACAAGGGTATGGATGGTACAATTCGCTATGCTGTCAGCAACTCTTTAGGGTTTGGCGGGCATAACGGTGTCCTGGTCTTCAAACCCTATACCCAAGCATAAGGAGCAACAACCATGCGTGAACAATTTGAAACACTGGAGGAACTGCTTCCCCATCGCGACCCTTTCCTATTTGTCGATGAGCTATTGGAAGCTGATGAGAAGCACACCGTCGCCAGACGCCTATTCAGGGAGGACGACTGGTTCTTCAAAGGCCACTTCCCCCACTACCCGGTAGTGCCCGGCGTCATCCTGATCGAGGCCATGGCACAGTGCGGAGGGGCAGGCCTCTGTCAGGTAGGCATCCTCCCCCATGGGGCATTCTTTGTCCTGGGAACTGTGGACAAGGCAAAGTTCCGCGCTCAGGTCCGCCCTGGTGATACTGCCATCATCGAGGTGCACAACACCCGTGTCTCGCAGATCATGCTGCGCCAAAGCGGTACCATTACCGTGAACGGGAAAAAGGCTGCAGAAGCTACCTGGATGTGTATAGTCGGTGGTGGTGATGTTAATATCAATGGAACGAAATAAGGGAGTCTCTCTGTGATCATTACGAAAAAAGTTATGCGAAATGTCTCTTTGACCGCACACCCTCTAGGGTGTCGCCAGTATGTGCAAGACCAGATCGACTGGGTCAATAAACATGCAACCAAAACAGACAGCCCTCTCTACAAACCAGTGAAGCCAAACCTTTTTCCCAAGCGGGTACTGGTTCTTGGTGGATCGACTGGGTATGGGCTCTCGACGCGCATTGTCTCAGCTTTCGCCGGTGGGGCAGACACATTGAACGTCTCCTTTGAACGTGCTCCTAGTGAGACCAAGACGGCAACCCCAGGCTGGTACAACACCACAGCTTTTGAAGCAAGGGCAAAGGAAGCTGGCCTGAAGGCAAAGTCTGTCTTTGGCGATGCCTTCTCCAACGAAACAAAGAAGAAGACTGCAGAAATGATCAGGGAAACCCTCAAGCAGGTGGATCTGGTCATCTACAGCCTTGCCTCCCCTCTTCGCACTGACCCTGCAACTGGTGTGACCTACCGCTCGGTCCTCAAGCCTATTGGAGAAGCCTTCACTGCCCTTTCTGTTGACATGGATAGCCCTGTAGTCAAGCAGGCTACCATAGAGCCGGCAGAGGATGGGCAGGCAGAAGAGACTGCCAAGGTGATGGGTGGAGAGGACTGGATTCTTTGGATCGACTTCCTGCTCAAGGAAAACCTCCTCGGTCCCAACGCCATGACTGTTGCCTACTCCTACATCGGTCCTAAGATTACCTACCCGGTCTACCGGGAGGGTACCATCGGCTTGGCCAAGGAGCATCTGGAAGGAAGTGCAAAGGCAATAACCAGAAGCTTGGAAAAGATCAATGGTAAAGCGTATGTCTCGGTGAACAAGGCCTTGGTCACCCGTGCCAGTGCAGTGATCCCCGTAGTCCCACTCTACATGGCCCTGCTCTATCAGGTGATGAAGGAGAAGGGAATTCATGAGGGCTGTACTGAGCAGATCTACCGCCTCTTCAGCGACCGCCTGTATGCAGTCAAAGCAATCCCGACCGATGATGAGGGCAGAATCCGCCTTGATGACTGGGAGATGCAGGAGGAGGTCCAGCTTGAGGTAGAGAAACGTTGGGCCCTACAAAGGGAGGGGGAACCCTTGCAGAAGGGAGACCTTGAGGGTGTGCTCAAGGAGTACGACCAGCTCCATGGCTTTGGCTTCCCAAGCATAGACTATACCCTTGATGTTGACCCTAGGGTTATCTGAGAGAGGAGCAACAAAAGGCTAGCATACTGGTTGCAGGAGAAATATAACAATAGAGGGCAACGACCGTAATGGTTGTTACCCTCTATTACACTATTCTCTTGCACTATCGTACCCGTTTGAAGAAACGATTACTATTCTTTCGGGACCTTCTTGCTGGCAAAGCTTTTTGCGGTAAAGATTACTATAGAGCTGAATGCGATAAGTAAGAACCCAAGACTAATTGGCCTGGTAACAAATATCGACAGGCTACCATCGGAGAGTATGAGAGCTCTTCTAAAGTTGGTCTCTGCCAAGGGTCCCAATACTATCCCCAATAAGATAGGAACCAACTGAAAATTCATACGCCTCAAATAATAGGCAATTATTCCAAAAATATAGATGTAATAGACATCGTATAGACTATTATTGGTTGAATACGCTCCTGCAGTACAAAAAATCAAGACAATACAAGACAACAACTCAAAAGGGATCCTTGTTATATGTGCATAGAATCTCGTAAAGAACTTGCCCACAAACCACAAGCTTATATTGATGATAATAAGTCCCAACATTATCGCATAGAGGATATTTCCTTGTTCCTTGAACAGCATAGGACCCGGAACCAAACCATGGACCATGAAGGCACCCATCAGAATAGCTGTGGCTCCATCACCTGGAACACCCAAGGTCAGCATCGGGATCATGGTACCTCCACAAGCTGCATTGTTTGCAGATTCAGAAACCGCCACACCTTCAATCTCGCCCTTGCCAAAAGTTTCCGGATGTTTGGATGATTGTTTGATCTGATTATATGCAATAAATGCTGCCAATCCCCCTCCGGTTCCTGGGGTCGCCCCAATGATCACCCCAATAATGGTTCCAAGGGAGATAGGTTTGCGGCATCTTCTATACTCTTCTTTGGTCACCGTGCAACGAGTGATGGAAGAAGGATCTACAATTTTTCTATCAAGACGAGGATTATACTTCGATTTCATCAAAATCTCAGAAATTGCAAACAAACCGATTAGAGCTATGATCAGATCAATGCCTCTTCTCAAATGAATATTGTCAAACGTAAATCTTACCATACCGCTTATATTGTCCAACCCGATTGTTGAGACAAAGATACCAATACAAGCACCGATCAAGCCTTTGAAAATATTGTCATTTGAAACACCTGCTATGACAGAAAGGCCAAAAACCGCTAATGCCAGGTATTCAGCCGGGCCGAACAGCAAGGTAACTTTTGCAATGGGAGGTGCAGCAAAAAGAAGGACAAAAGCACTGATAAGGCCACCGATGGTTGAAGCATACAAAGCCATGGACAAGGCTTTGAAGGCCTCTCCTTTTTGCGTCATCGGATAGCCATCAAACAAGGTAGCGGCATTGGCGGATGTCCCTGGGGTATTTATCAATATTGCAGTAATGGATCCACCGTACGTACCACCCACATAAATAGCCAATAAAATCAAGATAGCAAGTGTAGGCTCCATGGTATATGTCAGGGGTATGCATAGGATGATACCCAAATCTGAGGTCAATCCAGGAATTGCTCCAACGATAATCCCTAGGGTCAAACCCAGTGGAATAGCCAGAAGGATTTGCCAATTCAATAATAAGTCCAGGCCAGATACTAATAATTCCATGTGAAGCTCCCCTTTGTATAATCAAACCCTTACGGCATTGAAATGTTCAAGACCAGTGTAAAGATCAAATAGACTATCGCACTGACAAACAACGCTATAGCGTAGTAGGATTTCTTCTTTGTGCCGTAATATAGGAGAATCGCAAAGACTAAATATATATTTGAAGCTATAAACCCAAGCATTTTAAACAAAAATACATATACGACTATAATTGCAATATATACCAACGACCTGACAGAATCCTTAAAATCTCTGCTTGCATACAGTTCTTCACCAAAGACCAGTTCTTTTTTTGGCAATAAAAACAGACCTTGAAGAAGCAGAAGAAAAGAGAATATAAAGAGCCCGGCCAAGGCTATTCTAGGAATAGTCTGCGCATTAGTTGCTGTAGTCTCTAGCGTTTGTATCTCACTTGGAATCAGAAGGAACAAAACTGCCGCTACGAGAGAAAATATGAAACCTGCTAGAATTTCTGAATTATATTTTATTTTCATACCATATTCCAATCTAAGTGTGGTAACAGTGTCGATACACTGTTACCACATTCGATACGTTATTTCAGCAACGCAATATACTCTTGCATAGCTGCAGTCTGGCGACTTATTTCTTCCACTATCACGTCTTCAGTAGAATCCCAAGCCTTCATTCCCAGGCTGCTCATAAATGCTATGAATTCTGCATCAGCATAGACATCCTCAATAAATTTTGTCAGTATAGCTTTTTTATCTTCGTTCACACTACTTTTGACAGCAAAATAATCCATTCCGACAAACTCTGCATCAACACCCTGCTCTTTGAAGGATGGGATCCTGCCAATGCCTTCTACTTCAATCCCTTCAGGAATAAAGGTACCTAGACAAGCAAATTCTTTGCTCTTCACATATTGACGATACACTGGAGGGGAACCGATCGCAATATCAACATGACCACCAAGCAAAGCGTTAATTGCATCCTGGCCACCATCATACGGCACAGCTTTTGCATCTAATCCCAGCTTCTTGAACAACACAGAGATCATGGTGTAGCTATCGTTTCCTGGACCACCGGTTGTGGCATACTTGATACTCTTACCCTTCTGACTGAAGGCGATCAAATCCTGAAAGTTGTTGATATTAGAAAATTTGGGGTTTGATAGGATGACAAACTCCACAACTCTCATGCCGATCAAAGGCGTGATATCATCTAAGGTGTAATCTACTTTGATAAAGGCTGGTGTCAAGGAAAACAACGGGCCATTGGAAACAACCATTGAATACCCATCGTCTTTTGCCTGCATGATAGCATCCATGGCAATCGTTCCTGCTCCGCCAGTCTTATTCTCGACAATTACTGGGACACCGAGATACTTCTCACCAAATGAAGCAACTTTTCTCGCAATCGTATCAGGACCTCCGCCAAGTCCCCAAGGCATAATAATTGTAACTTTCTTGCTAGGGAACGTTTCTTCTTCAGCTCCTTGGGCAAAGAGAGTACCGACTACCAGTACCAGTGAAATCAGAACCATCAACCATCTTTTCATCTTCTTTCTCCTTTATTATCTCTATGTAACTAAATGTTACATTGTAACCTCTACAGTTTTTTCAGTGAATGTAAAATGTACGGAACTTGTGTCATTCCGTTCTCCAAGGGCAAAGGGCACATAGGTAATTTCATCGGTAAAGAGAAACTTGATGTCCTTATTAGCCTTTCTCAGCTGCCTATAGACCTCAGGGTTGGAGCTGTTGTTCCGACGGTCGCTTGAGGAGCTTGTCACAATATATTCAACCCCAACAATATCCAAAAACTCTTTGTTCACGGCATCCAATTGGCCGTGATGTGGCAATTTGAGAACGTTCTCATTTTGGATGAAAGAAAAGGTTGTAGCTCTCCAGTTTGATGGACAATTATCTGCAGCGAGAACACATGAATAACCATCATGCACAATTCTCAATACCAGACTATGATCGTTTGAATCTCTCTCTAGGGCTTCCAATTGCTTTATCTTCACCAACGTATTGGTTTCAGCACATGCAGATTCTATCCTTCTTGCATATCTTTCAGCATGGTCATGAGATGGCTCCAGAACTGTAATCTCCAAATCAGGTCCAAGTGGATGGAATACACCCAATTCAACTACATTGAAACACGCTATATTATTTCTTTTAGCATATGTGATAAGATTTTTATATGCATTCAAGGCCTGTATATATCCTAGGAGGCTAAAGCGAAAATCGTTTCCGATATTTATATCTTCTTGATCCAAGATGCGTGGAATATACGGCAAATACAAGGTTTTAATCGTAACAAAATCCAATATTTCAGATATTCCACACACATGATCCTCGTGTATATGCGTAATGATGACAAACTCGAGTTTCGTAATGTTCTCTTTCTTCAAGTAGTCTTTCAGGGATATTCTATTGCCCTGAAACTCCTCTTGAATACTGCTTCCCCCGTCGATCAATCCATACTGTGAGTTATGCTTGACGAGAATGGCATCGCCATATCCGACGTTTATAAATATTATTTCCATCATATTTCCTACGTAGTCTCTCTTTCTATCAAATGTGTTTTGCACACAATAATCTGTTTTTCAACTTGTACCCCTTCGAGTATATCGATCAGTTTTCCTGCAGCTATCTTCCCCATCTCTTGTTTATCAATTCTTACCGTGGTAAGTTCGGGTTCAATAATCTCGCTGTAATCACTATCATCAAACCCTACTATTGAAATCTCGTCTGGTATTGATACCTTCGATCGCAAGGCCACTTTTATTGCACCAATTGCAATAATATCATTCGTTGCAAAAATAGCCGTAGGGCGATGTTCCAACGCAAGAAGTTCTTTTGCACAGTCCATCGCCTGAACCAAGATCGGTTCAACAATTTTCATATACTCTTTTTCAAGGGTGATCCCATGTTTCTCCAGGGTATCTGTATACCCTCTAAACCTCTCATTAAATACATACGGAGAAAAATGACCTGAAACAATAGCAATATCTCTTTTCCCTTTAGCTATCAGATGCTCAATTGCCTTAATCGTACCACCATAATGATCCACTGTTACACATACCAAATTTTCTAGATCAAATACATTGTTCAAAAGGACAACAGGAATATTTTGCGACCTAAAACCTTCAATTATTCTTTCTTCTGTTTGTCCGCAAATAATTACCCCATCCATCTGCTTCTTTACATATATCTGTCCAGTTGGTAATTTTATATCCTTTTCAGAAGCGATGAATACCGAATATCCCCTTTCCCTACCGACTTGCAAGACCCCTTCAAATACAGGTGAATAGAATGGGTTCAGCACTACTGGATATTGTTGGTCATTGACAATAAATCCAATATTATTAGTCTTTTTTCTTACCATCGCCCTTGCAATAGCATCGGGGGTGTAATTTACTTGTTTGGCAGCAGAATATATGATGTCCCTCGCCTTTTCAGAGACCATCTCTGGGGAAGCGAAAGCTCTTGAAACAGTGGTTTTTGAATATCCGCATATTCTCGCTACATCAATAATTGTTGAACCCATACAGCAATCCTTTTAGATGAGAACGTTCTCATTAACTATGTTACTACACGAATAGGTATCTGTCAAACTTATTTTATCCCCATTATTTTTTTATAAAACTCTTTGAATAGAGCCCTATGCCTTACCCACTATGCTGAGACCAATGAACAATGTTTTTTAGCTTTATAGATACAGGTCTCCTAAAGAAACACAAAAGACCTAGGGGCTAGGATTTAGCCTCAGGTCTTAAAAGCATTGTATCAGAATCTAATCAAGCCATACCCTTCTTAAATAGGATTGGTAATTTTGTTACATCATCACATACTTCAGCAGCATCTATTCTCCATTGAATTCGTGCACTGCATCAAGCATCGCAACGATATTTTCAATTGGGGTAGTGGATTGGATGTTATGTATCGCATTGAACACAAAACCACCATCCTTCCCAAATATCTCACATCTTTCCAATACTTCTTCTCTTACCGCCTTGGGAGTCCCGAACGGCAGGGTGTTTTGGGTATCTACACCACCGCCCCAAAAGACCAGATCCTTACCAAACTCATTTTTTAACCATTTCGGATCCATTCCCGTAGCAGAGCATTGGACTGGATTGAGTACATCAAAACCACATTTGATAAAATCAGGGATGAAGCCAGGTACTGAGCCACAACTATGCTTGAATATCTTCCAATTGGTATTTGCATGGATCCATGTGTTCAAACGAGTATAATGCGGAGCATACAGACTCCTGAACTTATCAATGGAACAAAACGTACTGGTCTGCGTGCCAAAATCCGTACCACATGTAAAGATTACATCTATATCATTGCCACAAAGGGCATTGATCCGAGAGAGGTTTTCGATGGTAAGATCTATCTGGTAAGAGAAAATGGAGTGAAGCAAATCTTCGCGAAGGACAGTCGACATATACCACTCGGTAATATCCCTGATACCTTTTGGGTGTTTCATATTCATTGCAGGAACCATTGCGATGTCACCCAACCCGCTTCCGCCGAAAGACGCCACAACACCTTTACCGGTTGCACGTGCATGGTTTACATCTTTTGTGATTATCTTGAGGGTTTCTTCCGTAAAGAGGGAGAACTCCTCAGTGTTGTCTTCTAATTTCAGGTCATCGTCATCTTCAGGAAGTGGGTCTTGCCGCATTATTGCATCGAAGAAATACCCTGATGCCGGCATTTTCCCACTGGGAGGAAAAAAGGTATCCCCTTGGGCGTAGGCATATACCGTACCGTCTTCCCCATAGGTGAGATTAAACTCACGGGGTATCAGGACATCCTGCTCCCAGGGAGTTCTCCAGGGCTTCCAATCCTTGTTCTCAATACCAAACCAATTGAGTGGTGTTCCGGTGCTTACCACATCAGTGCCAAGACATTGTGCAAGATCATCCTCGATGAGGCCTAAACATTGGTAGGGCTCATAAAGCTTGACAGGTTTCTGCTCCAGTCCATAATGCTCTCTAAGGGCCTCGACTGCCTTGATATGTATTCCCGTTACAGCAGTGCCGCCTAGATCAAGAGGTATCTTGTCTGGTTGCTTATGGTTTATTGCATCAAGCATGCGATTCTTTGAAAGGTTATTCATATTGGTCTCTCCGTTTAGTATTGTAATAATCAGTATAGCAGGCTCAAGCAACAAGTTTTATAATTTCATGCCCTGTGAGATCAGGAGACTCCTGCACCATACATTTCACACCTACTTTCTCATGTGTGCTCTATGGCTTTTTCAATTACCATAGCTATCCACCTAGCTTGTATGTGCACTATATATCTTATTCTACAAACCCTGTTGCCAGCGTCATGATTTTTTCTTCAGTAAATTCTGTATGGTCAAGTTCTCCGGTTTTTATACTTTCATGCATCACTACGACTCTATGGCATAAGGCCAAGATCTCTTGAAGTTCAGAAGAGATGAAAATAATACTGATTCCTTCTTTTGAAAGCTGATTGATAAATGTATAGATATCCTCTTTAGCGCCTACATCAACACCATGTGTTGGCTCGTCAAGTATCAGAACTTGAGGCCTGATAGCTAACCATCTTGCAAGTATGACTTTCTGCTGGTTGCCCCCTGACAGCGAGCTTATAGGGTTCTCTTTTCGCGCATATTTGATTTGGAATTTGGTTGTGAACTCTTCGAAAATCTCGTACACCCTTTTGTAATTGATGATTCCTTTGCTCGAGCAGCTATAGGGTATTTCGCTACTACACGTATTAAACCAAATAGGCAGCCCTGGAAAAATGGATTGGGTCTTTCTATCTTCTGCCAGCATCGCAAAGCCATTTTCAATCGCTTCTTTTGAGCTTTTGAACCTAATGGATTTGCCATTATGCTTTATCTCACCAGACTCAAAGGGATCAACACCGAATATTGCCCTACAAACTTCAGATCGACCAGAGCCTACCAAGCCTGAAAAGCCAAGGATTTCACCTTTGTGCAAGCTAAAACTAATATCCCTGAAACCCTTTCCTGTTAGATTGGACACTTCTAGGAGCTTTTCTCCAATAGGATGTCTTTCGTATTTTGCTATGAGGACATCACGTCCTACCATCATTGAAATGATTTCCTTGATGGAGGTATCAGTTTTTTTTACGGTATTGATATATTTTCCATCTCTAAAGACGGTAATATAGTCAGATATCCTAAGGACTTCTTCTAGTTTATGGGAAACATAGATGATGGCAATGCCTTCAGATTTCAGCTTTTCTATAATTGCAAAGAGTTTTTCACTCTCCCCTTCCGTTAAGGAAGAGTTGGGTTCATCCATAATTATCAGTTTGGCATTGGTTGAAATGGCTTTTGCAATTTCAATCATCTGCCTTTGGCTTGAAAGGAGGTTTTCTATTCTTTCATAGGGACTGATATCCAGTTCAAGTTTAGCTAGCTGCTGATTGGTCAGTTCAGCCATTTCCTTCCAAAGAATTCTGCCATATCTAGTTTTCAATCGTCCCATGTAGATATTTTCAATGACATTGAGGTCTGGCATCATGGATAATTCCTGGTGAATAATGGCGATGCCCTTTTCTATAGCCTCCAAAGGATTCTTAAATGAAACTTCTTGACCTTCAAATATGATAGAGCCACCATCGCTTGGGAAGACCCCGCCTATCACATTCATCATGGTGGATTTACCGGCACCATTTTCACCGACAAGAGCTAAAACTTCGCCCTTCTTTACTTTAATCTTAACATCCTGTAAAGCAACCACGCCTCCAAAGTTCTTTTTAATCCCTTTAGCTTCTAGTAAATACTCAGTTTCCATTACTCTTTCCTTGTGATTGTTCTACACATTTACTGAGAGAAATTCTTTCTCTCAGTAAATATAATGTTACGAAGAAGGTTTCTTAGAAACCGAATTCTGCCATATTAGCTTTGGTGACATAATCACTTCTGGTCAACAATCTACCAGCTACAGGTACTACATCTGCTTCAAGGTAGTTATACAGTCTAATTGCGGGGTCATGACCTTGAGCATAAGGGTTCTGACCAATTGTTCCAGAACAAGCACCACTGACGATCTGAGCCATGGTCTCAGAAACAAAGTCATAGTTGATCAGCTTGATCTTTCCAGCTTTGCCTGCATCTTCAATAGCCTTACCAGCACCAAAAGCACCACCTGCACAAACAAGAACTGCATTCAAATTGGGATGAGCTGACATAAAGTCGTTTGTCTGGCTATATGCGATATCACCCTTATCAGTATTTTCTACCTGATCAAGGATCTTGATACCAGGAGCTATTTTAGCAATTTCGTCTAGGAAACCTTTTCTTCTCAATTCATGAGCTTCTACAGAGAAGAAACCGGTAATGATACATACGTTTCCTTTTCCGTTTAATTCTTGGTTCATGTACTTGGCAGCAGAAACACCCTGCTGGTATAGATCGGCACCAACGAAGAACAGTCTTTTGTTGACAGTACCAGTCTCTGAGTTAAACGTAGCTACAGGGATCCCTGCTTCTACAGCCTTGTTGATAAAGGGAACTACACCACTGTCACCAGCGATTGTTGCAATTGCATCATATTCCTGGATAACGCAGCTTTCAATTGCAGTACCAAAAACGTTTGAGTTATGTGAGTCTCCTGGAGGTAGGAGCCATTCTGCTGTTACACCAACTGCAGCCAATTCTTTGATTGCATCCATAGCACCGGCTTTTACATCAACCCAGAATGGATTGTTTTCAAGGCCAATAATAGCAATTTTGTATTTTTTGCCTGATACATTCTTAACTGGGGTTACAAGACCTTCATCACTAGGGGCCAACACTTCACTATCAAAAGCAGGCCTTGGGGCTAACACTTTTTTAGCTGCTGCTGGTTCTGATGCACCTTGTGCAAAGAGAGCCAAGCTCACGATCATCATCAGAACAATAGACAATACTCTTTTTTTCATTTCCGTTTCTCCTTTATTTTAGCATTTCTGAGAAATGACTAATTCTTATTCCTAAAGCTATCTGCAGCAACAGCAAGTACAACCACGACACCAAGTGTCATTGTTTGGACAAATGTGGGCAGATGCAACAATACAAATGCATTTTTTATGATCGCCATAATGGCAGCACCAATAATCGCCCCAACAATAGAGCCCTTACCGCCGGCTAATGATGCACCACCAATTGCAACGGCCGCGATAACATCCATTTCCATTCCAACACCAGCATTAGTAGCTGCTGTTGAGAGCAAGCCAGCATACATAAGGCCAGCTAATGAGCATAAGGCACCCGTAAGTGTGTACACAAAGATTTCAACGAACTTGATGTTTACCCCAGACAGTCTGGCAGCTTCCCTGTTTGATCCTAAGGCATATATTTGTCGCCCTAGTGTGGTATGGTTTAAAAACCATTGGAAGATAATGACAAGCACTATCATTTCAATTACGGGAAGGGGAACAGGACCTATATAGCCGCCACCAATCGCTTGGATAAAGGAGTTTTTAATCTCAATATTACAAGCTACAGCTCCCTTAACTCCTGTTGCAAAGAAATACGTCAGGCCTCTTGCAACATTCATCATCCCTAAGGTTGCAATGAAAGGAGGGATTTTAAACTTTGCTATCAAAACGCCATTGATGAAGCCTAAACCGGTTCCTAACAAGAAGCCTATCAGAATGGCTAAAACAGGGTTCATACCAATCCAAAGCATTCTCGCTGTGACAATCGCAGTAACTGCAACAATCGATCCCAAAGAGAGATCAATACCAGCTGTAACGATTATCATCGTTACACCTATTCCGACTACTCCAATTGTAGACATGTTTCTTAAAATGTTAAAAATGTTTTGAGGTTTTAAGAAATATGGACTTGCTATACTCATACTGACAAACAAGACAACAAGAACGATAAAAACAATAAATTCTTGTTTCTTCATGAGATTTGAAAAATATTCTGAGCCTTTCTTATAAGACCCACCTGTTTTCATAATACCCATCAAACTCCCCTTTTAACGTCAAATAATAGTGTAGTAGGCTCACCCAGATGGTTTAGATTAAAAACAGGTTAAGCGCTTCAACAAATCAACCTTAACATCGTATATTTCATTTGTCAACTTTAATATTTAATGAATTAAACCCTATCATTTCGCTAGTTTTTAAAGCTTTTGAAACTGCTATGAGAGAAATAATCATGGCTGATCGAGAAACAACAAAGTGACTTATCAGCTCTAAAACCCCAAAAAACAGGTGTCGGAAATATGGGGTTATGACTTCCTCTAGTATCCCTATTGATTAGGGATTAGTTCTAACATAGCAGGTAAGATATTCCGGATCATACAAGGCTCAAACCCACACAGTGGGATTTGAGCCTCAAGTCTATTTTAAACATAGTGATGCATAAGTGCTAAAGCTTGCTATATCTGAGCAACAGATCCTTGCTCCAACAATTTCAAGTCAAATACCTTTTTCTTTTCTTTTAGCGGTTTACCTTTGATCAGCTTGAAAAGCATCTGGGCCGCTGATTTGCCTATTTCATATATAGGCATATCAATTGTAGTAATCTTTGGCCTGAGAACCGGACAAAACCTTGCTCCTCCGATACCGGCTAAAGAGAGATCTTTTGGAATGGAATATCCACGCGACTCTGCTACTTCATAGAACCCTAGGGCCATGGTATTGTTACTTGCCAAGACTGCTGTAACATCAGTTCTACCCAATGAAAAAAAGTCTTCACCCGCCTTAACCCCACTTTCATAAAAGAAGTTTCCCTCAAAGACAAGAGAAGGATCATAGGGGATATGTACGTTGCTGAGTGCGCTCTTATACCCAGCAAGACGCTGTTTTGAGCTTTCTGCCGCCATGGGACCGGTGATGAATGCAATATGGCGATGACCAAGGCTTGTCATATGAGTTGCCAAGTCGAAAGCGCCTTGGAAGTTGTTCATGATAACACTAGGTACCTCAAGTTCTGCAAGATATCTTTCGATGGTCACAAATGGATATTTTTTTGCTTGCAGGACTGCAAACTGATCATTTTCTTCTCCTGTATTCAGGGGGGAGAAAATAATCCCATCCACCAGACGTCCTTGGAATACCCGTATGTATTCCTGCTCCTTAGCAAGGCTTCCATTGGTATTACCAAGGATCAGGTCATAGTTCATGCGGTCAGCTTCATCGCCAATTCCTTTAGCGAGTTCACTGAAAAAATAGTCACTGATATCTGGAATGATGAGACCAATGGTTTTCGTCTGCCTTGTCATCATACTGCGGGCAGCCATATTAGGCACATACCCCAACACTTTGACAGCTTCTAGAACTTTCTGGGTGGTAGCATCAGAAATCCTTTCAGTTTTTCCATTTACAACCATCGATACCGTGGCTGATGACACGTTGCAATAATTGGCGACATCAATCAGATTGATTCCCATTACTTGTACTCTTCCTTTGCTTACTACATCTTTCAATATTAGCCAGTTAAGCGCTTCAAAAACAAATACTATCACTCATACATAAACTTCTCAAGAGAAAAAGTCTCTACACATTACCCCGCTAACTCAATTTCTTTCATGGTTTCAATGACTCAAAGAAAGCTTCATCAGCAACAATATCCTCGTCATCTAGAAGTTCTAAATCTTTTGCATACTGCATATTTTCCAGTAGGCTACCAAATTCCATGACATTTTCTGCAATTGCAATACCTTTGCTTTTAGTAAGGGTCGTAAGCAGAGCAAGTAAGGCGTTCCTATCGATTCGTCCAATTTCATAGATACGCATAGCCAAGGTTTTTATGGGTACAATGAAATATTCATTGAGCAGTTGTATGGTTTTGCAGGAGATTATTTTGCCAGCAAGAAGAATATCCAGACAGTCTTCCAATGCTTTTGAAGGGACAAGAAGCAAGGCTGCAAAAGCATTGCCTTCAATATCTTCATCAATGCTATCTCCATTGCCGATGACAACATCAGAAAAGACCTTCTTTGTATATTTCTTTTCGTTCATCAACACATGATACAGTTCATGTGCTGCTGCGAAGTTTTGTTTTTCCAAGGAATTTGTTGTGTTGATAAAGAGAAAATCATGGTTAGAGGCGGAAAAAAAACATCCCCATACATGAGGATCCTCAGAAGGGAATCGGATTACGTCCAAATCCAACATATTGATTCTCGCATAATTGCGAATGACATCAAAAATATGTTCATGTATCAGACGGAATTCTCCTACATAGGTACTGGAAAATTGCTTTGCCATTCTTTCAATTGAATCAAACTTCTTTCGGTCTGAAGAATATAGGCAGTTTTTCAATAAGGTTTCTGCTTCCATAGTTATTCACCAACCCCCACAAGTTTTTCGGTGATGGCCCGGAGGTTCTTATAGAACAAAATTCTCTGTGCGAGTATCGATAGCTTTTGGATTGTTTCTTCCGCTTCCCTTGTATTCACTTGTCCCAAAAGGGACAGGGCTTCTTGACATCCAAGAGGAATAGGATTGTATAGCTTGTGAACAGGTATTTCGAGAACTTTGGCAATCTTATCTACTTCATCGATTGAAATTGCTCTGGATTTATGGAGAGTCTTGCTCATGGTTGCTTCGGTCATGGAAATTTTTCTGGCAAGATCTTTCTGAGAAAGGTTTTTCCCTCGAAGAATCATCCTTACATTATCCACTATTCTTAGCATTCATTTCCAAAATTCGTTAAATGCACAGACTTGAGGCTCAATCCCACACGTGCGAGTTCGAGCCTTATTACAGAATTTTTGAAATAATGCGATTGAACTAATCCTAGCTGCTATGGGGAAATCAAAGCTCCCACTCTTCCTAAAAATGCGGTATTGGGTGCATTTCAGGTGCCGAAGAACCG
>JAVERP010000081.1:0-10344 GCA_034007055.1 Sphaerochaeta sp.
AGAAGTATTTTCTAACTACATAATAGCACAAACCATATCACCTCACAAGTTATTTTTTAAGAACATATGAATTTATTGGAGATTATACATGAGAAAATGCCCTGTAATTAGAATAAGTCACAGGGACCTATAGCTTAGCTTTTCACGTCTCTTTATATTTTCTGGTTTCCCTTTTTGCCTCCCTCCTGTAGTATGGTGGGTATGGAAACCAACAAACACTTGACGCAGCACAGCAAAGCCTTTGAACAGGGGTATAGGGATATTGAACAGCTCATTGATGAGGCTATGAAGGACAACAGATCTTTCAAGAAGACCTACAAGGCAATACTAGCCCAGGGGGAAGCATCCCCATCCCCTGAGCCTTTTGCTGACAGTGCATTGACCTATCTGTTAAGCCATATCCTCACTGATGCCAAGGCTCTTAAGCGCCTAATGAACAAACATGAAGAAGCCTTGCAACCAGGATCAAAGCAGGTGCTCTCCACCATGATCGAGCACCCCGCCTACTGGAGCTACTTCTCAGTTGTAGAGACCCATGAAGATGACTTCTTCACCATCATGGATCTGTTGACTAAAGAGAAGCACCTGCTGTACTCCCCAAGACTGTCAGCTTTACTATCGGAAAATCACACCAAAGACAAGAACTTCTTGACCTTGGCCTATTCCAACGGAGAGTGCCTGCACACTGCAGGAAGACTCCGGTTCTACTCCCTCCCTGTTTCTGATTTGCGCTTCTACAGCAGCTTGTTTGACGATACCGACACAGATGCCCTTGATGGAGCAACCCTTGGGTCCATCATCAGCAACAACTACATCGAGTTCTTCAGACTCGATGTCATCTCCCCCCTAACAAAACAGTATGACGGGAAGAACCAAGAGATCCTGCGAATATGGCAACCCTTCACCTTGGAGGAGTTTGACATTACGGAGCTGGGAGGCGAGTGGGAGAGGGTTGAGGTGGAGGACCAGATCAAATACAACTTCCTGGACCCTGACGAAGGGATGAGAAGCCTGCCCAATGGAAAGCTGCTATTCTCTGATGCTTATGTGATGGATGCACAGGTGATACGGGATACAAGCACAGGGGAGATGTGGCTGACGACATGGACAGATAAGGCCTACCAGTTCTTTTCTTGTTTGCTCAGCCACTCATACCCAAACCTGAAGCTTCCTCGAATACCCTCTTACACCATATCCTTTCCCCTTGCCATGCTGTTGATGAACATGGAATTTGAAGTTCCCTGGTCACCCTTCAAGGAGGTCATCCTCGCCCTCACCGATTCCATGATAGAAGATTTATTCGGTGATGATGATGAGGACGAGGATGAAGATGTTGTGTGGCAATTAGAGGAGGAAGAGGCATACAAAACCCTCCCGGATACACAACCCATGCAATACATCAAGAATGGTTCGGTCGTTGATGAGTGGATGGCTGAGTTTGAAAAGGAAGACGAGATCCAGAACAAACTGGAAACAGAGTACCTCCAGTCCAGAAACAATGGCATACCCTTCGACCAGGAGGAGTTCTGCCTCCGAACAGGAGCCTTGCCCGAGAATGTGGCTAGGTTTGTCCTTGAACGGGATTACTACACCGTCCCCCCTGTTGATAAGGAGTTTGAACTGGAGGGTTTGCCTCTAGCCCATAGACCCTCACAGTGGTTCTTCTCCCAAAGCCTTGTAGACTCGGAACTCTTCCAATTCGATCAAGGCCCGAATACCTTGGATGCGTTCAATGCCCTCACAGAAGGAAAATACAAGGACGAGTACTTTTCAGTGGGGTTACTGGGTTTCATAGAGGGGGCCTTCATTGAATTCTTTAGCGTAAAGAGATTCGCATACATAGTTGCAAACAACTTCTTCTGGCTCCTCTTCCACAGGGGCAAGGATTGGCTGCCTGTGCGCAGCTACGCCATCGAGATGCTCAAGCTGATGCCAGGTCTCATCCTGCAGAAGTACGACGATCCTGAGGCCTTTATTGCAGATGTCAGCCTCTTTACCAAGAAATATCTCCCTACCCGAGGGATCTGCACCCTACAGACCATGCCCCTTACCGAAGAGGTAACCCAGGGCACCTTCCTCATCAAGGGCAGTGAAGCCTTCTACAGCCTTGTGGAAGGGGTCATGGACTGATTGGTGGGTATGGTTGGCTGAATCTTATTGGCTCAAGCAGATGCTCGCACCTTACAACAGTCCTACCTTACGCAACTCATCCTTCATGGCTGGCCTTTTCATATACCTTGGAGCAAGCTCCTGCACACACGCCTTGGCAACAGCCTCCCCTCCGATGAGAGCGAACTCCTCAAGCAAGGAGGCAAGGACCTGGTACTCGTTGCGATTGGCAACAGTTTCACCCTTGGCCAGTATGATCGTCCTGTATAGGGCAAAGACCTCCTCCATGTAGTGAGGAAGCAGGACATCCTGGTAGGTTCGTACCAGATAGGGCTGCCTCTTGACGTAGGCGAGCAGCCGCTCAAGCTTACCCTCAGCCTTCAGCACTTCAGGGTAGACCTTATCGCTATTCCACGCATACATCCTCCCCTCATCACGAACTTGCAGTTCATCAAGCAGACCAGACAGGACGGCTTCCCATTCAGCAGGCTCATAGCTCTGCTTCAGGATGGGGTAGTAGGCGATCTTGCCATGGAGGAGAAAATCCCTGGCCATGCTTCGCATCTTGGCCTTGTCCCCACTCTCCTGGTATACCTTGAACAGGAGGATGCTCCAGTCAATGAAACCACGGCAGCCATAGCGTGAAGCCTCCTTCTCCTGTGCAAGCTTCTCAGCAAAGGCATACTCCTTTGCCTCAACGGCAGACTCAAAGGCGATCAGGCGCATGTCTTCATAGGCAAGGTAGTCCAAGGCAAAAGCCTTGGCCTCATCAACTCGCCCCTGCTTGACCAAAAGGCTGTGCTGAAGCTCCAGGCTGGTAAGGATTGTATGGTTTGCCGACCCTTCGGGCTGTGATTCATCAGAGGCAAGGTCAACCAGGTATTTTCTCAAAACCTCCTGGTCGACCTCTGTCTCTGCTACCTGAAAGCAGAGGTTGAGCAATGCTTCTTCCACAACATCGTTATAGCCCATTACATCTGAGAAAAACTGAGCGAACAACCACGAGGCATCATCAGGGCTGGGTGTTATGTCATCAAACAGGGATCCTACCTGCTCTATGACCTTTTTGATCTCAGAGAGCAGGTACTCGCACTCATAGTCGAGGCAACTGAGCTCGTGGACCACTATGGAGGCTATGGAGCCTCCATAGTGGACATTTCCTTCCTTGACGGCACTGCGTGCCATGCCAAGCAGCTCCTCAATCTCTTTCTTGAAGGTTGAGGAGAACTGCCAATCCTCATCTAGATCCTCATCTTCATATTCATCCCATCCATAGATGTCATCTTCATTTGGCATGCGCTCAATGCCGTTATCACAAGCACGGCTGAATTGGATGGCTAGGTCCTTGAGGGCGACCTCATCCGACAGGATTTCCAAGCCATCATCATCGGCTTTCCTACCTTGCACACTCTGATCTTTCAGGCTTTCCTCCCTATCAGGGGAGGGGAAGGCCACAACCAGGGCAGAAGCCAATTCAGGACTCTTCTTGGCATAGTCAAGCAAGAAGGAGAGCAACTCCTTCTTGCTTTTCTTCTCCAACAGAGAGGTAAGATAGACATCTGTTGGCCTCGTCACTATTTCCTGTGGTGCTGTGTCCAGGTGATGGCGCAAAGCATATAGGAAGGCAACCTCATGCTTGCAGTACTCCCCCCAGTCATAGGGACAGGTACAGGAGATCTCCTCGACCTCCCTGTCATCAAGGGTGGCTGTCACTTCATACAGGCGTGTTCCAGCAACCTTAGCCTTATAGTGGTTAGGCTCTATCATCTGCAAGGAAAGAACACTCTTTTCCCGGTAATAGGCGAGTCCTCTGCTGAGTATTACTGACGAATCAATATCGTCTTCAAAGTTATCAAGGTTCATAAGGCCTCCAAGTGCCAGTATTCTAGCATAGGCACTGGGTTTCAAGAAGAAGGGGCAGAGTAGTTTCTCCATGCTAGTTCATCCAGCACCAGCTCTATGCTGAATAGAGCTGATGCAGGATGTACTGACCTTTGATCGTGTCTTAATGCTTTGGCAGAAGGCTTGCAGGGCAGCTGCCTGTATCTTCACCTGTATATTCTATCTCTGGTTGTTCTTTATTCCTGTTCCCTTTTGCACCAGGTACTGTACAATGGAGAGCATGTATAACCTCAAAGAGATCAAGGAAACCTGTGACCTGTTTAACCAAGCCTATTATAGCTACAATGAGTACATCTTCGACTGGATTGAAGACAAAACCACTATCATCAGGACAGTAAATGAAATCTTTTCCAAATCCATTCTAACCGATATGCCCGAGGATTACTGGACAGACCAAGCAGCACTATACACCGATGGCCAGTTGCTTACCGATCCCAAGACTATCAAGAAGATACGCAAGGAGACTGAGGGCTTTATGCCAAGCGAGGCACGAAAATCCTTGGCATTCTGGATGCGTAACCCCGGATTTTGGTGCTACTATACCATCAAGGAGACCCTGGGGGATGACTTCTTCATCATTGAAGACCTGGTGACTGGGGATACCCACCTTATGTACTCCACACCCATCACGTTTTTGCAGACAAAGTCGGTTGCGAAGGACAAGCACTTCCTCAGCCTCATGCTACCCAATGGTTCGTGCTTGCAAACTATTGGCTTTCCCAAGTTCTTCTCCTTTTCAGCCTCTGAGCTACAGTTCTTCTTTTCACTGTTCTCCCGTGGCCTTGATCTGGGATCTGCCATCAACAAGCATTTTATCAAGTTGACCGAACTGGAGACCCTCAACAACACGCGTCAATTTTTTGGTGAGGGCGTTGGAGTGAAGCAGATCTGGCAACCTTTCAAGCTCAAGAACTTCAACATCTCAGATCTGGAAGGCACCTGGGATTCACGAGAACTAGGCAAGCAACAGATATTCAGGTTCGCTAGTGTTGCTGCAAGCTATGCAAGCCTGCCCAACTCCCATATTTTCAAAACCGAGTGTGACTTTCTGAAAATAGAGTTGGTGCGGGACAACAGAAGCGGGGAGATGGGTCTCTTTACTTCATCTGAAACTTCCTACACCTTGTTCTCCGCCCTGCTTATGCGCTCCTATCCAGAGCTAGTCCTACCGAAGCAACCTCTGGTTGCAATCTCACCAAGATTTAGCCTGCTCCTGGCAGAAGGTAATTTCCCCCTACCCTGGAACCAGTTCACTGCCCTCATAGACGCCATGGACGATGCTACAAGGCAAAAGATATCAGGGCTAAACAGCCCTCCTGAAGATGAGCAAGGATTTGTAGATATGCTCAGTAGCAACAAGGCTGTCGAAATCCAGGATGGTTTTTCGAGCATGGATGCACAGCCAGAAGAGAATATTGCTGTGTATACAGTCGAGCCAGAGGACAAGATCTTTGAACTGTTTGATTGGCCGAAGCCACCCAAACAGATCCAAGATCTTTTTGACGCCCCTCTAGACGACTCAACAGTCTTTGAGGTGATGGATGACAGCAACAGCAGAGAATTGTTCAACACTCTAACCAATGACTCCTATGCTGAGGTAATTGAAGAAGATGGGTTGGCTTTGTTCATTACCTCCCTGTTTGAGGACAAATTCCCTGAAGAGATACGTATGCCCCTGATGCATGCCTTCATCTGGATCCTCTACCACAAGGGAAGAAGTTGGATCCCAGCTCGTAGCTACGCTATCGAGATACTGAAGATGCTACCCTACCCCCTGACAGACATCTACGCTGAAGGAGAAGCCTTTCTCCAAGATTTCACCTCCTTTATCAAGAGAATCCTCTGCACCCGGGGTATCTGCTCCCTGGCAAAGAGACCTACTTCAGAAGAAGTTGTAAAGGGTACCTATACTATCAAGGGGACAGATGCGTTCTATAGCCTGATAAGGCCAGGTGAGTATCAGGTCTATTGAGAGCAGCACCAGCCAAGAGGGCTCCGATAGAAGCTTAGAGTAACCCTTCCCCTTTACATCCACCATGTAATGCTCAGAAATGTAATCGTTGATCACATTATTGAAGGGTATCATTCAGTTTCTAGCAATAAGGTACATTTTATGAAAACAGAGTATAATGACTGAAAAGGAAGCCCGTTGATAAAAATCCTATCTGCAGCAAAGCTATCGAAAACGGTATCTGAACTGCGAAATCAAAAGAAACTTACCCAAGCGAAACTTGGAGAACTCACCGGTCTTCACCCCATCATGATTGGGCGCATTGAGCGAGAAGACTGTATCCCATCGGTCTTGCAGCTTGAAGCCCTGGCGGAAGTCCTTGGATTTGAGATCACAGAAATGTTTGTGGAAAAAGAATGTGCACAATCCTTTGCCGCTCTTCGTAGCGAAGCTATGAGTGATGAGGAAAAAGAAGGTATTGATGCACTGTTCACCATGATGGTTTGCTTAAGACAGCAAAGCCTGTTAAGGAGTAGATTCGAGCAGGCATCAGAAACACACCCTTAACGCGCTGGATAGAGAATCCATTCGAAAACTAGCAAATACTTAGCGCCAGCCCTCGGCTTTATTGGTGAAAATCCGATAGCCAATGATTTTACGATTCCCTTTTCTCCCAGTTCCTGTACAATATGCCTATGAACAACTACGAAACCATCAAGAGCCTCTGTACCCAGACCAATAGAAACTTTGCTTGCATTGAGCCATTGATACTGGATTGGAAGAAAAACACTACCAAGGTCAAAAAGGTCGTACAGAGCCTCAATGCCCTCGATACGGAAGTAGGTATCCCTGAGGGGTATGGACGCTTCAGTGCAGCAACCTACCTCTATGCCCAGGTGCTTACCGATGGGGCGGCCATCAAGAAGATGCTTGCCCAGCAAGGGTCTTTCTTGACCAGCTCCGCACGGGAGACCCTTGCATACTGGGGCGAACACCCCGGCTTCTGGTGCTTCTTTGCCATCGAGCAGATAATGGAGGAAAAGGGATTTCTGACTGTAGTTGACCTCTCAAGCAGGGATAAGCACCTGGTGTACTCCACAGCCCTTTGTGACTTGCAACAGACAAGCATGACAAGGGACAAGCACTATCTCTGTCTCCTGCTCCCCAATGGAAAGTGCCTGCAGACAGCTGGGATGATCAGGTACTACCCCCTTGACGGCAGAGACCTCCGCTTCTACTGCTCGATGTTCGACCCTGATGCAGATCTGGGGAGTGTCATCAACAACCACTATGTCCGCTTCATCAAGCTTGATCTTCTCTCATCGCAAAAGGTTCCAATGCATAAGCAGTACGAACTGAGAAAGACGTGGCAACCATTCACCCTAAAGGAGTTCGACGTATCGAAGCTTGCAGGTGCATGGGTGACCATCACCTTGGGTGAACAGCAGAAGTTCTTCTTCAATGACACTACTGCCAGCATGATGACCATCCCCAACGCTGAAATACTCCCCTCAGAGCTACCGATGATGGGAGGGACCCTGGTACGGCAGACGAGCACAGGTGCAATGGGCTTGGTCACCAACTCGGAGGTTTCCTACAAGATCTTCTCCACGGCTCTCAACCGCGCCTACCCTGAGCTCAAGCTTCCAGAAAACCCTGAGGTCTCCATCTTCCTTACCCTTGTTGAGCTACTGAACATGGGTGACTTCCCCCTTCCTTGGAAACAGTTCGAGGCCATCATGCAGTATAGGCAAGAGGAAGGTAAAACTACCAAAGAGGATGCTACGTCTACTCAGGATGATATCGATACCTATTTTCAGCGCTACAGGAAAAACTATGGCAGTGAAGTACCACCAGATGAAAATATCAGCCTGAGCACAGAAGAGATAGAAGACGCAGTCCACGAGATCCTGGGTAAGTTTATAAAGACGTATGAGGTCAAGGACGAAGACAAGCCCATTGAGTTTCAAGACTGCCCCAACCCCTCCCTTGAGACCCGCATGAACTTTTTCTTGCATCTAGTCGACAATGCAGTATTTATGATCGATGACGATAAGGAAGCCTTTGATGAGTTTGCCATCCTTACCAATGGAGCCTATACCGATGCAGCAGAAGATACCGGTATTGCCGCCTTCATAGAGGATCTGTTTGTACAACAGTTCCCTTCCGATGATGAGGATCTTCCCTATATCCTGATGAACGCCTTCTTCTGGGTACTCCTGCACAAGGGCAGGCAGTGGGCTCCTATGCGTAGCTATGCCATTGAGATGCTCAAGCTCTTCCCCACCCCCATCATCAAGGCCTATCCAGAAGGTGAAGACTTCATCCAAGAGTTCAGCATGTTCACCAGAAAGATACTTGCTACGCATGGCATCTGCTCCCTCAAGGCAAGGCCAAGGGCAGCTGAGGTTGCTACTGGTATGTATCCCATCAAGGGCAGTGAGCCATTCTTCACCCTGGTGCGGTCAGTAGTGGCGTACTGACAAGGGTGCCTAGCGAAAGAAAGAAAACATAAGGAATCACATATGTGCTATTTCTTTATCCATACCACCTATCCCAACCAAGTCCAGAGCGTATGTACAAAACAGCAATATGTCCTTCACGCTGAGGAGTTCTCACCCAGATGGAAAACAAACATCAAAATCATCCATCTTCCCATATACATCAGAGGAATCATCAGGACAATCTTGCCTATGGCTTGGAAGCCTTAACCCATATTTGCACTCCTTGCTACAAGAGAAACTATTGACCTGTTTTCTACGATACCAGGGGGTTCATCAGACAAGGAGGTACAAGAAGATGGACTACCCGCCTGTATAGAGGGCATATGTGAGGAATCCTTTGATGAGGATATCTCCCTTCTCCTTATGAAAGCCCTCTGGATCCTCTTCTACAATGGAGATAAGAGGCTGTCAGTTCGTAGTTGTGCCATCGAGATGCTCAAGCTCCTCATATTGATGAGTTGGGTCTAATCACTGCTTGGTAGAAATTAGCCTTGCGTATGGGCTATCATGGGAGTAAGGAGCAAGAAGAGAGATAGCTATGCAGCAAGAACTATTTGAAGAACATGAGATCAAAGACACATCACTAGAGAAAACGCTAACAAAGAAAAAATCCAGGACAGCTGACACACAGGCAAGGAGGTCAGTGCCTACCTATATCTTGGCAATCCACCTCAACCTGGCCTATAAACAGAGCCAAGATACAGGGGAGCCTTTTGATAAGGAGGCTTTCTGCAAGCAAATGAACTGTAGTGCAGAGGATGTAGACAGTGCTAAGGAGATGATAAATAAGGCAAGGGAGCAACTCGAGCTGGACCGACATTCGTATGAAGTTTCCCTTGCTGATAAGGAGCTTGAACTATGGGACTACCCCCTTCCTTCTGCCAGCACAAAGTTCGCATTTGATTCCCCTCTTGAAGATTCACCCATATTTGCACTCTCTGCTACAATAAAAACCCTTGAGCTGTTTTCCACGATAACAGGGGGGTCATCAGACAAAGAGATTCAAGAATATGGACTCCCGGGTTGTATCGAGGGCATATTTGAGGAATCTTTTGATGAAGATATCGCCTATATCCTGATGAACGCCTTCTTCTGGATCCTCTTCTACAATGGGGATAGATGGCTGTCAGTCCGTAGCTATACCATCGAGATGCTCAAGCTCTTTCCCTATCCCATCCAGAGCACATTCCATCAATCTGATTGGTTTATAGAGAAGTTCAGCCTTTTCACCAGAAGAAGACTCGCAACCCGTGGCATCTGCTCCTTGCAGCGCCGTCCAACACCCTGGGAGGTGAAGAATGGACTGTACTCCATCAAGGCCACTGGTGCATTCTATAGTTTTCTGAAACCACTGTCCCCATAGAGAAGACCTTAGGCAGCTTGCAATCTCTCACCTACGAGTCCAACACCTCGTCTTTGATCAACTGCTGTGTTCATCTCCATACTACGAAATCACCCTGCAAGTTCTCTCTAGAAGGCATATCATCCTTGTTTGTAAGTATAGGAAGAGTTTCCTTACAGGAAACCTGGACAAGTGGATAAAAACCGAACTGTCGAACGTTGCCTTGGAAGGTGAATGTAAGCATAGATGCTCTTGAGCCGGATACAGACCATATCCATATGTTGATATCATATGAGCCCCAAGTCAGCATCTCAATTCGAAGGCTGAAGACTCTGACAACCCATCGAGTTTGGAAGTATCATGAGACAAAAAAGGAAAAGCATGTTTGGAATGAACGTACTTTTTGGTCTGGGGGGTTACTTTGCTTGTTCTGTAGGCGATGCTTCCACAAGAGTAATACGAACATACATACAAAATCAGCTCTGATTCATCCCAGCCCCTTAAGAGAACTGGGATTTCTCAGCCGAGTGGTTAAA